>CAKSBP010000017.1 GCA_934438135.1 uncultured Clostridium sp. | reverse complement strand
GAAGTGCAACAGAAATTGTATTATCTCCAGTAAATGGTACTCTTCCACATAACATTTCATACATCGTGATACCTAAAGAATAAATATCACTCTTCTCATCACTGTATCCACCTCTTGCCTGTTCCGGTGAAATATAATGAACGGAACCCATGGCATTTGAAGTAATCGTATTAGATGTTGCTGCTTTGGCAATACCAAAATCGGTTACTTTTACTTTTCCATCCCTGGAAATAATAATATTCTGTGGCTTAATATCCCTATGAATAATATGATTCGCATGAGCAGCTTCCATTCCCTGTGCAATCTGTATGGAAATGCCCAGTACTTCTTTTACTTCCAGTTTTCCTTTTCTCTCAATGAAATTTTTTAAGGTGATTCCTTCCACCAGTTCCATGACAATATAATAAAGTCCATCGTCATCTCCGACATCATAAACATTTACAATATTCGGGTGAGACAGTCTGGCTGCTGACTGTGCCTCCCCACGGAACTTCTCTACAAAACTTTTATCTTCGCTATATTCCGCTTTTAATATCTTAATTGCTACATATCGGTTTAAACGATGACATTTTGCCTTGTAAACATCAGCCATGCCGCCAGATCCGACTTTTTCAATGATCTCATACCTATCACTTATGAGCATCCCTGGTCTAACCATAGTTTTCCTCCTTAAATACCTGTTCCATTTATCATGCTCAAATTAAACCTGTATCATAACAATACCGATGTTATCTGTTCCACCATGTTCATTCGCCACGCGAATTAGTTCCAGCGAAGACGCCTCAACATCTTTGTTCTTATTTACAATCTTTGCAATCTCATAATCATCTACCATATTAGAAAGACCATCTGAACAAAGTAAAACCTGATCTCCCTTATCAAGCTTTACTTCAAAAAAATCTGCCTTCACTTCTTTGTTTGTCCCTAATGCCCTGGTAATAATATTTTTATTTGGATGATGTTTGGCATCTTCCCGCATAATCTCGCCCGTTCTTACCATGGTCTCTACCAGAGAATGATCCTCTGTAATCTGCTCTATGTCATCTTTTATCACATACAGTCTGGAATCTCCTATGTTTCCCACATGTAGAGTCTGATTTACAATCGTGGCTGCAACAACAGTGGTCCCCATTCCCTCGTATTTTTCATTCGCCTTTGATTCCCTTAGTACAATTTCATTGGCTTTCTGTATCGCCTCATTCAATATGCTGACGGGTGATGTAAGATGAGCCTTTTTTACCTCTTCAACTATCGACTCCACACAGCACTTTGATGCAAAATCTCCTGCTCGATGCCCTCCCATGCCGTCTGCTACGATATATAAGTTTGGAAGACTACCGATAGAGGTTTCGCTGCAATATACATAATCCTGATTCACTTTCCTTTTCATACCGATATTAGTAACGGAAAATGCTTTCACTGTCAATCCCCCTTTTGCATATCGTCCATATAACTTTTTCTTAACTGCCCACAGGCAGCATCAATGTCCGCACCCATTTCTCTTCTAATAGTAACATTAATTCTATTTTTTTCAAGTATATTTTTGAATTTTTGTATAAACTGCATAGAAGAATGACGAAAGCTTCTTTCCTTAATCGGATTAACAGGAATCAGGTTAATATGACAATTCAGTCCCTTCACCAATCTTGCCAGTTCTCCTGCACTTTCTTCGGAGTCATTTACACCTTCTACTAAACTGTACTCAAACGTAATTCTTCTGCCTGTCTTATTATAATAAGAATGACATGCCTCTAAAATCTGTTTTACACTGTATCTGCCTGCCACCGGCATTAATGTTTTTCTCATTTCATCATTTGGCGCATGGAGGGAAATCGCAAGTGTAATCTGTAAATCCTGTTCTTCCAGCTTCTTGATTTTATCTACAAGTCCGCAGGTCGAAACTGTAATATTCCGCTGACTGATATTTAACCCATGCTCATCGGTAAGAATGGTAATAAACCGAATCAGGTTATCAAAATTATCAAGGGGTTCTCCGGTTCCCATTACAACAACATTAGAAACCCTTTCCCCGCTGATTCTCTGAATTTCATATATCTGGCTGAGCATCTCAGACGAAAGCAGATTACGTTCTAAGCCGCCTAAAGTGGATGCACAGAAGCGGCAGCCCATACGGCAGCCAACCTGAGAAGAAATACACACACTATTTCCGTGATGGTATTTCATTAAAACACTTTCAATCACACGATTATCCGAAAGCTGAAACAGAAATTTAGTTGTCTCGCCATCTTTGGAAGTACGGCTGTCAATCATTTTTACTCCTGGAAGGCAGTAAGTTTCTTTCAGCTTTCCTCGAAGTTCTTTGGAAAGGTTTGTCATGTCATCAAAATCAGTTACCAGCTTTTTATGCATCCAGTCATAAACCTGTTTTCCTCGAAACGTTTTTTCCCCCAACTGCTTAAATTCTTCTGTTAATTCGTCATATGTGTATGACTTTAAGTCTTTTTTTTCCATTTTATTTTCTCTTTCTAAATCTGGCTACAAAGAAGCCATCGGTTTTATGAATGCCTGGAAGCAGTTTTAAATATCCGGCATCCGTGCTTTCTCCACATAGTTCATCTGGAAGATACGGTGTAATAGATTCCAGTTCAAACGAAAAGTTCTCAAGGAACCAGAATACATTCTCCATATTTTCCTGCTCACAGACTGTACAGGTACTGAACATCAAAACTCCGTTTTCTTTTACATATTCCTGAACATTCGCTAAAATAGCACGCTGTACCTCTACTAAATTATTTATTCCTTCTTTCGTACAATTATACTTAATGTCCGGCTTTTTCCCGATAACACCAAGTCCGGAACATGGAACATCGGCAATAACTAAATCCTTTGTGCCAACTAGAGTCGAATCAAGTACCGTTGCATCCTTTACTTTTGTTACCAGATTCTCATATCCAAGCCGTTTTGCATTTTCTTCAATTCGTGCCGTTTTATATTCAGATACATCGCATGCCATAATGCTTCCGGTTCCATTTAAGAGCCATGCTGCAAATAGGGATTTTCCTCCTGGTGCCGCACAGACATCTAGAATATCCATTCCTTCTTGGATTCCAGCACAAAGTACGGAAAGCATGGAACTTTCATCCTGTACGGTAAACATTCCTTCTGAAAATCCTGGAACAGTATTGATGTAATTATATTTTTTTATATGCAGTGCTTCTTTCACATAATTTCCATTGCTGACTTCAATTCCAGCTTCTGATAACAACTTACGGTAAGCCTGCATATCTGTTTTTCTTGTATTTACTCGAATCGTTGTTTCGCTTTCTTCGATAAAGGATGCAAGCATCTTTTCTACATCAGCCTGCTTATAATCTGTAAGCCACATATCTACCAGCCACTGTGGCATGGAATATTTCACACTCAGATAAGCC
The DNA here is from genome assembly GCA_934438135.1 of uncultured Clostridium sp. Taxonomy (GTDB): domain Bacteria; phylum Bacillota; class Clostridia; order Lachnospirales; family Lachnospiraceae; genus Clostridium_AI. Next base: position 62,735 of record CAKSBP010000017.1, on the reverse strand, counting down.
GATAAATCTTTTTTCGGGTCTGGATAAGTTAACGAATCCTTATTTCTACTGATATTACGAAGAACACCGTTTACAAATCCTTTTAAATTCCGGAATCCTTTTCGTTCTGCCAGTTTGACGGATTCATTACAGGCAGCACTGTCTGGAACCTGATCCATATAAAGAATCTGATACGTTCCCATACGGATGACGGTACGGATAACCGGCTTCATCTTTTTCACCTTCACTTTAGAAAACTGATTTATGATAAAGTCCAGTTCAATCGCACATTCCATGGTTCCTTCCGACAGTCTGGATAAAAAAGCACGATCCTGTTTTGGCAGGTACTGATATTTTTTCAGAATCCCTCCTAGTACCTCACTGCTTGTTTTCTTTTCTTCAAATACCATCAGAAGTGCTTCCATGGCAAGCTCCCGCACATTTACAGTAGTGCTGTTTTTAGTCATCGTTTTTTCTTCCTCCAAATAAAATAATCAGTCGTAACAGCTGCAGAATAGATGCCAAGGCAGATGCCACATAAGTAAGGGCTGCTGCGCAAAGCACCTTTCTGGATTTGGAAATTTCATCATTTCCTAAAATACCGCCTTTTTGCAGAAGTTTTAAGGCACGGCTTGACGCATTAAACTCCACTGGAAGTGTTACCAGCTGAAATAATACAACCAGACAGAACATAAAAATTCCTAAGCTGATTAAAGTCTGACCTCGTAAGAAAATACCAACTAAAATCAATGGCCAGGAAATGTTAGCACCGAAATTTACAACAGGAACAATGGCATTCCTAAGAGTTAAAGGCACATATCCTTTGGCATGCTGCACGGCATGGCCGCATTCATGTGCTGCAACCCCAAGTGCCGCTACGGACGTGCTGGAATACACAGAATCCGATAGACGAAGCACTTTGTTCCTTGGATCGTAATGATCCGTTAAATCACCAGCAATCCGTTCAATTCTTACGTCATAAATTCCCGCAATGTTTAAAATCCTCTGTGCAGCCTCTGCTGCTGTACTTCCTGAACGGGAATAGACTCTGTTGTATTTTGCATACGTTGATTTTACATAACCAGATGCTGCAAGTGACAATAATACACCTATAATAATCAGAATATAGGTTGGATCATAAAACATTCCATAATAACGATAGCCCATGTTATTACCTCCTAACCAAGCATTTCTCCTGTTTCTAACTTATATCCACGTAAAAACGCTTCTGTCATCATTCGTTTCTTTCCTTCTAACTGAAGTTCCAGAATCTTAAGTGCTCCTTCTCCTGTCATAACGGTAAAGCTGTCTTTATCCACCGAAAGAATTGTTCCCGGTTTTTCTTCGGAAACAGTTTCTACTACATCCGCATCCCAAACCTTTAATGTCTTTCCATGAAGAGATGTAAATGCACTTGGCCAAGGATTTAATCCCCGAATCAGACGCTCTAATTCCAGCGCTGATTTCGTAAAGTCCATACGTCCATATTCTTTCTTAATAATAGAAACATAATTGGATTCATCGTTATTCTGTGGAATTCGTTTTAACGTGCCTGCTTCTGCTTGTTTGAGAGTCTCAATAATTAAATCCCCACCAGCATAAGCTAATTTATCAAAAAGGCTTCCACCAGTTTCTTTTTCTTCGATTGGAATGACTTTTCTTAGAATCATATCCCCAGTATCCAATCCAGAATCCATCATCATGGTAGTAACTCCAGTCTCTTTTTCTCCATTCAGTATAGCCCATTGAATTGGTGCTGCTCCTCTATATTTTGGAAGCAGGGATGCATGAATATTAATACAACCATACTTTGGAAGTTCAAGCACTCTATCTGGAAGAATCTGTCCAAATGCAATTACTACGATTACATCTGGTTTCAGAGCCTTCAGTTCTTCAAAAAATACATCATCATTTTTCAGTTTCACTGGCTGTAAAACCGGAATACTATATTTGACTGCCAGTTCCTTTACTGGTGTAAACTGCATTGTTCTGCCTCTGCCTTTTGGTTTATCCGGCTGGGTTACAACGCCCACAACGTCATATTTTTCGTCAATTAAACTTTGAAGGGTCGGTACGGAAAAATCCGGCGTCCCCATAAATACTACTCTCATAAAATGCCCTCCTAATCTGGCCTTCTTTTATTCTTCATCTTCTATCAATGTGCTGTTATCCAACAACTCACCTTCTACTTTTTCTACATAAAGATGCCCGCCTAAGTGGTCAATTTCATGACATAATGCTCTTGCAAGAAGTTCTGTTCCTTCTACTTCGATTGGTTCCATATTTTCATTTAATGCTTTTACTTTTGCATAATTTGGCCTGGTAACAATACCGGATTTTCCAGGTACACTTAAACATCCTTCGTAGCCTGTCTGAGAACCACTTGTTTCAATAATCTCTGGATTGATCAGAATAATCGGAGCATCTCCCTCTTCGGAACAATCAATTACAACAAGACGTTTCAAAATGCCAACCTGAGGTGCTGCAAGACCAACCCCCTGAGCATCATACATAGTATCCAGCATATCCTCAATTAATTCCTTAATCTTTGGTGTCATTTCCTTAATTTCTTTTGCCTGTTTGTTTAGAATCGGATCCCCGATTTTTCTAATATTTCTTAATGCCATATCTTTTCCTCTCTTTCTAATAACTGTGTATTGGGTCAAAATCGAACTGTACAAGACACTTTTTAAAGTTTTCATTCTCTTTCATATAATCTTCCAGTTCATCCTTTGCATGTTTTAACAGATCATATTCCTCACATTTAAGGTAAATCATCCATCTGTAAATATCATTTATTCTGCCGACAACCGCCTTTACGGGACCAATCGGTTTTATGCTCATATCATCATTGTTTTCCTTTACCCTTTCTAGAAGAAGCCTTGACATGCGCTCTGCAAATCCATCATCTTTAGACGTTACCATAACCGCCACCATGTGGGATACCGGCGGATAGGACATCAGCTTCCGGAATGTAATTTCATGCTGGTAAAAAGATTCATAATTCTCTTTTGCAGCAGCAATGATACTGTAGTTATCTGGATTATAGGTCTGAATGACAACTTCACCTTCTTTTTCACCGCGCCCGGCCCGACCGGATGCCTGAGCTAACAGCTGAAAAGTACGCTCTCCTGCACTATAATCGGATGAAAACAATGATAAATCTGCGGCAAGTACCCCGACTAATGTAACATTTGGGAAATCATGTCCCTTTACAATCATCTGAGTTCCAATTAAAATATCTGCTTCCTGATTTGCAAAGGCAGATAAAATTTTCTCATGACCGCCTTTTTGAGATGTCGTATCCGTATCCATACGAAGTATTCTTGCATATGGGAATTCATTCTTTACCATTTCCTCTACCTTCTGGGTTCCAGTTCCGAATCCGGCAATATATTTTGACCCACAGGATGGACAGACTTTTGGATATGGCTCTTCATGTCCGCAGTAATGGCAGACGAGTTTCCCATTGATATGGGATTTTAATGAGACATCACAATGTGGACATTTCATCACATGTCCACAGCTTCTGCAGGAAATAAATCCTGCATAACCTCTTCGATTAAGAAACAGCATAATCTGCTGTTTCTTCTGTAATCTGTCTATCATCAATTCTCTCAGCTTTTCGCTGAAAATAGAACGATTTTTCTTTTTCAATTCCTCACGAAGATCCACAACCCAGACTTTTGGCAGTTTGGCGTGGCCTGCACGCTCCGTAAGATGATATAATTTATATTCTCCATCCATTGCTTTTTTATAACTATCTACAGATGGAGTGGCTGAACCCAAAATCACACTGCTTCCTGTCAGCCTTGCCCGTTCAATAGCTGTTTCCCTAGCGTGGTATTTTGGAGGTGTTTCACTTTTATAACTTGCCTCATGTTCTTCATCAATAAGAATAAGACCTAGATTCTGAAACGGCGTAAATAAGGCAGACCTAGGTCCAATCATCACATCGATTTCACCTCTTTTTGCCCGAAGATACTGATCATAACGCTCCCCTCCAGAAAGTTTCGAATGAAGGAATGATACCCGTTCACCGAACCGATGGCAGAAGCGCATCACCGTCTGATAAGTGAGGGAAATTTCTGGAATCAACATAATAACCTGCTTTCCCTGAGAAATTACATGGCTGATGACCTCCATATAAATCTCAGTCTTTCCACTTCCTGTAATTCCATGAATCAGATAGGTTTTCCGGATTCCAGCTTCATATTCTCTAATAATATCTGAAGCAATTGCCTGCTGGCTTTGATTCAAAATAATATCTTTTCTAGTATCCTTTTGAAACGCAATTGGATTCCGATACATCTGCTGTGTTTCCACCCGTATCACTTTATCCCGTTCCAGTGCCTTTATAGTTTCTCTGGAAATATTTAATTTTCCGACAACAATTTCCTGATTGAGTACACCATTCTGCAAAAGTGCTTCCAAAAGCCTTACCTTTGCAGTATGCTTCTTTCTTCGGTATTCGCCCAGATAAAAAAATCCCATTTCTTTGTCCACAGAAAGAACGATTTGTTTCTTTTCTTTCGCCTTTACCTTTGACTTTACCGGAATTACCGTCTTTAGAGCATCGTTCATGGTCGCCCCATAATTATCCTTAATCCAATAGGCAAGACTAATCAAATGAGATTCGATTACAAGTCCGCTTTCTACAATTTCCTGTAATGGTTTAATTTTTGCCGGGTCCCAGTCTGGTTCACTGGAAAGCCCGACAATATATCCTTTTATGACCCGATTCCCTTTCCCAAACGGAACAAGAACCTGAGCACCTGGTTTTGCTTTCGCTAATAATTGTTCAGGTATCGCATACTGATACGTCTTATCCAGATTTTCGTGGGATATGTCTACAATAATATCCGCATACATATGCCATACCTCCTTATTTTTTATTTCCGTCCTAACGTCCGGCAAGAATGTCAGCAATCAGTTCTCTTTCATCCATATGATACTTTTTGCCTTTGATTTCCTGATAATCTTCGTGTCCTTTTCCAGCAAGAATCACAATATCGCCTTCTTCCGCATGTTCCATACAGAAACGGATTGCTTCTTTTCGGTCTGCAATGGTTTCATATTTTCCATCAGCTTTATGAACACCAGTTAAAATATCATTGATAATATCCATTGGCTCTTCATCACGAGGATTATCTGATGTAATAACGGATAAATCTGCCATCTTCGAAGAAACCTCGCCCATTTCATATCTTCTTAGTTTGGAACGGTTTCCTCCACATCCAAACATACATACAAGGCGATGTGGTTTGTATTCTCTTAAGGTAGAAAGAAGGCTTTCTAATGCCATAGCATTGTGAGCATAGTCAATCATCAACGTATATTTATCAGAAACTTTTACAAGTTCTACTCTTCCTTTTACCCGGATATTATTCAATGCTTTTAAAATATTTTCTTCATTTACACCAAAGTGTCTACAGATTGCAATGGCAGCTAAAGAATTGTATACACTGAATTTACCTGGAATGTCAATAGATACTTCCATATCCAGAAGTCCTTTAATATGATAACCGATTCCAAGACTTCCCTGTTTTCTCCACAGATGCATATTTTCTGCACGCAAATCTGCTTTTTGGGAGAAACCAAATGTTTCTACCTGACAAGTATGATTTGCAAGAATTTTCTCTAAGTGGCTGTCATCCGCATTTAAAATACCAACTTTACACTGAGAGAATAATTTTGCCTTACAGCTGATATATTCGTCTAAATCTTTGTGTTCATTTGGTCCAATATGATCTGGCTCTAAGTTTGTAAAGATACCATAATCAAATACAAATCCACCAACACGGTCTAACATGAGTCCCTGAGAGGACACTTCCATAACTACGCATTCACATCCAGCATCCACCATTTTACGGAATGTCTCCTGTACAACATAAGATTCCGGTGTTGTATTGCACGCTGGAATTCTTTCATTTTCAATAATTGTTTCAATCGTCCCAATCAACCCTGTCTTGAATCCAGCATTTTCCAGAATGGATTTTACCATATAAGTGGTTGTTGTCTTTCCTTTGGTTCCGGTAATACCAATTGTCTTTAAGTGCTCTGCAGGATAATCAAAGTATGCAGCTGCGGCATAAGCAAGAGCTTTTCTTGTACTGTCTACTTTCACAATAGAAACGCCTTCTATTGGCTCAACATCCTTTTCCACGATAATGGCACTCGCACCTTTTTCCACCACTTGAGGAATAAATTTATGTCCATCACAGACTGCACCGCTGATACAGACAAATACATCTCCCTTTTCTACCTTTCTGGAATCATACACCAGCTTATTAATATCATTCTCGATATTTCCGCAAATCATGCGGTAGTCCAATTTTTCAATTAATTTTGATAAAAGCATGTTACCATTTCCTCTCCGATTTTTTTCTATATCTCTACTTCTCCGTCAAATACGGTAACAGCAGGTCCAGTCATAAATACTTTGTTCTGTTTCTGGTCGTACTTTACCAGTAAATCTCCGCCCAATAGATGTACAAATACTTCATTATCTGTCAAACCGTTTAACACACAGGCTACTACACTGGCACATGCACCGGTTCCGCAGGCAAGTGTTTCACCAGTTCCACGTTCCCAAACTCTCATATTAATACGTTTTTTATCCACAATCTGAATAAATTCGGTATTCACACGTTCTGGAAACATTTCATGAAATTCAAACTTAGGCCCGATTTCTTCAATATCGATGGATTCGGTATCTTCTACAAATACAACGGCATGAGGATTTCCCATGGAAACGGCGGTAAATTCATAATCCGTTCCACCAACCGTAATTGGTTCTGCAATGACGCGTTCTTTATCCGATGCAACTGGAATATCTCTTGGTACAAGAATTGGTTCGCCCATATCGACGGTTACCATAGATACTTTTCCATTTTCCACTTTTAAATCCAGGTATTTGATACCGGCTTTTGTTTCCAGTTCCACTTTTGTCTTATCGGTTAAACCGTAATCATATACATATTTTGCGATACAACGCACACCATTTCCGCACATAGCACTTTCAGAACCATCTGCATTGTACATCTCCATACGGAAATCTGCCTTATCGGATGGATGAATCAGAATCAATCCATCTGAACCAATTCCAAAATGTCTGTCACTTAACTTCTTTGCCGCCTCTACTGGATTTGGCACCTTTTCTTCCAGACAGTTTACATATATATAATCATTTCCACAACCATGCATTTTTGTAAATTTCATATTCTATCTCCTTTTAACTCTTTTTCAATTGATTCCTAAACTTCATCGGAAATCGGGATTTCCTCCTATAAAATCATGGGTTAATTATAATCCAAGATAAAATAGGTGTCAAACAATATGAACACCTTCTGCACAAACACCGCATTTTTCGTATATTTAGCAAAACTCTATCACATAAGAAAGTGTGTATTCACATAACCTCCATTTAAATTATCCTCTGAAGAATACACACTTTCTTCGCGCCGAGCGGGTGCCGCTGTTCTCTAGCGGCAAACTTCCATTCCCGCGAGTGCACTTCCCGCGGAGCGTCTTATGTGATAGGTCATTAAACTACAGCTTCATTCAAATAAAACAGCCTATCACATAAGAAATGGATCCCATTTCTGGAACCCATTATCCATTTTCTATATCATACCACCGCTTTTCATCATCTGCGTCAAAATCTGCATTGCTAACGTTGCATGCATCATAATAAAGCATATTACTGAAAAGGTTAAAATTCCTGGATTTAATCCTGCCTCACAAAACGGTCGTTCCATTGTTTCTTCCCCAGCCTCCAGATGAACTTTTTCTATCGTAAAAGCAAAATAAACAATTCCTGCAATAATCATGGCAAAATAAAGCACATAAAATACAATATTTAATAGCTTTGAACCGGACTGCTCTACATACATTCCTGCTGTTCCTCCAAAGAAGTTCACCAACATGTGAAGCCCAATGGAATAATGAATCCGATTTGTCTTTAATACAACATAGGCAAATACAAAACCTAGTGCTGTCGCATAAATAAACTGAGAATAATTCATATGGAATAATCCAAATAAAAGACCAGTTGTCAGAATTGCAGCCTTATCTCCATACTTCCGGATTTTATTCAACAGAAAATACCGGAAAGTCAGTTCTTCAAAAATCGGTGCCAGAAATACAGTTACTATAAGTGTTGGCAAATCCGCCTTCGTCATAATCTGATTTAGGGTATCTACATACTCTGTATGAAATACCAGCTCATATACAGCTGCAAACGCCACATTTACCAGATTGGCAATGTTGATAACTGCAAAGCTGATAAAAAACCATCCAAAGAACTGGAATACACTCAGTTTTTTCTTCTCTCGCTTTGGAGAATCCGGCACTGTCCTCATAGCCAGTACAAAACAAGGAAAGGCTATCACATAATACGTAACCGCACTTAGTATAATTAGAAACGTATTATCAGAAGCAATTTCCGGTTTCAGTAATGTCACCGGGATCGTAATTATCACCTGTGCAATCGTCATTATTATAAAAAGCATAAACAGAAACCATCCAGAACGGTTGAATATCTGCACCGGACGTAATTTCTTTTCATTGCCCATCTTATTCTCTCCTTCTTTTTAAGAAAATGTCCTCATTTTATTAAATGGCCAGACACGTACTACAATATGTGCTACAATACGTTCTTCTGGAATTGGTCCTATCTCTGGATCCCTGCTGTCATCACTGATGTTTCGATTATCACCCATTACAAAATATTCATCATTGCCTAATGTAATCGGTCCTACATGCTGAACATCCATCTCTTCCAGCTTGTGTGTATCTTTAATTGCCTCGCCATTGATTAAAATCGTATTATCCTTTACTTCCACAGTTTCTCCTGGAAGGCCGATAATTCTCTTTACATAGTAGTTATCTTTTTCTTCTTCATAAGGCTGAATAACTACAATATCAAAGCGGTCTGGTTTTGAAAAATGATAGCTGACTTTTTCGCCAATCAGCTGCTGTCCATCATACAACGTATTATCCATGGAATGCCCATCCACCGTATACTTACAGAATACATACTTCGGAATAATTACCAGACAGACAATAAACAGAGCTACGTATAAAAGAATTTCTCCAATAATAGATGCGGCTTTATTCTTTTTCGTTTCTTGCTTTTCCTGCTGTCCCCCGTTTTCGTCCTGCTCTACCTTCGTTTCCTCGTTCATAACTCCATCTCCCTTGAAAAATGCCAGTTTTCCTATGAATGACATACCCTTTCTCTTTCTCTCTTTTTCTTTCTCATAATCCTCTTGTTTCATCCCTTGAAACTCATTTCACAACACGCCAATCTTTTGAAATGGCCAAATACGTACAACCGCCCTGCCATCTATCTGACTTTTATGTACAGGACCAATCTCTTCATATCTACTGTCATAACTAACTTCCCGGTTATCTCCCATTAAAAAATATTCATCTTCACCAAGTATCAGCGGCTCCGATGCAATTCCTTGATAGGTAATAGCCTGTTTTCCATAATTTTCTTTTAATTTCTTGCCGTCAACGAAAATATCGCTTCCCTTAATCTGAATGGTTTCCCCTGGAAGCCCTATGACACGTTTTACAAAATGTTCATCTTTTTGTTCTTTTCCATAGGGATAAAACACAACAATGTCAAAGCGACTGTAGTCTCCAAAACGGCTGCTGATTTTATCTACCAGCAGATTATCCCCATTCTGCAGGGTATTTTCCATAGATGGACCAGAAACCTGCGCTCTCTGGATTACATAATTTGGTATTATATACGCACATACAAATAAAAGACAGGCATAAATTACAACTTCCGTTACAATTCCTATCCATTTATTTTTTTTATCCTTTTTTTCTCCCTGCACTGTCTGAGTCTGTTCAACGTCCACTTTACACTCACTCCATTTTAGAATCGTATCAGGAGACCACAACTGGCACCTGTTTTACCGCTATAGTAGCAATACAGCTGTTCCACGCTTAAAAAAGCCTGGAACAGCTGAGTTTTCTTAGTCTTCTTTTATTTCTTCCTCGTCACTGACGATTTTAACTTTTGATTCATATAACTCTTCCACTGCAATAGATAGCGGCTTTGGACATTTTGAATCTGCTAATGGCTTTTCACCATCAATAATCTGTCTTGCTCTTTTTGCAGTAGCTAATACAATAGAATATCTGCTGTTTACTACTTTCTGCTCACCTGGTTCAACTTCACTGTTTACTACTGCCATTAAATCAGTATAAGATGGATGTAACATACTAATTATCTCCTTTCTGTATTGCCTCTAACTGTGCTTTCATAGCACAGACAAATTTTTCATTATATTTCATTTTGCTGTTTTCTGCAACAATAATATTATGAACTGCTTCGACACAATCTTCCAGTCTATCATTTACTACAAGATAATCATACTGGCTCATATACTCAGATTCAATAACCGCACGCTTCATACGCTTGTTTACTGTCTCTTCATCTTCTGTTCCTCTGCCAACCAGACGCTGTCTTAAAATCTCTGCACTTGGTGGAACAATAAACAAAAGCAGTGCATCTGGAAATGTTTCCTTTACATGAAGTGCACCTTGGATTTCAATCTCAAGAATAACATTATGTCCAGCATCCAGCTGTTCTTCTACATACTGTTTCGGAGTTCCATAATAATTTCCAACGTATTCTGCATGTTCGATAAACTGATCCTCTTTTATCATACTCTCAAACTTATCTCTTGTCAAAAAGAAATATTCTCTACCATCTACTTCGCCTTCACGCGGCAGTCTGGTTGTTGCAGAAATAGAAAGCTTATAGTCATGTTTACTGACTAATTCTTTCATAACGGTTCCCTTACCTGCACCGGAAAATCCGGAAACTACAGTTAACACGCCTCTATGTTTCATATTCTTCACCCTTACCTGCATCGCTATTCACACGGCTCTTAATGGTTTCTGGAAGAAGTGCGGAAAGTACAATCATTCCATTCTCCATGACGAGAACTGCTTTTGTCTTTCTGCCACAGGTTCCATCCACTGCCGTGCCATTATCCTTCGCCGTCTGAATCATTCGCTTGACCGGAGCAGCATCTGGACTAATCATTGCGATTATTTTATTTGCATTTACAACGTTACCATATCCGATATTCACCATACAGTTCATAATCGGCTTCACGCCCCTATTCTATATTTTGAATCTGCTCCCTGATTTTTTCAATACCGGTTTTTAAATCAATCGCGATATTAGAAATCTCTAAATCGGAAGCTTTGGATAAAATCGTATTTGCTTCACGGTTCATCTCCTGAGCAATAAAATCTAACTTACGACCAATGCTTTCATCTTTTTCCAGTGCATCCAGCATTCCGGCAATATGGCTTTTCAGTCTTACTGTTTCTTCATCTACACAAATTTTATCTGCAAACAGAATAATCTCTGTAGCAAGAATGCTTTCTTCCACTTTTGTATCACTAAGAAGGTCTTCTGCCTTCTTTGTAATCTTCTGACGATATTCTTCTACTACACTTGGAGAACGGGATTCGATTGTATCCACAAGTCCAAGCATTTCATTTAATTTCTCAGTAATATCCTTTTTCAGATGCATTCCTTCTTTTTCTCTCGCATCTAGGAAATTCTTAGCAGCCTGCCGAACTACCTCTTCTATCTGTTCCCAAACCTGTGTTTCATCTACAGACTGTTCTTCCAGTGTCAGCACATCTGGAAATTTTGACAAAAGCTGAATACTGACATCATTTTTCAAATGAAAGGTATCTGCTATCTTCATCAGATTATTATAGTATTCTTTTGCAAGTTGTTCATTATATTTTACACATTCAAAGGCTTCAGTATAATCTTCATATGTAATGAAAACATCTACCTTGCCACGAACAACATATTCTTTTAAAATGTTACGGATAGCAGCTTCAAATGAATTAAACTTTTTTGGCAGCTTAATAGATAAATCACAGTAACGATGATTTACCGCTTTCATTTCAACGACGATTTTTCTTTCTTTTGTTACAGCCTCGCATCTGCCAAAGCCAGTCATGCTTCTTACCATTTTCACACGCTCTTTTCTCTTCTTCTTTTCTTCTGGTTTATCCATACTTTTTTACATACCGTATTATTATAATTTAATATGTGGGGTTAGTCAAGGCATTCATAAGAAAGTCGGTTTTAGCAAAGATTTCATATTAAAAAGAACTTTTTATCATCTTCTATTACTATATCTTCAACTTCTTTTTCCAAAATAACCATTTCTTGTTTACAATCCTTCAAAATCTTCCTTTTTCTATTTGTGTAAATACTTATTAAACAGCGCGCAGGATAAAAAGTATTTCTAAAAAACAAATAGAAAGTAGGTAATTATTATGGCAGCTACACCATCATGGCCAAATTTACAATCTGGCAATTCAGGAAAAAATGTTTATGCATTACAGTGTTTACTCGTATATCATGGATATTCTGTTTCAATCGACGGAAGTTTTGGATCAGGCACAAAAACAGCAGTTACAAATTTCCAGTCCGCAAAAGGACTTTCTGCTGACGGAATTGCAGGTAAAGGTACTCTTTCTGCAATGGTTGCTACAGTACAAAATGGCGTCAGCAACTACGCAGCAAGAGCTGCTCAGTATTTATTAAGCAAATTCGAAAGCATCTCCGTTGACGGTGCTTTCGGCAGTGGTTCAGCCAGCACTGCAAAAACATTCCAGTCAAAAATGGGCATCTCCGCTGACGGAATTATTGGACCAACTTCCTGGCAGTATTTATTTGGATATAGTACATATCCAACTGGAAGTACTACGACTCCTACTCCTTCTGGTTTATATTGCAGCAACAGCTACTTATCTATAAGCCAGATGAAAGTAAATGCACAGTACATTCTTGACTACTTACGTGGACAAGGCTGGACAAAAAATGCTGTCTGCGGTATGTTAGGAAACATGCAGACAGAAAGTACCATTAACCCAGGTATCTGGCAGAGTTTAAAATCCGGAAATACAAGCGGCGGCTTTGGTTTAGTACAGTGGACTCCTGCTACAAAATACCTGAACTGGGCAAGCAGCAAGGGATATACTGCTGCCAATATGGACAGCCAGTTAAAACGTATCTTATATGAAGTAAGTGCCGGCGAACAATACTATCCAACTTCTTCTTATAACTTAAGCTTCAAGAACTTTACAAAATCTACACAGTCTGCTTACTATCTTGCATGTGCATTTTTACACAACTATGAAAGACCTGCAAACTCTTCTCAGGATGCTACAAGAGGTAATCAGGCAACTTACTGGTATAACAACTTAGTTTAATTATTAAGCGTCTTTTTATTAAATACAATAAAAAAACTATCTCCAACTCTCTTATGACGGCTGGAGATAGTTTTTTATCTATGTGCATCATATACAACAATATATTTTTTATCTTTCTTTACCAAAAAGCAGTACTATACCAACACCGCTAACAATTCATCTCCTTATCCTAGTGATTTCACAAATCGCAAAAACGCTGCCTTTCCTTCTTCTGTCCTCTTATAAACCCCAGCATCCTCCAATACTTTCGAGAATACAATTCCAATTTCCTTCTGAATAATTCCATGAATATTTTCTGCCGTTACCTTGTCGTACTTTGGAAGCACTTCATCGATCCAATCGGCATGTTTGGAAAGTACTTCATCCTGTCTTAAGTCTTTTCCAGTAAGAACCGCTTCTTCTAACTGCGCCATTTCTCCTTTTAAACGGGATGGTAATACAGCCAGTCCCATCACTTCAATCAGACCGATATTTTCCTTCTTGATATGATGCAGTGTTTCATGTGGATGATACACGCCAAGCGGATGCTCCTTTGTTGTAATATTATTACGAAGTACCAAATCCAATTCGTACTTTCCATTTCGTTTTCTTGCGATTGGGGTAATGGTATTATGTACTTTCCCATCTGTCTTTGCATAAACAAAGGCTTCCTCATCTGTATAACTACGCCATGTTTTCAGAATCTTATCAGCAAGTGCAATCAGTTCTTGCGTATCCTCGCCGGACAAACGAATAACAGACATCGGCCATTTTACAATACCAGCCTGAACATTTTCAAATCCTGTTACAATAAATTCTGTTTCTACTGGTGCTTTCGCCATAGCAAACTCATAGTTACCACCCTGGAAATGATCATGGCTCAAAATAGAACCGCCCACAATTAGAAGATCTGCATTAGAACCAACAAAATAATGTGGGAATTGTTTTACAAAATCAAACAGCTTTACAAAGGTAGCATGATTGATTTCCATCGGAACATGTTTACTGTTCATTACGATACAGTGTTCATTATAATATACATAAGGTGAATACTGGAACCCCCATTGTCCGCCATCAATCGTTATTGGAATAATACGGTGATTCTGTCTCGCTGGATGATTGACACGCCCTGCATAACCTTCATTCTGGATGCAAAGCTGACATTTGGGATATGCTGTCTGGGATGCTTTTCTTGCTGCTGCAATAGCTCTTGGATCCTTTTCCGGCTTAGAAAGATTAATGGTGATATCTAAATCGCCATATGCGGTTTTAGCAATCCATTTTTCATCTCTTCTAATCCGATCTCTTCGAATATAATTGCTATCCTGACTGAATTTATAAAAGAAATCCGTTGCCTTTTTGGGAGATTCTTTATAATAAGAAGAAAATTTCCGAATTACCTCACTTGGTCTTGGCACCAGCATACCCATAATTCGGGTATCAAATAAGTCACGATAAGTCGGACTGTCTTCTTTCATAATGCCTGTTTCTACGGCAAAGTCTGTCAGAACCTTCAGGATTTCCGGAAGTTTTTCTCTTAATTCCTCTTTTGTCTCCTCTTTCACTGATTTCTCTACCTCTTCATCTATATCTTCCAGTCCTAATAATTCCAGTAAACGGTTTTTTATATAAATTTTATCTGCTGCTTCCATCAGCTCTGTTTTCACACCATACTGTACCAGTCTGCATAATGCTTCTTCTATCATACTTTACGCCTCCACATTTTTCTCGTCTTCACTATTATAACATATCATACATTTTAGAATACAGATACTTAAAATCATGTCCCAGAAACAGCCTTTTTGATTCTTATTTTACATTTTCTCAAATGGTTCCAGACTCCTTTTAAGAATTCCATTCAAGTAAGCAATCATTACACCATAATTGACAATCGGAATCCCCTGGGCCTGTGCCTCCTTCAAACGAAACTGCATTTCCCGCTTATTAAGCATACAACCGCCACAATGAACCACCATGGCATATCTGCTTAAATCTTCCGGATACTCTGTTCCACTGCTTGTTTCAAATATAAGTTCTTTCTTTGTGTACTTCCGAATCCAGCTTGGAAGCTTTACTGTACCAATATCGCCACACTGTCTGTGATGGGTACACCCCTCTGCCATCAGAATCCTGTCTCCGTCCTTCAGATTTTCAACTGCTTTTGCACCTTCTACCTGTAATTTCAAGTCCCCTTTAAAGCGAGAGAACAAAATGGAAAATGACGTTAACAGAATGTCATCCGGAGTATCTTTGGATACCTGCTTAAATGCCTGAGAATCCGTAATGACAAGCTTCGGTTTTTTTCCAAGCCCTTCTAATGTCTGCACCAGTTCGGTCTCTCTGGTTACAATAGAAACAGCTCCTGCTTCCAGGATATCCCGTATGGTCTGCTGCTGCGGCAGGATTAATCTTCCCTTTGGTGCTGCCGAATCAATCGGTACAACCAGTACAACAAAATCTCCCGGCTCCAGCAGATCCCCTACAATTTTTAATTTTGTATCATCGGTTGGAACTTGTTTTCCCAGAAGCTCTTTTAATTCAAAAATCTGCTTCTTCGTTTCAGCACTGACAGAAATCACTTCACAGCCCGCAAACTGTTTTTTCAGTTCTGCCTCTGTGGTTTCTTTCTGTACCTCCCAATCCGAAACCAAATCTATTTTATTTATAACAAGAACACATGGAATTCCTTTTTTCTGAATCCGATCGTATAATTCTTTTTCAAAAGCAAATCCAATTTCTTTTTTCTGCGTTTCTTGTGCATCCAATACTAATACTGCAATATCCGATTTATTAAGTACGGACATAGCTTTTCCAACACGCATGCCTCCTAGTTTTCCCACATCATCAAGCCCTGGGGTATCAATCATCATGACCGGTCCCAACGGAAGAAGCTCCATTGCTTTATAAACCGGATCTGTAGTTGTCCCTAATACGTCCGATACAATCGACAGGTTCTGCCCTGTAATACTGTTAATCAGACTGGATTTTCCTGCATTTCTCTTTCCAAATACAGCAATATGTACTCGTTCACTCTTCGGTGTATCATTTAGTCCCATAAAGCGCCTCTCTCTTCATAAATTAAATAGAAAAAGTGTTCTTTTAACACTCCGATTTTAATAGAATTAATAGAAAAATGACAGGACCGGTTTATCCGCAAAATCTGTTGGCCTTTTCTTCGTCTTCTCGTCGCACCAGCCCTGCCAGACTCATTGTATTCTATTTTTGTCAGCCTTTCAACTGAAATCTTTCATCCTTTTTTATTTTTCCTGCATTTCTTTGTATTTCTTAATAATCTTTTCCTGTATAAAAGGAGATGTCTGTTCGTAGCGCACTACGTCATAACGGTATTCTCCAAGTCCCGCCGTCATAGAACGAAGCGTTGTGCTGTATCCAAATGTTTCTTCTAATGGAAGCTCGCAGATTATCTCCTTTTTCTCCTTGGAAATCGGATTCATGCCAAGTACTCTTCCGCGACGTTTGTTAAAATCCCCCAAAATATCACTGCTATACCGATTCGGAATTATCGTATGCATTTCTACAATCGGTTCCAGCAAAACCGGCTTTGCTTCTATAAATGCCTGTTTAAATGCCATAATCGCTGCCATTTTAAATGCCAGTTCGGAAGAATCTACTGGATGATAGGAACCATCCACTAACACTGCCTTGACTCCAACCACTGGAAATCCTGCCAAAAGTCCGCTTTTCACACTTTCTGCAATTCCTTTTTCTACTGCTGGAAAATAATTTTTCGGCACAGCTCCTCCAAAAATTTTCTCTTCAAATACATAGGGTACAGCATAATCCCCCGTCGCCGTAAATTCCATATGTACATCCCCATACTGCCCATGTCCTCCAGACTGTTTCTTGTATTTTCCCTGTACCTTTGCCAAACCAGTAATTGTTTCCATATAAGGAACTTTTGGCTCCAGTGCTGCGATTTCTACTTTGTATCGATTAAGAAGCTTTGACAAAGCAGTTTCAATGTGCAGATCTCCCATTCCATATAGAAGCGATTGATGATTCATAGCATCCTGCTTCGTTTTCAGAGTCAAGTCTTCATCCAGAAGTTTAGATAACGCCTGGGAAATTTTCTCATCCTCCCCTTTTTTCTCTGCTTTGTAACGAATATAGGTATAAGGAACCGGGAGTTCTGGACGTGGATATAAAACAGGAAATTCTTTTACGGATAACGTATCAAAAGTTGCAGTTGCAGCTAATTTCTGAAAGGCACCGATATCTCCTGCAAACAGGCAGTTTACTTCCTGCTGTTCTTTTCCTGATAGAATAAAAAAACGATTCACCCGCTCCTCTTTTTCTGTATTCCGATTATAAAGTACTACATCTGGCCGTAAAATTCCCGACATAACACGAAACAGCGAATACTTTCCGATAAATGGATCAGCAATAGTTTTAAATACCTGTACAGAAACTGGGGCATCGTCTCTACAAATCACTTCCATCTCTTCCTGTTCCTTGCTATTAACCGCCATATGAACTTTTCCTTCAGGTGATGGGAAATATTCGACAGCGGCCTTTAATAATTCTGTAATTCCCTGTGCCTTAAGCCCCGCTCCAAGGAAAACTGGAACCAAATCCAGCTTACTGATACTTTCTTTTATTGCCGTACTCATTTCCTCTTTAGAAAATGCTACTCCATCAAAATATTTTTCCAACAGTTCCTCATTGCTTTCCGCAACGTTTTCTAAAATCTTTAATCGATAAGTCTCTGCCATCTCTTTTAGCTTCTCTGGAATTTCACAATCCACTTCCTCTTGATTTTTCTGAAACTTTCGTCCCTGCATACTTATCAGTTCCACATATCCCCAAAAGGCATCCTCCTCTCGAAGAGGCACTTGAAATGGAATTACCTTTTCTCCATAATATTCTGTTAACTTTTCCACTACTGCTTCAAAGTCTGCATTCCCATCGTCTAAATCCGTCACAAAAAAAATTCTTGGAATCTGCTTTTTCTCGCAGTATTCCCATGCTTTTAATGTGCCTGCTTCCACACCCCTTTTTCCAGAAATAACAATTACTGCTGCATCAGCTGCCTCCAGCGCTTCCACGGTTTCTCCCACAAAATCAAAATAACCAGGAGTATCCAAAAGATTCAGCTTTACTTCATCCTGAATAACCGGAACCAGTGACATGTTTATGGAAAATCCCCTTCGTATTTCTTCCTTATCAAAATCACTGAGTGTATTTCCGTCCTCTGTTTTTCCAAGCCGGCTTACTACGCCTGTTACATAGGCACATGCCTCAGTAAGGGTAGTCTTTCCACTGCTTCCATGTCCCAGAATTACAATATTACGAATGTTTCTGCTTTTAAACGATACGATAATAAGCACCTCCATTACATAAGATACATGACAGTTTCAATCTGGTCAGACTGTAAATCCATTGCTATTATAAGTTTACTCAGACAGCCTCACTTTTACGACTGCTATTTCCTGTTCTGGACATGCATTTTTCAGACATTTCTATTATTTTGCTTTAAAGCGTTAAACTTTTACGCTTTAAAGTATTGACATTCTCATTTTATAGTGTTAAACTTTAAATCATAAAAGAGCTGGCCGGCTGATTTGTGGAACGGCAGATGCCGTTTAAACGGGAATACATAATTTTGTTAATATATTCCATTGTTAAATAAGATTTTAGTGGATAAAATAAATGAGAGATGGGAGATAATATTATGATTATAGTAATGAAACCAAATGCCAAAGAGGAATCTGTAAAAAATGTTTTAGAACTGATTAAAAGCAGTGGACTGGAAACTCACGTTTCCTGTGGTAAAGAGGTTACTATCATTGGAGTAATTGGAGATAAACAGAAATTGAGAGACAAAAATATAGAAATCGCTGACGATGTAGAAAAAGTCGTTGAAGTTACTGAAAGCTACAAGCTTTCCAACCGAAAGTTTCATCCGGAATCCAGTCAGATTAAAGTAGGCAATACCGTAATCGGTGGAAAGGAAATTGTCATTATGTCTGGTCCTTGTGCCGTTGAGAATGAAAATCAGGTAATGGAGACAGCAAAAGCAATTAAAAAATCCGGTGCCCAGATTTTACGTGGTGGTGCATACAAACCAAGAACTTCCCCATATTCTTTCCAAGGTCTAGAAGAAGAAGGCTTAAAATTAATGAAAGAAGCCAAAGACGAAACCGGTCTTTCCATCGTTTGTGAAGTTACCAGCTTAGAAGCCATTGAAGCTGCTGTAAAATACGTTGATATGCTTCAAATCGGTGCCAGAAACATGCAGAACTTCTATCTGTTAAAAGAAGCTGGAAAAACTGGCCTTCCAATCTTGTTAAAACGTGGTTTAAGTGCTACAGTCGATGAATGGTTAAACGCTGCTGAATATATTATGGCAGAAGGTAACCCAAACGTTGTATTATGTGAACGAGGTATCCGTACTTTTGAAACAGCAACGAGAAATACACTGGATATCAGTGCCGTTCCTGTTATCAAGGAAAAGAGCCATCTTCCAATTATCGTTGACCCAAGCCATGCAACTGGTGTCCGCGAATACGTAAAACCACTTGCAAAAGCTGCTATTGCTGCTGGTGCTGACGGATTAATGGTAGAAACTCATCCAGATCCTGCCCACGCATTATCCGACGGACCACAGTCCTTAACATTCCCATTATTTGATGAACTGTGCAACGAATTAAAACCAATCATTTCGGTTATGAACCGTACATTTAATTAATATTGAAATACAGGAGGTAAACAAATGGAGGACATCTGCACTGGCTTTATTGGCTTTGGCCTAATCGGTGGTTCCATCGCCAAAGCAATCAAAGCTCACTTTCCAAACTATCGGTTAATTGCATTTAACCACCATAAAAATGAGAAAAATGAAAGCTTAGAACTTGCAAAACAAGATGGAATCATTGATTTTATATCGACAGATCTGAAGACGGATTTTAAAGAATGTGACTTGGTTATTTTATGTGGCCCGGTATTATCTAACATCGCCTATTTGAAACAGTTAAAATCCATTATCCGGCCATCCTCCATTATTACCGACGTTGGCAGTGTCAAAGGAAACATTCATTCTGCAGTAAAAGAACTTGATTTAGAGAAAAATTTCATTGGCGGCCATCCAATGGCTGGTTCGGAAAAAACCGGATATGCAAATTCCAGTGCCCGCCTTTTGGAAAATGCATTTTACATATTAACACCGACAAAGCAGACGCCGGAAGACACGGTTAAAAAAATGGTCGCATTTACAAAAGGAATCAGTTCTATCCCTATTGTACTAAATCCAGATGAGCATGATGATGTTACTGCTGCCATCAGTCATGTACCTCATGTCATTTCTGCATCCTTAGTCAATCTTGTCCGCACCCAGGATACAGAACAGGAATACATGCAAAATCTTGCGGCAGGCGGTTTTCGTGACATCACCAGAATTTCCTCTTCTTCACCGGAAATCTGGCAGAATATCTGCAGCTCCAACAAAGACAGTATTTTAAAATTTATTCATTTATTTAAAGATTGTTTATCTGATTTTGAACATGCTATTACATTAGAAGATGAAACCAAACTAACTGATTTATTTCAGTCAGCCAAGGAATACCGGGATTCTCTTCCGATCCGTTCGAAAGGATCAATTTCTAAGGTATACGAAGTATATCTGGATGTGATGGACGAAACCGGTGCAATTGCTACCGTTGCGACGATTTTAGCTGCAAATGCTATCAGTATTCAGAACATCGGTATTATTCACAACCGGGAATTTGAAGACGGCGTACTGCGAATCGAATTCTACGATGAAGAATCTCAAGACAAAGCCATTGCATTGCTGCGTCAATATCATTATACTGTTTATGAGCGATAATCGTTGAAAAATTGTTAGAAAAGGAGAACATTCATGATTTTTAAGAAAGTCAGACAGTTAAAGGGGGAACTAAGTGTTCCTGGAGACAAATCCATCTCCCACCGGGCAGTCATGCTTGGTTCTCTGGCAAATGGCACCACGGAAATTGAAAATTTTTTAACTGGAGCCGACTGCCTCTCCACCATTGCATGCTTTCGTGCTATGGGAACCGATATTCAGATAAATGGTACAAATGTACACATAACAGGTAATGGCCTGCATGGTCTGAAAAGACCAGACGGCATTCTAGACGTTGGAAACAGCGGAACTACCACCAGATTAATGTCTGGTATTCTTGCTGCACAGAGTTTTGAAAGCACACTAAATGGCGATGAATCCATTCAGAAACGTCCTATGAAACGTATCATAGAACCTCTAAAGAAAATGGGTGCTCACATTGACAGCCTCCACGGAAATGGCTGTGCTCCTTTACATATTATAGGAAGCCCGCTGAAAGCCATTTCGTACTTGTCACCAGTTGCCTCGGCCCAGGTAAAATCCTGCATTCTTTTAGCCGGACTCTATGCAGACGATATAACTTCGGTTACTGAACCTTATGTATCCCGAAATCACACAGAAATTATGTTAAATTTCTTCGGCGGACATGTTATATCCTCGGGTACTACTGCTACTGTTACCCCAGAACCTAAACTGACCGGAAGGAAAGTGCTGGTACCTGGTGACATTTCTTCTGCTGCTTACTTTATCTGTGCGGCATTAATTGTTCCTGGTTCTGAACTTTTAATTAAAAATGTTGGAATTAATAAAACCCGTGGCGGTATTCTTCGTGTCGTAAAAATGATGGGAGGCGCCATGGAACTTCTGAATGTCAATGAAACAGACGGTGAACCATCTGCGGATATTCTGATTCGTTCCAGCGAACTTCACTCCTGTACTATCGGAGGTGAACTGATACCAACTTTAATTGATGAATTACCTGTTATTGCTGTCCTTGCTGCTTATGCAGATGGAATAACGGTTATCAAAGATGCCCAGGAACTGAAAGTAAAAGAATCCAACCGTATTGATGTTGTTGTAAACAACTTAAAGAAAATTGGTGCCGATGTTACCGCTACCGATGATGGTATGATTATTAACGGCGGCAATGCTCTCCACGGGGCTGACATCGAAACCAATCTAGATCACCGCATCGCCATGTCCTTTGCCATCGCCGCTTTGCAGGCAGACGGTGAAACCACTATCCTTGGAAGCGAGTGTGTGAATATTTCTTATCCAGAATTTTATCGGGATTTGGAGAGGATTTGCGTAAAATAGACAGACAAAAAATATGCTTATAAAAGCCCAAAAGATTTGGCATTAATTAGATGTTTCGAATCTTTTGGGTTTTGTTTAATATAAATTTTTTTAAGTTGCCCTTTACATCATCTCCAATTAATGGTATGATTATCCATGTAAAAAAAAGGAGGATATTATAATGAAAAAGAAATTAATGGTAACTATGCTAACTATACTATTCTGTCTTACAAGTTTATGTTCTACAGCTGTAAGTGCATCTTCAGTAGTAGATCTTGATGATGTAAGTTTGGACAAATTTACAACAACCATCTCTGGCGATGGATGGACAAAGAGTTCAAGCCTTTATAAGCCATGTAAATATAAAAGTGGTTACGAAATTTTTGTTCAGGTAAATAATTATAACAATGCAGATATTCTAATTAAGCTATACGATAATACTGACCACTGCGTTGTTGATTCCTATACAATTAAAGGTTCTTCAAAGGATTCCTACAACTTCACAGATTTAGAGCATCATAAATACCGTATTAAATTCTACAATCTGAGTAGCTTCGGTGCAAAAATTCAAGTACGTGTATCCTAATTTTACATAACAACAAGCCTACACATGTACATACTAAAAGCTAGTTTTACAAGTATCTGTAAAGCTAGCTTTTTAAGCATTCAATAGTTCAATTATCGACAAATCGACCTATAAATTCTCCTTTATCACCTGCTCTATCATCTATGGCATTCGCTTCCTCTTCTCCATCAGCCTTCACACCAAGTCTCATCACTCCCATAATTCTCTTGCCATCTTTAGCAATTTTAATTAATCCTGCTGATCTTGCATGGATTCCCTGTTCATCTTTGACCACCAAAACCTCTGGCCTCGTCCTAAAGTGTATTTAATATAGCAAGAACTTCTTCCTTCGTTGCAAGTTCTTTAGAAAATGCACTTGCACTTCCTGCTGAAATTCCCATCTTAAATGCTTGTTCATAGTCATTTGTACTGAAATATCCGGCAAGAAATCCTGCTACCATAGAGTCTCCCGATCCCACGGAATTTATCACCTTTCCTTTTGGCGCCGGACTTTCCAGCACACTTCCGTCCTCTCCTAAGAATACTGCCCCGTCGCCAGCCATGGAAATCAATACATTTCTGGCTCCCATTTCCATCAGCTTTCTGGCATATTGTTTCACTTCTTCTTTGGTTTTTAACTCCACTCCAAAAATCTCACCTAATTCATGATGATTGGGCTTAATCAGAAATGGCTGTCTTTCTAATACATTTACCAGCAGGTCTTTCGTCGCATCTACAACGAACGTTACTCCTTTATTCGAAAGCCTGTCCATAATCTCCTGATAGACGATCGATGGCATGGATGCTGGAATACTTCCTGCCAGAACCAGCACATCATCCCGTTTCAGCTGATCCAGTTTTTCAAACAGCTGATTTAACGCTGCCTCACTGATTACCGGCCCCATTCCGTTTACTTCCGTCTCCACATCAGATTTCAGTTTGATATTGATTCTCGACATACCTTCTTCCATCCGGATAAAATCTGTTTTACATCCTGCTTCCTTTACTTTCCTTTCAATTTCATCTCCAGTAAATCCAGCAAGAAAGCCAAGTACTGTACTTTCTATTCCTAAATTTTTCAGCATAATAGAAACATTAATTCCTTTTCCCCCTGGCAGTATCTGCTCACTTTTCGTCCGATTTGTCGCTCCTAACAAAAATCCATCCACGCCCACAGCATAATCCAGTGATGGATTTAATGTGACTGTATAAATCATTTTCACACCTCCACAAGATTGGAACAGTCCTTATATTTCTGTTCTTTGATTTTCTTTGTAATAAGTTCTGCCTGCAAAACACATTCTCTTTGGTATTATACATTTACCTTCCGTCATAATCAATCTCATTTATATATGTCATATTATGGATTTTTATGAATAATATAGAAGAAAAATATTGACATTGTGACGACTTAGTATTAGCATTTAATATGTAATCATAGTATAAATTTGCGATGCTATACTTAAGGCATCCAAGGAAAGGAGAATGAAAGATATGGTAGCATTAAAAAGCGTTACTCTAACAAAAGAAGAAATTGAAAAAATGGAAGCAATTGATAAACTTGCAAACGTTTGCACAGCATCTGTAGGACATCGTAGATATTCTACAGTAAGATAATTGTATAAAACCTTTTTCTGAGTGAGGGGGTGTAGGATGTTTTCCTGCACCTCCTCATTCAAAAATATTAAAAATCTAGAGATTAATAAAAATTTAACCACCTTAAAAAGAAAGGAGACGTATGATTTATTGAGTCTTACTAATCATACAGGAAATAATGTTCATTGAAGAGATTTCAAATGGTAAATTAAAAAGAATGGAAATACAAGATAAATCTGAAATACTTGTACCATCTATAGATCACTTAATCATAAAACATCTAGGAAAGAAAGTATGCATCATAAATTCATACACCAATAGATGTATTTTACTTGATACAATAGATTGGAATGGCATTGGAAAATACCCAAAAACTGTAGCAGAAGTCCTAGAATATAAACCGATAACTAGTGAATATGATATTTATTCGAATAAAATAGTTGATACCAAAAATAAATCTACTAGTTTTGTTATTGCATTGAGCTATGCATGCAATTTAAAATGCACTTATTGCTATCAACAGCATAATGATAAACTAAATAAAAATAAAATTACAACAGAAAATTTAGATTATATTCTATCTACCATTATAGAATATAAAAATAACCATAACGATGAAAATATAGTTATAGAATTGTTTGGTGGTGAGCCATTATTACCAGAAAATCACGATGATATTATAAAAATATTTGACTTTTGCGTAGAAAACAGAATAAGTGTAGGCATAACAACCAATGGTTCTTTTTTAGGATACTATCTAAAGGAGCTTATTATATACCGCGGGTTAAATATGAGTATATTTACAACTATAGACAGCCTCTTTAATAACGAGACAACAAGATGCGAAAGAAATAAAAATATACCGACTGCACATGCAAACTCAATATTACAAAACGTAAAGCTGCTTATAGATAATGGTGTAAGAGTAAGCATAGCAGCTAATATTGATAAACATAATATAAATCAAATTGGTAGCATGATTAATTTTTATGAACAAGAAGAGTTCTTAAGTAATGAAAAGTTCTCCTTTGTTATAGGACGAGTTGATGATAGATTTTATGAAACTAACTATAAAGATATACTTAGTGAAACTGATATATTGAAAAAATTAGGGGAATTTAGTATGATACCTGATGGAGTATATGCTTCGTTTATACGGGCTCCCTATGAATTGTGTAAGAAAATAGGAGTTAATTATCGCCAACAAGAGTTAAAAGGTTCAGGAAACTACTGTTGGGCTGCTGCACCATATGAAAATGTTTTTTACATCGATCCTGATTTAGACACTTTTAGATGTACATATACCGTAGGTAGAAAAGAATTCTCAGAATTTAAATTCTCATCTGACAATCTAAAAAATTATAAAAAACCAAACAGAACATATAGAGATAACAAAAAATGCAGCATATGCAAAATAGGTGGATATTGCGGTGGGGGATGTGAACAATCCGCTAAAATAAACTTTGACAAACAATGTGAAAATGAACAGAAAAGTTTTGAAGATTTCTTAAATCAAATATTTTATCCTGAAATACAGAAATTTTAGAAACATTCCATTTTCCAAGACAAGAACTATAAAAGAAAGGATACGGAAACGAATCATGAAGAATCAATCGTCAAACACGAAAGCACTGCGCAGTAAATTCTATGAAAATAACAGATTCAACCTGGCAATGGCCATTCTAGGTACCACTGTTCTTTCTATTGCAATTTTATGTGTCCCCTATCTTATGCAGCAGGTAATCGACTTAGTAGCAGGAACGGGGACAAGTAATTGGAGTCATCTTCTTTTCATGGGACTTGCAGTTATATTTATGGAATTATTTTCTGGAATATGTACCTATTATTTTAGAACTGCATTCAGCACAAAAGCAGTCGCACAATACAGAAGTTATGCTTTTACCAAACTTTTAAAGAAGGATATCCAAGGATTTTATAGGAAAAATTCATCCAATTACACATCAGCACTAGTAAACGATATTTCTTCTATAAAAGAAAAATATCTTGATCAGCTTCCAATTATCACCCAGATATTTATATGCTGCCTTGGTGCTCTTGTAATGATGGCTGGTTATAGTATTTGGCTTACACTGATTGCAGTAATCATTTCATTTATACCACTTATTGCTGCACTTATATCCGGAAGAAAACTATCCGATGCAGAGATGTCTCTATCTGAAAAAAATTCCGAATATATGGCAGTCATAAAAGATATATTTGGAGGCTTTTCTACTATCAAAAGCTTTAAAGCGGAAAATGCCTTTAATCTCCTTTACAGGAATCAATGCGAAGAGGTCAGAAAAAGTCAGAGAAATCGAGAAAAAATCATTGAGAAAGTAAATTACCATGCTGCCATTTCAGGATACATCACACAGTTTAGCGTACTATTTGCATGTGTACTGTTCTCTTTTTATGATGATAAGATAACATCAGGAACGATTATCGCTTTCTCCCAGCTTATTAATTATCTCATTGATCCAGTTACTAATCTTCCACCAATGCTGACAGATGCAAAGGCATCGTTATCCCTTGTAGATAAACTTGGAGAAGTATTGGATACTGAGGAAAAACACGAAACCTCTAAAAAACTTTCCAAACTTCAGCATTCGATTCGATTTAGAAATGTTTCCTACCGTTATGCAGATGACCTTTCAAATGCAAAAACAGAATTATCACTAAAGAATATAAACTTAGATATAATGGCGGGAAAATGTTACATTATCGTGGGTGCCTCCGGAAGTGGAAAAAGTACGCTTTTAAAACTTATCATGCAAATGATGAGTCCATATAGTGGAGAAATCTTCTATGATGATACAGAGCTTAGAGATGTCAGTAATGATGAGATATATAAGGCATTGGCTTTTATCCAACAAGAAACAGTTATCTTTGACAGCTCCATTTTAGATAACATCACAATGTATCAAGAGTTCTCGAACGATGAAATAGACAAAGCAGTAAAACAGTCCGGTCTTACTGAACTTGTAAATCAAAAGGGACTAACCTATAAATGCGGTGAAAACGGCAGTTCTCTCTCAGGAGGAGAAAGGCAGAGAATCGCAGTTGCAAGAAGTCTTATCCGACATACAAATGTACTTCTTGCAGATGAAATTACAGCAGCATTGGATGCAAATACTTCGTTCCATGTAATGTCCTCCATTATGAATCTTAAAGATATAACCAGAGTATTCGTTTTACACGATTTGGATGAAACCATACTTCGACAGGCAGATGAAATTATTACTCTAAAAAATGGATACATAAAAGAAAAAGGTTCTTTTGATGAACTTATGAATAAAAAAGGTTACTTCTACTCCCTTTTTACTATTTCAAAGTAAGTATCCAGCTGTCTAACTAAGTTGTAAGAAGCATTCATGGTTGCTGCATCCCCTGCTGTAAAGCTGCCAAGATTACCTGTTAGCAATTTGGAATTGCATGCAGTATTCTTATTTTGTACTAATCTTCTTTTATCAAATCATCATCCGTAATAAACATGGCATCCCCAAAAGAGAAGAATCTGTATCTTTCCTTCACTGCTTCGGCATATGCATTCATAATATGATCTTTCCCTGCAAGTGCAGAAACCAGCATAACCAGTGTGGATTCCGGAAGATGGAAATTTGTAATCAGACAGTCAAGTACTTTAAATTTATAACCTGGATAAATGAAAATATCTGTATCACCGCTTCCCGGCTGAACAATTCCATTTTCATCTGCTGCAGATTCTACGGTACGGCAGCTTGTAGTACCAACACAGATAACACGACGTCCTTCTCTCTTAGCATCATTGATTTTCTTCGCTGCTTCTGGAAGCACCTGATACGCTTCCGTATGCATGTGATGTTCGGTCACGTCATCTACTTTTACCGGACGGAAGGTTCCAAGCCCAACATGAAGAGTTACCCCACAGAGAATAACCCCCATCTCTTCCAATTCATGTAACAGTTCCTTGGTAAAATGAAGACCTGCAGTAGGTGCAGCGGCAGAACCCTCATATTTCGCATATACCGTCTGATAACGGTTCTTATCCTTTAACTGATGTGTAATATAAGGTGGCAGCGGCATCTGACCTAACTGGTCTAAAATTTCTTCAAAGATTCCTTCATAATAAAATTTTACATGACGATTACCATCTTCAATTATTTCTGTAATCTCACCAATTAACAAACCATTTCCAAAAGAAATTCTGGTTCCTGGCTTTGCTTTCTTACCTGGTTTTACAAGAGTTTCCCAGACATCACCTTCCATTCTCTTTAATAACAGAAGTTCGATTTTCGCTCCGGTTCCTTCTTTTTCTCCGATTAGTCTGGCTGGAATTACTTTTGTGTTATTCAGGACAAGACAGTCTCCTGGACGAAGATAATCCTTAATGTCCTTAAAAATTTTGTGTGTAATCACACCTGTCTCTTTATTTAATACCAAAAGCCTGGAACTGGAACGATCCTCAAGTGGATCCTGTGCAATCAGTTCTTCCGGCAGGTCAAAGTTAAAATCTGAAGTTTTCATATTCCTCTTTCCCAATGTTGCAAAACTGCAATACTGCCCTTTTTGTGTGTAAGAACCTATGGGCATCCTTTCATAATTAAATTTTCTTTCACACGATTTCATATATTTTATTCACTACCTATTATACATACTTTTTGCAAAAAAGCCAGAACAAAGGTAGTTTATGTTCTACTCCTGAAAAAACTATTTTCAATTTTTTAAATACCTGTTACAATATAATCATTAGTATTATTTACCATTCTAACGATTCATTTACTATTTTGAATAATTTTCCACAAATAAACAAATTCTAATTTCAAAGACTGAAGGAGGTTTTTATGTCATTTACAACTTTTGCTGCCATTGATGTGGGCTCCAATGAACTGTCGTTAAAGATTTACGAAATTTCCAAAAAAGATGGCATACATGAACTGGATCATGTAAGACACCCGATTCTGCTAGGTTCTGATACCTATAAATATGGAAAAATCCGCTATGCCCTTGTCAATGAAGTCTGTGAAGTCCTAAAGAATTTTAACCTGAAATTACAGGAATACGACGTAACAGAATACGTCGCCTATGCAACCAGTGCAATCCGAGAGGCATCGAATAAATTTCTGATTCTGGATCAGATTAAACTCCACTCTGGCATTGAGGTCAAAGTCATCAGCAACTCTGAACAGCGTTTTCTCTGCTATAAAGCTATTGCATTTCGTGAATCTTCTTTTAACCAGATTGTTGAAAAAGATACAGCCATCATCCATGCCGGTTCTGGAAGCATCCAAATTACCCTTTTTTCCAAAGGAAGCCTTTTATGCACCCAGAATATTCGTCTAGGAGTTCTCCGTATCCGAGAACTGTTAGGAGATATGGAAAAGATGACGAATGATTTCAAAAGCCTTGTCATGGAATACATTAACAATGAACTGCTTACGTTTACCCAGTTTTATCTAAAAAATCTGAAAATTGAAAACATCATTGCACTTGGAGAACAGCTCGATGATATGCTCACTTTAATGAAGTATCCTCCAGTCATGAAACCCTTACCGGTAAAAGACTGCATGCGTACCTTGGAACAAATATCCAAAATGTCACTTAACAGCATTATTTCCAAGACAAATCTCCCTCAGGAACAGGCTGCCCTTCTTATGCCGGCATCCATGATTTATCTTCGCCTCCTGGAGGAAAGCAATGCAAAACATATTTATTTCTGCGATATTGGTCTCTGTGATGGTATTGCTGCAGAATATGCAGAACGAAAAATGAAACTAGCTTCTAAACATGATTTTACAAACGATATCATCTGCTGTGCCAGAAATATTGCCCTTCGCTACCAGTGCAACCGTCCTCATAATGAAAATGTAGAACACTTGGCTCTCCGTATTTTCGACGGCATCCATAAACTCCATGGACTTGGGAAACGAGAACGCCTTCTGTTAAAAATTGCAGTTACCCTTCACAACTGTGGTGACTTTATTAATATGAACCACTCTCGTGAAAATTCATACCATATTATTATGTCTACAGAAATTATAGGCCTTTCCCATCAGGAACGGGAACTAATTGCCAGACTTGTCAGCTACACTACGGAAGATTTTCAGGAAAATCTTCATTCCCACGACGGAATTGAAACCGATATTTATCTGAAAACCGCAAAGTTGTTTGCTATTTTCAGTATTGCCCATGTGCTAGATAAAAGCCACAAACAGAAACTAAAAGAAATCAAACTCTCCCTGAAGCCGAATGATTTGACTATTACGGCTTATACCTTGGAAGATATCACTTTGGAATCTGGGCTTTTTGATACCAAGGCATCGTTCTTTGAAGATGTCTATGGAATCCGCCCACATCTTAAACAAAAAAGGAGGCTGCCATAATGGAACAAAATGGATACCACAAACATGAATATTTTACAAACCGGGAATTAAGCTGGCTGGAATTCAATTTACGTGTATTAAATGAAGCCAGAGACAAAAGCATCCCTCTTTTTGAACGACTGAAATTTTTAAGTATTACCGCTTCTAACCTAGATGAATTTTTTATGATCCGTGTCGCTTCGTTAAAAGATATGGTACATGCCGGTTATGAAAAAAAAGATATTTCCGGGATGACGCCAAAAGAACAGCTGGACAAAATCAGTCTGAAAACCCACGATCTGGTGGAACTGCAGTATTCTACATACAACCGCAGTTTTCTGCCTCAGCTGAAACAAAATAAAATCCGTCTGGTAAACCAGTTTGAGAATTTGGATGAGGAACAGCAGAACTATGTAGACAAATACTTTAAAAATGAGATATATCCTGTCCTAACTCCAATGGCCGTAGATTCTTCCAGACCATTTCCACTAATCCGAAACAAAACATTAAATATTGCGGCCCTGATTCATGATAAAACTTCAGAAACAGACTGCGATTTTGCTACTGTTCAGGTACCAAATCTACTTCCACGATTAATTGAAATTCCATCTCAGAAAGATGACATTCATTCTTATATTCTTTTGGAACAGATTATTGAAAAAAATATTCAAAAACTTTTCTTAAACTATAAGGTAGTTTCCGCTTTTCCTTACCGGATTATGCGAAATGCAGATCTTTCCATTGATGAAGATGAAGCAGCAGATCTTCTGGTAGAAATCGAAAAACAGTTGAAAAAACGACAATGGGGCGAAGCCATTCGGCTTGAAGTAGAAGACGGTGTTGACAAACGACTGTTAAAGCGCTTAAAGCAGGAACTTCACATTAAAGATATGGATGTCTATAAAATAAATGGCCCCCTGGATTTAACCTTTTTAATGAAACTATACGGCAAAAAAGGATACTCCCATTTAAAGACGCCGTCCTATGTTCCTCAGCCAGTAAAAGAACTTGCCGGAGAGGAAGATATTTTCACCCAGATTCGAAAAAAAGACATTCTGCTCTTCCATCCCTTCTGGTCCTTCGACTCCGTGGTAGATTTTGTACGACAGGCCGCTGTAGATAAGAATGTTTTGGCTATCAAGCAGACGTTATACCGTGTCAGCAGCAATTCTCCGATTATTGCTTCTCTTGCCCAGGCAGCAGAAAACGGTAAACAGGTAACGGTTCTGGTGGAATTGAAAGCTCGTTTTGATGAGGAAAACAACATTATCTGGGCAAAAAAACTGGAACAGGCTGGATGCCATGTTATTTATGGTCTGGTGGGGCTTAAAACCCACTGTAAAATCACTCTGGTTGTCCGCAGAGAAGATGACGGCATCCGCCGCTATGTCCATTTAGGAACTGGTAACTATAATGACTCCACCGCAAAGCTCTACACCGATATGGGTATCTTCACCTGTTCCAATCCTATCGGCGAAGATGCGACTGCTGTATTTAATATGCTTTCTGGCTACTCCCAGCCATTATCCTGGAACAAATTAGCGGTGGCTCCTCTTTGGCTTAGGGATAAATTCTTATCCCTAATTCAACGGGAAACAGAATTTGCTGCTGCTGGAAAAAAAGCACATATTATCGCTAAAATGAATTCTTTGTGTGATCCAAAAATCATTGAAGCACTGTATAAGGCTTCTTCGGTAGGTGTAAAAATAGATTTGATCGTCCGGGGCATATGCTGCCTGAAAACAGGTATTCCTGGCATCAGTGAAACGATTTCTGTCCGTTCTATTGTTGGAAACTTTCTGGAACATGCCCGCATCTTCTATTTTGAAAATGACGGCTATCCAGAAATTTTCATGGGAAGTGCAGACTGGATGCCACGAAACCTGGATAAACGAGTGGAAATCTTGTTCCCAGTAGAAGATTCAAATTTGAAAGAAAAAATACGCTCGATCTTAAATATCCAATTAGAAGATAACCTGAAGGCTCATATTTTACAACCCGACGGCACCTATAAAAAAGCAGACCGCCGTGGCCGAAAGAAATTATGCTCTCAGGATTATTTCTGTCAAATAGCATTAAAAGAAACGAAAGAACGAAAAAAAGAGAAGCAGAAAACAATTACAACATTTGAACCATTAAAAAAATAAAATTTTCCTATCTTATAAGCAAAAGCCCTGGCATCCTAAAAGGCTGCCAAGGCTTTTCTTTTTAATATATTAATTTAAAATCGATAAAACGAATTTGCGTTTTTCCCGTCTACTAATGGGAGAATTCCATTATTTTTCGGTTTTTCTCCAACGATATAAACGGAATACGGATAACCTCCCATTGTCTGCATCTGAAAATTCAAAATCGGTGCTCCATTTGACATTTCCTGTACATATACCTCATAAATTCCAGGATATACTTCTTTATATTTCGTCAGATTAGCATATTCCAGCCCTTCAAACCAGGTTTTCTTATCCGCCAATACGGATACGGTTGGTCCATCAGGAAATACATGGACAAATCGGACTTCAGCCTCATCCCGATCAACGTCTCCATCAGAATCCTCAATCAAACCCATCTTCATATCTTCCAAATCTCCAAATGCAATCACCGTAAAATATTCTTCTGGTGGCAGATTCCACTGCCCAGATAATAATGGCAGCTGCTCTGTCCCTGCTTCATAAACATCAATGATATGTTCTCCTGCCGGAAGAATCACATAATTCGTAAAATACGAAAATTCCAGATTTCTTGCAGCCAGCATTCCATCTACATATACATCAACTGCAGGTGCTTCTGCTATGGCATGAAGCACTCTGACATAGGAACCACTATTTAGATTATTTACCTGTTCCATTTTTTCTCCCCATTCCAGTCTTTCTATCTATATTATACTCAGAGATGGGGAAGAGGTGCATTTTCCTAAGCCTGACATTTACCACAGAGATAATTAATAAACTGCTGTGCGGTACGTCCAGACATTCCGCCATGGCTTAATTCCCACTTATTTGCTTCCTTACAAAGTTCCTCTTCTGTTAAAGTAATCTGAGGATTCTTCTTTGCAAGATTCACTACAATATTAAAGAATTCTTTTTGGGAAGGTTTGGAAAAACTAATAGTTACACCAAAACGATTTACCAGAGATAGTTTTTCCTGCATTGTCTCTGAACGATGCAATTCCTCATTGCTGGTACCGTCGTTACGATCACCCCATGTTTCACGAATCAGATGTCTTCTGTTGGAAGTTGCATAAATCAGTACATTATCCGGCTTTGTTTCCAAGCCACCCTCAATAATTGCTTTGAGGTATTTATATTCAATCTCGAATTCCTCGAATGATAAATCATCCATATAAATGATAAAACGATAATTCCTATCCTTAATCTGCTCAATGACATTCGATAAATCCTGGAACTGATGTTTATAGATTTCAATCATACGAAGTCCCTGATCATAGTATTCATTCAGAATAGCTTTGATAGAAGTTGATTTACCAGTACCACTGTCACCAAACATCAGCACGTTATTTGCTTTCTTTCCTTCTACAAATGCCTTTGTATTATCACAAAGTTTCTGCTTCTGGATTTCATATCCAATTAAATCATCTAATTTCACATTATCTGTATTTAAAATAGGAGAAAGAATGACTTCTTCATTTTTCTTCTTAATACGGAATGCTTTATTCAGTCCAAATTTACCAACGCCATAAAGACGGTAGAAATTCGTCACAATATTTAAAATATCCTCCGCACCAGATGCACCTTCCAGTTCTTTGCTTAGTGCACGTACTTTATCGCTGACACTTTTATTGTAGCTTCTTTCCTTCTTTTCTATAGAAACATAGCTTTCTACCGTATCAAAGCAGTGGATGCCAAGTGCTTCTTCCAGTTCCGTGAAGTCATAATGAAACAGTTTATAAATATTCGTAAAATCACTGATTGCAAATTTATTAACAGAACCTTCTCTTCTGCCGAATTTTTCACACACAATACTAAACGGATTTTCATCGGTTGCTAACAAATAAGCGATATAATTATGCCATAAATTAGAGTCAAATCCATAACGGGTTGCAACGTCTAACAAACGGTTCATCTGCTCATAAATCTTGGAAACCAGCTCTTTTTTATGAAAATTTCCTTCCTCAAAGTTTTTACATACGATGGCAAGTTCATGAAGAATATTCTCCTTGTCAAAATTACGATAAATAATTAACTGATTAACTTCCTTATACATAATAATTCCTCGATTCATTCTTTCATTTTTGATTCTCGCTGTTTTTTATGTAAGGCATCCAGCTTTTTCTGGCTGCATATGCCAAAAGAACAGCCGCCCAAAGGACTAACTGTTCTTTTAAGCAGCTCTTACATTCTTTCCGGTGCTTCTAAACCTAACAGGTCAATGCACTGGCTTAAAATATTCTTTGTCAGGGAAATCAGAGTAATCCAGGATTCTCTCTTTTCCTTGTCTGTTTCGGAAATAATTTTAGTATCATGATAAAAACGGCTGAATGCATTAGAGAGCTCGTAAATATACTGACAGATTTTATGTGGTGCTTTATCTTCATATGCCTGATAAATCAATTCATTATACTTTACAAGTTCTAACATCAATGCACGTTCACTGTCACTTGCTGCTTCTTTCATCTGGCATCCTGTTGGAACCTGTCCGATTTCTGCTTCATATTTGCTCAAGATAGATTTAATTCGAACAATAGTATACAGAATATATGGTCCTGTGTTTCCTTCGAAAGAAGTAAATCTGTCTAAATCAAAGACATAATCTTTGGAAGCCTGATTGGATAAATCACCGTATTTAATAGCAGCAAGTCCAACTGTCTTCGCAATGCTTCTTGCTTCTTCCTCGGAGATTTCACGGTTGCTCATAACTTTTTCATAAACTGCTTCATCAATTTCCTTAATCAGACTTTCCAGACGCATAACACCTCCGTCTCTTGTCTTAAATGGCTTTCCATCTTTTCCATTCATAGTACCAAATCCTAAGAACGTAAGTTCTGTCTTGTCATCTAAAATCTTAGTCTTTTTCGCACAACGGAATACCTGCGTAAAGTAAAGTTCCTGTCTCTTATCTACCACATAAATAATAGCATCTGGATCAAACAGTTTTCTACGTTCTACCATTGTTGCAAGGTCTGTTGTATTATAAAGGCTGGAGCCATCTGATTTCAAAATCATGCAAGGAGGGATTTCTTTAGTATCTGTTTCTTCTTTGACGTCTACAACAAGAGCACCTTCACTGATTTTTGCATAACCATTTTCTTTTAAATACGTTACCATATCTGGAATGTATGGCTGTGCATCACTTTCTTTCTTCCAGAGTTCGAAAGAAACATTTAAGTTTTCATAGTTTCGTTTCAAATCGCTGATAGAAATATTTAAAATATGAT
The DNA here is from genome assembly GCA_934438135.1 of uncultured Clostridium sp. Taxonomy (GTDB): domain Bacteria; phylum Bacillota; class Clostridia; order Lachnospirales; family Lachnospiraceae; genus Clostridium_AI. Next base: position 26,472 of record CAKSBP010000017.1, on the reverse strand, counting down.
TCCATAATGCAGTATATCCACGTTTTCCACTCTGAAGAAGTTTTGTTGCATTCATAGCTTCTTCACGATATTCTGGATGTTCTTTGGAATACGCATTGGCATATGGATAGATTTCTTCCAATTCAGAAATGGTAAATGGTGCTTCCTTTGGATATTCTCCCTCGAAAGAATCATCAAAATATACCAATTCCGGCTGACGTTTCTTCAATTCGGTAATAATCAGCCCCATCTGAAGACCCCAGTCTCCTAAATGTACATCACCAATCATTTCATTTCCAACATATTTACCAATACGTTTGATGCTCTCACCGATAATGGCAGAACGAAGATGTCCGACATGCAGTGGTTTGGCAATATTAGGGCCGCCGTAATCAATCATAATCTTCTTTGGATTCTCTACTTTATCGCATCCAAAGCGTTCATCCTGATTCATTTCATTTAAATAAGATACTAAAAATGTATCATTCAGCTTTAGGTTAATAAAACCTGGCATAATTGCTTTGGCTTCTGAAAAAGTATCGCTCTTTTCCAGTATTGCAACAACATCATTTGCAATCATGATTGGTGCCTTTTTATATTTTTTTGCAGCTGCAAGGGCACCATTACACTGATACTGGCATAAATCCGGACGGTTTGATAAAGTTACCATTCCAAATTCTTTGTCATAGCCGGCATCTTCAAAAGCTGCGCTTATCTCTGTACATAATAAATCAATCAATTTTTTCATAACTATAAGCCCTTTCATTTCGTTTCATCTCAAACTATGATAACACAAAATCATATAAAAGTCATGACTTATTAGTTTTTTTGAAAAAACACTATTTTTTTCCTCGAAAATGTTGTATATTATTAGTATGGTATGTTGAAAGGAGACTTGATTATGTTTAGTCATTTCTTTGGAAGTTACTTAATCAGTAAAGGTATTATTACGAAACAGCAGCTCCATGAGATACTACATTGTCAGACTACTCAAAGGGTAAAGTTAGGTCTAATTGCCGTTGCCAACAACCTGCTTACAGAAGAAAAAGCAAGCGAGATAAATCAGATACAAGCCTCGCAGGATAAACGATTTGGAGATATCGCAATTGAAAAGGGATATCTGACCAAAAACCAGGTAGACTATCTGTTAGAACAGCAGGGAAGCCCCTACATCGCTTTTGTACATGCAGCTGTGCAGACAGGAATCTTAGACTTGGGCCAGATACATCACTTGCTTTTTCAGTATCGGAAGGATTTAAACTTAACATCCCACGACCTGAATGCTTTGAAAAATGGTGACATCAACATGATTGCAAAGCGGTTTATTCAGATAGACAAGCCTCTTTTCCTAGAACATTTTTCATTATTGCTGCGAAATATCATTCGTTTTATCAGTACGGAAATTTATTTTTGTCATTCCCACAGCACATATTCCTACTCTTTCGATAATCTAGCCAGCCAGCGTCTGATAGGAGAATACGAAATATTCGTTGGCATTTCTGGAAATCAGAATGATCTCTTAGAAATTGCAGAGTCCTTTGCAGGCATGGAATTTCCGTCACTGGATGCGGATGCTTTGGACGCGGTTTGTGAGTTTATTAATTGTGTAAACGGGCTGTTTATTCGCAAGCTATATGATTCTTCGATTGAAGAAGACTTACTTCCACCAGTCTGCTATCCGAAAGGAACACTGGATTCAGACGGTGCATTAGTATATATTCTTCCTGTGTCTATAGACGGGAAAACAGTAGATCTGGTACTCACAGAGAGTCCAAGTCTTATATTTTCTGAATATGAAAGACCAAAACAGGAAGCGGGAGGTATTTTAGAATGTCAACAATACTTATCGTAGACGATTCCATCACTTCCAGAAAAGTTCTAAAAAACATTCTGGAGTCCGATGGACATACCATTGTGGGGGAAGCCGTAAATGGCGAAGAAGGCGTAAATATGTATGCAGAACATAAACCTGATGTTGTAACATTAGATATCACAATGCCAGTGATGGATGGAATCGAAGCATTGCAAAAAATTATGGAGTTAAATCCAGATGCCAAAGTAGTTATGGTTACTGCTGTTGGCCAAAAGAGCAAAATGGTAGAAGCAATTAAATATGGAGCCGCCGATTTTGTAGCGAAACCATTTGAGCCGGGTCACATTACAGAAGTTATTCGACATGTTGCCACTACATAGGCTTAAAAACCAGCAAAACTGCCAGAACAGATTTCTGGCAGTTTTTTTGATGAATAATCTGCCAGCCACATCCTAAATTTTTATCATATCCTATATTCTGGTAGATGATAAATGTCATGGTTGAAACTTTCCCGAAAGGAGAACTACTTATGTATGCATTTATTACTGGTGCTTCCAGCGGAATTGGAAAGGCTTTTTCCATTTGGCTTGCCAAGTCCAGATATAACCTGATTCTAATCGGCCGTCGTGAAGAACGGCTTATTTTTCTGAAGAAGAAACTGGAAGAAAAATACGGCATTCATGTCATCATAAAAGCAATGGATTTAACCAATCGACAGGACTGTTTTTCTCTTTTTGAAGAAATCAAATCTCTTCCAGTCACTATGGTTATTAACAATGCCGGTTCTGGTGTTACAGGCTTTTTTACGGATACAGGCCTATCCGACGAACTTGATATGATTGATACGAATATTACCGCTGTTCATATTTTCACAAAACTTTTTGCAGAACATATGAAACACGGTTCCATTATCAACGTATCCAGTATGGCTGCCTTTCATGCTACACCATTTTTTGCTGCTTACGGAGCAACTAAATCTTATGTTTATTCTTTGAGCACAGCCGTTAATTATGAACTAAAACGCCAAAAAAAGGATGTGCATATTACCTGTCTCTGTCCTGGACTGGTGGATACGGAGTTTTACCGAAACGGAGAACAGCCTTTGAAGGAATTTATGATTTCTCCTAAGGAATGTGCCAGACATGGATTAGCAGGAACATACAAAAAGAAAGCACTGGTTATTCCAACTACTTCTATGAAACTTAGCTTTGCATTATCCAAAGTAACTCCAAAAGCAGTTATGAATCCTATCCAGTACTTTCTTCAATCAGGAAAGCAGAAAGACCATTAACCTTAGGCCTTTCTGCTTTTTATTTCACCCGTCTGCTTACGCTGGCTTTCCAAGAGATTATTTTTCAAAACCATTTGGATGTGTGCTGTGCCATTTCCATGCAGATGCAATGATCTGTTTTAAATCTGCATACTTAGGCTGCCATCCTAATATAGTTCTTGCTTTTTCACTGGAAGCAATCAGTTTTGCAGGATCGCCAGCTCTTCTCGCCTCTACTTCTGCTTTGATTGGATTTCCAACTACTTCGCCTGCCATATCAATTACTTCTTTTACGGTAAATCCAACACCATTTCCAAGGTTGAAAATATTACTTTCATTTCCCTTCATCAGGTATTCTACCGCAAGAATATGTGCATTTGCCAGGTCTGTTACGTGAATGTAATCTCTGACACATGTGCCGTCTTTTGTATCATAATCATCACCGAAAATACTGATGTGATCTCTCTGTCCATTTGGCACCTGTAATACAAGTGGAATCAGATGGCTTTCTGGATTATGAGCTTCTCCAATATTACCGCTCTCATGTGCACCACAGGCATTGAAATAACGAAGAGATACAAAACGTAAATCATGTGCTTTGCTTACCCATTTAAACATTTTTTCCATAGAAAGCTTTGTTTCTCCATACGTATTAGTAGGTTCTGTACGGTCTGTTTCTAGAATTGGAATGTTTTCCGGCTCGCCATATGTTGCTGCGGTAGAAGAAAATACAATCTTATCTACTCCGTTTGCAACCATAGACTCTAACAGTACTTTAGTTCCACATAAATTATTATCATAGTATTTTAATGGATTTACCATGCTCTCCCCTACTAAAGAGTTTGCTGCAAAATGAATAACTGCATCAATTTTTTCACTCTGAAATACTTTATCCACAAATGCACGGTCACGGATATCACCCTGATAAAATTTTGCCTTTGGATGAACAGCCTCAATATGACCAGTTTCCAGGTTATCCGCAATTACAACATCATAACCATTATCAATGAGTTCATAGACCGTATGGGAACCAATATATCCGGCTCCACCTAATACTAAAATCTTCATTTTCTTCATCCTTTCCTATTCCTGATATATGAATTCCTTTGGACCATCACCAACGGAAACTACATAAAATTCTGCATCATAACCGATTTTTTCTTTATAGGCTTTTCCAACTTTACGAATGACATCATCTACGGAATCGCTTTTCACAATGCTGACTGCACATCCACCAAATCCAGCTCCCGTCATCCGGGCTCCCAGAACTCCCTCACATTTTAAAGCTTCTTCTACTAATGTATCCAGCTCAATACCAGTAACTTCATAATCATCCCGAAGAGAATCATGTGATTCACACATAAGCTTTCCAAACAGCTTTAGTTCACCTTTTTCCAAGGCATCTACGGCCTTAACTGTCCTCTGATTTTCATATACAGCATGTTTTGCTCTCTTCATAAGAACTGGATCCTGAATACAACTCTTATGTAATTCAAATTCTTCTTCTGTCAAATCGCCCAGTTCATGAATATCGATTTCCTTTTTTAACAGCTCCAATGCTTTCTGACACTGGCTTCTGCGTTCATTGTATTTGGATTCCCCAAGCTTTCGTTTTTTCTTGGTATTCATAATGACAATCTTTTCATTCTCCAGATGAATTGGTGCATAACGATATTCCATGGTTTTAGTATCCAGGAAAATCGTGCAGTCTGTTTTTCCCATAGCAACTGCAAACTGATCCATAATACCACAGTTTACCTTGTTATACTCATTCTCTGAGAACTGACTCAGTTTGGCAATTTCCTCATTAGCAATTCCAAGTCCGCATAATGTGCTTACCGCAAAAGCAGTAACAACTTCAATAGATGCTGAAGATGACAGGCCGGAACCATTTGGTATGTCTCCATAATACAGCATGTCAAATCCGCTTTCTATCTGATATCCTTTTTTCTGAAGTGACCAGAAAATTCCTACTGGATAACTGGTCCAGCTGTCTTTCTTCTCGTCTGGAATTGCTTGCAGATTATACTCTTCTATCGGACATTCCGGAAAATTCATTGAATACAGACAAATTTTTTTATCTGCTCTTTCCCGGATTACCAAATAAGTTCCAATTGTTAATGCACAAGGGAATACATGCCCGCCATTATAATCGGTATGTTCCCCAATCAAATTCACTCTTCCCGGTGCAAAAAATAAATGAATGTTTCCTTCGGCTCCGAAAATCTTCTTAAACTCAAGGATTAATTTCTTCTTCAAAGTATCCTCCTTCACTGCCTGTTAAAGCATGTTTACTATAGTTTCCATTATAACAAAGTATATGTGGAAAGAAAAGTCTTCCATAAAAAAATCTGCGAATGATTTACTTCAACAATACCCTGATTTGCAACTTTTTAATGCTTAATTTCATATAGCTATTTTAGTTATAACTATTATAAGCATTCTTACTATAAAAAACCTCCATAGATTATTATTCTACGGAGGTTTTCTTTTCTGCCAGAACACTCTAACAGATTATATATGGAATTAAGAACTTATCTTCTGGAATTAGATTCCCTGAGCGATCATAGCGTCTGCAACTTTTTCAAAACCAGCAATATTAGCACCAACAACGTAATCGCCTTCATGACCATAACGTTTTGCAGCGTCATCAAGGTTATGGAAAATGTTAACCATAATGTTCTGTAATTTAGAATCAACTTCTTCGAATGTCCAGCTTAATCTTTCTGAATTCTGAGACATTTCTAATGCAGATGTTGCAACACCACCAGCATTAGCAGCTTTACCAGGAGCAAATAATACTTTGTTTTCCTGTAAGTACTGTGTAGCTTCATATGTTGTAGGCATGTTAGCACCCTCAGCAACAGCTTTTACACCATTTGCTACTAATGCTTTTGCATCATCTAATGTTAATTCGTTCTGAGTTGCACATGGAAGAGCAACATCACATTTAACAGCCCAAACACCACGGCCTTCATGATATTCTGAATTTGGTCTGTAGTTTTTGTATTCTGTTAAACGAGCACGTTTTACTTCTTTAATTTCTTTTAATGCTGCAACATCGATACCTTCTGCATCATAAACCCATCCAGTAGAATCGCTGCATGTAACAACTTTAGCACCCAACTGCTGTGCTTTCTGAATTGCATAGATAGCAACATTACCTGCACCAGATACACATACTGTTTTACCTGCAAGGTCAATACCATTGCATTTTAACATTTCCTGTGTTAAGTATAATAAACCATATCCTGTAGCTTCTGTTCTAGCTAAAGAACCGCCGTAGGATAATCCTTTGCCTGTAAGAACTCCTTCATACAGACCGGATAATTTTTTGTACTGTCCGAACATATAACCGATTTCTCTTGCACCTGTTCCGATATCACCTGCAGGAACATCTGTATCTGCTCCAATATATTTGAATAATTCTGACATAAAGCTCTTGCAGAATGCCATTACTTCACGATCGGATTTACCTTTAGGATCGAAGTCAGAACCACCTTTGCCACCACCAATTGGCAAGCCAGTTAAAGAGTTTTTGAAAATCTGCTCAAAACCTAAGAACTTAATAATACCTAAGTTTACAGATGGGTGTAATCTTAAGCCGCCCTTGTATGGTCCAATGCTGTTATTGAACTGTACACGGAAACCTCTGTTTACCTGTACCTGACCATTATCATCTACCCAAGGTACTCTAAACATTAACTGTCTGTCTGGTTCAACTAATCTTTCAAGAACAGCATCTTTTCTGTATTTTTCTTCATTAGCATCGATAACTGGTCTTAAAGACTCTAATACTTCTTTTACAGCCTGATGGAATTCTGGCTGGCTGGGATTTTTTTCTACAACTTTTGCAAGTACTTCATCAACGTAACCCATTTTCTCAATCTCCTTAATTATCTATTTTATTAATCTAAATATAACTTAGGCTTCTTTGGAATTTTTCATCCAAACCCTAACGCCTTTATCTTTGCATGTTTATTATAGACACAAATACCATTTTTTTCAATTGTATTTTTTGTTTTCTTCAGTTTTTTCATAAATTTTTAATTATTCAAAGTTTACAAGCCTATCTTAATTTACTTTCGAAGAAAATACAAAAAAAAATTAAGTTCTCTTCAATCTGTTACTGTTTTAACAATCTAAACAGACTGGAAAAAGTGGAGTCAAAATTTTCTTTATAAACAAGTTCTCTTGCCAGAATCGGACGATCTGTGATAATATTATCTACTTTTAGCACTTTCATACGACGGATTTCATTTTTCGTATTTACGGTCCATGCATATACTTCTTTACCATTTTTATGAGCGGACTCCACCATCTTTTTGTTTACAAAAGAAGAACGGATACTGAAAAAGTCAATGTTGCCTTTATCCTGAAAATCACCATATGCTGCCATCAGGATATAGCCGGTTGTAATGTCCTCGTTAAGTTTTTTTACTCTGGAAAGTGCATTATAATCTGTAGACTGCACCACACATTGATTAGTAAAACCATACTTTTCGATTAATGCCACCACTTTATCTTCCAGATCATTGAAATGGCTGCTTGTTTTCAGTTCAATATTTAATTTGATTTTTCCCTGGGATACTTGAAGTACTTCCTCCAAAGTCGGAATCTGTGTTCCTGCAAAATCCGAAGAAAACCAGCTTCCCATATCCAACTGTCTCACTTCATCAAAAGTAACATCCCAGATAAATTTATTGCATCCTCCGGTCCGCTTTAAACTGGAATCATGGAGAACCACCACTTCTCCGTCTTTCGTCTCCTGTACATCAATTTCTGCAACATCTGCTGTATTTCTAATTGCAGCTTCAATGGCAGGAAGCGTATTCTCCGGAGCATCACTGGAAGATCCTCTATGTGCTGTAATCACAATCTGACTCATTCCAGAAATTAAAGAATGGTTTCCCCGTTTTACTGTACCGTAAGTATACATACCATCCAGCAGAAACAAAATAACTGCCATGCCAAACGCAATCGCCCGCTTTCTTTTATCTGTCAAAACCCTCGATGTTACTTTTATACTCTCACTATAAAATTCCTCATCATTAATTTTTTTATATCGAAGAAATAATTCGGTAATCAGTCCAAGGTTACAATAGAGAGAAAACCATGTCAGCCCAAGACCTGCATATACATTAATATGTTCATATAAAGTGAGAAATACTGCCACAGACGTTGCATGATCCACAAACAGAATAACAAACAATGCTTCCGTCACAATAATAAGAAAATAAAGCAAAGCTGACACACACCAAATACCTACATTCCATAAAAGTACCTGAAATACCGTACAGACCATATGTCCCTTTAACAGCTGTTCTGTATTTTTTCTTCCTTCTTTTATATCCCTGTTTTCCAGCAGAAAATACGGTAATGTAAAGATATTTCTAAAAAATGCATACAATATAAGAAGAATTCCAGCACACAATATAATCCTGCCTGTCACAGGTGCATGAAAGGTTTTTATCATATATTTCGGAATTCTGCCCCTCGTACAGGTTACATAAATAACTCCTGCTCCAGATAAAAGTGCCATTCCATAAGAAAGAAACACTGCTGCAAAGTTTTTCTTTAAAAAGCAGCGAAACGCTTTTTTTATACTTCCGAAGAAAATAAGTATGCTTGATTTACTCTCTAAATTCTTACCAACCATCAAAAAGGAAAATACCAAGGAAATTTCAACCAGTATAAGTAATCCTGCTATCAGAAACAGTATCACAATCGCCAGTAATGTGACAGGTCTGGTCATAAAATCCAACAGATTCTCCTGCGTAATATAACTATAACCAGCTGACTTCTTTGCCATTTTCGTAACTACCTGCCAGACAGGTGTCAAAACGAGAAATGCAATTAAGGCAAAAAACAACTGATACAAAAAAAAATGTTTCTTACCGATAATCAGCAGTTTAAACGTCTTTTTATATAATGTATTTTTCGGGGAAGAAGTTTCTTTTTTCTTATCCATATCTACCCTTTCCATTTTCCTTGTTAAATACTATGAATCCATAATACTATACTACTTTTTGCTGGAAATCACAATTCCCTGCAGGGAATTCAGCAGAAAAATCTTTAAATTTCAATTTTTCTGCTATTGACATTGCATAGGCAAATAGGTATAATTTGGTTTATCGGAGTGTAGCGAAGTTTGGTATCGCGCAACGTTCGGGACGTTGAGATCGCAGGTTCGAATCCTGTCACCCCGACTTTTTTTATACCCTTTTTTATCTAATTTAAGCTGCCTTGCTATTTTCACGAACTTCTCATGATATCTGGTAATCTGATATAAATTGTGCTACGATATAATATATTAGGAAAAGAAAAGGAGTAACCAAATGTATACAGAAAATATTTTAGATCTGATTGGCAATACCCCCCTTCTCAGTTTAAAATCCTCTACTGGACTTAATATTTTTGCAAAAGCAGAATTTTTGAACCCTGGAGGAAGCATTAAGGACCGGGTTGCCAAGAATATGATTATGATGGCTGAAAAACGCGGTCTTTTGAAACCTGGAATGACTATTATTGAGCCAACTTCCGGAAATACAGGCATTGGTATTGCACTGGCAGGTGTCAGAATGGGATATAAAGTTATTATTATTATGCCTGAAAATATGAGTGAAGAACGGAAAAAAATTATTCACGCACTTGGAGCAGAACTTATCTTAACTCCTGCCCAAAAGAGCATTGGTGGTTCTGTTGAAGAAGCCGAACGGCTTTTGAACAGCTCGGATCAGTATTATATGCCACAACAGTTTAAAAATCAGGATAACCCAGACATTCATTATCTGACAACTGCTCCTGAACTTTATAAACAATTGGATGGAAAAGTGGATATTTTCGTATCCGGACTTGGAAGCGGCGGAACCCTTCAAGGAATCGGAAAATTTTTAAAAGAAAAAAATCCGCACTTGAAAGTTGTTGCGGTAGAGCCAAAGAATGTATCCGCACTTCTTGGTGATGAACCTGGTCTCCATAGTATTCAAGGAATTGGAGATGGATTTATTCCAGACGTATTAGACACCAGCCTCATTGACGATATTGTGGAAGTAACTGACGAAGATGCCATTGAAACGACACGCTCTCTGGCAAGAATACAAGGACTGCTCTGCGGAACCTCTTCTGGTGCCAACATATGGGCATGCAAATACATAACTGAAAAATATGGTAAAGATAAAATCATAGCAACTGTACTTCCTGATCGTATGGAACGTTATTTCAGCACAGGACTTCTTTAAATACTGTCTTTTTTTAACTGGCAGAAGAAATGTATTACTTCTCCTGTCAGTTTTTATTTTCTTTAACCAGTCATTTAACGTACTGTCTTCTTTTTATCGAAGCCAATAGGTAAATACGAAATAATACAAAAAAATTAAGCTGCCACTACCTCATTATCCCTAATTAAATCGGCACTGACAGCTTAATTCAATATATATAAAATATATTCCCCTCAATAGAAAAAACCGTTAGAAAGCTTTTTCAAATTCATTGCATTGACAACCATCTTGGATTTGATTACCAGCCGGCTCCCTATAACCTTCTGGTTTCCTGTTCCTTTCCCCTATTCAACTCCCGATAATTGAAATTCAGAACAGTCATCCTCCATGATTATTATGTATATTACTTTCCGTTCATAATATACCATTACAGATATTATTCCGACCACTTCTTTGTACCCTTACATCCCTCCCAATCTCAAAGACATTCTAGAATTCCTCCCATTAAACACTTTGGATCTCCTTATCTTTGACTGTCTGTATTGTACCTCAAAAAAACTTTTCCTGCACAGACATGGCAGAATTAGTATACTTTCATGTCATAAAATAAAATTTCTGATGTTTATTTTCATCCTATTTAACTGAATTATCATTTTCCTTTTCTCATGCAGTGTGCACAGTCTCCATTACAGCTTCCACTGCATCCGCATCCACTTCCATGCCTCAATGTATGGTAGACTGCTACTATAAAACAACATACAATCACAGCCAAAAGTACAATACTTTGAAGATTCATCGTAATCCCCCTTTATAAAAGACCTGCTGCCATTCCAAGTATACGTATCAGAAATGCTGCTATCCAAGCAACCAGACATTGAAGAACAACTACCAGTACAGCCCATTTTCCTCCTAATTCCCGCTTTACAGCTGTAATGGCTGCTACACAAGGAGTATATAACAGAGTAAATACAAGAAATACAAAAGCAGAAAACGGTGCAAAAATAGTCTGTAAAGATGTTGCTTTTCCGCCAAGCAGTACCGTTAATGTACTGACTACACTTTCTTTTGCAGTAAATCCGGTAATCAATGCCGTAGAAATTCTCCAGTCACTAAAGCCAAGTGGCTTAAATAACGGTGCAATCCATCCTCCTAGTAATGCCAGAAGACTCTTCTGAGAATCTGCCACTACATTTAATCTGATATCAAAGGTCTGAAGAAACCAGATAATAATAGATGCCGTAAAAATAACCGTAAATGCTTTCGTAATAAAATCTTTTGCTTTTTCCCACATAAGCTGCCATACACTTTTTCCACTTGGCAGTCTGTAATTTGGAAGTTCCATAACAAAAGGAACCGGTTCTCCCTGAAATGCAGTTGCCTTTAAAATAAATCCATAAATAATCCCTACCAGAATTCCAATAGCATATAATCCAATCATAACCAGAACTCCGTATTTCGGGAAAAATGCTGCTGTAAACAATGCATAAATAGGCAATTTTGCAGAACAGCTCATAAATGGCGTCAGGAATATCGTCATCTTTCGATCCCGCTCTGAAGGCAGTGTTCTACTTGACATAATGGCAGGAACCGAACACCCAAATCCAATCAGCATTGGCACAAAACTACGTCCGGACAATCCTATTTTCCTTAGCAGCTTATCCATAACAAATGCAACCCTTGCCATATATCCACTATCCTCTAAAATCGATAAGAAAAAGAATAAAGTTACGATAATAGGAAGAAAACTCAGAACACTTCCTACTCCTGCAAAAATTCCATCAATCACAAGGGAATGTATTACTGGATTAATTCCATAGGCTGTAAGTGCTTTATCACAAATATTTGTAAATGCATCAATTCCAAACTCCAATACATTTTGAAGTACTGCCCCGATTACTCCAAATGTAAGCCAGAATACAAGTCCCATAATCAAACCAAACATTGGAAGAGCTGTATGTTTTCCTGTCAGAATTTTATCAATTTTCTGACTCCTTATGTGTTCTTTGCTTTCTTTCGGCTTTACAACTGTAGCTTGACAGACTCTTTCAATAAAAGAAAAACGCATATTTGCCAGTGCTGCTTCCCGATCAATTCCACTTTCTGCTTCCATCTGCTGGATAATATGTTCCAGTGTATCTTTTTCATTCTGATCCAGATGCAGACGTTCTAATAAAATACTGTCACCTTCTACTAATTTGCTTGCTGCAAAACGAACTGGAATTTTATATTCATGTGCATGATTTTCAATTAAATGCATAATCGAGTGAAGACATCTATGTACTGCACCACCATCCTCTGCATCTGCATTACAGAAATCCGTTCTTCCTGGACGTTCCCTATATCTGGCTACATGCATCGCATGTTCAATTAATTCATCAATTCCTTCATTTTTTGCTGCTGAAATCGGAATAACTGGAATTCCCAAAGCAGATTCCAGTTCATTAATACGAATTGTGCCACCATTTATCCTGACCTCATCCATCATATTCAGTGCAAGTACCATTGGAATATCCAATTCTATCAACTGCATCGTCAAATAAAGATTTCTCTCAATATTGGTTGCATCTACAATATTAATAATTCCTCTTGGTCTGTTATCCAAAAGAAATTCCCTGGTTACAATTTCTTCACTGGTATAAGGTGACATAGAATAAATTCCAGGAAGATCTGTCACAAGAGAATCTGCATAATTCCGAATTTGTCCATCCTTCCTGTCTACTGTAACACCTGGGAAATTTCCTACGTGCTGATTAGAACCTGTCAGCTGATTAAATAAAGTTGTTTTTCCACAATTCTGATTTCCTGCCAATCCAAAGGTAATGGTTTCTCCATCTCTAAGCTTATCTCCACGCCGTCTTACATGATAAATCCCCATCTCTCCTAATCCCGGATGTGCTGCTCTCCGGCGTTCTTCATTCTTACTTTCTTCCATTTCAGCATTATGTATATTTACCACATCTATCTTCTCAGCATCTGCAAACCGAAGAGTTAACTCATATCCACGAATTCTAAGTTCCATCGGATCACCCATAGGTGCCACTTTCACCAGTGTAACTTCTGTTCCAGGAATGATACCCATATCAAGGAAATGTCTTCTTAATTCCCCTTCTCCACCAACCTTGGTAATGGTTGCACTCATGCCTGTTTTTAATTCCGCCAGTGTCATATTGTTCCTCCTTTTCTTGGTTGGTTTTATATAGTTATATTAAATCTTTCTCTATTCTCTGTCAATAATTATTGAGAATAATTATCATTTTCTTCATTAGAACTGTCCGTCTACTCCCTCATATAAAATAAGCCTGACTTTAATCCAAAGCCAGACCTAAATATCCTTTTTTATCAAAATTATTTTTTCCTTCTGTGCGTATCATGCCAAATGGCACAATGCTTCCGATATCATAACCATTTACGGGAAGCCTTACTTCTACCTGAGTACATCCATATTCCAGCCCGATTTCTGTAACTACCTCCTCTAAAATTTCTTCTGGAACTGTCGTTTCTTTTATATAAAACATGGTATCATTTTTACATCCAAACAAAAGATATACATTTCCCTGATAGGAAATTTCATAATGTACACCATGTAAAAGAGTATTTTCTAAAAATGCATAGGATATAGCATCCTGATCCCATTTCACATAATATGTGCCAGAAAACTGTTTATCACGAATGTTTTTATATGTCTTCGAATCTACTTCCGAAATTTTATATAATTTCTTCTGCTGCCTTTTATTTTCCAGCTTCCAGGAAAGTCTTCGGATATAAAATACCGTCTCATACCCAAGCTTCCCATAATAATTAAAAAGTTTTTCAGATGCTGGAACCAGACCAGTTACTGCACCTGCTTTCTTTGCCATCTGATATACGTCCTGCAGCATTTTTCCTGCAATTCCACGATTCTGCCACTCTTTTTTCGTTGCTACCGCATAAATATACCAGAAATCCTGTTCTTTTCCCAAATCATCCATCCAAATCTTTGCTTTTAAAATCGTCAGCATAGAAACTGGATTTTCTTCTTCCATCCAGATAATCTGGTTCTCATACTTTTGAGAGCCAACTAATTTATGAGAAAAGAAAAAATCAATATACTCGTTTGTATCACCAAATGCTTCCTGCCAGATTGCAGCCAGGTCAGGAAGCATTGCTTTCTCTGCATAAGCTAACATAACCTTCTCCTGTTATTTTAATACAGCCTCATATTTGTCCAGAAGAATATCCGGATAATAAGATAATTTCGCCTTGCGCAGTCCCATATCTCCAGTATCCTCTTCCCTGTTTACGTATTTAAAATCCTGACAGAAATGCTGGACAAACTGCTGATTTATCATTGGATAAGCACCCTGAATATCATGAAATGCTTTTTCAATATGCACATCAAAAGTATCGCTGGATAACGGTTCACCGATGGAATAAGCTACCACTTCACCTTTTCTGCGGATAAAACCTCCACAGAATCCAAGCTCATTAAAGTAGTCAAATGCTCTCTCAACTGCACACAGTTCCTCTTTTAAGCCTTCCTTTTCATCACAGTTATATTTTTCACACCAGCGTTCATTCATTTCCTTACATTCATGTATATTTTCATCTGTAATTTCTACAAATTCCCAGTCCTCGCAGTCTTTAAACCTTGCAATATGATTCCGCTTCCCATGAAGCTTTTTGCCTGACAATTTGCTTAACTTTTCTACTGTGTAAAGATAATCACTTTCATCTCTTCGCAGTTCACATTCAAACATTCCAGGAAAGATTTCTTCCAGCTGCTTGGTCTGTTCCTGTATTAAACCACGCATTTTAAAAGAAATCCCTCTCTCTTTTGCATCTTCTATTAAAAGTTCCAGCACTTTTTTGATATCTCCAGCACCGGCAGGATACGTATAAATAATGTTATCCCCTTTTCCACTAATTGCACAGTAAAACCCTTCTACCTCTGCTGTCCGAATATTATGAGAACCTTCCCAGATAAAATTATTTCCAAAAGAATACTCACATCCTCTGTAATCTGCTTTCGCCAGACAGGCATTTACCCAGTCTCTGTCCTCTAGTGTCAATTTTTTAAAATCTATCATACTAAATTAAATTTGTCCTTTCTAGCACTCTCTTTCTATTTTTCCACCAAGCCTATTCTATTATACTTATGGAGTTTTAAATCCGCAACCTATTTCGATCTTTTATTTGACATTACTTCTATAAATCGATAAGATACCATGTAGATACAAAAAAATTTACATAAAAAAGAGGTTATTTTTATGCTATATTTTGTTTGTGCACTCTACTGTGAGGCTGCACCACTTATCAAGGCTCTAGACATGAAAAAAAATAATTCTTATACTCGTTTCCAGCTGTTTGAAAGCGATGACGCACGTCTGATTTTATCTGGAACGGGAAACATTCAAAGCGCTGTTGCTGCCTCCTGCCTGTTTTCTATATATCCTCCACAGGCGGAAGATACTGCTGTAAATTTTGGTATCTGCGGCATCCAATCCAAAGCCGTTTGTTCCAATATTTACTTATGTAATCAGATTATAGATACCGTCACCCAAAATACCTATTATCCTGATATGATTTGGAAGCATCCTTTTCAGGAAAATACCATTCATACTGTTCCATCTGTTATTCAAAATGCAAGTTCTAAGAGTTTCATAAAAAGTGGACAGTTATTTGATATGGAAGCCAGCGGATTCTATCAGGCATGCCAGCATTTCTTTTCATGCCATCGGATTTTCGTGTTAAAAGTTCCATCCGATAATGGTTCCTCTTTTCTGAAGCCCGATTTGATAACACATCTGTCAGCAGAAAAAGTACCATCCATTCTCTCCTGGCTTTTCTCCTTTCATAACGTTTTTTCAGAAAAAGCCGCTCATTTGATGGAGGAAAGAACACAAATTACTTATATCTGTGAAAAACTGTATCTCAGCGAAACTATGAAACACCGTTTCTTTCAGCTGCTGCATTTTTACCAGCTGGAACATACAGATATTCTGCGACTGCTTGAATCCATTCTGACAGAAATAGAACCAATAAAAACGAAACGGGAGGGGAAGCAATATTTTGAAAAACTTACAGCCAGACTTATTTACTAAACCATTCTCACATATTTATATAGAAGAAACTATTCTAAAGCATCCAAGGGTACAGACTATTCTAAAGCATTTTCCAGATGCCAGGCAGATTCTTATCCGACATTATAAAGATGTATTCTGCCGTCCAAAGCAGAATCTTCCGATGCAGAAATCAACTCCAATGCTGATTCTGGCAAGAAAAGAACAGAATCTGATTTATGAAGGTGCCCCTGTATGTCAGAACTTTGGGTATAAAAATTTTTATTATACATCCTGTATTATGAACTGCATATATTGCTGCGATTACTGCTATCTACAAGGCATGTATCCATCTGGCAACCTTGTTATTTTTATTAATTTGGAAGACATTTTTCAGGCTATAGAAGAAAAACTAAAGCATTCTGATATTTATCTTTGTATTTCATACGATACCGATTTGCTGGCACTGGAGGGATTAACCGGATATGTCAAAGAATGGATTGCATTTGCAGGAAAGCACCCTGGACTAACCATTGAAATCCGCACAAAAAGTGCATCTTTTTCAACTATTGAACTTCTGAAACCTATTGATAATGTAACTCTTGCATGGACTCTTTCTCCACAAGTCATCGTTGAAAAATATGAACATCATACTCTGTCCTTCTCCTCCAGGCTTTCTGCAGCAAAATCTGCCTTGAAAAAAGGCTGGCCAGTTCGCCTATGCTTTGATCCTATGATTTATACATCGGATTGGAAATACGTCTATCAAGATATGGTTACTCAAGTATTTAAGGAAATTGATGGAAGAAAAATCCAAGATGCCAGCGTCGGTATTTTCCGGGTATCCAAAGCCTACCTAAAAAAAATGAGAAAGCAGAATCCAGATTCTTCCGTTTTATTCTACCCATACTGTGTCCATAATGGTGTATATGAGTATGAAGAAGTTCTTGCTAAGCAAATGGTTACATTTTTAATACAGGAATTAAGTAAATATATACCTTCAGAAAACATATTCAGCTGGGAAGCACAAAATCCAAAGGAGGACTAGCATGAAAGAAACAAACAAAACAAAAGCTGCACTGGTTACTGGTGCATCTTCTGGAATCGGGAAAGAAATTACAAAGATTTTTTTAAAGAAAGGAATTCCTGTCATCGGTATCGGCCGTCACTTTTCTGATGATCAGAATCATCCTCTGTTTCATGGCATAATATTTGATTTAAAGAAAACCAGCCAGATTCCAGAACTCATCCGCCAGATTCGAAAAGATTTTGAAATCCAATACCTGGTTAATAATGCCGGCGTAGGTTATTTTGGACTTCATGAAGAATTAAATCCAGCTAAAATTCATGAAATGATTTCTGTTAATCTGGAAGCACCACTAATTCTTAGTCAGCTTTTATTGCGGGATTTAAAGAAAAATAAGGGCACCATTCTTACTATTTCTTCTATTACCGCACAAAAGAACAGCCCTCATGGCTGTGCATATGGCGCCACGAAAGCTGCTCTTACCAGTTTTTCTAAAAGTCTGTTTGAAGAATCAAGAAAATATGGAGTAAAAACAATCTGTATCCATCCAGATATGACCCAGTCTAATTTTTACCGAAATGCTGATTTTAAAGAAGGCTCATCCCCAGACAGTTATCTCCTTGCATCAGAAATTGCTGAAACCATTTCCTGGATTTTATCTGCCAGAGACGGAATGGTCATTTCTGAAGTAACTATTCAGCCACAAAAACATCAGCTTGGCAAAAAACTATAATGTTTCTGCTTCTTGATCCAAGCGGTAATTTTTTATTTTACCAAGAATCAATACAACTGCCATCAGTCCCAGTGTAAGTACTATAGAAACCGCAGGCATCCACCATTTTAAAAAGATACAAACCAATGCCAGGAGAAGGTAGCCACAAAGCATTAATCTTGCTTTTCTTCCATATATTCTCACTTCATCCTCATCTAATGGTTTATTTTTATCTTCTACCGGTGCCAGTAATGTAACAACTATGGCTGCAAATAATAAAATTCCACAGAGTATGATACTGCTATGTACAAAATAACGGATTGCCAGCAGAATTGCAACTACAATCAGATTCGAATATACAAAGCATCTTCGCTGGGTTTTGGCATGTACACCTCCTGCATAGGAACGAATGGGTATATATACTGCCATAAAAATCAGTGTCTCAATCGGCATGCGCATAATGAGACCAATTAAAATTGTTAACACATAGTTGATAATCATGATAATTCCCTGTTTCAAACCAAACGCATAAATCTCTGTATCTTCAGCTTCAATTGTTCCATCTGCAACCATTTTACCGACAATATTATTAATCCATTTGTCCATACTGCTTCTCACCTTCCTTTCTATATCTTTCCTCTTATCATACCAGATTTTCTTATCTACGCAAAGTAGAAAACAGGAGTTTTCTATCCGATAAAAAACGAGGCCCGCTGTTTTGACAGGCCTCATTGATTCTCTATTGTTCTTTCTTTTCCAGAAAAATCTTTCGTGTAACAAAATTCCAGAATGTCACAACTACCGTAGCAGCTAATTTGGCGATTAAATACACCTTGTCCTTATCTATGGAAAGGATCTGGGCTACCGGCATTTTATCTACCGTTGCCCACATAACCAGTTCATTAATGCCAAGTCCGATTACACTTAAGATAACAAAGATAATAAACTCTCTTTTTTTGCTGATATCCTCGCGGCTGACGAATACATAATGCATGCTGCAGACATAATTAAATACGACTGATATGGAAAATGATATAAAGGCTGCTACAAGATAATATACACCAAATACTTCCTTTAACAGTACCATAACTCCATAATCGATGATAAAGGATAATCCGCCAACCACTCCAAATTTTAAAAACTGTGTAATTAATTGTTTCATCTTACTTTCCCCATCCCCCTGTATTTTTTAAGATTCTGCCAGTGCTTTTGCAAGTCTGCATGCTTTTATGGCATCTTTCTTTGTATTGGCTGAAATCAGAAATCCGCTGTTGTGACAGAATTTCAATGTTTCAACTCCACTAATGGATGGCAGTTGTTCCGCCTCTTTTCCTCTCCACTCTTCTGGAAAAGAAATCTTTAACTGTTCTGGATTTTCCGGATCTGAAACTGCCTGAGCACAATATCCGCCACGGCTGGATGGAAATACAACAAACTGAATATCCACCTCTGACTCTTTTACAAACTTCTTCCAAGGTGCTGACCGTGCAAGATACATAATGCCATTCTCTGCATGATTGATTCCTTTGGTAACCACGTCTTTTGCTCGTTTAATACTTTTGATATTCTCAATTTCTTTCGTCAGAATCAAATATGCCATATCCACTGCCTCAAAAAATGCATTATCTGAAGAAACCACATAATCCCAAGGTGGATTAAATTTAGAAATTATCTCGGCAATGCTATTGGGAGTCCCCATATTATCATTCTGATCCAAAGGCTGAATAAATTTTTCATCAAAGCGTGCAGCTTCTTCTTCTCCTACTAAAAGAGCTCCATATTCATCCCATAAAAGTCCGAATGCAGCATATGGTATCCCATTTTCTCTGACACGGCGTTTCTGCTGATGATGATCAAATCTCCCAAGACCAATATCATATACAATTCCCTCAAACTCTTCCGGAACTTCAAAACCACGTTCTGTCGTAAACTCTGGGTTCAGGATTCGCAGCAATGCAGTAGAAAACACATCATCTGCATGAAATTTCCCACTATGGGTAAATCCCTTCTCTATCTCAATATATTTCTTCATTTTCTGCTCCTTATTTCTGCTTACTGCACTGTTATCTGACACATTTTCATAGCTTTCAGTGCATTTTCATGGCTTTCTGGTGTTACACCTGCACAGAATTCTTTTAACACAGCCACTTCTGTTTCTGGAAAATATGCCTTTAAAATCATGGCATTACTAATAACGCAGATATCCGTACAAAGACCTGCGAGGCTGATTTTCTCAATCCGTTCTTCCTTTTCCTGCTCTTTTAAATATTCTGCCAGTTCAATGGAACTAAACGAAGGCTTATCAAATACCAGACACTTCTTCTCTCTGCGAAACAGTTCCAAAGATGATTCCAACTCCCATCCCTTAGTATCTTTCACACAGTGAATAACTGGGAGTTTTCTTCCCTCCTGGGTATTCAGATAATTTTCAGCGTGGGTATCTCTCGTAAACAAAACGGTACCGGGAAACTCCCTGGTTTTTTCCAACAGAGGTTTTACAATCTGCACCGCCTCTTTTGTTCCAAGACTTCCTGTAATAAAATCATTCTGCATATCGACTATAACCAAATATTCTGCCATTTGCCCGCTCCTTTTACCATTTCTCCAAAAACTACAATTATAATCTCTATTATACAAATTTTAAAGGGTGGAGTAAACACCCCACCCTTATTTTATGGAAATTTATTTTATAAACTCATGAAATGCTTCCAGCAGTTCTTTCTTCTCCCCTTCGCTTGCTGGTAATACTTCAACAGGTTTGGTAAGATCCAGACTAAAAATTCCCATAATAGATTTTCCATCAACAATATATCTTCCTGACTTCAAATCAAAATTACATTTGACCCGGGCTGCTGCATTGGAAAACTCTCTTACCTTTTCCACAGAATCCAGCATCAGCTGAATTTTCTCCATACAATCACCTCCCTAGCACTTTTTCCATTATATAATAATTTAATAAAAAATAAAAACAAAAATAAAATAGAACTGTGTTACTATAATAAGCATTCCGCCAAATCATCACAGACAGGCAGGGCGCACACCACTCTGTACGCCCCATCACATTTTTCTCAAATAGTAAGTTTTATTTTTCTTCTACTTGATTGATTCCAGATTTCACAGTAAAATCATTTAACTTCTTATCTTTTTGTACCGCATCTGCACCAATTTCTCCGCTTGCTGTACTATTTCCCTTTGCTTGTGCCTTATACCAGCTGACAATTGAACTGCCTTTCAATTCCGGCTTAGAAACTACAACATAACTAAATTTCTTCATTGGTGCTGCACTTAACAAAACTTTCTGCTGCGTATCTTCCAAATAAGCAACTGACTTCTCAGATTGTTCCTTCTTATAATTTAATACTGCAATATTCTGTTTGGATGAATCCGACAAAGTAGTTCCATCGTTTTCACTGCTGGTTCCAATAAAGTTTCCTCCATCTACTTCTGCTTTTCCACTGCATTCCAAAATAGCATCTTTTCCATTATCGGAAGCAAAAATCTGCACGGAACCACTCGTTATCTTTATATCGCCTTTTACATCCATTCCATCGCCTTCAGACACAATATTTAAAAATGCAGATTCAATGGAAACCTGATTATCTGTTGACATATCTAAATCATTTTTACCAGGACGTTTAGAAACAGAGTTATCATTTCCCCCTCCAATATTAATGCCATCATCTTTACTAATAATGCTCATATAACCACTCTTAAAGGAAGCACCACCTGCAATCAGACCTTCATAGGAATTGGAAATATTCACACTTCCTCCTGAAATTACAGCCTGCCCACCAGTTACGATTCCATCATCTCCAGAGGTAATATTAACGCTTCCAGTATAAATGTTAATTCCTTTGGCTGCAGAAACCGCATCATCTGATGTATCTAAATTCATGGCACCACCATAGATTTCTAATGTTCCTCCTGCTGATATTCCTTTAGCTGAAGTTCCATCACTCCATTTTCCCCACTTCTTGCTGTCACTGGATAATATGCTGCCAGATCCTGCTGTTGCTGTAAAACTTCCGTTTATAATGTAAACGTTTCCACATGTACAAATACTATCGTTTCCAGAAGTTACAGTAAAGTTTCCACACTCAATCCCAACGAACCCTTTATTCTTATCTTTTGTTCCGGCAGCCATACCATTACCACCGGCATTGACAATATAAGAACCATTCTTAATAGAAATCCCTTCTGCAGCGTAAATACCATCTTTTTCACTTGTTATGTTAAAAATACCAGCGGCAATTTTTAAATCCTTACTGCTGGAAATACCATTTCCGTGATTTGCTTTCACAATCACCTGTCCGTTTCCATTTATGGATAAATTGCTTTCACAGAAAATGGCACCCTCATAAGTATCTTTCTTATTACCATATGTATATTTCTTCGCATCCGTCAACGTATTCTTGCTTCCTTCTGCCAGCGTAATAATTGTTTTCTCTGCATTTTTCACATAAACTGCACTGTTTTTTTTACTGGTAATCTCTGCATTATTTAATACAATTTGAACAACATCCTTGTCCTTGGCATCTACAACAATCTGTCCATCGGATATCTTACCAGATACTATATATGTTCCAGCTTTGGAAATCGTCACCGTACCTCCATCTGCTTTTACACCTTCACCATCTGTTTGTGCACCGCTTCCAGAAAATGAAATCTTAGAAGCATTGGAGTCCTGATAAGTATCGGTCATATCTTTTTCATCAAAACTATCATTTGTCAGTTCTGCTACATCATTCACCTGGACTGCCGGTACCTGCTGCTGGCTTTCACTCTGCACCTGCTCGCCCTTGTCATCTCCATACCCTGACTTTAAAGCTGAATTATCACATCCGCTAAAAAGTATTGCACTGATGCACATTAGAATCATCAGTTTTTGTTTAATTTTCATTTATGAAACCCCCTTGGCAGTTCACACCACTCGATTAATTAATAGTGAAAACGGGCATCATCCCGTACTGTATATGGATAATTATAGCAACATAATGTTTTCAATACAACTATTCACTCAATAGTTCATATTAATTTCACATTTTCGCCGTTTTTCTTCTGAAGTAGATGGTAAATTTTTCATTTGTCTTTAACAGTTTGACGTGTTAAAATCGTACTACATTAAGTTTGCAAAATTAAACTTTGGAAGGATATACTTATGATGAAACAGACAAAATACGGTCTTATTACTGCGATTTGCATGATTACTGGTATTGTAATCGGCTCTGGTATCTTTTTTAAAGCAGATGATATTCTGCTCTATACCAAAGGGAACATGCTCCTTGGTATCCTGATTTTCTGTGTTGCATCGTTCGCCATTGTATTTGGCTCATTGACTGTATCGCAGCTTGCTATGAAAACAGATAAATCTGGTGGCATCATTGCCTATGCGGAAGAATTTATCAATAAAGAAACAGCTTGTGCCTTTGGGTGGTTTCAACTGTTTTTATATCTGCCATCTTTGATTGCAGTCGTGTCATGGGTAGCTGGTATGTATCTCTGCCAGCTGTTCGGTATTGCCGGCAGTAATAAAACATGGTCCATTATAGGATTTTTTGTTATGATAGTTTTATTTATTATGAATATGCTGTCAAAACGCCTAGGTGGTCTCTTCCAGAATGCCTCTATGTTTATCAAACTGATTCCTTTGATTGTAATGGCAGTCGTTGGATTTATCTGGGGAAAACCTGAATCTATTCTTTCCCATGATATATCCACCGTTCGTACATCTATGAAAGGACTTGGCTTTTTAACTGCTTTTGCACCAATTGCCTTTTCCTTCGATGGCTGGATTGTATCGACAAGTATTTCACATGAAATCAAAAACAGCCGAAAAAATCTTCCGCTGGCACTGACAATTGCTCCCTTTATTGTATTAATTGCCTACATTGCTTATTTCGTAGGGATTACTTCATTAATTGGAACAGATGCGGTTTTGGCTCATGGAAATGACAGTGTTTATGTTGCATCAAATCTTTTATTTGGTGCAGTAGGTGCAAAAATTGTTTTAGTTTTCATTGTCATCTCTGTATTGGGAACAATTAACGGACTGATTCTTGGATTTATTCGTCTTCCATCCTCTATGGCAGCACGTGGAATGCTTCCATTTGCGGAAAAACTAAAAGATGAGGATTCACCTTCTGCTTTTTATCATTCGTCACTCTTTGCTTTTATCATTTCATTGGTATGGTGCATGCTTCATTTTGTAACTCAGGAAATAGGCATGAACGGAGACGTGTCAGAAATTGCAATTTGTGTCAGCTATCTAAATTACATTATTCTATATATTACAGTTATGAAAATGGCGAAACGTGGAGAGATTAAAGGATTCTGGAAAGGGTATGTTATTCCGGTTCTGGCATCTGTAGGTTCTCTGATTATTTTTTCAGGAAGCATTACAAATCCTATGTTTCCATTATATCTGGTAATCTGCTATTCGATTATGGCGGGGGCGTTTTTTTATCAGAAGAAAAATCCAAATCGTGACAATGTTGTATGTGAATAGAGACAATTTGTAAGTAGAAAACAGAAAAAACAGAGCAGGCTGAAAATACTGGATTTCCTACACCTGCTCTATAATATTTTCTTTATTTCTACTTACATTTTATCCTTGATAAACTACTTTCCCGTTACATATTGTATAATAAACCTTTCCATACAGTTCTGTGCCTATAAATGGTGTATTGGATGCTTTGGATACGAAAGTATCCAATTTTTCTTTTTCATCAGCGGAGAAAATGACCAAATCGGCTGGTTTTCCCGGTTTTAGGATTGGTGATTCCATGCGGTAGAGTTTTGCCGGATTATAACTCATTTTCTTAATCAGCTGTGGAATGGTTAAATGACCTGGTTTTACAAGACTGGTAATGCCAAGTGCCAAAGATGTTTCCAGTCCGATAATACCGCTTGGTGCTTTAGTAAATTCCCATTCTTTTTCTTTCTGGCTGTGTGGTGCATGATCGGTGGCAATCAGATCAATGGTTCCATCCTTCAGTCCTTCGATAATTGCATCTCTGTCTTCTTTCGTTCGAAGAGGAGGATTCATTTTCGCTAAGGTTCCATATTTCAATATGGCACTTTCATCTAAGGTAAAATGATGTGGAGTGGCTTCTGCATGCAAATCTGCCCCCAGCTTTTTGTATAATCTTACCAATTCTACGGAATGTTTTGAACTGATATGCTGAATATTTACAGTACAGCCCGTATGAAGTGCCAAAAGTCCATCTCTTGCTGTCAGAACTTCTTCAGCCAATGCAGACGCACCACCAAGTCCTAATTTTTTAGAAATTTCCCCTGCATTTATGCCGCTATCTTTGATAAATGCAGGATCTTCTTCATGAAAACTCAATGGAACATCCAGCTGCTTTGCTTCTTCCATTGCCCGCTTTACCAGAAGTTCATCCATCAATGGAATTCCATCATCCGTAAATCCCACTGCACCTGCGGCCTTTAATTCTTTCATTTGTGTACTCTGTTCTCCAGACATGCCAAGGCTTATAGATGCACATGGAAGTACATGGATTCCGGTTTTCTTTCCTTTTTCCAGCACGTACTGAAGTGTCTCTACATTATCTATGACTGGTTTTGTATTTGCCATCATAACAACTGTAGTAAATCCACCTTTTTTCGCTGCATCTGCACCCGTTATAATATCCTCTTTATAAGTAAATCCTGGATCCCTGAAATGTACATGCACATCTATAAGTCCTGGTGCAACATACATTCCCTTTGCATCAATTACCTGTTCAAAACCGGATTCTTCAAATCCCGTTCCCATTTCTTCTATTCGCCCCTCTTTGATTACCAAATCTACAGATATTACTTTTTCTTTTTCAATATCCACTACCATGCCGTTTTTTACTAAAATCATAGCTATCCTCCTTTGTTCAGAATAAGTCTAGCACATGACCTTCTATTATGTAAATAGCCAATGCCGTACATTCCCAAAAACAGAAAATGCCAGAAGACCTGCTGTTTGCAGAGTCTTTCTGACGATTATGCTTTTTACTATTATCTATGCTTATACATTCTGCTGGATCCATGGAAATTTTCCTTCTTGGCATTATGTTCCTGATTCTGATTTTCCACCTCTGTTTTATTGGTCACACTGTTAAATTCATAGTTCTCTTCCTTTTCAAATAATGCCTCTAATTCACGTTTTGTTGCTTCATGCATGTTTTTTCACTCCTTTTTTCCTTATGATTTCATTTTTATTCTATGCTTCGACTAAATTATTTATTACTGGTAATATCTCCATTGTAATTAACAAAATTTTCTCTCCTGTCTATCGTATTTTTTTGTATAACTTGTTGACAGAATAGATAGTTTGTACTACTATCCCGTCTTTGACAGTTCTAAAAACAAAAAATCGCTGTATCCATTGTATTTGCTGGATTGCAGCGATTTTTGTTAT
>CAKSBP010000016.1 GCA_934438135.1 uncultured Clostridium sp. | reverse complement strand
GATGGACGTAAAAAGCACTGGCTCACGCCAGTGCCAATAATAATCTTTTTTGAGGACATTTTCAAAAGAGCTTGACATTATTTTACTAATTTTTTTATTTTTTAACTTAAGTACGCAACAGTATCCTTTTTTTGCTAATAATCATCTAAATATTCAAGGAGGTGAATTGAAAACAAAAAGAGAACAGTCCCAAAATGACTGCTCTCTTTTTATTTGATACTTATAACCTTATAATACTGACTGATTCCAATGATAAATTCTTTCCTTATGCATCCTTATTTTCTTCCTGCATCTTCATCTGTGTTCGATATAGATTTAAAATAAGCCGTTCCGTCATTTTTCTCGCCATCTCACAGGTTATGCCACTTAACCGAAATACCTTTCCTGTCTCTAAATAACTCATTCCAAAACATCCATTACAGCTTTTCCTTATAAAACACCTTCTACATTCTTCATTTTCATCCTTGTTAAAGTGTTCAAACCGACTGAATATTTTTTGAAACTGCTCTGATTCAAATACATTTTCGACCATAACATTTCCCATGCACAAACGATTATCATCTGTAAATAGAAAACACGGATATACATCACCATTAATAGATACAGACAATGTTCCTGTCCCCGCATCACAAATCCGTTTATTATAGTTCTTTGTAATCAAAGCAGTTAAAAATCTTTCCACTAAGGAATAGGTATATTGATTCAAATGCTGAAAATCACCTGCTTCGTTAAACATATCATCGATTGACTGAATAAATGCTTTTCTATTTTTTAATGTAAAATCACAGGTTTCATCCCCACCAGCTGGAACAATATGTATCGGCACATCTCCAAGTTCTTTATGAATATGCTTTGTAATATCCATAATGCTAACACCTAAGTCTGTATGATGACGGTTATAGGTTACTTCTATCAGAGTTGGTTCACCCGTTGATTTCCGCAGTTTTTTCATATTTTCTAATATGACCGCAGCTGTTGGAGTTCCATTTTTATATACTCTCATGATATCATTTACTTCTGGATTTCCATCGTAGCTTACGGTAACTCCTATGTGGTAATCTTTTACCAACTGAATAAATTCATCCGTAAATAACGTTCCATTTGTTACAATTCCAATTTGACTTTTCTCTTCTGAGGATTCATTTCTCTTTGTAATATATTGGCATATAAATCGTATTACCGGCATATTCATGGTTGGCTCCCCACCAAATATCTGAATGGTATGAATAGAACCAAATTTTTCATAAGCCTGATTCAATGCTTTTTCAGCAACTTCTTCACTCATAATTCCTTCGGATGATTTATAAGTCCCACCATTGGCATAACAGTATCTGCATCCTAGATTACACATATTTGTTATATTTAATACGAATTTTCCAAGCCCTTTTCGTTCTATAGAATTTGTTTCTCCGCACTCATCCAGCATCCGTTTTATACTGTTATAATCTTTTTCTGTAAATCCATCTACTTTTATATCCTCATATAAGGTACCTTTATCTATCATTTCAATCACTGATTTAGTCAGTGGATTCACTTTAAAAAACCTTAGTGTTTCTGGAAAATATGCTAAAATATCGTCTCCATCCTCGATAAATTTTATCCTCATCACAATCCCCCTTTATTTCTGCCATTAATAATTTTAACATACCGAAAACACCATGTTTCCAGTATGTTAAAACTATTAATTCTTCAATATGTAATTACCACATTCCTCGTGTTGGTCCGCCTGGCATTGTTGGGATTGAAATAATAACGTCTGATAATTCAATGCTGTCTTTAATTTTAATCTCTTTCATCTCAAAACTATTCATTGCCTTATTTTCTTTCATATCTTTCACTCCTTTCTTCTATTGCATTATCGAATACAATTTTTCTACCATATTCGATAATATTATTATAACGCTAAATAAATTTTCCTGCAAGTAATATATTCTAAATATCACTAATTCCAGCCTCACATACATAAGTGACTAGATAGACAAATAGATGGAAAACAAAACGGCTAAATTGCTGTTAGATAAGTATCAAGTTAAATAATTCCATTTTCTCTGTATTTGTAACTGTTCAGAAGATGCGAATGTATATTTTTCCAGAAACTCTGCCTCTTTATGTGTTCTTTCATATACTCGTTCGAATTCAGCCGGTGACATATAGTCACAATGACTGTGAATTCGCTTGGTATTTTGTAGAAAGCCTCCAGATATTCAAAAATCAGCCCATATGCCTGCCTATAATCACGGATTTTAAAGCGGTTCAGCCATTCACGTTTAATAATAGAATAGAAGGATTCAATACATGCATTATCCCATGGGAACGCTTTTTTTGAATAACTGCGCTGCATATTTTCATTTTCTTTTTTATATTCCTTTGCAACGTACTAACTGCCACGATCCGAGTGAATGGTTAGCGGTTGAACGGTATTTTGACGAGCTTTGGCTTGATTTATAGTGTCAATCACACAGGATACTTCCAATGTTTCTGAAAGTATCTAGGCAATGATTTTTCTGGAAAATTAATCCATAATATTGGTCAGATAGACAAATCCGTCTATCGTAAAGATGTAGGTGATATCCGAACACCAGACAGCATTCGGACGGTCAGAATTGAACTGTTCATCAAGGATATTTTATAATTCAGTGCTGAAATCAGAATCTTTTGTGGTGATAGTCCACGGCTTGCTCCATTGAGTGTGGATTCCCATTTGGTAGATATATGTGCCAACCGCTCTTTCTGAAATGACTTCACCGGTTTTACGCAGTTCTACAGCAATCGTCGGAGCACCATCATTCTGCTTAGAAGCATCATAAATATCCTATATTTGGACTTTTACAGTTTCACGGTATTTTTCTGTATAAGAAGGCACGTGGTAAAGTCATGCACGATATCCTGAACGTGCAATATTCCGGAGACTCAACCCCCGGCGTCCAGACTTCTTGGCAGCTTCCGTCTTCTCAGACACTTCGAGATAAATGGCCTCTGTCATTTTCCCAGAATGTTGATGGCTTTTTTAATACATCAAGTGCATCTTGGGCGTCACGCAATTCACGCCTGAGACAGGCGATTTCTTTCTGTTCATCAGAAGCATAATTACCAGATCCAAGAACAGAAATATCGCCAGATTCGCGAAAGTCTTTCAGCTACTTTGTTAACGTGCTGTATCCAATTCCAAGATTTTCTGCACATCCACGTACTCCTAAATCTTTATAAGCTTCGTAGTACTAGATTGTATCAAGTTTAAACTGTTTGTCATGTTGCTTTGCCATATGAAATCCTCTTTCAGCATGGCTCTATTGTACCATGCTTATATGCATTTGGGATTTCTCATTTTGGCTTGTACTATTTATATTCTAACATCAGTAAATCAAGATTGCGTGCCGTAAATATGCCTTAATCAAGATAGTTATATACTATTTTCAGTTTCCATAATAATCTCATTCTTTAGAAGGCAAAAAACATCCTTATTTTTGAACGATTAATTTCTACAAAATGCCTAAACGGGAACTTTGAATTTCATTCAACCATCCCCATATCCCTTCCCTCTTATGATGCACGGCTTACTGCACCAGTTTTATAATTATAGAAGCATTTCTCAGAATTTCTATCTAGAAAATAACAGCCCTTCGCTGTAAACTCACTGATATAATTCATTCCTTTAATTGTACATACTGTTGTTATTTTCTTTGTATTCAAACTATAATAAAGAATACGATACGTATCTCCTGCATCATAATCATATTTAATAAGCTTTGCATAATATAGTTTACTTCCAATAAACTGATTTCCTATCTGCTGCTTACAAAGAAGTGTTGCTTTCTTTGTCTTTAAGTCATAAATTTTCAAAGAAACAGGACTTACATCATTGGCAAGACCAGATACCAGCATAATAGTTCCTCTCTGCTTAGAAATTCCCTGATTGTCAAACAGTTTGACAGATTTCTTTGTTTTGATAGTATAACGATATGTAGTTGAATCTGAATCAAGTTCCCCATATCTGCAGTCATAATATAAGCAGCCATTATAAACACCAGAAAGACTATAATTATTTTTCCAGGTACATACAGTCTTTTTATTCTTGCCATTTTTACTAATAGAGTAAACTTTATTAGTAATCTGGTAAAAAATTTTCGTACCATTAGTAATTACTCTAGTAATATAGTTAGACGATTTTACAATGGTTTTGACCTTGCTTCCAGATTTCACTCTGATTTGATGATCTAGTACAGCAAAGTTTGTTCCTCTTACTTTGGTATAAGTCACCCTTCCATTGTCATACTCTGGATAACTACGTTCAATTGTGTAATACCCTGCCTGCGTAGCCGCAGACACTTTCTGCACTCCTTTTCCGTTAGACCCACTTACTGCCATACAGGCTATCAAGAGACTAAGAACTGCTCTTTGTAATATTTTCATATTCCCACACCTTTCTATGATTCTTTTAATAATTTATTATATCACATTTTTTCCATACAACACCATTAATTGCATTTTACATGTATTTCCTCTATTCACCTTCCTTCACTTTCTACATATAATAGTAGTAACTATGTTTTTGAGGATAACATTATGAATCGTCATTCATCAAAAGACCCAGCCTGTTATATGACAGACAGTTTAGGACGCCCTATTCCAGACGACCAGAACTCACTAACCGTTGGAGCAAGGGGTCAGACACTTCTTCAGGATATTACTTTCCTTGATAAGATAGCACATTTTGACCGGGAACGAATTCCAGAGCGTGTCGTCCATGCAAAAGGTACCGGTGCTTTCGGTTATTTTATTCCATACCACTCCATGAGCCGCTACACCTGTGCAGACTTTCTTCAGGTTCCCAAACGTCCAACCCGCGTTTTTGTAAGATTTTCCACTGTAATTGGCGGAAAAGGTTCTGCAGACACTGTAAGGGATCCAAGAGGATTTGCAGTTAAATTTTATACCAATCAAGGTATTTATGATATTGTTGGAAATAATCTTCCCGTATTTTTTATTCGAGATGCAATTCAATTTCCAGATGTCATTCATTCCTTAAAGCCTTCTCCGGACACCAATCTTCGGGATCCCGAACGTTTCTGGGATTTCATTTCCCTCACCCCTGAATCCACCCATATGATCGCCTGGCTTTATTCGGATCGTGGAACGATTAAAAACTATGCTAAAATGGATGGATTCGGTGTAAACACCTACATCTGGGTAAATGGAAACAGCGAACGCCGTTACATCAAATATCATTGGAAAAGCGTACAGGGAATCGAAACACTTACCCGCCAGGAAGCTCAGGAACTGGCTGGTTCCGACCCAGATATTGCAGTCCAAAATTTATACTGTGATATTGAACGCGGCTGTTACCCACAATACGAATTGTGTGTGCAGATGATGACTAAAGAGGATGTTGAAAAGCTGAATTTTGACCCATTAGATGATACAAAAACATGGGATGAAACCCAATTTCCACTTTGTAAAGTCGGTATGATGACTCTAAATGAAAATCCACAGAATTTTTTTGCCCAAGTGGAACAATCTGCTTTTTGTCCTGGCAACCTGGTAAATGGTATTGAGCTTTCTGCTGATAAGATGCTTCAAGGCCGTTCTTTCTCCTATCTCGACACCCAGAGATACCGCATCGGCACCAATTTTGCACAGCTTCCAATTAACCGATCCATCTGTCCTGTCAATAACAACCAGCGTGACGGCGATATGACCTACATATGTAATACCGAGCCGATTAATTACTCGCCAAACAGCTTAAATAGAAACCAGCCGCTCCCTGCCAGCATTCACGTACCGTGCCCAGATACCGCCTGTGGATATATTGCCCGAACACCAATTCCAAAACAAAATGATTTTATGCAGGCCGGCGAACATTATCTTGGACTGTCTCAGGAACAGCGTGCCCATCTTTCCGATAACATTGCCAGCGAACTTTACTGTTGTCGGAAAGATATTATCAAACGTGTTATCTGTAATTTCCGAAAAGCCAACGAAGAATGGGCGGATATGGTCGTTACAGACATGGAGAAATACCGGTGTAAATAACTTTTGGCTTTATAATCAATCTTTTATTGAAAAATAGAAAGCTCCCAGCTTCCTCTATTTAATTAATAGAATGAAGCTGGGAGCTTATTTATTTTATTCATTAAAATTAAAAACTTGGATTCCATCCATTTAATACATTACTCTTTGTATAATTTGCCGCCTCAGCAGCACTAAGCTGTATTCTACTGCTATTTACCGCAGCACCACTTCCTGTACTTCCATATTCATAGAAACGTCCAAAGGAAGCTGGTACACCTGACATAGAAGTCCATCCTTCTGCTGCAATATGGGCACCTAACGTACAGTTGATAAATGCAGCGGCTGGCTTATTTACACTAGTTCCACTTGGACACCAAGGTCTTCCAAGCCATACTGTTTTCGCTGCTGTTCCAGATTCACAGGTAACATTGCAGTTTTTAAATACAAATCCATAGTCAGCATTAATTTTGGTTCTAGGGGCTGCAATATAACCATTGTTATAGCTGCTGCCACGGTTTAAAGAACGGATTTCGCACTTTTCAAAATATGCCTGGCTCTGTCCAAAAATAAAATCAACATCTCCAGCAATCAGGCAATTATAGAAATACTGGGTACCACCATCACAAAGCAAAGTATCCTGATTTCCAATAATATTGCAGTTGTTAACGGCATCTTTCGTTCCAGTGACATATAAAGCGACTGCCTGTTCATTATTGTTTCCCTTTTCTACAAAGGAATTTTTAATCGTTAAATTCTCTAATGTAACACTGCTTCCAAACAGGAAAAAAGCTGCACTGCCACCTGTTCCAAGTGTTCCACCATTTCCATTGCTTTTTCCATTATAATTATCATACTGGATTACTGTATTCTTAGATTCTCCTTTAATCTTTAAATTAGATACACCGTAAGGAATAGTTACTACTTCGTTATATATTCCATTTTTCACATAAATTGTTTTGGCTGATGTACTGTAACTGCCAAGGCTGTTAATCGCAGCCTGTACAGTTGTATAATTTCCACTTCCATTTTTATCAACTACAATCGCACCAGATGGTACCGAAGAACTCTCAGATGAGCCTCCTGTAGAAGACATATAAGAATCTACCTGAATTTTATAAAGATTGATTCCTGAACCTGCGGAATATAAATACACGTATCCACTGTTTCCACTATAATAATAGCTGGATACAGCCAGATTTGTTCCCGCTGATAATGTAGTCAGCTGACTTCCGCTGGCATTTGCAACTACTAAGGAACGTACACTTGTTCCAGATGATTTCATCGTTACCTTAATGGTATCCGACCCACTTACTGGCACTTTTACCGCACGATAGCTGGTACTTCCAGAGCCGCCAAGAGCAAGACAATATGTATAAGTAGTTCCATCCAGACTAAGTGGTGCACTGTATACTCTCATTGTCTTTGAAGAATCTGCTAGAAAAATCAAATTATTTACCGTTATGGATGATGAAATCGTTCCAAGATTCCGGAAATCTGAGTCACTAAAATTCCAAGACGACGAAGTAGATGCTTTTGCCATCATTGATGTCATCATCACTGCTGCAATTAAAAACACACCGAGCATACTAGACAGTGGTTTTTGAATGCGATTGGCTATGTTTTGCAATAGTTTCATATTCACTACCTCCTTTTCCAGACAGAATGTCAGACAGAATGTCAGACAAAATGTCAGACAAAATGTCAGACAAAATGTCAAACAAATCCCCATAAGTATGTAAACAACACATGTAAGTGCTTACAAGAATATTCTACCACATGATCACCAAATCGTCACCAAGAAAAGAAATGTAACATAAAACGACGGTCGCTTCTATATATCTTCAGCCATATAGAATTGACCGTCTTACACTTAACTTAATCAGTTCATCCCTGTAGTACCAAAGCCACCACGATTTTTACCGTGTAGTTCCTCTACCTCATCAAACACAATTTTAGGTTGATGCTTTTCAATTCTAAACTGACAAATTCTATCATTAAATTTAATTTCCGTATCACGCATTGCAATTACTGGCATATAAAACCAATCTTCCGGACCACAATAAACTTCATCAATAACTCCCATATGATTAGCCTGAATAATTCCCCATGTTTTATACGTACTGCTTCTAGGAACAATATGTGCTTCATAACCATCTGGGAGCTGCATTGCCACTCCTAAATGAATTAATTTAAATTCTCCTTTCTTTAAAGTAACATCTTCTGCTGCCCTTAAATCAATCCAATCCGATTTTCCATCAATATAACGTAATCTTTCAATTTTGTCATTTAAATATTTAATTTTAATTGTCTCTGTACTCATTGCAATCTCCATTCTTTTCTCTATGCTTCATCCCACAGCACAACTTTGCCCTGGGCTAAAGACTTCTGCACTTCAATAATTCTCTGGTTATCCGAACCACGGAACCTTACGCTCAGATTCTTCCGTTCTGTCACAAAACGTCCATCTACCAGCATGTCAATATAAGACAGCATTTCTTTTGTTTCCGGCCATTTCGGAAGCATCTCTCCCACGATTTGTTTGTCAAACAGATAGCCTGAAAAACACCAGATACTCTTTTCTGGAAAAGTCTCACGAACTCTCTTTAATAAAGGAAGAAGTCCTTTTTGATTTTCATGTTCAAACGGTTCTCCGCCAAGTATAGTCAGTCCCTTAATATAATCATGGTCAAGATAGCCGATAATCTCTTCAATCTGCGTCTCTGTAAATGGATTTCCATAATTAAAATCCCACGCCACTTCATTAAAGCAGTCTTTACAGTGATGGGTACATCCGCTTACAAATAAGGAAACCCGTACTCCCGGACCATTTGCCACATCAATTCGTTTAATATCTGCGTAATTCATGATATCTGCCTTTCTTCTTTCAATATTTTCAGGTATTGAACTATATTATGCTATATTTCGAAGTAAATATCAATATTTAAAGTTAGATATTCTAAAAAACATTCAGAAAAACAAATGGCACCGCCCTGTATAGACGATGCCATTTAAACATTAATTAATGCTTGATTTTTTTATATTATTCTGCTTTTGGACCAGCAGCAACTAATGCTTTACCAGCCTCATTGCCTTCATATTTTGCAAAGTTCTTTATGAAACGTTCTGCAAGATCTTTAGCTTTTGTTTCCCATTCAGAAGCTTCAGCGTATGTATCACGAGGATCAAGGATTTTAGAATCTACGCCTGGAAGTTCTGTTGGTACTTCAAAGTTGAAAAATGGAATCTTCTTTGTAGGAGCCTTTGTAATAGAACCATCAAGTATTGCATCAATGATACCACGAGTATCTTTAATAGAGATACGTTTGCCTGTACCATTCCATCCTGTATTAACTAAGTATGCTTTTGCACCGCTCTTTTCCATTTTCTTAACTAATTCATCTGCATACTTTGTAGGATGTAACTCAAGGAATGCCTGTCCAAAGCAAGCGGAAAATGTAGGTGTTGGTTCTGTAATTCCACGTTCTGTACCAGCAAGTTTAGCTGTGAAACCAGACAGGAAGTAGTATTTTGTCTGTTCTGGAGTAAGAATAGATACTGGAGGGAGTACACCAAATGCATCTGCTGAAAGGAAAATTACATTCTTAGCAGCTGGAGCAGATGAAATTGGACGAACAATGTTTTCGATATGATCGATTGGGTAAGATACACGGGTATTTTCTGTAACACTCTTATCAGCAAAATCAATCTTACCTTCTGCATCCATAGTAACATTCTCTAAAAGAGCATTACGTCTGATTGCATTGTAGATATCTGGTTCAGAATCTTTATCAAGATTGATAACCTTAGCGTAGCATCCACCTTCAAAATTGAATACACCATTATCATCCCAGCCATGTTCATCATCACCAATAAGAAGACGTTTTGGATCTGTTGATAAAGTCGTTTTACCTGTTCCGGAAAGACCGAAGAAAATTGCTGTATTTTCACCGTTCATGTCTGTGTTAGCAGAACAGTGCATTGAAGCAATACCCTTTAATGGAAGGTAGTAGTTCATCATGGAGAACATACCTTTCTTCATTTCTCCGCCGTACCATGTATTTACAATAACCTGTTCACGGCTTGTAATATTGAACATTACAGCTGTTTCGGAGTTAAGTCCTAATTCTTTATAATTTTCAACTTTTGCTTTAGATGCATTATAAACAACGAAATCTGGTTCGAAATCTGCAAGTTCTTCAGCAGTTGGTTTGATAAACATGTTCTCAACAAAATGAGCCTGCCAAGCAACTTCAACGATGAAGCGAACTGCCATTCTTGTATCTGCATTTGCACCACAGAATGCATCTACAACAAAAAGTTTTTTGTTTGAAAGTTCCTCTAAAGCGATTTTTTTAACTGCTTCCCAAGCTTCCTTTGATGCTGGATGATTATCATTTTTATATTCGTCTGAAGTCCACCATACCGTGTCTTTTGAGTTCTCGTCTTCGATAATAAATTTATCTTTAGGAGAACGTCCAGTATAAACACCTGTCATAACATTGACAGCTCCAAGTTCACTTTCCTGTCCTTTTTCAAATCCTTCCAAACCAGGTTTCATTTCTTCTTTGAATAATTCTTCATAAGAAGGATTGTAAACAACCTCTGTAGCTCCTGTAATACCATATTTACTTAAATCCACTTTTGACATATTACATCTAACCTCGCTTTTCTTATTGTGTTTTTGTGAGTAAACCTCTCAAATCGACTAACTTACCATAAAAGGGTATTAGAACAATCATTGATTATTATGTCACGATCTCGTGTAAAAATCAATGCCTTTTTTAATGAACTTATCATTTAAGCTGACTTTCTTATTTTATAAAATAGAGTTTTCAGTCTTGGTGCTTCTGATATTATTCATTCTATAAATTATAAGTACAGTTGCTTCCAGTTCCAGTAAAAATAAGAGGTTAAAGATATTTTCATCATTCTGGATTTAGTTCATATTTAACCATAAAACATTCTAAAATTTGAAATTTTATCTATTTTTTCAGTACATTTCTATTTGTCTATTTTTTAACTATACAAGCTAAATTCACGGAAAATATTACAAGTTAATCCTGGTTTGTAATTATATTATAATTGTATTTCTTTCTTTTCAAATTGTGCATACTATTTTTGACAAACAAGGAGGCTAATCATGTTAACAAAACAAAATAAATCAAATCTTTTATTAGACAATCTAGATAAGTTAATTGAAAGCAATCTTTTAGAAGGTAAAAAAATTGTTCTCTTCGGTTTAAATATTTCTTCTTATGCAACTAAGGATTACCTTGAAAAAAAAGGATATAAGATCCATGCATATATCGACAATAACGAACAGAAATTATTAGATTTACAGGAACTGTTTCATACTATCCTGCCCAAACACATTCCTGTAAATCACTCCAAATTCATACAGGATTCCATCGTCAAAGCATATAAACCAGAAGATGTATTGGTTCCATTTCGTGACGACTATCTGATTCTGATCTCATCCAAATATTATCCAACGATGCTGCTGCAATTAAACAAACTTGGATACCAGGAAAATATCCATGTTATGAAAACAGTGGATTTTCAGGGTATTGACGAAATCATTGCAGAGGAAACAGATATTCAGGGATTACGTGAAATGGATACCAAGGCAATCCGCAAAAAGCAGCTTGAACTGGTTGCCTATGTAGTTGATACCTGTAAAAAACACAATCTGAACATCTTTATGGGTGGCGGTACGTTATTAGGTGCAGTCCGCCATCAAGGTTACATTCCATGGGACGATGACATTGACCTGCTTCTTCCGATGCCAGATTATAAAAAACTTATCGACATCATTACAGAGGAAGATCGGTATGATGCCTATAGTATCTATCAAAATGAGTACTGTAACAATTTCTATCTCCGTGTCATTGACAGAAATACCATTGTAAAACGCTGGACTTATCCATTTCTAACAACCGCCGGGGTTGACATCGATGTCTTTCCTCTGATGGGACTTCCTGCAAGAGCCGATGAAACAAAAGCGTTTTTCAACCGCCTCCGCCATATCTACGGAATGTATAATGACAGTTTCCTAACCCTTTTTGAAGACGAAAATACCGATCATTCCTTCCGTGACAAACTCAAATCAAAAATTATAGAAATGACCGAACGCTATGATTTTTATGAAAGCCATCAGGCTGGTTATATTCTCTCAAAATACTGGGAACGTGATATTATGCCACGATCTATTTATGATAAAACCATTTATCTTAAGTTTGAGGACATGGAACTTCCGGCTCCTTCTGGATATGATGCATATTTGCAATATTTATTTGGGGATTATATGAAGCTTCCAAGTGAAAAGGATAGATATGCACCGCATAATTATAGGGCATATTATAAAGAATAAGAGAACTCGATTCTATTAAGACTTGAATCCAGACGACAAGCAGAAATCTTCATTATTAAGAGATTTTTTGCTTGTCTTTTGTTATTAACATAAGTTTACAACAAATGAAGTTCTTTCTTTTTTATATTATGTAACTAAGTGAAGCAAAGCATTATTTAAAAGAAAGGAAATGATGAAAATGAGTTGCAAAGGAATTGACGTATCCTGTCATAATGGAGATATTAATTGGTCAGAAGTAAAAGAAAACGGAGTGCAGTTTGCATTTATCCGTGCTGGTTATGGTCAAAACACAATCGACACCAAAGCAGACTATAATGCGAAAAATGCAAAAAGTGCTGGTGTAGAAATTCACTTCTATTGGTTCTCTTATGCCTGCTCAAAGTCTGATGTAGAAAAAGAAGCAGAATCCTTAATTGCACAGGCAAAAAAATACACAAGCAAATGTATGCTTGCATTTGACTTTGAATATGATTCTGTACGATACGCAAAAGAAAACGGAGTAACGGTATCAAAGGCAACCTTGACTGACTGGGCAGTTACTTTCTGCAATAAAGTAAAAGCTGCTGGATTTATTCCTGTTGTTTACGCAAATCAAGATTATGTAATCAACAATCTTAACATCGATACCATCATCTCAAAAACTGGTGCAAAACTTTGGTTTGCTAAATATGCTTCTACCATTGGAAGCTACGGTTCTAACGCTTATATTTGGCAGTATTCTTCTACCGGATCAGTTCCAGGAATTTCAACAAATTGTGATATGAATACAGGATATTTTTCAATCGGTGATACATCAACGCCAGGTTCTTCTATTGATGTTACTTATCAGACTTATGATGATTCTGCAAACAAATGGTTACCAAATGTAAAAAATACTGATGATTATGCTGGTGTATTTGGCCATAGTGTAACGGGAGTTTATGCAAGTTTATCCAAAGGAAATATTACATATTGTGTCCATGTCAAAGGTGGAAACTGGCTGCCAGCAGTTAAAAATCGTTCCGATTATGCCGGCATACTAGACAAGCCAATTGACGGCTTAATGATGAAAACCGATACTGGAAAGAAAATTCATTACCGTGTTCATTTAAAATCAAGCGGAAAATGGCTTCCATACGTTACTGGATATAGTTCTTCAGACTCTAATAACGGGTATGCAGGTGTATTTGGTGAAATAATCGATGCAATTCAGGTTTATGTTGGATAGTAAGAAGCAACTGAAAAGGACGAGTTCTCTCTAAAAGATGCTCGTCCTGATATAAACATATTACTATTACAAAGTATGCTTCACTCTTATAAATAAATGCACCTGTATAAAAATCTCCTGACTTATCAGACACAGAAGCATTTATACCAAAGCATTGAATTGCGTGTTACTTTTTCTTTGAGGTAAACTTAACACCTTATCTGAAAGAGAAATAACGAGGGTATAAATATTTTTGTGTCCAGTAATTGAAGAGAACCTTCTTGATAGGACTCAGATATGTATTTTCTATTTGTCGAATTATGTTATTAGCTTAAGTATTCCCTTTTTATTATGTTCTATACCATTCAACTTCCATTTTTTGCATTACAAATACAGGCAGCGTCCTTTTCTTTTTTCCTTGGGTGCTGCCCAAACCCGACCTCGGGTATATTTGATATACATTCGGCAATACTTTTATTACCGACGGTATATTTTGCGTTACAGGTATGCTTTTAGCCTGTCTGCATAAAGCAGGCTGAGCTGGCTTAAAACCAGATCCCAGTTCCTGTAGCGCATTTTCCATTTCTTCATGACATTTACCGATGCTAAGTACAGCATCTTCTCCAGTGATGTATCGTTTGGAAATACACTCTTGGTTTTGGTCACCTTCCGAAACTGCCTGTTCAATCCTTCTATAATATTTGTCGTGTACATAATACGCCTAATATCACTACTGAACTGCAAGAACGGATTTACAACGTCCCAGTTTGATTCCCAGTTACTGATTGTAAACTGCCTTGAAATCAGCTGCAAACGGTTTCAAATCCTTATAGGATACATATTTGAAGCTATTACGTAACATATGGATGATGCATCGCTGTACCTGGGCATTGAGAAGAACAGAACATCCTCTACACCACGGTTTTTCAGGTCATTGAGCATTCCAAGCCAAAACTTTGAAGACTCATTCGCACCAATTGTAATGCTCCGGATATCTTTGTTTCCTTCCAGCGTAACTCCGAGCACTACATAAGCTGCACGGTTCCGTATTCTTCCGTCTTCCCGGATTTTATAGTGGATAGCATCCATAAATACAAATGGATAAATCGGATCGAGAGGTCTGGATTTCCATTCCTTAATTTCAGGCAGGATACGGTCTGTTATTTTGGAAACCTTCTCTGCCGAAACATCAATACCATACAGTTCCTGAAGTTCTGCTCCGATATCCCTCGTTGTCATTCCTCTTGCATAGAGTGAGATTACTTTTTCTTCAATGCCAGAGATATTGCGGCAGTATTTAGGCACAATCTCTGGTTCGTATTCACCATTGCTATTGCCATAATAAAAGGCTCCTTCCTGATAAGTTGTTATATCTGATTCTTAGCAAGTTGGAACCATTTATTACCATAGACACAAACTTTTTACAGACCCAAAAACATCCATTTGTCACCAAAAAAATAAATAAATATAATAAATTTTCTGGCTGGATGATGGCTTTTGGC
This sequence comes from uncultured Clostridium sp., assembly GCA_934438135.1. Taxonomy (GTDB): domain Bacteria; phylum Bacillota; class Clostridia; order Lachnospirales; family Lachnospiraceae; genus Clostridium_AI. The sequence goes on along the minus strand of CAKSBP010000016.1, from coordinate 53,278 downwards.
AGTCCGAATTATGCTATAGACTAAGAAAAATTAAATATTTATCTTCTTAAATTATTTATTTTCTTTCAAATTTTTCCTTATATCCATCACAATAACTTTAGAGAAAGAAAAGTCCAAACAGCTATCTTTTATATTACGTATCATTTTTATGTATATATTTACAAATCCACAATAAATTTTACCATATTTATCAAAATCTTCTCTTGTTCTATATCTTCTACGCATACCTAAAAAATAAACAAAAGGATATATGATAAAAGCTATTATCAGTTCGTAACCAATCTGCATTTTCTCCAAAGTCTTAGCTATAACTATTAATGTCATATAAGAAAAACAATATGTATATAGAGGTGTTTCGTATCTTAAATAGTTTTCTTCGGTTCCATTAATTTTAGCACAGAAATGTTTTCCACCTCCCATTTTCATTCTTCATCTGATTCTTTGCATTAGAGTCTCTTTTTCATAAGGATAAAGGCTCTGTTCAAAACATGAACAAAACCTTTACCATTAATGCTTCTTATAAATTATTTATTTCCTACTATAAGTCCATACATATACTAACTCAAAATGTTATAACAACATTTCCCTACACATGCAGCACCCTCGACTTAATCTCCTTCGTCTTTCCAGCATTCCAGAAATTCTCACCAAGATATCCGCAGGTACGTCTAGTAACGTTCATCTTACTATGGTCTTTGTTATGACACTGTGGGCATTCCCACTCCATATCGTCGTTGATTGTGATTTCACCATCGAATCCACAGACATGGCAGTAATCAGATTTTGTATTGAATTCCGCGTACTGAATGTTATCATAAATAAATTTCACGATGTCTTCTAATGCTTCCAGGTTGTTTCTCATATTTGGAATTTCTACATAAGAAATCGCACCGCCAGATGAAATTACCTGGAACTGACTTTCAAATGCAAACTTGCTGAATGCATCAATTTTTTCTCTAACGTCTACATGATAGGAGTTTGTGTAATATCCTTTGTCAGTGACGTCTTTGATAACACCAAATTTCTTCTTGTCTATTTCTGCAAAACGGTAGCATAAAGATTCTGCAGGTGTTCCATATAAACCGAATCCAAGTCCTGTTTCTTCTTTCCAGGTATCCGTTGCTTTTCTTAAGCGGTTCATAAGTTTAAGGGCAAATTCAGTACCGTGTGGCTGTGTATGGCTTTCGCCTGTCATTAATTTTGTTGTTTCATACAGACCGATATAACCAAGAGAAAGTGTTGAATAACCATCGTGTAACAGCTTGTCAATCTTTTCGCCTTTCTTCAGTCTTGCAATAGCACCGTACTGCCAGTGGATTGGACTAACGTCAGATAAGGTCCCTTCTAAAGAAGTGTGGCGGTACATCAACGCTTCAAAGCAAATGGATAATCTTTCTTCTAACAGCTGCCAGAATTTTTCCTCATCACCATCTGCAATAATCCCAATCTGTGGAAGATTCAGGCTGACAACACCCTGATTGAATCTTCCTTCAAATTTATATTCGCCGTTTTCATCTTTCCAAGGGGATAAAAAACTTCGGCATCCCATACAGCTGAAAACATTTCCTTCATAATTTTCACGCATTTTTTTTGCTGAAATATAATCCGGATATAAACGTTTAGAGGAACATTTTACAGCAAGCTTTGTGATGTAATCATATTTTCCACCTTTTAAGCAGTTATGCTCATCCAGCACATAAATTAATTTTGGAAATGCAGGGGTTACATAAACGCCTTTTTCATTTTTAATTCCTTCCAGACGCTGTCTTAAAATCTCTTCAATAATCAGTGCATTTTCCTCAATATATTCATCGTTCGGATCTAAATTCAGGAATAACGTCACAAATGGTGATTGTCCATTTGTAGTCATTAATGTATTAATCTGATACTGAATTGTCTGGACACCAGATTTTAACTCGTCCATCAGACGATCGTTAACAAGCTGTTCCATCATTTCCGCTGAAAATTTGTCACCGTATTTTTCTGTATAATGCTTACGGTATTTTTCACGGCTCTTTCTCAAGTATTTTCCTAAATGACGGATATCAACAGACTGCCCACCGTACTGGCTGCTTGCCACTGCAGAAATAATCTGTGTCATGACCGTACATGCTACCTGAAAGCTCTTTGGACTTTCAATGAGCTTGGCATTCATAACAGTTCCGTTATCTAACATATCTTTGATATTAATCAGACAACAGTTGAAAATAGACTGTAAAAAATAATCTGCATCATGGAAATGGATAATTCCTTCTTCATGCGCTTTCGATATTTTTTCTGGAAGCAGAATACGCTTTGTTAAATCCTTGGAAACTTCCCCTGCAATCAGGTCACGCTGTGTGGATGCGATTACTGCATTTTTATTCGAATTTTCTTCCATAACTTCTTTGTTACGATTTTGAATTAAATTTAAAATAGATTCATCTGTCGTATTTGCTTTTCTTACCAGCTCTCTTCGGTAACGATATATAATATAGGTCTTAGCTAGAACAAACTTTCCTTCTGCCATCAGCTTCTGTTCAATCAGATCCTGAATATCTTCTACCTGCATTTTATCACGATTCAGGTTTTCAATACTTGCAATAATCCCCTCAATCATCTCATCCGTTGCACGCTCATATTCTTCCACCTCAAGATTTGCTTTCCGGACTGCAACTAAAATTTTGTTTCTGTCATATGGAACAACTCTTCCATCTCTTTTTATAACTTCCATCCTAACCAGGCCTTTCTATGTGAACTGTACTCTAACGTAAAAACGTAAAAAAGCTGTTTTGAGCGGCTCTTTCGAGTACCTCAAAACAGCTTTTTGATTATAGCATATTCCAATCAGCTTGTCTAGACTTTTTACTATATCTTGTGTATACAATCATGCACCTTACTATATATTGTACTTCTCGTGTATCCTGTGCAAGTGCCCATGAACAGCGGGTTTGCTTAAAAACGAAAGTCTCTTTCACCCGCTTTTATTTTTTCAATTCTTTCTTTTGCGACTTGACGCACCTTTTCATTTGGTATTTTTCCCAATTCTTTTTCAATTAATACTTTTGCCTTTTGGCGAGTGTCTTCGGATGCATAATCCTGTAAATATTCATCCAGTGTCATTAGGGCATTTGGCAGACAGCAGTTTGCAATCTGACCGGATTTCACCAGACTCATAAAACGATCACCGGTTCTTCCTTCTCGATAACATGCCGTACAGAAACTTGGGATGTATCCCAGTTCAATCAACCAGTTCACTACTTCATCTAGTGACCTGTCATCGGAAATATCAAACTGCTTTGAATTATCATCCTCCCGTTCCTCTTCTACATAACCGCCTACACTTGTTTTAGACCCACCACTAATCTGAGATACGCCATATTTTAATACACGTTCTCTAGAAGAAATGGATTCTCTTGTGGAAATGATTAATCCGGTGTATGGCACGGCAACACGGAGTACTGCAACAATTTTTGCAAAAGTATCATCATCAATTCCGTTATCAAATTCATCTGGGTCAATGTCGTCGGCACGACGAACTCTTGGCACACTAATTGTATGTGGCCCAACGCCCTTTACTGCCTCTAAATGTTCTGCATGCATTAGGATTCCTGCAAAATCATAACGATACAGATTCAGGCCAAACAAAACGCCCATTCCAACATCATCAATTCCTGCATCCATTGCACGATCCATTGCTTCGGTATGATATGCATAATTATGTTTTGGTCCCGTTGGATGAAGTTTTTCATAATTTTCTTTATGATAGGTTTCCTGAAATAAAATATACGTACCAATTCCAGCATCCTTCAGCTTTTTATAGTTTTCTACTGTCGTTGCCGCAATATTTACATTAACACGTCGGATTGCTCCGTTTTTATGTTTGATGCTGTAAATTGTTTTGATGCTTTCCAGCACATATTCAATTGGATTGTTAACCGGGTCTTCTCCTGTCTCCAACGCCAAACGTTTATGTCCCATATCCTGAAGTGCAATGACTTCCTGGCGGATTTCCTCCTGAGTGAGTTTCTTACGGCTGATATGATGATTCTTATGGTGATATGGACAGTATACACAGCCATTCACGCAGTAATTGGAAAGATACAACGGTGCAAACATAACAATACGGTTTCCGTAAAATTTCTGTTTGATTTCTGCTGCCAGCTCATAAATTTTCTGATTCTCTTCTTCCAGTTCACAGTCTAAGAGAACCATTGCTTCTTTATGGCTTAGTCCCTTACATACTTTCGCCTTTTCAATAATCTGGTTGATTAATTCTTTGTTCCTGCTGTTTTTCTGTCCATACTCCAGTGTCTCTAAGATTTCTTCATGGTTAATAAACTCTTCCGCCTTTTGGGACATGATATTATACATGGTCATTCTCCTTTATTCTGGGTTATTTTTTTGTTTTTGCCTGCACACTTTTCACTGAAATACCCTGAATCATTCCTAATTTTCCGGACAGACTGCTGATGATATTTTCCGATGCATCCACAACGACAGAAATAATATTTACATTCTTCTGACGATAAGGCAGCCCCATTCTTCCCACAATATATTCCCGGTATTCATGAAGCTGCTGGTTCACTTTCTCCACAGCCTCGCTGTCCTCCACAATAATTCCTATTAATGCAATTTTGGTTTCCATTTTATTTTTCCTTTCTTTTTATAGGAAAAAGTGTGTGTTCCACACAATCTTGCGTCCTAAACTAGCTAGAGAGGACACACACTTTGTTGCACCAATGGGGATTCGCTGCTTTCCAGCGAATAGCTTCCGCTCCCCCGAATGTGCATCCTACACCTGTTTTTCAAGGTGCTTTTTATGTTATAGGATTGTAAATTCCAGTTTTAGAAAACAAAACTTTCCTATAACATAAAAAATGCTATGTATTCTCTTCAAAATACATAGCATAAGAAAACACAGGCATTATGCCTGCATCTATAAATTTCTTACTCTTACACTCAGGAATTCCACCTTAAGTACTCAGAAAAGATTCTTATCAGGTATTTCGCACAACGGGATAACATCCCCCTGTACCAAATTAATTCTCTATTTCATTATAAAGGATTGTTAAATAAATGACAAGTTTTTTATAGGGAACAATCAGTCTGCATAGCATACCAAAAAGACTCTATATATATCAAGTTGATAACAAAGAGTCTTTTTCCATATCCTATTTTTTATTCCTTTTTGTACTTATCTAGAATTTCCTGTAAAATCCCCTTTCCAAAAATCTTTACCTCTTCATTTTTCACAATAAACTCTGGAGAAATTGCATGCTCTCTACACTCTTCTCTCTGTTCAAATTCGCATTTTTCAAAATGCTTCTGAATATCTTTCCGCATAATGACCTCTAAATAAATTATTATTACATAATATTCTTCCCATTTAGAGAAATACTTATAAGTAAGGAAATTTCAATTTAAAATCAATATGTAAATTTCTTTCTCAGGCTATTATTACTATCTCTTATCTGTTCTGCAAGACTAGGACCTAACGCTTTTGGCATATCTCCACTAACTACATATTTCTGTTCCAGACCTGAATGCTGGCTTTCATCCAAGTCACCAAACTTCTCTTTCAACAGCTCTAACGTGCTCTTTCCCATATGCATTCCTCCTTTTACTGCTCAATTAATATATATTTCGAATATAATGCTTCAAATAATTTTATGTATGCATATACAAGTTTTCCCAGTTTCATATCGTATATCTGCTTCGTTTGTATAACAATATAACATTGTTCATTTTGAAATGAATGAAACGATGCATATCGATATTTGATATGAATTCCTTCATCGACCTTTACAATTCCATATTCTTCATATCTGTATGTTAAAATTCTTCTTTCTCGATTTGACAATCCAACATCGGCTTTTAAATACTTTTCATAATCTTTCTCATTAAAAACTCGTATTTTAATATTTTCTGTGCCATTAAATAACGAATTACATATAAGCTTTAGTATATCCAGATATTCGTCTTCTTCCATATAGTTTTCCAATTTACCTGTCACATATAAATAATCTACAACGCTATCTAAATCGTCAAGTTCTCTATATATCTTTTCTACCAATTCTGAATTGTCCTGCATTGCACCTATACTATTTTCTTCAATTACACGCTCTAATTCAATTCCACCTTTTCCAATATTTTTTATTCTGTAATTAATTGCAATAATTTGATAAATAATCATCCACAAAACCAAAAAATTACCAGATTTAATAAAATAATGTATTGACTTTGATCAATTCCAAATTTGTTACGTTCATAAGTCTCTAAATATGTATGATATACTAGTCCAATATATACTGGAAAAAGAAATATTCCTATCCCCCCAGAATATTCGTTTATAGTTTCGTACTGCTCTTTTCTTCTCTACTCCGATTCTATTGTACTCATACCGATAATAACATAATATAAGTATTACAAATAGAACACTACCGGCAGCTGTCACTATTACACTAATAATAAAATCACCATGTACTAGCATGATACTTACGATAATTCCTATCATAAAACATATAATAGATGTCAAAATAATACTGCCAAAGCAATGAAGCCATTGTTTAATCTTATTCCACACTTGTATAAACCTCCATCGCTAGTTTATCGCTTCCGATCGTGATATATCCTATTTTCAGTATACTATTTTTATCTTATGTTTTCAACTTGTTTTGCTTTTTCTTTAATATCATTTCTTCCAATTAAACCAGTGTCCTATCCACTGCTGTCTAAAGCAGTACACCGAATTTTCAGATAGCAGCGGGGGCTGACTCATAAATCAGTCAGCCCCCGGATTTCCCACACGTTACGTCAGTCTGTGACAGCTGCCCGCAGAGTCCTCGCCTACTTCGACAAATGAATAATATCATTAATCTCATCCTCAGGAATCTTCGTATACTCCTGTAGTTCCTTTACAGAAGGCGCACGTCCCAAATCTTCTTCCAGATACTTTGCTGCTTCTCGAATCAGATTTGCTTTCGCTACGATGGCATCTTCGTAATTTTCATCTTCCTTCATTTCATCGACTGCTGCAACGACTGCTGCTTCAATTTTTTCAAGAATATACTCCATGCCGCTTCCTTCATAATTTTCCGGGAGAACCTCCATGGCATACATTAACCCAATGTTTCCTTCCTGGATTAAGTCTTCCATATTAACACCCTTGTTTTTATACTTATAGGCAACTTCCAATACGTCATGAAGAAGCGCATTTAAAAGCTGTGGCTTTACATAATCATCACCAGAAAAAAGCTGACGGAACATATCTTCCTTCACTTCTTCTGTCAGATGTGCCACCTTCTGCAAATCTTCCTTATACATTTTTAAATACATAGAATCTTCTTCGGAAATCTGCTCATCCTTTGGAATATCCTCTTTTTCCGCTGTCGGTGGTACATATTTAAATCCCTGTACCGTTATTTTATTTTCTGCAAGATATGCATACACAGATTCCATCTGCTGTTCAGATAGTTCTACATCACCTAGAAGCTTTTTCAGTTCTTCCTTTGTAACAACGTTATCCTGTGTCTTTGCAATTTCCATAATTTCTTTTAAAAGTTCCAGAAATTTTCCCTGTTCTATCATAAATCTGTTTTCCTGCCTTTCTTTCGGTTTTTAAGCGATAGTTCTATAGTACAACAGATAGGACAGTTCGTAAACCATATTTTTACTGATACATCTTTTTTCTTATCGTTTTACCTAGCTGAAGACTATGAAATGTGTTTGCAAACATATGTTCTTGTGTTATAATAAAATTATATTGATTACAGGAAGGAATGTATGATGAATTCAAAACGAATTATTTTTCACGTTGATGTGAATAGTGCATTTTTAAGCTGGGAATCGGTATACCGCATAAAACACGAGATGGAAACCGTTGATTTACGTACCATCCCTTCAGCTGTCGGTGGTGATAAGTCGAAACGACACGGAATTGTTCTTGCGAAATCTGAACCGGCGAAAAAATATGGGATTAAAACGGCAGAAACACTTAACGATGCATTAAAAAAATGCCCCCAGTTAGTCATTGTCCCGCCACGCCACGCTTTGTACCAGACATATTCTGCTGCTTTTCTTAAGATTCTTTCCGAATATTCTTCCAATGTAGAACAGTACAGCATTGATGAAGCTTTTATGGATATGAGCAACAGTATTCTTTTATTCGGTTCCCCCGTTGTGGCTGCGACCCTGATAAAAGACCGCATTTATAGAGAACTTGGATTTACTGTAAACATCGGTATCTCCACCAATAAACTTCTTGCCAAAATGGCTTCAGATTTTGAGAAGCCAAATCTTGTCCACACTTTGTTTCCAGAGGAAATACAAAAGAAAATGTGGCCTCTTCCAGTTCGTGATTTATTTTTTGTAGGAAAAGCTACCACCCGGAAATTAAATACCATTGGCATTTTTACCATTGGAGACCTTGCTGAAAGTGACCCAGATATTTTAGTCTCCCATCTTGGAAAACTGGGCCGCCTGATTTATGAGTATGCCAATGGCATTGATGCCACTCCCATTTCCAGACAACGTTCTGGTTATAAAGGTTATGGAAATTCTACTACGATTGACCATGATGTGACTGATTCCAAAGAAGCAAAGAAGATTTTGCTTTCCTTGTGTGAAACCGTCTGCAGCCGTCTTAGGAAAGATTCTGTTATGATTTATGTGATTAGTGTTTCCATTAAAGACTGCTTCCTGCATTCCGGAAGTCATCAGAAAACACTGCCTTTCCCAACAAATTCTGCGTCCGAACTACATCATCATGTATGCGCACTGTTTGATGAATACTGGGACGGCACTCCAATTCGACTGCTAGGCGTTCATACATCTAAGGTAACCAAAGAAGACTGCCATCAGCTGAATTTATTTGATATGGACTCTTATAACCGACAACAAAACTTAGAAAAGACCATAGATCAAATCCGCCATAAATTTGGAGAAGCTTCCGTTATACGTGCAAGTTTTTTAGGCAAGGATGAAAAACACTGATATCAAAGATATCGAGAGTGTCTGCTTTTAAGGTCAGGCACCCTCAATTTTAATCCGTTTCATTCTTTATCCTGCTTTTCACGACTAAAAATCAATTCATCCAATACCGATTTATATACCAGAATAATATGCGCATCAATAAAACAATATTTATTCACAATAAATTCCCATGTTTTATAAAGAAAGGCTGCTGTTATAACAGAGATGGAACTCAGCATAATCCACCATAAAAATCCTTGAACAATCAGAACAACCAGCGCAGTCAGATATGCCAGTACGATAAAACCATACTGTTTATTAATTCGCAGAGCAAGGTGCATACACTCTAACAATCTCTCCATCATTTTCTCAAGTTCTCTCGGTTCCTTGTCTTTCAAGGCATCACACATATCATTATAAATTTCCTGATTGCTTAATTTGGTACTATCATACTTTTTTTCTATAATCAACTTTTGATAACAAAAGAAATATTTATTATATCTTTCTTCTCCAAGCTCCTTCGTTATAAGCTTTTTGAACACACTTGACAAAATATTCACCAACCTTTCTTGTCTTTGTATTCCTGAATGAAGTCAATGATATATTATAAGCTGTTCTGCTATTATATTATTCAGAAACGCCCATTTTGTTTGCATTATAGACAATATTTAGAACGCATAAATCATGATTTTACGACTTCACATAATATTCATATTTCAATCATATTTTGCACAAAAATTGAGAATATAATAAATATATAAACAAAAGAAATGATTCATTTGTTTATCCTAATTTTTTTCATAAATAAGCCCGGTGGAATTAAATTTCCCGGGCTCTCCTCCGTTTAAGGAATAATTTCCCTGTTATTTTCTTTCTACAATAATCTTTTTATCCCTTTTCAGATGTGCATTAAGATGATATAATAGGAACAATGCATTGAGACAGAAGAAAAAAGTGACATCATGCTCACTAGTAAATTGGAGGTACACAAAATGTCAAAAGTAACCATCATGGATCATCCATTAATCCAGCACAAAATAGGAATTATGAGATCAAAACATACATCGACAAAGGAATTCCGTGACTTAGTATCGGAAGTTGCTATGCTTATCTGCTATGAAGCAACAAGAGAACTTCCTTTAGAAGACGTAGAAGTAGAAACTCCTTTAGTAACAACCACAGTAAAAGAAATTGCTGGAAAGAAATTATGCATCGTGCCAATTTTACGTGCAGGCCTTCATATGGCAGACGGAATTTTAAACCTGATTCCAAATGCTAAAGTAGGTCATATTGGTATGTATCGTAACGAAGAAACATTAGAGCCAGTAGAATACTTCTGCAAACTCCCGGTAGATGCAAAAGACAGGGAAATTTTTGTAGTAGATCCAATGCTTGCTACAGGTGGCTCTGCAATTGCTGCTATTAGTAATCTTAAAAATAGAGGAATCCAGAAAATTCACTTCTTATGTTTAATTGCTTCACCAGAAGGTGTGGAAGCATTAAAGAAAGCACATCCAGACGTTCAGATTTTCATCGGAGCTTTAGATAAATGCTTAAATGAGGACGGCTATATTTTACCAGGACTTGGTGATGCTGGAGATAGAATCTACGGTACAAAATAATTTTACAAAACAAAAGGCTGCTATTTTTGACGGCAGCCTTTTTCTATGCTTTATTTTATAGAGAATTTATAAATCGTAACGTGGTTGTATTCCTCTTCTGCCTTTAATACACTTGTTGGGAATTGTGGTGTATTACATGCATTTGGATAGAACTGAGTTTCAAAGCATACGGCATCACGACTATGGTAAACAGCATTTTCTTTACATCCTTCTTTTTCATCCAGCCAATTTGCTGTATATAGCTGCATCCCTGGCAGATCCGTAAATACTTCCATGAATCTACCGCTCTTCTCATCCCAATATTCTGCTGCCAGTTCCACCTCATTTTTTCCTTCCTGTTTATTCAGCACGAAGTTATGGTCGTATCCATTTCCCTGTTTTAATGGAACATAGTCTGCTTTTATATCCTGTCCCAATGTCTTCATTTCACGGAAATCCATTGGTGTTCCTTCTACATCACGATATTCACCAGTTGGTATCATACTATCATCTGTTGGTGTAAACTGATTTGCATAAATACGGACTTTATGTTCAAGGACAGAACCAGTATTATGTCCGGCAAGATTAAAGTAAGAATGATTTGTTAAGTTAACAACGGTATCCTTATCTGATACACCAGAATACTCAATCATAAATTCATTTTCTTCACTCAAAGTATATGTAACTGTGACATCAAAATTTCCTGGGAATCCCTGCTCCATATCTGGACTCAGTCTGGAAAATTCAACGGAAGACGCACCGTCCTCGTCAAACACCTCTGCTTCGTACATCTGTCTACGATAATGTGGATCACCGCCATGAAGATTATTTTCTCCATTATTTTTCTGAAGATGATAAATCTTTTCATTTAATGTAAATTCTGCATTAGCAATACGGTTTGCATGTCGTCCAATAAATCCTCCAAAAGATGGATCATTGACTTCATATTTATCCAGAGATTCATATCCCAATACAACATCTGCCATATTTCTATTCTTATCAGGAACAACAATGCTGGTTACGACTGCACCAAAATCCAGAACCGTAACTTCCATTCCATTGTCATTTTTTAACGTATACGCAGTAACTTCCTGTCCGTCTTTTGTTATCCCAAATTTTTTATGACTTACTTTCATCCTTATCTCCCTCCATACGCTGTGCAGCGCACTTTATATTCTAACCAGGCTAAACAGCACATTTATTCATTCAGCCATCTCCTGCTACTTGTATGACACTTTCGCGATACCAGACATCTCCACTTTTTTCTACACTGGATGTCTCATCCGTTACCCAGATATATTTTCCCGAAAAATTACGTATCCGGTAAGAAAGAACCGGATACATAATTGAATTTTCATTCAAAAGCTGTTTCATTTCTTCATAAATGCGTCCATAATCATCCGGATGCACAAAATCTTTCCAAAATACTGTGCCTTCATATAAGCCATACCTTACCAGACGAATCTGCTTAAAGTTCGGTGACGCATAATAAACCGGCCATCCTTTTTTCATTCCAAACCGCAGTACAAAGATTTTTTTCCTAGTAATAATCTTATTCATTGTATAATTTTCACGCAGCATTTCATCATAAATTTCTCTGGACTCTTCTTTACTTAAAATCAATGTATAAATTCCTAAAATTCCAATTGCTTCTTCTTTAACATCTAACACCGGGACTCTGTGAAGACGTATGAAATAAGTCTGATACCCTGGTACAATTCCATTCAAAACTGCGTTAAATTCACAGCATTTTTCTCTCAGTATATTCTGATCCGCATGTTTAATATAATTGCACTCCTCTATATTTAATACTTTTTCATTCTCGATATACTGTTCCAGTTCTACTTTTGTATCCTGCAGAAAAAACTGACTTCCATGAACATATTCCAAATTGGCATTCTTAAAAAATAGACGCGGCACCTGTCTGGACATTCCTTTTACAAACGATTGTCTGTAAGATTTATCGAAAAAACAGATTACCAGATGCTTTGTATCCACTGAAATACTGTTTAACTCAATATCCAGATCCATGGTTTCCTGACCCACATGAATTTTTATATCATTGAAGAATTCACGTCCGATATCTTGTATTACCCTCCGGCAGCACAGCTGAAATTCCTGTGACATAATCTCATCAATATTCTTTATTTCGGTCCTTAAAACTTTTCTGCCATAAAAATTCAAAGCAAGCACACGTCCAGTTTCATTTAAATAAATCATAGCCGGAAATTCAATGCACTCAAGCAGTTTCTGATACTTCTCTTTGGCGTTTCTTTTCATTCATCGACCTCGCTAACTTTGATACCCCCACATATCTGATTTTCCTTTCCCATTATAAACAAATATTTCTATTATATCAAGAACATTCTTCCTTTATAGGTAATTTATACCATTTTTAGAAGTCGAGATTCTGAATAAATATTTCTTTAAAATGTTCATTTTCTGCCAGTGCTATATGTTTAGTCTGTGCCGCAAGACGATTCGATTTCTGAAACATTTCTTTCTGTTTCAAAATTGCAATACCTCCTTTCAGTGAACCATTTCCAATCGCTGTATATTTTTCTTCTGGGATATCCGGAAGCAGTCCAATCCGTACCGCATTCTTAGGTCTGAGTCCACTCCCAAAAGCTCCTGCAATATAAATCTGATCCAGTTCCTCTACAGAGGTATCCATTGCCTCCAGAAGCACCTGGATTCCAGAATAAACCGCAGACTTTGCCAGCTGCAGCTGCCGGATATCCTGCTGCCACAACGATACCCGTTTTTCAGTATCCAATGCTGTTTTCTCCTTGGAAAGCTGGCCTGTTTCATTCATCCATCCCAATTCCAAAAAAGCAGCAGCAGCATCAATCAGACCGGTTCCACATATACCTCTTGGTTCTCCGTTTCCCACAGTTTTTATTTCTAAGAAATTCCCCTGTTTCTCTACCCGATAAATGGCGCCATCTTTTGCCCGCATTCCCTGAATAATATTCGCCCCTTCAAATGCTGGTCCTGCTGCGGTAGAACAGGCAGCAATTTGTCCACCTTTTACCAAAGCAATTTCCCCATTTGTTCCAACATCAACAATTATAGAAGTTCTTTGTTTTTCCCATAGTTTTGTAGCAAGAATACAGCCAAGCGTATCACTTCCCACATGTCCTCCAATCGTTCCAGGCACGTAAAGCTTTGCTTTTGGTGTATTTACAAGTCCTGCTTCTCCTGCCGTCAAACAGGCTCCTTCAAACCTCTCTTTGAAATTTCCTTTCGCCAGCATTTCCACATGATAATCAAGAAAAAGAAAAATCATCGTCGTATTTCCTAATACCACAAGATCTGTTATCTGTTCCTTCTCTACTTCCCATCTATTTTGAAACTCGCGAATCATGCTGTTTAAAGCCTGAAGCAGCAGTTCACGAAGTCTTCTTTTATTTCTAGCTGACTGTACTGCATAAGCCGTTCTGGAAATCACATCTAATCCGCAGATCCGCTGTGGATTCGTTTGTATTATGGTATCCAGCACCTGTTCATTATTTATTACAAACGCTGCCTCCAGCGTAGTTGTCCCAATATCAAATACAATTCCAGCGTTTTTTATATGTGGAATTTTTTTCTTTTCTGGTTTCTGAATATTCTTTTGTTTTCTATGTCCTAAGATAACACAGGTATCTTCTTCTATTCGAAAGCAGCATGCCAGCCGATATCCCTTTTCTTTCTCTTCTTTTGTCAGTAGGTTTTCTTCTGCTTTAGAATAGATTTGATTATTTCCTTTTGTCACAAGTACCTTGCATTTCCCACAGCTTTTTCTGCCTCCACATACAAAATCCATGGGAATTCCCTGCTCTCTTATTAATTCCATCAGCACTGTTTTTTCTTCTGCTTCAACCTGTTTTCCTACAGGCAGGAATGTTACTTTCATCTAGAATCCTCCACAAAATAAACAATTTTCTTTTGATGCTTTGCAAAATATACAGGCACCTGGGAGTAATTCACGATTTCCCCGCATGCCAAGCAGAATGCCGCTGGTTGATTTCACAGGTTTCATACATTCGCCTATATAGGTAACACCCAGTTTTTCTCCATCCAACAGCCTGTAAATCTTTTTTCCTTCCTCTAATTTCATTCCAAAATAACCAGGTCCTAAACAGTCTGAAATCCAAATATCCTTATATGGTTCTTTTTTCAATAATGCATTAAAATTATGTTTTATGAGATTTCGTGCCAGATCCAGGCACTTATTTTGTACGATATGATAACTCAGTTCTGAAATTTGCATTCCCTTTTGATATGTGCCAGATGTAGTAATCAGAAACAGCATGCCGGCACACAGCTGATTTCCTTCATAGCGACGAAGAATTTCTCCCTGTAAAGGAATTTCACAGATAGACAGATGGTTTTCTTCCAATTCGATAACTCCTGTATCTGCGTCCTTTTTATCCAGATATAGAATTACTGCCTTTACTGGTTTTTCCTGAAGAAAGCTTTTCCTTACTGTTGTAAACTCCTCTGCCAGTCCCATTTCTTCCCGTTCTGCCAGATTAAGCAGCGTCGAATAAGAAAATAAAAGTTCTTCCCGTTTCATAATCCCCTCCGCCTTCCTTGTTGTCCAACTTAAAAAAGGCTATCCGAAATGGATAACCTTTTTTAATCAACTTCGTTCTAACAATATAACACTTAATCCGTATAAACTTAAATAAAACAAGATCTATAAGAAAAAAGGTACACTGTAAACTACCTTGATTAACCTACAATACAACTACGTTAGTTGCCTGAGGACCTTTAGCGCCTTCGATTACATCATATTCAACAGCCTGGCCTTCTTCAAGAGTTTTGAAGCCTTCCATGTTTAAACCTGTGTAGTGTACGAAGATATCGCTGCCCTGTTCATCGGAGATAAATCCGAAACCTTTTTGATTGTTAAACCATTTTACTGTACCTTTGTTCATAATAATTCCTCCAAATAAAAAATAAATAAATTGCTCATTGTGATCTCTCACAATATAGCTATTGTAACATTTTATTTCTTGCAAGTCAAACTCTTATTTTCCTTATTTTAATTTCTTTTGAAAATTTATACAGAATAAGCACGGAAAATATATTCTCAAAATAGTACCTACCTTGTAAAACTAACAATTCTATGTTATATTTGTGTATGTTTTTAAGAACATATACCAAATTATTTACAAAGGAGCAAAAACATGCAGATACTGAAACAGTTACTTATTATTTTTCTGCTGTGCCTGACGGGTGAAGGCATCTCTGCCATTCTTCCATTCCCGTTTCCAGCCAGTGTAATCAGCCTGATTCTGCTTTTTGTTTTACTATCCGTACACATAATTAAAACAGAGCAGATTAAAGATATTTCTGATTTTCTATTAAAGAATATGGCATTCTTTTTTATTCCTGCAGGAGTTTCTATTATGGAGAAGCTTTCCTTTATTCGTTCCTCCATTGTTCCAATTCTTGCAATTACTCTGATTACAACTATCCTGACCTTCTGTGTCTCCGGATATACAGTCAGTTTTCTTATAAAATTTTTAAACAGACGGGAGCATGCACATCATGAATAATATTCTTTTTAATCCGCTTTTTGGAATTGCATTGAGCATTCTTGCTTTTTCCATTGGACTTTTTCTAAATAAAATTTCAAACAGCCCTCTGCTCAATCCGCTGCTTGTAGCAATTGCTTTTGTTATCATTGTGTTATCCATATTCCAGATACCATTTACATCCTATCAAGAAGGCGGCTCTGTTATTTCCATGTTTCTGGCACCTGCAACCACGGTACTTGGATATTCCATTTACCATCAGGCAAAAATCCTGAAAAAATATTTCTGGCCGATTTTAGCAGGATGCCTGACAGGAAGTATTACATCGATAACCAGTGTTTACCTGCTCTGCCAGTTGTTTGGACTGGATAAAAAACTGACAGCATCTTTAATTCCAAAATCAGTTACAACACCAATTGCCATGGAAATCAGTGGACAGTTAAATGGTATTCAGGCAGTTACCGTAGCGGTTGTTGTCATCACTGGAATTCTTGGTGCCGTACTTGCACCACTTTTAATTAAAGTATTTCACATTGATAACGAAATTGCACAGGGAATTGCTATTGGAAGCTGCAGCCATGCTGTTGGCACTTCCAAAGCAGTAGAACTTGGAGAAGTTCAGGGAGCCATGAGCGGACTTGCTATTGGAATCTCCGGAATCCTAACCGTTATCATATCTCTGTTTTTTTAATCTGTTTTTTCTGACACCATCCTTCTTTCCATTCATATAATAAAAAGTATGAAGGAGGTTCCAAAATGTCAGTGAAAGAAAAAATTTCATTTATTGGTGGAGATAAACGACAGTCTTATATGGCTGAACGTCTAAGTAAAATGGGGTTTAAAATCATGGTTTATGGCTTACCGCTGCCACGTATGCTGCCCGAAATAAAAACTGCTTCCTCCATGTCAGAAGCTCTGGATTTCGGAACCATCATAATTGGACCTGTTCCATTTTCTAAAAATCATAAATCCATTGTTTCTTCCATACAGGGCATGGATTTATCCATACAGACTTTCTTAGCCGACTTAAAAGAATCCCAGTTGGTTGCTGGAGGATGTTTCAGTCCGTTTATCTGGGAATTCTGTGAAAAACATCAGATAAAATTACTGGATTTTATGTGTCTGCCAGAAGTCTGTATGCGCAATGCAGTTGCAACTGCAGAAGGTGCTATTGCAGAGGCCATTACCCGAAGCCCTGTCAACCTGCACAAAAATTCCTGTCTGGTTCTGGGTTATGGAAAATGTGCCCGTGTTCTTGCCTGCAAATTAAAAGGACTGGATACCAAAGTTACCATTTCTGCCAGAAAACCGGATGCCTTAGAAAATGCTGCTGCCATTGGTTTTGAGACTTTTTCATTAAAAAAACTGACGGATAGAATCTCAGAATTTTCATTTATATTCAATACGATTCCAGCCATGGTTTTAAACAAAACTGTGCTGGAACACGCTAATCCTGAAACCATTATTATTGATATTGCTTCCTGCCCTGGTGGTGTTGATCAGGAAGCCGTTGAAAAACTTGGCATCCAATCAGCACTCTGCCTTGGACTGCCAGGAAAATACGCACCAAAAACTTCTGCCGACATTCTGACAGAGGCACTCTTAGCACATTTAACATAACAGCGGTTCTCTTTCTAGGACCGCCTGTTTTTCTATAAATCTTTCCTAATATAGAGAGAAGTGGTTGTATGAAACTTGAAGGATGTAATGTTGGAGTTGCCATGACTGGTTCCTTCTGCACCTACAGCAAAATGATTGCGCAGATTGAACTTATGGCTTCCCATAACATAAATATTTATCCGATTTTTTCGGATAATGCCCAGACGCTTGACAGCCGTTTTGGGCATCCGGAGGATTTTATGACAAAATTGAAAGAAATCTCCGGAAGAGAACCCGTTTTTACAATTCCTGAGGCAGAACCTCTTGGGCCAAAAAATAAACTGGATTTACTCATTATTGCACCATGCACCGGCAATACACTTGCTAAACTGTGCCATGGAATTACAGATACTCCGGTTTTAATGGCAGCAAAAGGTCATTTAAGAAACAACAAACCATTGATTATTTTCCTTTCCAGTAATGATTCTCTGGGAATCAACTTTACTAATATTGGAAAAATGATGAATATGAAAAATATCTACTTTGTTCCGTTTGGTCAGGATAACTATAAAAAGAAACCAAATTCTATGGTTTCCCATTTTGATTTAATCGAACCAACCTTAGAGGCCGCATTAGAATACAGACAGCTGCAGCCGATTATTCTCGGACCAAAAGAAGTTTAAATAAAAATGGCGTGTATAAAATGAATTTTTATTCTATTTTATACACGTCTTTTGTTATACTTCTCCAAATACATGTTCCACCAGCACTTTATATTCCTGATATTCTAACGTATCTTCCAAGTCTTTTAGTACATTTAATAGTTCCTTGTAATACCAGCCCTGTTCGCTTTTGTGTTTTTCATGAAACCGCTCCCAGAGCCTTTCACCCAGTACCTGATAGTCCCGGTAAATAGAACGTATATTAGACAGTTTATCCGCCAGGGCAATCATTTTCACTTCGATTTTCGGCTCATTCTTCAAATGATTAATCGTTTCCTGCTTCCTGATTTTCCACGTATCTTCCGGCAGCTGATCCCTCCTTTTATTTTCACTCTCTAAACGAACAAATTCTGCAATAGTACCAAATTCCTGAAAAAGCTGCTCGTATGTTACGGGAGTATCCTCCAGCACATCATGAAGAATTGCAGCTGCAATCACAGACTCATCCGTTGTCATGCCTGAAACAATAACTCCGGTTTCCAGTGGATGTATAATATATGGAATTTTACTACCTTTTCGCATCGTACCTTCATGTGCCTTTGTTGCAAATATAACTGCTTTATTAATCACATTTTCCTTCATAATGCTCCTTTCCATGTTCTTGTTTTCCTGTTATTTTGTTACATATATTATATTTCTATTCAAACTTATTTTAAAAAAGGAGGTATTTTTGATTCATTTCAAAATACCTCCTAGATTTTATTTAATAAGACAGTACATTAACACAGAAAACAGAATAAATAAAGTGCCAGATATAGTAACCGTTATTTTATAAATAATCGCTGTCAGTGTATTCTGCTTCCAGAAGTAATCAAATGCTGTACCAAGGCAGACTGCCCCAATAAATGCAGTTGGAACAATATAACGAAAATCCATTGTGCATCCATATGGATACTGTCCATTAAAGTATAAGAAGAATCCATATAAAAGCACCCACAATACTGGTATTCCCAAACGAAGCATTTTATTTGTTCTAATTTTTACCGCCATATAAATCATGGCAAATAAAGAACATAAAACTAAAACCAAACTAGAAACAACTAAAACTTTCGGAATAAAATCCGTAATATTATATTCAAATTCTCCAAACATAGCGCTCTTAATCACATATAAATTAATATTACTGTCATCCCATGGATGTGCATATACTGGTTCCAACAGATTCTTTAAAGGAAACTGAATGTATCTTAAAAAGAAAGATACATTTCCCGTATAAATCTTCGAATCTTTTCCAATGTCCACAACATAATTCAGCGGCTGGTTAAATTTGATCAGGTTCCGAATTGGATACCACAATCCTAATGGGAAAACAAGGATACCAAATGATACCAGTTTTTTAAACAAAGGAATCCAATTTTTCTCTCGAATATGCTTAAAGAATATAGCAATCATAATCGGTCCAGTAAACAATGCAAGTGTACCACAGGATACCTTTGTCATCATACCCAGTCCAAATGCAAATGCCAGAATAAGTGTATTCTTCCAGGATTGTTCTTTCGCCCATTTAAATGTATATAAAATAGCAGTCATCATGAAAAAAATAACCAGAGAGTCATTATTTACCCGGCCCGCTAACAGATAGCAGTTCGGGAAAAATGCAATCACTGCTGCTGCAAATGCTTTTGCCCTTTGAGTTAAACCCAGCTCATCACAAAGCTTTGGCATAATAAGAAGACATCCAGCAGATGCAAAACACGATACAATTTTGGCCGCTTCCAATACTTCCTCATAGGTAGACCATTTCATAAATATATTTACAAATGTACACACACACGCTGCGAGAAAATGATACAATGGCGGATGATAAAACTGAATCCAGTTTGTCTCTGGAAGTTTATGATTTACCATCAGTTTCAGTATGTAAGCCGCATGTCCATATCCATCCGGTGTAACATCCCCAAGGTCATGTGATCTTATATTAAATGGTGTATACAGCATATATCCAATACGCATCACCAACCCAGCAGCAATGAATGCCACGGTTACATACTTTAAGTCAAAATTGTGCTTCCAACTGACATACAAGCCAGCTCCTAAAGAAATAAATACTCCTGCTAACATGATAAGCTGGATTGCCTGTACATGTTTCTGAAATCCAGTTTTGTAAACAATCATAAAAAGAATCATAACTGCCAGAAATAGCACTGCATACGACAGAATTGTCCCCCATACACTATCTTTTTTTATTTTAAATCTGTCCACAAGTTAAATCCCCTCTCTCTTTCGTCTTTTCTATCATTATATCCCAGGATTTACACTTTTACAACCAGATTGTACGATCTGATTAACCCAGGAAGCGTTTTTTAAACTGGATCCATCCTGTATATAAAAACCAGTTTAATACATAATTATAAATAAACAGGACAATCTGACCTCCCACTATAAAAAATAAAAAAAGCAGAGAATTAAATCTTCCATGAAAAACCAGCTTTGGCGCCAGAATAATAACTGGAATATACATAATATTAAATACTGCATAGCAGAGTGCTTCCTTTATTCCACGCTGTATTCTTCCTTTGAACACAAACATTCTTGTCATGAGATAAACGCACATTCCAAGATAGGTCAGACAATACAGCTTATTTCCAGACAATAGAAGGGATAATGCCATGGTTGCTGCCAGAAATCCTCCGCCCAGTCGAAATCCATAATCCTTAAGTGCTGCACCAAAACATAGGGACGCTGCACCAAGCAGAAACAAAGTATTACTTTCTAGAATGGAACCCAGGCAGATAAATAAAACACATAATCCTGCCAATGTTCCAAGCATAGCCATTTCCTTGGATGTTACATGCATGGACACAAATCACCACCCATACATTCACACAGGGAATCCGCAATCCATAATTTACAGCACATATCACAGGCATCTGAATTTCCACTGCTTATTCCTCCTCCTGCATTGTGGTAATTCCGACTGGAATTCTGAAGCTGAAATAAAAATTGTGTATACTGTTGATTCTGTGGTTCCATGGAAACTGCCCGCTTCGCATAACTCATTGCCGTAATGATATTTCCAAGTCCTGCATAAGCAACACCATTATAATAATTCCATTTTGCACCACGCTGGTCTACTCTTGCCAGTTCATTCAGTGCCTCACGGAACTGATTCATCATCAGCATGCTGTAAATCTGGCGCATCTGCGTCGTATCTTCATCATAATACTGCTGCTGATAGGATGACTGCCCCTGGCTTCCCTGAGCATAAGATGCACTGCTGTATCCCTTTTCCCTCTCATCCATAATCTGATGATAAGCATCCTGAATTTCCTTGAACTTTTCCTCTGCTAAATCTGCTAACGGATTATCTGCATAAGAATCCGGATGATACTTTCTGCTTAACTCCCGATATGCTTTTTTTACCTCATCGTTTGAAGCACTTTGTGATACTCCAAGCACCTTATATGGATCTGTCATTTTCTTTTACATCCTTTCCTTCTAATTTCTTATCCTTCATTTTTTTGTATTTTACCCAGACACCAGCATATAAAATATTCCGTAAAATATCCACATCCTGTTCCAGCGGAAGTTTCTCAAAATTTCTAGCACACTCTGCCATCATTAAATTTAAAATATCCTCACAGTTTTCCTCATAATCCAGCTCCTTACTGATAGAAATAAAAGGATTATAGCTGCCCTTCTTCTGATCTTCTTCCAAATCTTCATATGCATCAATTAAATAAATAAACTTGCCCAGATATCTTCCAGTCTCCCGAAGAATTTCCTCCCAGTGATCCTTCCGATATAAAAACAGTTCGGCCATTAAATTCCCAAAACAGTCTGACACCAAATCTAGATTTGTTTCATTTCTCTGTTCACATGCTCCTAGTTCTTTCAGTGCTCCTTCTACTGCACTGCACTGTCTCGGATACTGTTTTTGAATCTTTTCATATTTTTTCTTTAGTAAAGCACAGCCTGCTGCACCTGTAATTTTTCGTTCATCATTCCAGTCATCCCGAAAATTATGATAGGCCATTACAATATTAAGATCGGCGGCATACTCAGTTAACTCATTAATCAGCATCGCATGCTTCTTTGCGGGATGTGCCACGCAGCGGTGATAACTTTTCTCACTTTCTTTCTCATAAAGAGATGCCAGAAGAATAATCAGAAATGTCATGTCATAAGTCAATGTCATCTGCCCAAGCCTTCCATACCGTTCTTTTAACACGCTGCAAAGCCCACAGTAATATGCCTGATATTTATAATAATCTTTTACCTTTAATTCCGGTTTTTCTATGGTTACATAACCAAACATGTTTCCTCCAAAATGCCATGCAAAAAAACATGGTGATATTAAGCTATTGCCATTATACCATTTATTCTTTTTTCGTACACAGGATATTTCATATTTCACAGAAATTTTAGAAAAAATAAATGCAAAAAAGCATGCATAACCATCTGCTGACCTGATTATGCACACTTTCTTTTGAGTGCGGATATCTGCTATCCAGCCTTCTTCGGCTGATGCATCTTTCTATATTTTATCAGTCTATATGTTTCTATTAGAAAGAAAATTGTAATCCATGCTTCCAAAAGCCGTCCTTCGTTTCCCATGATTTTCTGGAACTCGCTTACAAAAAGAACACATCCCCAGACCCATAACATAAGCCCTACCGACAAAAGCCAGATTATTCCCCTTTTAATCATACTTATGCACGCACTCTCTTCTCTTTCTTTTATTATATGTCTTCCATAAAAGAACGTGCTTATAATTGTGTTATCTGCGTCTGAAAAGGCTTTGGTACCAATTATTCTTCCCCATTAAACAATGGAGTTGAAAAATAACGATCTCCTGTATCTGGTAATAACACAACAATTGTCTTTCCTTTATTTTCAGGACGTTTTGCCAGCTCTTTTGCGGCCCACACGGCTGCACCAGAAGAAATTCCTACTAAGAATCCCTCTGTTCTTGCAATATCACGACCTGTTTCAAATGCACTTTCATTTTCTACCGTGATAATTTCATCATAAATTTCTGTATCCAGTATTTCTGGTACAAATCCCGCACCAATTCCCTGAATTTTATGTGGTCCTGCTGTTCCTTTGGATAAAACAGGAGAACCTGCAGGTTCTACCCCAGCTATCTTCACATCTGGATTCTTAGATTTTAAATAACGCCCAACACCAGTAATTGTTCCACCAGTTCCAATTCCTGCAACAAAAATATCCACTTTTCCGTCTAACTGTTCCCAGATTTCCGGTCCTGTGCTAGAAAGATGTACTGCTGGATTTGCTGGATTTGCAAACTGACTTAAAATAATGGAATTCTCAATTTCTTCCTTTAATTCCTCCGCTTTTGCAATGGCACCTTTCATTCCCTTTGAACCATCTGTCAACACAAGTTTTGCACCATATGCCTGTAACATCTTTCTTCTTTCCACAGACATGGTTTCCGGCATAGTTAATACCGCACGATATCCTTTTGCTGCTGCTACTGCTGCAATTCCAATTCCCGTATTTCCAGAAGTCGGTTCAATAATCGTTGCACCTGGCTGTAAACGCCCTGCTTTTTCTGCATCTTCAATCATCGCCAAGGCAATTCTGTCTTTTACACTTCCAGCCGGATTAAAATATTCTAGTTTTCCAACCAGCTTAACATCCAGTCCGTATTTTTCTTCCAGTCGTTTCATCTCTAATACTGGTGTCTTTCCAATCAGCTGTGTAATACTTGTTCTCAAATCTCCCATCGTACATGCTCCTCTCGTTTTACTTTCTATTTATTTGCTATATCAATTCATACTTAATCACTATGTTTTGTATGTAATAGTTATATATCTTATTTCATACTTTGTCAATAGGTTTTATTGTAATTATATTTTTAATTGGAATAAATACAGGCAGAAATCTGCTGGCATATAAAAATGTTACAGGGCAGTGCTGACACAGTGCTCTGTAACATCATGTACTTTGTTTCATAGAAATTTTAACTAATCCGTTTCCTCGTTTACTTCACATCCTACAAATGCCAGACACAAATTCGAGTACCGTTCCAACGAATGTACGTCTCGTTCAATAAACTTCCAGGTTTCCTGATAACTTCCCTGCACCGCAACCTCCTCTGCCTCCATAAACTGCTCAAATGCTTCTGGCTTTCCCTCAAAACGTTCTGCAAAACGATCAGAATATTCCCATTTCTGGCTGTCTGTTAAATTCTCCAATTTTCCATACAGCACATGCTCTAAGTTGCAGGACATAAAATAAATCCGGTATGGAATTCCATGTACTTTTGACGTTTTATACAATTTAAATAAAATCCGTCCTTTTGATTCATTACGCTGTATCATTCGTTCGCGGTGCGCCGTCTCTACATGATCTGAAAAATACAATACCTCTGGCACTGGTTCTTCCACTACTTTTTCAGGTTGAATAAATGTTCCATCCATATCTACAATCTGAATAATTTGTTCAATATCATTCGTTTTGTAACGGTACCGCTCCATCACATCCCGAATGCAGTCATCTACCCGTTTTAAAACCGTATTCTGCGTCACATTTCCCTTAGTAGCAATATCTCCATGCACCACATAAAACCGGACTTCACAGTCTTTAAAAATTTCTTTCATCCCCGTTCCCAGTGCACTTTCATCACTTGGCCCCTCCACAATAAACAAGATTACTTTCTTCTCTTTAGCTGTCATGATTCAAAATCCTTCCTGCATTACGAAACGCCCTTGCAATTTTAATGCTGTCTGTTTCCTGATAAACACATTCCTCTTGACCGCCAAGGGTAATACAACGAAGATAGGCATCCCTTAAATTTCTCTGCCTTTTTAACATCTGCATACGAATATAACGGTTCTTTGGATTTGCCGTAGAAAACACAATACACTGCCTCGGCAGCATTTCCAATGGACGAAGATTGTGAGATGTAAATATCAGCTGACCTTTTCCACCACGGTAGAATAAATCAAGAATTTCTCCTAACAGATATTCATATACACCCGCATCCAATTCATCCACCGCCAGACACAAATATGGATTATTGTACACCTGAATCAGTGCACTCAAAATAGAAATAATTTTTATAATTCCCTCAGATTCCTGTCGAACCGGAATTTCTATATCTCCCCGACAGGATATTAATTCAATCTTCTGTTTTACTTCTCCCGCTTTCTCTTCAACCGTTCCCATTTCTTTTAAGGCAATGAACATGCCTGGGATAATCGCTCCAATCACCAAATTTACCTGCACAAGAACCTGTTTTAATAATTGACAGTGAGTTTTTTCCAAAAGTGTAGTATTTCGCAGATTTACAAAAAAACTTCCCTGCAGAGTCTCTCTTGCATCCTCTGCACGAAAAACCATTGGCAGAATAAAATCTGCACTGATTTTACCAGAATGAATATTTTGTATTACAAATAAATTCACCATTGCATATTGATAAAGTGTTTGTATCAAAAATGCAACATCCTCATACTCTTCATGATATGTTTCTGTTAACAATATACGGCTCTCCAGGCTGAAAATAGCGGATGCTCTGTTTTGAAATGCATGGAGAACAGTCCGTTTTATCTGTTCCTTTCTTTCTTTATCTCTTCCTGCCAGCTCTTCTAAACGTTTCTTCGGTTCTGGAATTCCCTGTTCTTCTATCTTAAAGGAAATCGCGATCCGCCTCCTCGAATGTTTTTCATCTATCCGCTTACGGTAGGAAATCGTTTCTTTTCCTATCGTAAAATCTCCCTCTTCCCGAACCAACTCTACTTCATAAAAAACCTGAAACTTTGCTTCCTTTGAATATACAAGAAACTCTGCTTCAAAACACGCAGTCGGACTGCCCATACGAATATAGCTGCCCCACTGCATGTTTAACTTTTCTCCTGACAGCAGAGATTTTATCAAATACAGTGTATCAATAACCGCTGTCTTTCCGGAACCATTCTGCCCGTAAATCCCTGCTATATCTGCCTCATACTCATCCAGACTGCCTTTGTTTTTCTGCCGCATGGATGGCATAGTAAATTTTCCATATTCCACATTTTTTATATTCTCGATTGTTAATCCAGAAAACCTTACCCTGCAGTTATTCATACTGCACCTCCACTATAGAATCCTTTTCTTTTATAGTGTATGCAGATTTTATAAATTCATCAGAATGAAATGTGGTTTTCTAAGCAAACAAAGTAGTAACTGCATGTGTGCTTAATAAATAGTAGGATTCTGGGTAATGTGGATGTTCTACTCCTCCTAATGCTGTACGGATAATTCCCCATTTTGCATCTTCCATAAATGGAGCTACATCCAGCGTTGCAAAATCCAGGTCATAACTCCCACCATACTGCCCTGCCATGACAGCTGCCAGAATCTGCATTAAAAATGCTGGTGTCTGGTACTGATAATAACCATACTTATTCACCCATGCCGAACTTTTATATTGCTTCACAGATTTATAGGTTCCCGCTGTACCTGCCGGATAAGAGGCCTCTAATACGGAAAGTTTGGAATCTCTGGTAGATTCACTGGAATAGAACTTGGATGTGTAATAATCTTTTGCATAAACAAATGTATAGCAGGCATCTCTATTGGCTGCAATTGCCCCCATTTTATCTACGGTTTCACTTAAACCAAACGTATCTGGATTATAGTCCGAAATCCCCGTAAGCTTTTCCCATTCTTTCTCATAACTGCCTGCAATACTGGCTTTATATGTTTTACCATACTTCACAAATCCCCAAGCTTCCATTGGAAGCTGTGGCACCAAGTCATCTGTATTTACGATATTGTAAATTCCTTTATAGGTACTAGGATTAGATGCTGTTGTTGTATTTGGTGCTGCAAAAGTATAAGTATAGGCTGTTTTTCCCTCGCTGTACAGACGTGCTCCAATAATATTAGCAATAGCTGCTCCTCTGGAATGTCCTGTTACCCAGTAAGCCGTATCTACTGAGCTGTCTAAATAAGTATTCTTATATGTATCTACATAATTTAATATTCTTGTTGCAGTAATATCAAATCCTTTATGATTTGTTTTTATCACCCAATCGTTGTTTTTGTTAAAGTCACTGGTTTTTCCTACATCAAAATTACTTGACCACTCTTCTATGGAACCATTGGTTCCACGGACAAAAATTCCAAGAATTTCTCTTGTTATTCCATTATATGTTACTTTTCGGTGTCCAACATAAATATCTGTAATATCATTATCTTTATATTTACTGTTTAATTGATATTTTCTTACACTGGCCAATCCATTGGTTCTTAAAAATGTACTAATACTGCTTCCATCTATTGTTGAACCGGAATAAGTAAGTGAGGAACAAATCGATGACATGGTACATACATTTTTATTATAACTGCTGATACTCTTAAAAAAGTTTCGATAGTCCATTACATAAGAGACAGAAGTCGCTGCCTGACTTGTTTTCAGTGTTCCAGAAAAACTATTACTAAAGGAATCTGTATCCACTGCATCCTCACGTCCATCAAAATCGGTATCTGAAATTGTCGGATCAGTCGTAACTTTCAGGTAAATTTCATTGCTGTCTGTAACAACCTGCATCTCCTTTCCGTTTAGAAGACCGTCTCCATCGTAATCTCCATTTGCACCACTAAAATCATATCCTGCATAGGATTTTCCAGTACCAGTTAAAATCTTCCCCTCAAATATCAATGTTGTATAATAATCACTGATGCCATCATTATTAGAGTCGGTAACCGTATCCGTAGCAGTCATCGCTTTTGCTGCTGCAAAAGAATTTCTCTTAATAATACCCTCATATTTATTTTTGTCCAGTAAAACATATTTTCCTTCTTTTACATTAGAAACCTGAATTTCTGTTCCTCTCTTTTTTGCTGTAGCTTCTATCAGTTTTTTTTCTGTTTCATCAAAATAATAAACTGCTGGATTCGCCTCGGAACTCTGTTTCTGAAAGCCAATAACCAACTTCACATTCTTACATGCTCCATCTGATGTAAATAAAAATCCATTTCCCAGATATCCTGGAATATCGCTTCCCACTTCCAGGTCATCCTTCTCTAATTTTGTAAGCTGAGGTTTCAGGTAATTCTTTGCTTTTACATCTGCTTTTGCAAAAGCGTAAACATCCGACTTAGTGCTTCCTGCTGTAATCTTGCGAGTTACCATTTCCTCACTGTCTAAAACCCCATCCTGATCGGTATCCTTTTTTATCGGATTCATTTTCAAAGTAACTTCCAGACCATCCTCCAGGCCATCACTATCACTGTCTGATTTTAATGGATTCGAATGGTATTTTTTTATCTCTTTTCCATCTAAAATACCATCTCCATCGGTATCTGCTTTCATTGGGTCTGTTCCATATTTCATTTCCTGCTTTACAGTAAGTCCGTCACCATCATAATCTTCATTATAATCGCTGATACCATTTCCATCGGTATCCTTTTTCAGGGGATTGGTATTATAAAGCATGATTTCATCATAATCACTAATACCATCTCCATCGGTATCCTTTTTGTTTTTATCAGTTTTATAATATTGTTCTATGTAGTCTGCCAATCCATCTTTATCTGTATCTTTCTCTTCTAGACTCCCCATACTGCTTACACTTTGTGCTGCTGATACCGGTATCATAGAAACTGTACACAGCACTGCAGCCATCATCAATGCTGCTGCTTTCTTCTTGTTACGCATTTACAAATTCCTCCTTTTCTCATTCCATCTTTTCTGTATCTTCCAGAATTCAAGAAGGATTACTTCTATTAAGCACAAACAATGCATTAGAGGAAAAAGAAGATATTCCATTCCGTGGCTTCCAAGCC
This sequence comes from uncultured Clostridium sp., assembly GCA_934438135.1. Classification (GTDB taxonomy): domain Bacteria; phylum Bacillota; class Clostridia; order Lachnospirales; family Lachnospiraceae; genus Clostridium_AI. The sequence goes on along the minus strand of CAKSBP010000016.1, from coordinate 24,139 downwards.
CTATAAATCCTCTATGGCTCCCTATCCATCCAATTTCACGCAGATTCCATAAAACAGCTCCACCCACAAAAATCATTATGCACCATAACACAATAAGCCGATATGTAACTGACCTTTGCCGCACTACAATATGTATAAAATTGTAAATTAATATAGTGCAAATAGCGAGTCCTGATAAAAAAAATGCCAGCATCATTTGTTCCAAATATTCCTCGCTTATTACAAAAAAAGCCAAAGATAATATCCAAATTTGGACATTTACATGGATTATTCTTTTCTCCATATAACTCCTCCTTGTATATTCTGTCTATTTTATTATAAGATAATTTTCTGCATAACACAATAAATTTTCTTCTTATTTCTGCTTTCAAATATTTCAATTTTTTTCTCTTTCTTCTTCAGCCTCTTGTCATATTCTTTATTCCCTGTATAATAAGATTAAAGAGCCTAAAACCTGTAACCTCACAGGAATTTCAAGGCTATAGAATAGGAGGATTTTCATGAAAGTATTACTAATAAACGGTAGTCCAAATGCAAAAGGCTGTACATATACAGCTTTAACAGAAGTCGCAGGTGCTCTAAAAAAGGAAGGAATCGAAACTGAAATTTTCCATATAGGAAATGCTGCAATCCGAGGATGCATCGGCTGCTGGGCCTGTTCAAAAAATCCAGACAGACACTGTGTATTTAATGATGACATTGTAAATACCGCAATTGAAAAGATTAAAGAAGCAGACGGCTATATTTTCGGTTCTCCCGTACACTTTGCAGGAGCATCTGGATTCCTTACCCCATTCTTAGATCGAATCTTTGTTGCTGCCAAACCATTTATGGAGTACAAACCAGGTGCCTGTATCTCCAGTGCCAGACGTAGTGGAACAACAGCAACTTTCGATCAGCTGAACAAATATTTTTCTATCAGCAACATGCCTATTGTTTCTGCAAACTACTGGAACATGGTTCATGGTGGAAGTCCCGAAGATGTAAAGCAGGATTTAGAAGGTCTTCAGATTATGAGAACCCTTGGACGTAATATGGCTTGGATGTTAAAGTGCATTGAATTAGGAAAGAAAAACGGGATTGATGTTCCAGAGAAGGAAGAAGCTGTTAAGACCAATTTCATCCGATAGACTTTTTGGGCAGAGCAAACAGATAAAACAAAGTAGACTGGAAAGCGGCATTTCGAAAAATTCTACTGAAATCTTTTGAACCGTTGCTTTCCAGCCAGTTCCCAACATATCGTTTCTCTGTATCTATCCTTTTTACCAAAAGTACTAAGAAAAACGTATTTCCGGATAGTAGCAGTTTAACCCTAGTTTACAGATAAAGCGTTCTCCATTTGGCAGCACCATTTTTTCCAGGTACTCCTCATTGGAAGAACATTCTCTGGCAATCTCTACATTTTCTATAATAGAACGGATATCCTGGCAGATTTCCTGCCAATCATCGGTTCTTCCCACAATTTTTCCGGCAGTAATCCCCATTTTAACAAACCGATAAATGGAACAAAGCCCACATGCATCATCATGAAAGAAATGATGATAAAGTGTATCATTTAATTCAATATCATGTAGTTCTTTAAAAGTTCCATACTCATGTCTTATTTCCCGCTTTGCATGACAAAGTTCCGCACAGATTCCTTTTTTCTCCTGCCTATGGAATCCCAGACAGTTTCCATCAGAGAATATGCAGCCATTCCGCATCATAAACACTTCATACTCCGCATCCGGTACCGCTTTCGTAATTTCCTCAATTTCGTCTACAGACAAATCCCTTGGCACGATAATCCGCTTTGCTCCATTCTCATAATAAAAGCGAGCAATATCTTCATTATAAATGCCTGCAATAGTACTGACTACCGCCGGAATCTGATACTCTTTCGCAATCTCTAAAAGTTCTATTCCCGATATAATAATTCCGTCGGCTCCCGCATCCTTTAAGGGATTTAAGTACTCCCCAATATATTCAATCTGTTCCTGGGTGTACGTAGAAGCATTAAAGGTAACATAAATCTGCCGGTTCTGCTTTTTGGTCTGTTCAATAATTTTAAGCATCTGTTCAAAGCTGTTCTGATTTGCATTCTTCCGGTATCCAGAAAGCCGGTTAATATCAGAATACTCTCCAAATTTCTCAAACCACGCTTCATCCGTAAATCCAATATAAAACTCTTCTGCTCCTGCTTCTATATAATGTTTTAATACCTCTCCATCATTTACTGGAACCAGTGCCCTCATGCTTTCACCTCCATATCCATAGGAAGATAAATGCTGCGGTAATTGGAAACCCCTTTTATCTGGATGTCTGGATTATAGAAAAATACCGCCCTTCCAATTCGTATAAATTTCTGTTTTTCCTCTTCAGCATCATAAATGATTACCGTATCCTGACATTCCTCTCCACAAGGCATATTGGCACGAAACTTCTGTTCAATCGACGCATATGGAAACGAAGCATATTGGCAGATTCGCCCCATCGTCATATAGCAGTATGGCTCATGCACTCCTGCCGTAATTTTCTCTGGCAGCTGAGATAAATCGATTAATTCATGAGTTGGGTCAAATTCTATGCCTGCAATTTTATATTTATATAGGAAGTTTTTCAGATAAGCTGTAAAAATTTTAGGGAACCAAGTCTGGCTGAAATACTCCTTATACCTAGGATCCCTGTAATCTTTTGTAAATATACGTCCAAGATTTAGATTCTGTCTGCACTGACCAGCAAGATAAACCACCATTGCATAATCATTTACAGTAATTTCATCCATCACATCCTGACAGATTTCACACAATTCTTTTATTTTCTCTTTTCCAGCAGCTAAATCACTTTGAGAAAATACTGGAACTGTCATCGTAAGATGTATTCCTTCTTTTTGACATAATTCCTTAAGTTCTTCAATTACCTGCTTCCTCTGATGAAGAAAATATTTTCCGCAGAAAGAGCTTCCAAAATATATTCTCTCACATGTATCATATCCAGCTTGTTTTTTAGCTGTTTCATAAATTTTTTTTAAATCTAGTTTTTTCTTCAGTAAATACGACAGTATTTCACAGAAATCCAGACACTTCTCTCTCTTCATACAAATATTTGCACCCTTTCTGTATTTTTTGGAACATTTTACAGATTATAGCGTGAACGAAACTTTTAGAATTTATGCATTATTTTATAAACAATGAATAAAAAGATTAAGAGCGCTATTGACTAATGGTCATTTTTAAGGTATAACAATATACAAGAGAAAAATGACCACTATTCATTTTCATAATAATTAGTCAGGAGGAGAAATATATGGTTAACTTCGGTAAGTTTATAGCAAAACACAGTAAGCTCATCATCATCATCTGTGTTTTACTGCTTATACCTTCCGTATATGGGTATACCAAAACCCGTATCAATTATGATGTATTAAGCTACCTTCCAGATTCTCTGGAAACAGTTAAGGGTCAGGACATTCTGGTTGATGAATTTGGTATGGGTGCATTCTCAATGGTAGTCGTTGAGGATATGAGTATGAAAGATGTACAAAAGCTTGAGGAAAAACTTGAAAAGGTGGAACATGTAAAAGATGTACTCTGGTACGATGATGCACTGGATTTAAATGTTCCTGTCGATATGCTTCCTAGTAAGATAAAGGATGCACTGTTCCAAGATAACGCAACTATGTTAGTTGCCTTATTTGATAACACGACTTCTTCTGATGAGTCCATGCAGGCTATATCCAAAATGCGTTCCATCGTGGATAAACAGACATTCATCAGTGGTATGTCTGGTATTGTAACCGACATCAAGAATATTTCCTTAGAAGAAATGCCGGTTTACGTTGTTATCGCAGCACTGCTTTCCCTGGTTGTTCTTTGTCTAACCATGGATTCTTTACTGGTACCGGTTTTATTCCTGTTAAGTATCGGTTTTGCCATTGTATACAATCTCGGCAGTAATATTTTCTTAGGTGAGATTTCCTACATAACGAAGGCTCTTACCGCTATTCTACAGTTAGGTGTAACAATGGATTATTCCATTTTCCTGCTAAACAGCTACGAAGACAATAAAAAGCGTTTTCCGGATGACAGAGTCCGCGCTATGTCACATGCAATTTCCAATACGTTTAAATCCGTTGTCGGAAGCTCCATTACTACCATCGCTGGTTTCGCAGCCCTATGCTTTATGACATTCGCATTAGGCCGTGATATTGGTATTGTAATGGCAAAAGGTGTTGTTATCGGTGTTATCTGCTGTGTAACATTCCTTCCAGCATTGATTCTTCAATTCGATAAAGCAATTGAAAAAACAAAACATAAAGCAATTATTCCAAGTCTTGACTGTATTTCCGATTTCATTACCGGACATTATGGAATCTGGCTTGTTATTTTCCTTGTACTGTTAGTTCCAGCTATTCACGGCAACAACAACGTAGAAGTTTACTACAACATTGATAGTTCTCTTCCTAAAACACTTCCAAGTTCTGTTGCCAATAAAAAACTAGATGAAGACTTCCGTATGAATTCCGTTTATATGGTTATGTTGAAAAACGGTCTGACTGCAAGTGAAAAAAGCGAAATGCTTAATAAGATTGAAGATGTAGACGGCGTAAAATGGTCCATTGGATTAAACTCCTTAATTGGTTCTAATTTTCCTGAAGATATGATTCCATCTGATGTAACTAAGATGTTAAAGAGTAAGAATTACGAACTTCTCTTTGTCTGCTCCGATTATAAAGCAGCCACCAACACCATAAACAATCAGATCGCCAAAGTAAATAAAATTGTAAAAAGTTATAATAAAGGATCTATGGTTATCGGAGAAGCCCCATTAACCAAAGACTTAGCAGATGTAACAGACGTAGATTTAAAGAACGTAAACATTGCTTCTATTTTAGCAATTTTCATAATTATCCTGCTTGTATTTAAATCTATTTCCCTGCCATTTATTTTAGTTGCAGTTATCGAATTTGCTATTTTTGTCAATATGGCAATCCCTTATTATTCTGGAATCACCTTACCATTCGTGGCAAGTATCGTAATCGGTACAATCCAGCTTGGTGCAACTGTTGACTATGCAATTTTGATGACAACCAAATACCAAAAAGAACGTATGAACGGAAAGAGTAAGAAAGATTCCATTCGTATCGCTCATGAATCATCCATGAAATCCATTTTAATCAGTGGATGTAGTTTCTTCGCTGCAACATTCGGCGTAGGACTTTATTCCAAAATCGATATGATTAGTTCTATCTGTACTCTCTTGTCCAGAGGTGCCATTATCAGTACTATCGTAGTTATTTGTGTTCTGCCAGCCATGTTTATGATTTTCGATAAAGTTATTTTAAAAACAACCATTGGCTTTGGTTCACACAAACAGAAATCTGCAGAAAGCATAGCTGCAAGCAGCAGCCATTTAAAATAAGTGAATTGGAGGAATCATTATGAATAAAAATAGAAAAATCAAACAAATCTGTACCGTTGGCCTTACCGCTGCCGTAACAGTCAGCCTCGGCGTCGGTACAGCTGCCATGGCAAATATTAATACAAATACAGAGACTGCTTCCATACAGCAGGTTGCTGCTGCCAATACCGCATCACCTGAACCTTCTGCTTCCGCTGATGGAACTGCTTCTGCATCGACATCCGGCAGTCTGTTCAAAGATGAAGCCGTTTATGCAATGGCTGATCCAAGTGGTGTGATTAACGATATTACAGTTGCTGACTGGTTAAAAAATGCTGGTGGAATGGGGACTATCGTGGATAATTCTTTTCTTACTGACATTGTAAATACCAAAGGACACGAAGCTTATACACAAGGTGCTGACAGTGAACTCTCCTGGAGTGCTGAAGACAGCGATATTTATTATCAGGGAAAAACAACCGAAGCCCTTCCAGTCAATGTTGCCTTCACTTATAAATTAGATGGGCAGGAAATTTCTCCTAAAGAACTTGCTGGTAAAACTGGTAAAGTTGAAATCGATGTAAAATATACAAATAACAGCAAACATAAAGTAAAAGTAGACGGAAAAGAATGCGAACTCTATACACCATTTATGCTTGCTTCCGCTTTTATTTTATCCAATGATAACTTCACAAATGTAACCGTTGACAATGGTAAAATCGTTTCTGATGGAAACCGTACTATCGTAGTTGGTTACGGAATGCCTGGATTAAAAGACAGCTTGGATTTAGACAAAGACTTTGATTTGGATATTCCTGATACAGTTACTATTACAGCAGATGCAACTGATTTTGAATTAAATTCTGTTCTGACTTATGCATCTTCTGATTTATTTAATGATATTAACTTAGATGATAATAAAAAACTCGATGATATCGAAGATGACTTAAATGAATTAACGGATGCTTCTAAAAAATTAGTCGATGGAACCAACGATTTAGCAGATGCAATCAAAACACTAAAAGATAAAACTGGTGATTTCTCCAAGGGTATTGATACATTAGTGGATGGCCTTAAGAGCTTCTCAAGTGGAATTGATACATTAAAATCCGGTGCAAAAACTTATACAGATGGTGTAAAAACATTAGCAAACGGTGTAAATTCCTACGTTGATGGTGCTAATACACTAGCAGATGGTGTTACCACTTATACATCTGGTGCCAAACAGTATGTAGAAGGTGTAAACACTCTCACAAATTCCCTTTCCAGCATGCCTTCACAGTTATCCGAACTTGCAGGTGGATATCAGCAGGTAATAAGTGGAATTAACCAGCTTGCATCCAAAGATAATACAGATGCCTTAAAAAATGGTGCTAACAGCTTATCTTCCGGTATTACATCTGTAAATTCCGGTTTAACACAGGTTCAGTCTGGAGTATCTACCATTAACTCCACTCTTTCCAAACTGGAAGAAAGCTACGCTAACAATGAAGCATTAATTAAATCCATGAGCAGCCTTGCTAAAACTATGACAGACGCTACTGCAAAAGCCCAGATGGAAGGTGCAATCGAATCTTTAAAGACAGTAACAGCTACCCAGAAAGCTACCATTTCCCAATTAAAAACTGCTACTGGTTCTGACCAGACATTAGCAAAAGGAATCAGCACATTGGTTTCTACTACAGGTAAAAATGGTCAATTAAAACAAGGTGCAGACAGCTTATCTGCAGGTGTAACAAAATTTGCTGCAGGTGCAGGAAAATTACAAAGTGCTCTTCCTGCTCTTCAGAAAGGAACCAATAAATTTGTAACTGCAACAAAATCCATGCCAGCTTCCTTAAATAAACTCAAAACTGCAGGTTCTCAGCTTACATCCGGTGCTAATACATTAAATTCCGGTGCTAAGAAACTGAAATCTTCCGGAAGTACACTAAAAGCCGGCAGCAGTAAATTAATCGGCAGCAGTGATACCTTATTAAATGGATTTGATACCTTAAAAGCTGCTTCTACTAAATTAAGCAACGGCGGAAATACCCTATCTACAGCAAGCGGAAAACTTACAAATGGTGTCAGCGAACTGTATGATGGTTCTCTTGACTTACAGGATGGTATGACTAAATTTGACAGAGACGGTATTACAAAGTTAAATGATACCTACAATGATAATATAAAAGGCCTGCTTGAACGTATGAAAGAAATCAAAAAACTTGGTATGAATTATAAGACATTCTCTGGCCTGGATTCTTCTATGAATGGAAGTGTCAAATTCATCATTAAGACAGACGAAATTAACACTTCAAAGGATGAACAGTAATTTTTTAAACCAAGCTTCACCAATAAAACATTTCTAATTGAAAAGAAGCGGGTGCAAATGAACCATATTTTATTTGCACCCGCTTCTCTTTTTGTCCTAATACTCCTATCAAATCTCTTTCAAAACACCTGTATTTCTCTCTGATTCTGAACTTTTACCTCCGGCTTTCATTGATGATTCCACTATCGTCACATAAAGGACATATTTTTTTCTTATAATAAAAGAGAAAGTTTTGCTTTATGACGTTTTTTATACTATACTAAAAGCATCTTTACAAAATGAATGTGCATGTTTATAAAAGGAGAGGATTATAATGAGGAAAGGTCGAAAAACACTTGCCATACTGACTGCTATGGCTATTATCTGTGGATTTTCTATAACGGGGTGTAATTCAGGAAAATCTGACAGCAGCACGGTTTTATCTAACCAGGAAGGAACCATTAACAAAACTACTACTGAGACACCCGCCAGTAAAACTGTTTCCCCTGCTGCCACTACTACACAAGATACTGCACCCACAGAAGAAACTGCTGCAAGCGAATCACCTGCTGTTTCTGAAAAATCAGATTCAAACACTGCTTCCAGCACAAAGACACCAACGTCACCCAAACAAAAAAAGACTTCTAAAGAAGGGTCTGGTAAAAAAAATAAGAGTCCATATTCTCTGGAAGGCACCTATTTAGGAACTTACAGCAATACAAACCAGAAAACGATTATGGTTTACATAGATGGCAAAAAAATTGTTCTTTATACTGAGGATTTTAAAAAATTTCAGGAATTTAATATTGATACAGACATGGATGATAAAACATTTGCTGATACCATATCTGCGAATTTTATGTATGAAGATATCAACTTTGATCAGTTCTTAGATTTAGGTATACTAACTAAAATAGACGGTAATAATAAATATTATAGTTTTTACACCTGGAACGATTCCAAACAAAAATTTGAATACAATAAAAAAGCAAGTGAAATTGTTTCTCCAATGATTATAAGCAACGTTCATGAAATTGATTCTCATGTAGAAAAAGACGAGAAAAACTTTACGGACTACGTTTATAAATGGAATAAAGGAAAACGGATTACCACCAGCGAAGCCGCTGTAACATATGATAAAAACAGCAGCAAATATACTATTAAAATTAAGAAATACGACGAAAAAACAGGAAAGCTGAAATCATCTAAGACAAAATTAAGCGATCATCCATATTAATGACTTCAATCATCATGAAATAGATAAAAACAGATTCTCAATCATTTTAGCTATGATTAAGAATCTGTTTTTTTATACTATAATCATTGATGTTTTGAACTGTATTCACAAAAAATTGTTGATTCTAGTTGAATTTTATAGTAAAAAGATATACAATATATTTAAACAGGATGTTGATATATAGTAAAACTTTATAAAAATGGAGAAAACGGTGAAATGAAAAAAAACATAGAAAAAAGGAAAAAAGAATTCCTTTTAATACAGCGTGTTTTAAAATACATATATCCATATAAATTTAAATTCATCATGTCACTGATATGCATTATAACCAGCATTGTTTTTGACTTGCTTACTCCGTATCTATGGGGAAAAACATTACAGTATGTATTATTAAGAAATCTAGAGAATGCATATTTGTATATTACCTGTAGTTTAGTATTAGAAATAATAAATACAGGAATTGCATACATACAGTCCTATCTATCAGCAGTTCTAAACCAAAATATTATATTTGATATGAAAAAAGATATCTATTCTTCTATGCTGAATATGCCTATCAAAGCTTATGATGATATCGACAACGGTGAGTTTATGTCAAGACTTCATGGTGATGCTGGACAGGTTGCATATGCTTTAACCGATACATTGCAAAAATTCGTAGTAGACATTGGCCGATTAATAGGTGTAGCCATTGCAAGCTTTCTTATAAGCTTTAAGCTTGCGCTTATTATTTTATGTAGCTTTCCATTTACTTTCCTTATTGCACGATATTTTGGCCGGAAAATACGTGTTATAAATCAGGAATCTGCGAAAGCCAATGATGCATACTTTAGTAGTTCTTCAGAAGGAATCTGGGGAATACGCGAAATAAAAAGTTTTGGCATAAAAAAAGAACGATTACAAAATTTTACAGTCATCTCGCAGACACTAAAAAAATTAAATATAAAAATGACTGTTATGAACTCCATTGCTTCTCTCCTATCACACAACATTAATATCCTTACAAAATATATCATTATTATAATTGGAGGAATCTTTGTAGTCCGTGGTTCTTTGAGTTCCGCACTGTATATTACTTTTATTTCCTATACACAGCAATTTCTATTTTCATTACTTAGCGTAAGTAATATTAATTTAAACATTCAGCAGGTTATGACTTCTCTAGAAAGGATGCTTCTGCTGATAGATGGTATGAACTATCCAAAAGAAAAATTTGGCATACATAAAATTAAAAATCCAAAGGGAAATATTCAATTTCAGAACGTTTCCTTTCAATATAACAAAGATGAAGATATACTGAAGAATATTTCATTTGAAATAAAGTCCAATCAGAAAACAGCATTTGTTGGAAGCAGCGGAAGCGGAAAAAGTACTATTTTTAATCTTATACTCAAACTCTATGAACCATCCAGTGGAATCATAACTCTAGATGGAATCAATATGGATGATTTAGATGAAGAAGCATTACGGAATGAAATTTCCGTTGTCAGGCAGGAACCTTTTCTGTTTTCTATGACCATAAAGGAAAATCTGTTATTGTGTAAACCAGACGCAACCGATCAGCAATTAAAACAAGCTTGTAAACGTGCATACATTGATGATTTTATTTTGAGTCTGCCTCAAAAGTATGATACCCGTCTTGGTGAAAATGGAATTTATCTATCAGGAGGCCAAAAACAGCGTTTGGCAATAGCCCGTGTATTGTTAAAAGGAAGTAAAGTGATTCTATTTGATGAAGCAACATCTGCCTTAGATAATGAATCACAATTTTACATAAAAAAAGCAATAGATGATCTTGCAAAAAGATATACAGTTGTTACCATTGCACATCGTCTCTCTACCATAATTGAATCAGATGTAATCTATGTTGTAGATGATGGTAAGATTGTTGGATGCGGAACACACCATTCTCTCATGAAATCCAATGCATTTTATCAAAAACTATATAAAGCAGAAGTTGATTTGATTAATGAAAATTCCAAGGAGGATTGTGATGATGGAAAGAAAGGTAAGGATCGCCATAATTGATAGCGGCATTGATGATTCAATTGGTGATTTAAGAAAAAATATTTTACTATCATTTGGAGTTGGCGTAAATCAGGACGGATATATTGAGGAAACAAAAGCACTTCCAGAAAAGAATCAGCATGCTACAGCCGTTGCTGGTATTATACAGCATTTCAATCCAAATGTTGAATTTCTTAATATAAAGCTGCTGGATGAAAACTTATCAGCAGATGTAAGAGTACTTCTCTATGCACTTTCAAAAGTGTTTGATTATAAACCAGATATCATACATCTGAGTTTAGGCACAGAAAATAAGAAATACACTCGTTATTTTAAAAAAATTATAAAAGAAGCAAAAAAAAGTCAGGTTCTACTGGTTGCTGCTGCTGGAAACAATGGAGAAATTTCGTATCCAGCTTATTTAAAAGGTGTTATTGGGGTAAAGGCAGATCGTATCCTGGGAGTAAATGAATTTTATTTTAAAGACAAGTTTTTTTATGCTCCAGCTGGAATCGACAACATACCCGCCTTAACAGAATTAGTAAATCACCCAAATATGTGTGGCAACAGTATGGCTGCTGCCTACATTACCGGGCACATATCCAAATCGATACAGGATAACAATCTTACATTTTTATCCAAATTAAAAGAATATAAAAAATTATTATAGACATTTGTATTAAAATTAAGAAGGGAGAATGAACGTGGAGAAAAACAAAACAATCTATATGGGAGATCTGCCAGATAACTGGGAAGGACTTGGAAATCCCAAAAACATTACATTCAGTGTAACCGAAGACTGTAATCTGGCATGCAAATACTGTTATATGACAGGAAAAAACCATACTAAGAGAATGTCTTTTGAAACTGCTAAAAAAGCGGTTGATTACTTTCTTGCCAATCGAGATATTTTTGACAACAAATCCGTAATCTGGGAATTTATTGGTGGAGAGCCATTTCTTGAAATTGATTTGATTGATAAATTAACAGACTACATTAAACAGCAGATGTTTTTACTTGATCATCCATGGTTTAACAGCTATCGTTTATCCTTTTCAACCAACGGCTTATTATACAATACTCCAAAAGTACAGCATTATATTAAAAAAAACCTCAAGCATCTTTCTATTGGTATTAGTATTGATGGAAATAAGATAAAACATGATTTACAGAGGGTAAAACCAGATGGTTCTGGTTCCTACGATGAAGTCATTAAAAATGTCCCTCTCTGGCTAAAGCAGCTTCCTGGAGGCTCCACCAAGGCAACATTCGCACATGCTGATATTCCATATTTAAAAGACAGCATCATTAGTCTATGGAATCTTGGTATAAAAAGTGTTGCTGCCAACGTTGTTTTTGAGGATGTATGGGAAGACGGCGATGACTTAATTCTGGAACAGCAGCTGAAAGAATTAGCTGATTATGTATTGGAAAATCGCTTGTGGGAAGAATATACAGTTCGCTTCTTTGATCCACATATCGGAAATCCACTATCAGAAGATGAGAAAAAACAAAATTACTGTGGTGCTGGAAAAATGCTGGCAGTTGATACAGAGGGAAATTTTACACCATGTGTCCGCTTCCTTGGCGTCAGCTTGAGCAACCGCCCACCAATCATAATTGGCAATGCAGATACAGGTATTGACAATGACAAATTAAGGCCATTTCTTTCACTGGATCTTACCAGCCAAAGCTTACCGGAATGCGTTACCTGTGAAGTAGCAAGTGGATGTGCATGGTGTCAGGGCTGCAACTATGATTTAGCGGATACAAGTACAATATACCAAAGAGCTACTTACCTTTGTAAAATGCATAAAGCAACCGTTCGTGCTAATAAATATTTCTGGGATAAGTTTGAAAAAGTAACAGGACTTGTATCCAAGAGAAAAACTGAAGGTGAAGAACGATATATGCAGTTTATAACATCTGATCAAATAGAACCACATTGTTCTTATCGAAATGAACGAGGAACAAAAGAAGTTATGTCACCTGAAGTATTTAAAAAAGGCATTGCATTCTGCAAAAAGCAAAACATTACTCCTGTACTGCTGGGAATACCAGAAGGGCTAGTCAATAGTTCCTACAAGGACTATTTAAAAATTGACCGTGCTGGAATGAATGGAAATGATATCGCAGTTTATGATAATCAAGTAGATGCCAAAGATTCCTGCTTTATTGCAAATCTGATTCTCAGCAGAAAGAATATCGAAAATTTTTATACTATGGCAAAAAAACTGTTAGATGAGGATAAGAGAATTAATTTAATTGTGGATGATTTACATAACTGGAAGCAGGGTGATTTGGATAATTACCAAATACAATTAGAAAAAATCAGCGACTATGTATATCAGCTCTTCTTAGAAGGAAAAGAACCCGAAATAAATGGATTAACCGATTTATGGAACTTAGAATCTATGAATAACTGTGACGCAGGAGCTACGACCTTTGCACTTGCTCCAAATGGAAAAATATATGCCTGTCCAGGCTTCTACTTCGATAATCCAGATAATTTTATTGGCAGTCTTGAAACAGGTTTTGATATTAAAAATGCACAGTTATATAACCTTAAAAATGCACCTATCTGCAGCAAATGCGATGTATACAGCTGCGATCGCTGCAAACTGCAAAATCTAAAAACAACAGGTGAGATAAATACACCATCAAAAAATCAGTGTTTATTAAATCATATTCAGAGAAATATGTCTATGAATCTTCAAACCAAACTAAAAGAAAATGGTTATGATTCATTTACACATGTAATACAGCCAATTGACTATCTTGATCCGTTTGATTTAATAAAACAATGATAAAATGAAAGGATGATCTGAATATGGACGAAAAAATGGTAGGAAAAGTTACAGTAGAAGAAAAAAATGAACTTTTAACTCTATATGAAAGAAAAAATGGTATTGAGGAATTATTGGGCACCCTTGAATCTGGTTTTTTGAATGAAGAAGAAACAAAGAAACTACTTGATAAAATGTACATAGAAGAAGGAAAAGCGAAGCTGCAAATGCAGGAATGGTGGGAAAACATGTACAAGAAGTACAACTGGGAATCTAAAAAAGGAATGCAATGGAATATTGATTTCCGTACCTGTGATATCTATTTAAGTTTATAGATATAAAGTCTGTAAAAAAGGAGGTGTTACTATGAAACATATGTTTTCTAATAAGAAAATTGCTAATGTAAACGCAGACACAAAAGGTTTTGGATGCGGCACATGTGCTAGTACATGTGTAGTACAGTGTTACTACCTTTGTGGCGGTACCTGTGGACAAAGCTGCAAAGGTGGATGTCACTCAAGCTGCAGAACTGGATGCTTAAGCAACAGCTATTATTCATCCTAGTTAAACTAAAATCGGAACCCCAATCATTTTAATTATGGTTGGGGTTTTTTTATTATCATTCTTCTACCCGAATCTTATACTTCTCCATCCAATAATTTATCTGAAGTGTATACGCCATTAACTGTGGACCTGCCATCAGCTGTCCATACCAAGGTCTTCCATAGTCCTTTGGACTTTGTATAAACTGCTCTACTTTCTTTTTATCCAAGAATTGATTTACCGGCGAAGATGAATTTTCTACGACCTCCCTCAACCGATCAGCCAGAATTTTCTCATAGGCTGGATCATAAGTCTTTGGATAGGGACTCTTTCTCCGGTACAGTACCTCATCTGGCAGAATTCCTTTCCCAGCTGCCCGCAAAAGGCTTTTTTTCAACCCATTTTTACATTTCATCTCCCAAGGCACATTAAATACATACTGCATAATCCGATGGTCCGCAATAGGTACTCTAGCTTCCAGCCCGCAAAAACTGCTGGTACGGTCCATTCGATCTAATAACGTCTGCATAAACCATTTTTGATTCAAAAAAGTTATCTCCCGTCGCCTCGCCTCCTCCTTCGATTCTCCTTCCAATTTGGGTGTCTCCTTAATAGTTCTCTCATAGGCATTGGATGCATAATCTTCCATTCCTAGAACTTCCACGAATTCATCTTTGAGCATTGCCTTTCTCGGCGATAAATCCTTTGCCCAAGGGAAACAATGATTTCCAAACGCCTCTGGATCAGAAAACCACGGATAACCTCCGAAAATCTCATCAGCACACTCTCCCGTCAAAGCAACCTTATAATATTTCTTTACTTCCTTACAGAAATATAATAAAGAAGATTCTACATCCGCCATATTCGGCAAATCTCTGGCATCCACTGCTTTGTATAAATCATCTGCCAGTGTACAGTTTTCACACTCTAAATACCGATGATTGGTGTTCAATGCATTTACGCAGATATCTACATAAGGACGATCCTGAGATGGCTGAAAGGAATTCGATTTAAAATACTTATCATGCCCCACAAAATCAAAGGAAAATGTATTCAGCTGCTCTCCTTTTTTTAAAAGTTCCTTGGCACAGACTGCCGTTACAATACTGCTGTCTACTCCTCCAGACAAAAACGTACAGATCGGGACATCCGAAACCATCTGACGTCGAATAGAATCCCGAACCAGATACATGGTCTTTTGAATCGTCTCTTCATAAGAATCTGTATGAGGCACACTTTCCAGCTTCCAATAGACCCTCTCCGTCACCGTTTTTCCATCACACACAAGATAATTTCCTGGAAGAACTTCCTTTACATTACGAAATACCCCTGAACCATACGTCTTTGCAGGCCCAAGGGTAAATACTTCATTTAAACCCTTTCTATCTAATACCGCTTCTACACCTGGAAATAGAAACAACGCTTTTAACTCCGAACCAAATATAAAAGTTCCATTCTTTAAAACCGTGTAAAATAGAGGCTTCACTCCTGCCCTATCCCGATACAAAATTAATTTCTCTTCCGCTTTATCCCAAATGGCACAAGCAAAAATTCCGTTCACTCTTTCAATGAACTGCTCCCCATATATTATGTAGGAAGCCAGCATAATTTCCGTATCTGAAGTTGTACAAAAAGAATATCCCTGTTTTATTAAATCCTGTTTTAATTCCATCGTATTATAACATTCACCATTATATACAATGACATAATTTCTTCCATCCTTGACTGCTTCCATTGGCTGCCCGCCGGAAACAAGATCGATAATCGAAAGACGTCTATGAGCAAGCCCAATCCCATCTTCTAAATACACATCACCTTCATCTGGTCCACGGTGACGGATACTTTCCGCCATGTTATTTAAAATCGAAAGCCAGTATTCCCGCATCCTGTTATACGGCTCAGATTTATGAAAAAATCCTGCAATTCCACACATAGTATCCCTCCTGATTATAAAAAATCTTTTTTGATTTTTTTCTCTATTTATAATATGTTGGAATCTGCAGGGGAGGAACTTTGGATTGTTCGGAAAATATGCTTATCAATAGTTGTACACAGCTTAAATTTTTACAAGAAAAAAGGTGTTAATTTCCATAAATCACACCTTTTTTCTGCACTCATACTGCCCTGTCCATACAAAACATTCCTCTTCTACTATCATTTCCATCTTCCCACAATAATGCTTCAATGTATTCTCAATAATCTCCATTCCCAGCCCATGATTCTCTTTATCCGCCTTCGTCGTTTCGTACCACTTTCCCCGCTTTATAAGTTTTGCAGAATCTACACTATTGATGCAGCGTATGTAAATCATTTCCCCCTTCCTGCTCACTTCCAGATCCATATATGGGGTTTTCACACCAGAATGCCTCGCCCCTTCCAATGCATTTTCCAGTACATTAAAATACAAGCAGGTAATATCTTTGGGTTCCAGTCCCAAATCCTTTGACGTTACATGATACTCAAAATCAATACCACTTTCTCTTGCTTCCTTTTTTATCTGACCAATAACAACCGACAGGACAGGAGATATTCCTGGCGGGAAATCATCTATACTTGCAAGGTCATGATAGATAGAGCGGACATACCTTTCAATTTCTTTCGTCCTTCCCAATTGTATCAATCCTATAATGGAATTATACTGTGCCCTGACATCATGCCGCACCTGCATAAGATGTTCCAACGACGGTGCCTGCTGCTGCAGTACCGTAAGCTGTGCAGCCAGTTCTTCTTTTTCTGTATACAATTTCTCCAATTTATTCTGTAATTTTCGTATCATTACAGCCTGTTCCATTTCATCAATTTCCTCCCTCTTCTCTAATCTCCTTTGCACAAAAGAAATACCCTGGAATATCCAGAGCATCTAAGTGAAGCAGCCGGCAGAACCAGGGGATACTAGTTTTCTGCCAGCCAGCATCTATATATGAAAGAATGCTGTCAACGGATGTATATATAATCTATCTAATCAAATCGAATACCTGCTTAGACAGCACATCCTTTCATCTAAACAACTACCTGGAAGAAATAATTGGGTATTTCATAATCCGAAATGCTTAGAAGTTTACAGCTTGTCCAAATTTCATTCTGGGTAAATTCCAATCGATTATTCAGTCTCTGGCTTAGGGATACTCGGCCAATTCCAAGTTCATTCGCAAAATTTTCCTGTGTTCCATATACCTCCTTGATCTTTCCAAGTAATTTATTATAGGTATACTTTACTTTCGTTTTTTCCTTACTCATGAAATGTTTCTCCTTCCTCTTAAATTTGTGGCTGCATCAACTAGCACACAGCCACATTTTCGTAAAAACTAGTATCTTTTTTGTCAATGCTCTGTCACATACAAAGTTTACTGGGATTGAGGGGCAACCTTCTAAAGGATTTTCATTTTCTTCTTTGCTCTTGTAAACTTTGTATGCATTTATTATAAATTGTTTGGATAATTATTCAAGATATTCTCCAAATGTTACTTTTCTGTCTACTTATGTTCTTCTATTTCAAAAAAATGCATGGTAAAATTTAAAATGTGACATTATCCTGGCATTTTTCAAAAAAGATAATAAAAAACAGAGCAGATAAACAAATTATGACTTCGCACTTTCTTGAATTTTTCTGTGCTTTTTTGCATATTTTTGCTCCGTAGCGTCTTATTTTTGTATTTTAGCTGTCTAAATCTGCATATTTTTTAGCTGCATCAGGAAACGTCTAAAAAAGGAATGCTTCGTCTAATCTGATCGCATTCCTTTTTTCTTATTTCTTATTTCATTTTTCTTTTGTATTTCTGTACCACCTTCTCTGGGATTCTATCCTGATAAAACCAAAGATAACAAGCTGAATTTACCTGACATTTAGCCACTGTCTCGGCAAAGAACGAAACTCTTTTTTCCATTAAGCTTCTCATTGCTGCACCCCCATTCTCCCACTGGCTTTCTATCTTTTGTATAATTATATTATCTTTTATTAGCTAACATTTCTTCCAACTGTCTGGCATAGGTAATTCCAATTTCATATACATCTCCAGTGGATAAGAAAACTTCTTTTTTCGTGGCGTGTGCAATATCCTTACTATTTACAATTACACTTTGATTCACACGCCAAAAATAAGGAAGCAGTTCCTTTTCTACAGAACTTAATGTATCTGTCACTTCAAAGGTTCCTTGCTCACATTTAATAATCACCTTTCTCTGTAGCTTCTCCAAACTGGTGATTCCTGCTATACGGATATTTATCTGTTTTCGATTCTGCATGACCTTAAGAAATTTTTGGGTTTCCCCGCTTCGGTTTCCTTCTGCCAGAATTAATGCCCGCTCATACAATAGTTCAAATACTTTCTGAACTATCGGCTTTTCAATAAATCCAACCACAAACATATCACTGGCATCCTTCTTATATTTCTCATGTTCCGTTATAAATATAATCGGCAGATTTGGCTTCTTGCCCTGAAGTTCCCTTGCAATTTCCAGACCGCTTCCATCTGGCAAATCCACATCCAATATAGCAATATCGATAATCCCAGATACTAATAGACTTTCCAGTTCTTCATTGACATGCTGGTATGCATAAATCTCCACTTCTCTTCTATCTTTTATGGCACAGGACTTGGCAAATGCCACATTTACATGCAGTGCTACAAAATCATCTTCACAAACTAGTACATTCAATGGATTGTTTCGTTTTTTGTTCTTCTGCATTATTTACTCCTCCTCTTTGTTCCGAATAAAACAGCGTACTTCACAACAATCTTCATGAAAAACTACTTTCATAATTCCCCCATACTTTTCTACGGTCTTTTTAATAATACGCAGTCCTCGTCCATGATTTTTTTTGTCTGACTTGGTTGTTTCATAACTTCCATCTTTGTATTCTACTTTTTTCACATACGGATTCATACAGTTTATCACATACCCACCTGGACAATCCCGCATCTCCAGCCAGATAAAACGTTCTTCCTTCTTTACCTGCTCCGCAGCTTCCATGGCATTCTTTAAAATGTTGGATATAACGGAACATATTTCGTTGGTACTCATAATAAAATCCCGTACTGATATAAAATGGGTAAAATTAATTTCCTTTTTTCTGGCATCCTGAGCTAAGGTAGTCAGAAGCATGGATACGGAATGATTTTCTAAATTAAACATATCCTCTGATACTTCTACATTTTCAAAAGTATTGTCTATGTATTGAACCAGTTCCTCCTGCTCTCCACGGGAAGCCAGTCCTTTAATCATCCGAACATGAAATAGCATGTCATGACGGATATCATCTAATTCACCTGTTAATTCTATGATTTTATCTTTTCTGTCCAACTCATCCTTATCTTTCTTCATTAAATAGGCAAAATAAATACACACTCCTGCCGTCTGTAATGCTAAAAAAGACAAATACCAAACACTTTTTTCTATTTGTCTTGTACGATAAAAAAATGCATTTATAGCTAATTCAAAAACGCCACATTCAAAAATAACAGGCACTAAACGCAACTTATCTGATATTACTGGTAGCAACTTATTTTTCTTGGAAAAATATAAAAAGTAAGCTATGGTTCCTAATAACAATTTCGAAAGTAATGTACAAATAGTATTTACATATCCACCTCTTAACAGTTGTGTAACTGTAAAATGAAAACACTTAGTAAACAACAAAAAAGCTATCATTTCACATACATATCCAATTGTCCAAAATACAGCCATATTTATCAATCTTTTTTGTATGCTTCCCCTAAATAAACATATCCCTACTGTAATCATATACCCATTCAGCAGAACCATAAGCAACGTTCCAAGATTATTATTTAAATTATTCAATGCTACATACTGTTTCATCAATGTTAATATGTAATACACCAGAAATGTCCAGAAAAACGGATGCTTCCAAGTATCCTTCTTCCACCCTTGGGTAGCCAAGCATTTTACCCATATATATGGTTCCATTATGTATATTAAGGTGATTGCGATGGTATTGATTATCGTCAATTCTAAATCATTCCTTTACAAATTATTTGCCCTTCATCCTAATTTCCATATTAGCACATAAAATAGGATGTTTCAATGAAATTAATAGGTTTGTGGGGGGAATTGCAGAAAATAGCAGGAGTGGAAGATGTCAATTATAATTTAGGAGATCCTTTGAAAATTATCCTGTAAATAGAGATATTTAAGTTCTTCTATCGTAAACGCTTCGTAGTGAGTGCATAGACAAACTCTAAAAACTTTGAGAAAATAACCAGCTGCAAAACAATGCAGGCTAGAAACATGGGCACAGCAGATTCAGGACTGTAACCAAAGACCACAGGAATGAGTGTGAAGGACTGGTGCAGCCAGCATGGTGTTAATGTTGCAAGCTATTATTACCGATTGACACAAGTAAGAAAAGCCTGTCTTGAAAGTATTCCCTCACCGGATACTATGCAAGACATTGTAGCAGTTCCAAGCAATCTGCTGGCAAACGTGCACAGAATATCAAGGTTCTCCCTGTAGTAACAGTGAACCACATGATGCCAGAGGAAGAACTGGCTACTGAATTCGGGATGGATGGAGCCAGTTTGATAATAATGCTGCCGAGCAGTCGATTAGGGGATTCTGCATTGGAAAGAAAAACTGGTTGATGATCGATACAGTTGCAGGTGCCCAGTCCAGTGCGATTATTTACAGTATCGTGGAAACGGCAAAAGCGAATAATCTGAAGCCGTATGAACTGCCAGATAGGTGCAGGAAATGATTGATGGATTATACCGCTCGGAGGAGCGGTAATTTTTTTGGGGGGAGGACACTGGCTATGAAGCGTTTACTTTATGATAAACTTCATACACATTATTGCAAAAATTAAAACAACTCGTAATCCAAAAATTAGGAACGATTCAAAAGAATCATCCCCAACACTTGACTTAAAACTTCTTATTTAGGAAGTGCTAAATAAATTGCAAAAAGAACTAATACGATTCCTATTGTAGAAAAAAATATTTTTTGTAATTTTCCTCTTTTGTTAAAAATTCCCAAAGCAACAAAAAATATACCTAATATCAACGATAAAATCATTGCAAAAAAGCCCATTTTATTTACTCCTTTCAAGATGAATTACTCTATCATGACGTTTAGCCACTTCCAAATCATGAGTTACAGTTATAATCGTGATGTTAAAGTCTTTATTCAGTTTAAAAAGTAAATTTACAATTCTTTCTCTGTTCTCCACATCTAAAGACGCCGTAGGTTCATCTGATAAAATAATTTGAGGTTTCATAATTATTCCTCTAGCAAATACAGCTCTAGATTTTTCCCCACCCGAACATTCAAGTGGTTTCTTTTTTAAAATATGTTTAATCTCAATTGCATTAATTATATTTTCAAAATCCTCTGGCTTAAATTCTTTCTTCTTAGCTCCTGCATAAAGCAAAGGTAATTTTATATTATCTTCAATCGACAAAGAATTGATTAGTGCTGACTCTTGAAGGACAAAACCAATTTTTTGATTTCGCCATTGAGCTAATCTACTTGCATTTAACTTGTCAGTTTGCGTTCCAAAAAGAGTATATTCACCACTATAATCTCTATCTAGTAATCCAATAATATTTAGTAATGAACTTTTTCCCACTCCGGATTCTCCTACAATAGCAATTTTTTCACCTGCATTAACTTCTAGTTTAAAATTATTCAAGATTGAAAGCCGCGTCTTCTTTTTCTTATACACTTTTTCTTGAATATTCAAATTGATAACATTCATCATTGCAATACCCCCAAAGAAATTGGAACTTTTCTGATATTCCTTAACATGATTTCGACAATAATCATTCCAATAATAATGTCAAAAAGGAAGACTACCAATAAAGCTAACCAATCCATTCCTATTAACCCAAATAATCCATAAGTAACAAAGGTCGCATCTTTTCTTAACCAACATGCGTATCTACTATAAGCAGTTATTAAGAAAACAGCCATTAAATTAATAAAAAACATTATGCCATAATAACTATAAAATATTTTTCTTAACTTTGAATAACTTAAGCCAACCAATAAATTAATTGTGAAGTCTTTCAACATTAAACGAATGCTGACTAATGCATTCCAAACAGAAAGACAAGTTATAATTACAATCAAAACCAATGTTGTTATAGAAATTATTTTTAATGAATGCAAATAATATTCATTAAAATAATCATAATTATCCTTTTGGCTAAAAAAATTAAATTTCAAACCTAGATTATCTTGCATAATCTCACTTAAATCTGCCACTTTCTCTTTTGTTGTTTGAAGAATTGCAATGTCCATGAGTCCATTCAATTGAAGGTCAATATTTGCATGATTAATAAATTCCTCATTTACAGGCAAAAAAACTGAAAAATTATAGTAGTTCTTTGAATTGAGAGCATAAAAATTAGAATGATATGCATTTTGTTTCAAAACGCCCTGAACTTTTAAAGTTATTAATTGTTCAAGCACAGGATCCTTAATTTTTATTGTCGAACCTACAGGATAAGTTTTACTTAACCCTTTTCCTATTAAAATAGGTATTTCTTTGCCCTTATCAAATTGGTAATCAAACTCTAAATCCACCCCTTGTGAAAGTTCAAAATGGTTTAATTTATAATATTCTTCATTCAAATAATTAAATGATATTTCCATATCATCTTTGTTAGGCAAGGATACAATAAATCCATCTGTATAAAATGCGTATTTAAAATTGCTATTTAAATAATCATATACTATTTGCGTTCTACTTTTTTTATTGTACCCATGTCAATATTACTATCTGGGTCTAGGTTAGCAATATAAGTGCCATCTTGATCCATGCAATTTATTTCTTGATAACCTTGAAAAGTTGACAAAATTGAGCGAGCAGCAGTAAAAATTGTATAATTCGCCATAAAAAATAATAGGAGCATCCCTATACTAAGTATCACTTTTCTTAAAAATACCTTTGTCATAAAAAACTTAAAAATTTTCATATTTTCCCACCTGACTTGCACTAATTAATATATATACGAAAAAGACACAAACTAAATAAAGATTGCTGGTTAAGGTGAGATTTAAGTAGACATTTATCACTATTAATAGAAGATACACGAATCCTAATATCATTAAACATTCCAAAGAATACAGAATAGTAATATTTAGTATAGTATCCCCTACAAGTATTCTACAATATATTTCTGTTTTTTTCCTATGTAACATTTGATAATGAAAAACCACCACAATAAAGGTAAATAAAAGATTAATTAAGGATTGATGCTCAATGAATCTTACCAAAAATGCTTTTAAAATATATGAGTCAAAACTTAAAGTCTTTACATAATCAAATATTAAATTAAGAGAAAAACAAAGTAAATATGTAATACATAATTCAAATCTATCAGCAATTCTAAATAAAGACCTTCGCATACTTCCTCCTAAAAATCTTAACCCATACACAATCAATACTAGCTAAGAAGTTACAAGAACTTTAGTTTTATATTCTATGTACAAGTAAATTAATACAATAAACTTTCCAACAGATACCTATTTATTAGCCGCGATTCCATGAGAATTTTGTAGTGGCTGAATCACTCCAATCTAATAAGTCATCCCAAACTGAACCTGTAACCTTTCCGTTGTAAGCAATCTTACTAAGAAGAGTCTTTCCATTTCTGCTATACTTAAAAGAAGCCCAACTATAACCTGAGCCTGAGTAATTCCATGCAGCTCCATCATATTTGACTTGTAGAACTTCAGTGCTTGATGCTCCATTTAAGCTATTACCAAAACTTGCAGCATATGCTGTGGTTCCTCCTGCAAGAGCTAATGCAAGTGTTAACACACCAATATATTTTTTTGTATTTTTTTTCATAATATACCTTGTATGATATTTATATAAGCTAAATATCACATTTCCTTTCTTTTTTATTTGTGATTTATAATACATTCAGATGT
>CAKSBP010000015.1 GCA_934438135.1 uncultured Clostridium sp. | reverse complement strand
TCTGAATTGTTCGAATTGTTCCAACTGTCGGTTCTTTTCGTTCAACTCGCTGCTGACTTGCTCTAGTATATCAGCATGTCACAACTTTGTCAACAACTTTTTACAGCTTTTTTAATCTATTTATCAATTTTCAGGTATCGGATACGGAATTGGTGTATCACTTTCAAGTGCTTCCGTGCGTACTTCTGACAGTGTTTTGCATCCGTATCTTTCTTGAGGACGTTCTTTGTTATAAAACTTTATGCAAGATTCGATAGCTTTTCTAAACGATTTCTCATCTGTAATTTCATACATGCAGTACTTTTTGCTTTTGACGATTCCCTATAGATTTTCTGTGAGACCATTATCGATACAATGGCCAACACATGACATGGATTGAGAAATAGCATACTTACTAGCAAGTACAAAAATACCTCTAAATGAGATTTTGTTCTTTACCATATCTGCTTTAGAGGTATCATATCAATTTTCTGACGCAGCCTCCTTATTTTATCCTATATATAAATATAAAGTTTCATTGATATACTTTAACTCTTCCTCGGTAATTGGTAATATAAAGTCACAATGTATGCAAAATGCATTTACTGCATCTTCTACTTTTTCAAACAACACTTTGTTTTGAAACTTTGGATAATTCAACGAAAAAAAATCTCTGTTCTTTAGTTTACATTCCTCATAAATCATTCTTTTTTTATAGACAGAAATACTTCTTACATGGCCATAAGGAAAGCATTTCAAAAAAATATGAAGAAAAACACAGGAGGTATAATTATGAGTAATAGTTCTATGGTATCCTATACCAAAATATCCCCAAATAAGACAAGTCCAAGAAATCATGTGATCGATACAATCACAATCCATTGTATGGCAGGCAATTTATCCATCGAAGCCTGCGGTAATGTATTTGCACCAAGCACAAGACAGGCAAGCTCTAACTACGGTATTGGCAGTGATGGTAGAGTTGGTATGTATGTGGAAGAAAAAGACCGTTCCTGGTGTTCTTCCAGTTCATCTAATGACAATCGTGCCATTACCATTGAAGTAGCAAATGATGGCGGAGAAGAAACTGGCTGGCATGTATCTGATAAAGCCTATAATGCTTTAATTAATCTGGTTACCGATATCTGCAAACGTAATAACATTAAAAAGCTTTTATGGAAAGGTGACAAATCCTTAATTGGTCAAGTTGATAAACAGAACATGACTGTACACCGTTGGTTTGCAGCAAAAGCCTGCCCAGGAGATTATCTGTATAATCTTCATGGCCAGATTGCAGCACAAGTTAACGCTAAATTAGGTTCTGGAACAGTAACTACACCAACAACTGATTCCTACTTAGTAAAAGTAACAACTTCCTGTCTCAACATCCGAAGCGGCCCTGGAACATCTTATTCCATTACAGGAACTATCACTAATTATGGAACCTATACAATTGTCCAGACATCAGGCAACTGGGGTAAATTAAAGAGCGGTGCTGGCTGGATTTGCTTAGATTACACAACACGAGTTTAATTTGAACTTTTAAAGGGTTACCCTGATGCATGTACGGGTAACCCTTTACTTATTTGTTTTAAGTGATTCTATATATAAAAGTAAAAAAGCAGAATCTATATAATAGATTCTGCTTAGTCAAGTTTTCTCCCAAAATGCCGGTTCTTGGATTTTGACTCCTAGCAAATGCTAGGTGGGCAACCGCATATAAGCTTCTGCCTTCCACTACATGGAGGCCTGACATCCACTTATAAATGTAGGAATCCCGTTTAAAGTGATGTAGGTTCAAAATACAAGAGTTATCGCACATCCCAGGAACTTTAATTTCTGTACTTATTATAACATTATATCTTCTATTTTGTCAAAGGTAAATTCAAACAACGTACCCTTTCCCAAATTACTTTGTACATTAATCCTGCCTTCGTGCTTTATTGCAATTTGCTTCGCAATGACAAGACCAAGACCAGAGCCTTTTGCATTTTGACGTAATTTTGATTTGTAAAACTTTTCAAAAATAAATGGAAGCTCTTCTTGGGAAATCCCTGTTCCATAATCTTGTATAAAAACTTTAATTTCCTGTCCATCTCTTAGACTAATATCGATGTCAGAATTTTCATATGAAAATTTAATGGCATTATCTATAATAACCAAGAACATCTGACGCAGACGATCGTAATCTCCCATCATCATTATATTCTCTTTTTCATATTTCATGTTCAGTTTTAAATTCTTTTTTTCTGCAATTACTGTCACACTTCTGACAATATCCTGAAAAACCTGCACTAGATTAACTGGCTCTTTTTCGATTTCAAAATCTGGATTCTGCATCTTAGATAATGTAAGAAGATCGCCAACCAAACGCTCCATTGACTTGCACTCTGACAACTGCCGCTGATAATACTGTTTCTTCTGTTCTTCATCTGTAATCACATCATCTGCCAGCATTTCCGTATATCCTCGGATAACTGTAATCGGGGTTCTTAACTCATGAGATACATTCGCAAAAAAGTCCATACGCATCTGCTCCATGCTTTTTCGTTCATTTTCATTTTCTTTCAGCTTATCAGATAATATATTAATTGACTGGGAAAGCTGTCCTAACTCACCTTTTACTTTCAATTGGGTCTTAATATCGTAATTTCCTTCAGCCAAAGTAAGTGCGGTCTTTCTCATAACAGATATCGGGCCAGAAATCTGTGTAGCAAATAGAACAGATACGAAAATCGAAATCAAAAGTGCTACAATACTGCTTACAAAAATCATATACCGATTACTAGATACCATTTCCTGATCCTGTGGCTGGGAAATAATCATTACTGCTCCGCTTATATTTCCTCCTGCATCCGTGACTGGAACCGCAATGCGCACAACTTTTCCATAATACCAGGCATCATATCCACTGTTGCTTCCTATTTTCCCGCTAAATGCTTTCCGCAGAACTTCAGTCGTTGCCTTCGGCAGAGAATTATCATGTAAATTCAAATCTGAATAATTTGTATAATCTGATTTCATAGCGTAATCAGAATCTGGGTTTGACATAATATACACATCTGTGGAATTCTGATCGAAAATAGACTTTACTGCTTCCAGATATGCATTAAAACCAGCTTTATCTTCTGTAGATGAAAAATTAGTTACACATTTGGAAATACGCTGTGCCTTCTGAATTAAATCATCACGAAAAGAATTTACAGTACTTCTTTCATACATTCTTCCATAAATAACTCCCAGAAGAATGGCAAACATGCAGACAACAAAGGCAAAATAAGCAAATATCCGAAACACAATTCTCTCATGTAAACGGATATTCTCTGCTGCTTTCTTCATCTCTCTACACTTATTCAATTGTAATCACCACTATTCTTCTACCTCAAACTTATATCCAACTCCCCAGATTGTCTTAATACTCCATTTTGGATGAGGTACCTTGTCTAATTTTGCTCTCAGCCTTTTAATATGTGAATCTACAGTTCTGCTGTCACCGTAATAATCGAAGCCCCATAAACTGTCCAGAAGATTGTCTCTCGTAAATACTTTATTTGGATTATTCACCAGTGTCCACATAGTTTCTATTTCACGTTTCGTAAGAGACATCTTTGTTCCGCCAACGGTCAAAAGATATTCATCCAGATTAATAGTTAAATCTGCAATGGATACCTGATTCTCATTCGCGGTATCTGTCTGTACTGAACTGGTTACTCTTCTTAAAACCGCCCTTAGTCTTGCCATAACTTCGCTTGGACTAAAAGGCTTTACTATGTAATCGTCTGCTCCAATATCCAGTCCCATAATTCTCTCAAAGTCCTCACCTCGGGCCGTTATCAGCATTATCGGGACATTCGACTTTGCCCGAATCTTCCGACAGACCTCATATCCATCCTGTTTCGGCATCATAACATCCAGAAGCACTGCAAGAGGATTATACTTATCAAACTGTGTAACAGCTTCCTCGCCATCTTTTGCAATGATTGGATTATACCCTTCCTTTTTTACATAAATCGAAAGAATATTTGTGATATCTTCATTATCATCTGCAATTAATATGTAACCCATTTCAGCTCCTCCAAAAAAATTTGAATGATTATACTACTAATTATTATATCAAATCGAACCGAAATCACAAGTTAATTTGTACAAAATGTTTTTTCCAATCTGCCACCATTCTGACAAATTTCCATGTTACCATATGGATAATGTGTACATATTAAGAAAAGGAGGTTAAGCATGAAACATACATTTTTCAACAAAAGGATTTTATTCTTCTCCTTCCTTTTGTTATTGTTTTCCTTTGCTCCAGTGT
Source organism: uncultured Clostridium sp. (assembly GCA_934438135.1). Lineage (GTDB taxonomy): Bacteria > Bacillota > Clostridia > Lachnospirales > Lachnospiraceae > Clostridium_AI. The sequence continues at coordinate 66,696 of CAKSBP010000015.1, read as the reverse complement.
CTGGAATCTCTAACTTTCTACACACTACTGCTGTAAAAGCTGCAGAGATATCAGATGATGATGATACAAGAGTGAAGCTGAATGTAAATTCCAAATCAATGGTTTTGGATGAAACGTATACCATTAAGGTATACCGTTCTACCGATAACCAGAAAATCAGCTTCAAGTCCAGTGATTCTTCGGTTGTCTCTGTAAAAAAAACAGATGATAAAGAAGGACGGATAACTGCAAAAGATGTCGGAGATGCAGTTATCACGGTAAGTGTAAAAGAAGGTTTCCGAACAGTTGCAACATTAAAATGTAGTATTTCAGTTACTCCTCCTGCTGTCAGTATTAAACTGATTGTTGGCGGAAAAAATGGGAAAGTAGAAGTCAGCCTAGGTGATAGAAAGTATATTAAATACGAATTGAAACCTGCTACTACTTCTGAAACTCCGCGATTCATTTCTTCCGATTCTGATGTTGCAACTGTTAGTTCAAAAGGTGTAATCACAGGAATTTCTCCTGGCCATGCTACCATATATGCCTGCATTGATAATGGAAAATATGATCTCTGCTCCGTATATGTTACCAGGTCATAAAAAAATACTGATACAGACAGAATGAAGTTGACTGTATCAGTATTTTTATTTTTATATCATATTCATAACACGAAGAAAATAAATCCACCCAGTTAATGTAATGGATGAAAGCAAAGTTGCAGATACGATAATACTTGAGGATAATATTCCATCATTTTTCATATTTACTGCCATTATGTAACAGGTTACCGTTGTTGGTGCACCAAGCATGATTAAAAGTGCCACCATATCTTGTCCGCGGAATCCCATCCAGGCTGCTATTGGTAGAAAAAACGCCGGCATAACCACTAATTTAATCAGTGTTGCCACCATAGTTGGTTTTATCTTTGTAAGGGCTTTTCTACCTTCAAATCCTGCACCAGTTACTAAGAGTGCAAGAGGTGAAGCCATTCCTGCTACATTTCCTACTGTCTTTGTTAGAATTATCGGAAGTTTCTCATACCAGTGAAACAGAGAAAACACAAGTCCGATGAAGATACCGAGAATAATTGGATTTTTTACAATATTCACAACCGCCTTCTGGATTCCATTCTTATCTTCGGATTCTCCCTCAAATGTTAGAACAATCACCGAATAAATATTAAACAATGGAACTGCACCAATAATCATTAGCGGCGCCATTCCTGAATTTCCATAAATATTTTGGATAAATGCAATTCCTAAAATGGCAGCACTGCCACGAAAGGATGCCTGAACAAAAGCTCCTGTTATAGATTTATCTTTGATAAATACTTTGGCAAGCCCCCAGATAGTAAAAAAACAGATAGTTGTAGCAATCATGCAGAATAGAAGAAAACGGATATTAAACACCTGATGAATATTTGTAGACGCTATATCCCGAAATAGCAGTACCGGAAGTGCAATATGAAATACAAATTTATTGGATACTTTACAGAATTCTTCTGTAAACATCCCATGTCGGCCAAGAAGCCACCCTGACAGCATTAACAAAAATACTGGTATGGTGGCATTCAGGCTGAATATAAAATCACTCATTAAACGTGATACATTTCCTTATAATATTCCAGATAAGCACCAGATGTTACACGCCCCATCCATTCTGCATTATCCAGGTACCATCTAATTGTTTTCCTAATCCCGTCTTCAAATTTAGTTTCCGGATACCATCCAATATCTGCTTTTATCTTATCTGGTGCAATTGCATATCTTCTGTCATGTCCTTTTCTATCTGCTACATAAGTAATCAGTTTTTCACTGACATTCTTTCTTCTTTCATCATCTTCTGGTAAAAATTCAAGAAGTGTATCCAGAATAATATGAATAATGTCAATATTGGTTTTCTCATTATGCCCACCAACATTATAAACTTCGCCAAGCTTTCCATTTTTTAATACCATCTGAATTGCCTTTGCATGATCCATGACAAAAAGCCAGTCACGAACATTTTTCCCATCTCCATATACCGGAAGTTTTTTTCCCTGAAGTGCATTATTAATCATAAGCGGAATCAATTTTTCTGGGAACTGATATGGTCCATAATTATTGCTGCATCTTGTAATATTAGCAGGAAAGTGAAACGTATCCATGTAGGATTTTACAAGGAAATCTGCAGATGCCTTACTGGCAGAGTATGGACTGTGTGGATCCAGTGCTGTTGTTTCATAAAAGAAATCATCCAGATTAGATAAAGAACCATACACTTCATCCGTAGATACCTGTAAATAACGTTTTCCTTCTTTATATCCATTTTCGGTTTCCCATGCCTTTTTTGCTACATCCAGAAGATTCAAAGTACCCATGATATTCGTACCTGCAAAAATTTCTGGATTCTTTATGCTTCGATCAACATGGCTTTCTGCTGCAAAGTGAACCACATAATCAATATCATATTTCTGAAATAACTCTGTCACCAGCTTCTGATCACATACATCTCCCTTTACAAACTGATAATTTTCTTTTTTTTCTATTTCTTTTAGATTTTCAGGATTCCCAGCATATGTTAATTTGTCCAGGTTAATAACCTGAAAATCTGTTTCCGTCTGATATAAATAATGGATATAGTTGGAACCAATAAATCCAGCTCCTCCTGTCACTAAATAAGTCTTCACTTAAATAACCTCCCTTTTCTCTTTATACCACTCTACATATTCATCCAGTGCTTCTTTCCAGTCCTTCATCTGGTAACCGGTTTCTTCTTTTAGATGCCTATTCTCTAAAACAGAATATTTCGGACGTTTTGCCGGTGTCGGATACTCTTTTGTTGTAATCGGATTCACCTTTATATCGCAACCGAATTTTTTAAAAATTTCTACAGCAAACTCATACCAGCTTGCTGCTCCTTCACAGCTTCCATGATAAATGCCATATTTTTCTGTCTGGACAAGATGCCAAATCATTCTTGCAAGTTCCATAGATGTAGTAGGCGTTCCTATCTGATCATTTACTACACGTACTTCCTTATTCTTTTCTGCTAGACGAAGCATCGTTTGAAGAAAGTTTGCTCCATCTCCATAAAGCCATGCAGTACGGACAACAAAAGTTTTTTTACAATACTTAAGTGCTGCCTCTTCACCTGCCAGCTTTGTCTTTCCATAAACAGTTGCAGGGGCTGTCGTGTCTTCTTCTACATATGGATGATTTCCTTCTCCGTCAAATACATAGTCTGTGGAAACCTGGACGTATTTTGCTCCTATTGCTTGCGCTGCCTTTGCCAGATTCTCTGGTCCACCTGCATTTACTTGTTCTGCTGTTTCCTGTTCCGATTCACATAAATCTACTTTTGTAAACGCAGCACAGTTAATGATAATATCCGGCTTTTCGGCTTCAATTACCTGATTCACCATTTTAGAATCGGAAATATTCATCTCTATGATTTTTCCCAAAGGCAGATATTCTGTTCCTTTTCTTTTTCGTACTGTATTAATAAGAACAACTTCTTTTTCATTCTTTAACAATTCATTAAAAGCCCGTCCCAATTGACCGTCCGCTCCGGTTAATAATACTTTCATCATTAGCCTCCCAAAATATTATTTCTGAAATGGCTGGTATTTCTGATCTTTATCAGAAAAAGAAAGTTCCATACCATCTTCTATTGGCCATTCAATTCCAAATGCCGGGTCATTCCACATATAACCGGCCTCTTCTTCTGGATGATAATAATCGGTACATTTATAAACAAATTCTGCAGTATCAGAGAGTACTAAGAATCCGTGTGCAAATCCTTCTGGAATATAAAACATATTTTTCTTTTCAGAATCTAGAATTACTCCATGCCATCTCCCAAATGTTTTAGAATCTGGACGGATATCTACAGCAACATCAAATACTCTTCCACTGACAACACGAACTAGTTTTCCCTGCATATGTTCTTTCTGATAATGAAGCCCCCGAATTACGCCTTTCGAAGAAAAGCTTTGATTGTCCTGTACAAAAACCATATCAAGTCCGGCAGCTTTAAACTGCTCATACTCATACGATTCAAAAAAATATCCTCGGTTGTCGCCAAACACCTTTGGTGTAATTTCATAAAGTCCCTCAATGTCTCCACACTTTTCAAAATTAAAGTTTCCCATTGCTGTTTCCTCATCTTTCTATTATATTGTTTCATCCGCTACCTCAATCAGATATTTTCCGTAATCTGTCTTAATCAGTGGCTGTGCAAGTTCTATCAGCTGTTCTTTTGAAATAAAACCTTGTTTAAAAGCAATCTCTTCAATGCAGGATACATATAATCCTTGACGTTTTTGTATCGCTGCAACATAATTTGCTGCATCCAGCAGGGAATCATGACTTCCAGTATCAAGCCATGCCATTCCACGTCCTAATTTTTCAACTTTTAGTTTTCCCGCCTCTAAATAAATATTATTAACTGAGGTAATTTCCAGTTCTCCTCTTGAAGAAGGTTTTATAGATTTTGCAATTTCAACAACAGAGTTATCATAAAAATAGAGACCTGGTACTGCATAACGTGATTTTGGCTGTTCGGGCTTTTCTTCAATAGAAAGAGCCTTTCCATTTTCATCAAACTCTACGACTCCGTATGCTCTTGGATCTCGGACTGGATAACCAAATATGACCGCTCCTTCTTCTAAAGTAGAAAGCTTTTTCAATGTACCTGAAAAACTTCTTCCATAAAAAATGTTGTCCCCTAAAATCAGGGAAACACTACTATCTCCAATAAATTCTTCCCCTATAATAAATGCCTCCGCAAGCCCATTCGGTGCTTTCTGAATCTCATATTCTATGTTCAGTCCGTACTTTCCTCCATCTCCTAAAAGCTGCTTGAAACATGGCATGTCACGTTCTGTTGATATAATCAAAATATCCTTTATTCCTGCCAGCATAAGTACTGATAAAGGATAATATATCATAGGTTTATCGTATACAGGCAGAATCTGTTTGGATATCGCCTGCGTCAAAGGATACAGTCTTGTACCTGAACCTCCTGCTAAAATAATCCCTTTCATTTCTTACCTCCATTTCTTCACTTTTTTCAAGTGCATTCTTCTTTATATCAGCTTCCATATCATCTAAAATCTGTCAGTTCTTTTTGTATATTGTATCATACGTTTTCTTTAAATACAATAACTCCTTCCATTCGAAACAGATGGCAGAAAGAAGCTCTCTCTCTTTAATTCCTTCTTATTTTTGCTGTATATCTATGATTTATTCAAAGATTAGCATTGACTTTAAAGTGGTATAATCCATATAATGATAAGGAAGGAGGCTTTGGAATGGGGAAAATTGAAAAAAACAAAAAAGAAAAGAAAGATGCATTACTAAATACGGCTTTCGACTTATTTACTACCAAGGGCATTAACAAGACATCCATATCTGACATCGTAACCAAAGCGGGTGTGGCAAAAGGCACTTTTTATCTTTACTTTTCGGATAAATACGATATCCGTAATAAACTGATTTCCCATAAAGCAAGCCAGTTATTTTACAATGCACATGCAGAACTACTTCAGTCTGACATTAACAATGCAGAAGACAAAGTTATTTTTATTGTCGACCACATTATTAATCAGCTGGTGAAAAATAAATCCCTGCTGATTTTTATTTCCAAAAATTTAGGATGGGGTGTTTTTAAATCAGCTTTGATTTCACCGAAAGACGCAGCAGATATAAACTTTTATGATGTATACAATACATTAATTGAAGAATCTAATCATAGTTTCCGCGATCCTGAAATTATGATTTATTCCATCATTGAACTAGTTGGTTCCAGCTGCTATAGTCCGATTTTATATAACGAGCCGGTTTCTATTAAAGAATATAAACCTTATCTGTTTCATACAATCCGTGACATTATAAAAAACCATTGTATCGATTAATCATCTACACAATGGTTTTTCCTTTTCCATTCTATTACTTAAATTCTTTTACCATAAATTCCGAAAGTTCTTTCCATGCCTGTTGTGATTCTTCAATGTCAGATAGAAATAACTGAAAATCATGTGACATTCCTTCATAAACTGTAAACTGGCAGTTTACTCCTGCTTCCCTGGCAGCTTTTGCTACCCCCTGTACATCACCTAATAATAGTTCCACGCCTCCTGCCTGCAGCAGTAAATCCGGAAACCCTTCATAGTTTCCATACACTGGTGAAACATATGGTTTCTTATAATCTTCTTTATCAATATAAAAATCTGTATCAAAAACGACTTTTCCAATTTTTACTCCTGTCGTTCCAAGAATAATATCGCTATCACATTGTGTTTTCTTTGTACCGTACTCCGAATCCAGACATGCCCAAGGCGAAAGTGCAATGACGGCCTTTGGTAAAGGGATTCCCATATCCTTAATCTTAAGTGTTAATGCAAGTACTAAATTTCCTCCTGCTGAATCTCCAACGATAATCAAATCATTCGCTTCAGTCTTATGCTCTAGAAGCCATTGATATACCGCCACACAATCATCTAATGCTGCCGGATATTTATCCTTTGGTGCTACACGATAGTCTAAACTGTATACATCTGCCCCTCCTGCTGCTTTTGAATAGCTGCATGCGACCTCTCTATAAGCATCTAAATATGGATATAAAAAACCCCCGCCGTGAATTTGAAAAACCGTTTTTCCATTCGGATTTTCTTTCGAACTAAGGTGTTCTATTGGTATATTATGTACGGAAAATTTTTCAAAGTTAAACTCCTCTGGTGCTTTCCAATCAGATGGAATTGGTTCACCATAAGGACAAGCATTCAGAAGCTGTATTACTGGTGCCGCTTTTTGCTTTAATACTTCTTTATCTGTCATTTCAGCATCCCCTTTTCTCTTTTTTCAGTCTCAGGTAAAATAGATTTCAGTCCTTGTATATGTCCTCCCATTATTATTATAATCATTGGATTAAGAATCTTCAATATGAGTTTTATCACAAATAACATGATAATTACACTAATGTATTGAATATAACTTTGACACCGTAAAATATTATGCTACAATATAGGTTACAAATAGAATAATTAAAGGAGGATTTATTATGAAAAAACTAAGAGCTGTTATGGTTCTGCTGCTTGTTTTTGTACTGACTATTCCAGTATCTGATACCCATGCAGCAATTATATCTTACAAACTTAACACTTCTACAAAAACCATAAGCGGTGTAGGAAAAAAATTTACTCTAAAGGCCACTGCCCCATCCCCTTACCAAACTACATGGAAAAGTTCCAATAATTCTATTGCAACAGTTTCCTCAAAGGGTGTTGTAACAGCGCAGAAAAAAGGAACCGCAACTATTTCCTGTACTATAAAGCATGGCAATATTACAAAAAAGCTTACCTGTAAAATAACCGTTAAGGTTCCTGCAAAAGCAATCTATTTTACCAATGCAAAAATCGATGAAGATTTAAATGCCCAGATCATTGAATTGGGAAATACATATGACTTCGGAAGCAGACGTGTCAGTAGTTCTACTAAAAGTGCTTCTACTGATGTCATCCGTTATTATGTAGGCGACACCACAAAAGCTACTGTTGATGGAAAAACAGGACTCTTCACTCCATTAAAAACTGGTATGACCACACTTACTGTCTGTGCTGGTGCTACTGCTACAAAAGCAAAAGCTCCTTCCAATCCAGTAAAACAGACAATAAACATTTACATAAAGAAACCCATTATCCAAATTTCTGACTGTTCTCTGGCTGACAGCATGGATTTAAAAATAGTATTTAATCATCCAATGAATGGTTCCACTCTAATTAATGCAGATGGAAGCTTAAGTTCTAATATCGGTATTACTGCAAATTCCGGTTCCAGCGCTTTAGGCACTTTAACAGGAAACCTTTCTGAAGATAAAACCACATTAACCATTCATAATACTGGTGTATTTGACGGTTCATATCTGATAAGCCTCTCCGCTTCTATTGCATCCGAATCTGGTTATCCATTAACTTCTTATTCGGAAATCAAAGTTCTGAAGGATACAGAAAAGCCTACTTATTTAGGCTGTACGGTAGATGACAGTGGAATGGTTGTTTCTATGAACTTCAGTGAACCTGTTTCTATCAAGAACTTAAGAATTACAAACCCAAAACGAAGCGATGGAAAGAGTCTGATGAATCCTGCTTTATTTACAACAATGAGCAATTACACTCTTTCTGAGGATAAGAAATCCATTCTGCTTGACCTTTCCTCTCTTCCTACAATCGATCAGAATATTTCCATTCAGATTACATTGTACGGAATTGTAGATTTGGCAAACAATACAACCAATCCTTATCCACTTACAATTCAGGTATATACCAACACAACAACACAGACACAGGCATCCCTTTCTAATATGTATCGAAATGGAAACAGCTTAGTTGCTGTCTTCAATAAAACAATGAAAGTTCCTGGATATGCCATTGTAAACAGTTCTGTCATTACAGGAATTGTAAACCCTGCAAATAAAAAAGAAATCATTTATCATATGACAGATTCTAGTTTATTAAGCATGAAAGGAAATGTAACCGTTACTTTAAATAACTACAGCACATATAATACAGATACTACTACAACAAGTGTACAACAGATAGTTGCATTTGGTGCACCTGCAGTTTTTCCTACAATTACAGAAAGCAGTCTTGCAGAGGATGTTTCCAGCAACAGAAAATCTGTTCTGACACTGACTTATAACTGTCCTGTTACTCTTTCTTCTGTATCTGGACAATTAAATGCTTCCAGTAATTTAGATGGTGTTATCAGTGCTTCCACTCCATATGCTTATACTGCTTCTGCAAATGGAAAGACAGTAACTATTACATTTAGCAATACTTTTAAAGAACTTGCAGATTATACTTTTACAATTCCTGCAAAATTCGTTACGGATTGTTATTATAATGAAAATGCTGCTGTCAGTGTTACGGTAACTAAATCAGCTGTTAGTACCAGTGAAGCACTTCCTCAGCCATCTGGCATTCAGATTGGTGGAGCAAATAATGAATACATTTATGTAACCTTTCCAAATATGCTGGATACGACAACTGCATTGGATAAATCAAATTACAATATTTCAGGACTTACCATCTTATCTGCTTCTTTATTAGCAAATAATTATAACTGTCCATCTATTGTAAAACTTCAGATAAATCCAAATAATATTGAATCGGATGTTCCTTATCAGGTTACTATTTCCGGCATCAAAGGATACAAGGGTTCGTATACTACGATGAAAAAATATCAGAATATGATTACGTTAAGCAATAATAAGACATTATCTGTAATCAGCAAAAACGCTTACTCTTCCACCAAAACATTCGTTCTTTCTTTTGGAACAGCGTTAAGTACATCTAGTAAGATTAGCTATACTGCTACTGTAAATAATACGGAGCTTCCAATTAAATCTTCTATTATTAATGGAAACACGATTACAATTACATTTGAAAACAGCCTGACAGCTGGCAGTACGATTGTTTTGAAACCGGGTAATGATAATTCTATTATTGATGTGAATAACCAGAAAATGCTGAATACAGCGGTATCGGCTATTGTGGCTTAATCAATAACTTCATGGTTAGAAAGAGGCGTGCAGCCGAAATGAAAATTCATTCCGGCTGCACGCCTCTATTAACGTTTCCCTTTATATTATATAGAAAGACTGTCTTTGTTGGCAGCCTTCCCCCTTTGATTTTTATTTTGTTTTCGCTTCATAGATTTTAGATATTTCTTCTATGTCGCCTTGAGCGATTAGCCTGCCATGTTCTAGAATGATTCCTTTATTACAGATTCGTTTCACCTGTGGAAGGGAATGAGATACAAACAATACGGTTACGCCACTGTCGAACATAGTCTGAATTTTTGCTTCGCATTTTTTACGGAACTTGGCATCTCCTACGGCGAGTACTTCATCAAGGATGAGTACATCTGGCTGTACTACGGTTGCGATGGCGAAACCAAGACGTGATTTCATACCAGAAGAATAATTCTTAACAGGAACATTGATAAAACTCCCCAGTTCAGAAAACTCTACAATCTCATCGTATTTCTGACGGATAAACTCCTTGGAATATCCTAATACGGTTCCATAAAGATAGATATTCTCTGCTCCTGTGTATTCTTTATCAAATCCAGCTCCTAACTCCAGCAGAGGAACAATCCTTCCCCTTACAGTTACAGAACCTTCTGACGGCTTCTGAACACCTGCAATTACTTTTAAAAGTGTACTTTTTCCAGCACCATTCAGTCCAAGAATTCCAAGACGCTCGCCTTTTTTTACCTGAAAGCTGACATCGTTTAAAGCCAGGAACTCATTGTACATAATTTCTTTTTTTACGAATTTGATAAAATATTCTTTCAGATTGTCTACTTTCTGAGAACTAATATTATAACGCATCGTAACATCTTTTACATTTACAACTACATTACCCACAATGCACCTCCAACTTCTCTTTTATACATAAAGGATAAATTTATCCTGTCTCTTGTAAAATAAATAGATTCCCATGATTAAAGTTCCCATGCTGAATATTAATGTATAACAGAATGCGGCATGATCCATTGGCTGTCCATAATATACTGCATTTCGGAAATTTACAATCAGAGAGTACAGTGGATTGATATTTAAAATCCATCCTTTTCCGTTCTGAATAATTCTCTGTGGATCATAGAAAATAGCAGATGTATACATAATAATCATCAGTGCTACTGACCATAGATATTCTAAGTCACGGAAAAATACTGACATCGTGGCTAAAATCATTCCTACACCAAGAGCCATGGTAAATAATAAAATCAATGGAATAATTGCCTGAACAATATAAATAGTAGGTTTTACTTTAAGCACAATGCTTACACCAACTAAAACAACTAATGAGATTAAAAAAGTAATGAAGTTTGAACACACGCTGGATAACGGGTACATATACTTCGGCACATAAACTTTTTTAATCATACCACTATGACTTCGAATGGAACGCATGCATGCTTTTGTACTATTGGCAAAGTATGCATATAAAAGCCTTCCTGATAAAACAAATACCGGGAATGTTTTATCGTCTCTTCCATAAAAACTGCTAAATACGGTACTTAATACAATCATCGTAAGTAAAGGTTCAATCAGAGTCCATACCATTCCGAGATAGGAACGTCTATACTTTAGTTTAATGTCCTTTTTTACGAGTTCGCCTAATAAATGCCTGTACTTCAAAAAATTTTCAATATACTTTTTCATAGCTCTCTCCATTTAGTTTTTTAGGTCGTTAAACTCTTCCAGTAACTTGTTGATTGGTTCTGTCTCCATTCGTTTTAAAAGTTCATCTCTATCTATCCGATAATGAATCGGCTCAGAATGGTTTTTCTTAAATGCTTTCTCCAATGTAGAATCTATACATTCGAAGTTATCTTCTACCTGGTTCCAGATATCCATTCCCTGCCTGTTATTAATTAAAACAAAACTCGTCCCCTTATTATCATAGATTTCTGGATGGATGTCCTGTACTCCCCAGAAATCGCCGATAGTCAGATCCCCCGCTCTATTAAGGTACGTAAAACGACAGCTGGTACAGCTTTCTCTTGCAATTAAATCATTTGCAAAAACTCTGTAATAATTATTGGTACGGTTTACTACCCGTAGAGGTTCCCTGTCAGCAAACTCAACCACGAGACTGGTCTGATGTGGTAACCACCCTTTTTTCTTCTGTCGGAAAGTAACGTTTGTTACCTTTGACTTAAATCGCTTTTCGAGATACGACACATATTTCTTAAATACTTTTGTAGATGGTGCCGCATGACACATTATCTCACAAATGTATAAATTTTCATAGTCTTTTTTCAAAAATGAACGCAAACCGGAACATTCACAAGGCAGTCCTGAGAATAATACATAATTTCCGTCCTTCAATAATTCTTTAATTTTGCGGTAACTTCCGTCTAACTGACTTTTCGCATACTTAGAACCATAAAATTTCTTCACATCTTCCATGTTATCTGCAATCCTGGATACAACATTCATATCCTCGTCATAACAGACTCCTGCTACATAACCATGCTTTTTTTCTATAATATACTTAGCCAACGCTGGAAAAATGGCTCCGGAAGAACTTCCAAGTCTGGTATCTAAATCTTTGTTATAGGCAGCAACTACCTTTGGATAATTTTCTTTGTATTCAACACGTTTCGGTTCCTGAATAATACAGCTCTTCTTACATAATGAGCAGTCAATACATTTGTCTCTATTTACTACCGGATAATAATATCCATCTTTGTCCGGTTTCATAGTAATGGCATCCACTGGGCATACTTCCTGACAGGAATAACAGCCACAGCAGTCCTTCTTTAAAATGCCGGTTGGTGCATCTACATATTCCTCTTCTGGTTCCTTCACACCAGTAATCCGGTTAAGAACCTGATATGCATAGCCCTTTTCTCTTTCCAGTCTTTTATGAACATTATGGGCATTAAACAGTTTAAAACTATCAATTCCCTTATAGGCATCCATGCTGGTAATATAATTTGCAGAAAGTTTCAGACGTTTTAACATCTCTTTTTCCTGCTTGCTTTCGTTCTTAGAATCTATAAATAAAAATGGTCTCTGATAAATTAATGCCCATAAAAGAGTTTCATGGTTATCAGTTATAACATATTTTGCTTTTTCAAACAGACCAAGGAGCTCTCCTGGCTTCTGTGCCCAGTTTTGAAAAATAGTAGCGGAAAGCTCCTGACCTCCTCGAATACGATAAAATGCATAACCCGTTTCCTTGGAAGCTTTATTTGCAATATCAACTAAAAGACGGTTCTTATCATTTTTCTGATCTACAATAATAAAGTTTTCTCTGGATTCACACGGAATTTTTATTTCATTGTACTCTTTTCTTCTTAATAAAAGGGCACTGCTACAGATAATTTCTGAATCCACATCGTATGTGCTCTTCAAAAATTTCTGTGTACTTTCCGTATGCACTGTAATGTCTGTAAACTCCTGTAACGCTTTTTTGAGAGAAAGTTTTTCAAAAAAGGTATGATTCGTATCCTGCACGCCTATTCCAAATGCGTGTTTTTTCTCCACACCATGTAATAAAAGAGCCTTTCCTGCAAGTCCTGTTTTGCCTGCGTTCCAGATGCAGTCTCCTGTCAAAAGAAAAGAATGAATATTCTCTTCTTCTGCTTTTAATTCCTGCTTCTTTGTTATCTGAATATAGTTTGGAAACATATGATGGAATTCTTTTTTCTGCTGCTCTGTCTGAGCTGGTACGTTCATCATTTTATCCTGTACATCCAATATCTTTACATAGCATCCCCGTTTTTGGAGTGTTTTCTGTAAAGCCCATAACTCTAAGCATTCTGTCATATTCTGACGATTAAGACTCGTAACCACACCAATTTTCATATTATTCTCCTTTTCTACACGCTGGGCAGTTATTTCCGTTTTCTTCTGCGCTTCCTTGTTGTATTAAAGGTATACAGTACTTTCATGACATCATCTTCCTCTTTATATTTCTCCATTAACTTGCTTCTTGTCATTGTTAACTTAATTGGAGATTTTTCAAAATAACCTGGAAGATTTTCTGTGTCACATTCTTTCACTACAAGATTTTTCTCTGCCTTCTGGAAAAATGCGAGTCCTTTTTCTGTATTCACTTGAACAAAGGAAGTACCATACATATCATCCATTTCCTCGCAGTATACGGAAGCACCTTTAAATCTGCCTAGCGTAATGTCTGAAACACTTCTCGTTCCCTGCATGAATTCACAAGTATAACATGCCGCTCTCTGAAGATTCTTATTTTTATAGTTATTCATATAGCTGTTTTTTCTGGTTTCTTCTAAATGAATTTCACCAGTATCAAATGTGACAATAAAGTAACCTTTCTTTTTACCACGGAATTTATTATCAAACTGAATACTTTCAATTCTGGAGCGATATTTTTCTACCAGAGTATTCATATAATCTTTATAAACAGCTGGAGACGCCATACCACTGCACATTACATCAACTGTAACCAGATTCTCATAATCTTTTAGCAGATAAGAACGTAAGCCTGCAATTTCACAAGGTGTACCGGAATATAGAACCATTTTTCCTTGTTCCAGAAGCTTTTTGACTTCCGGTTTAATTTTCGCATTATCTGCTGCTACATATTTTACATCACGAAATGCTTTGCATCCTTCTTCGGTATCTGCCAGTGTATACACTGCATTCTGTTCATTGTCCATGGAAACACCTGCAACTGCTCCATTTTCTTTAACTGCCTGTGCACAAAGTGCTGGAAATACTCCACCTGCTGCACATCCTGTTTTTGTATCTTCGTCTTCATTATACGCCGCAAATACTTTAATTTCACTACTATCTTCTGCATTGTGAAATAAAGATGGATGTTCGTAAATACAGACTTTCTTACAGTCATTACAGTAAATACATTTACTGTCAATGATTTTTGGATAAATAAATCCCTGAGCGTCTGCTTCCATCTCAATAGCATGGGTTGGACAGACCTGTTCACAGGCACGGCATCCATAGCACTTATACGGATCTGCAAAATCAAAATATGTGGTACGTTCTCTTTCTTTCAAGCTTTTACTTTCTCCATCTAATGCACGTTTTAAGAAGGCAATGGAACGCTCTCTTAATTTTCTTCTATTTTCTTCTACTGCATCATAGTCAATGGCAAGTCCGGAAAGATCCTCTGGCAACTCTTCTGGTAATGCAAGCAGATGATTTCCAATTCCCAATGAATTTAAGAAAAATCTCATACGATCCGGGTTTTGGAAATGTGGAATCGTAATAAATTCTCTGTGATAAATCATAGAGAATACTGTTGCATGAAAAGAATTTGCAAGAACATAACGTGCATTTGCAATCCATCCAATAAATTCTTCTGGACCACCGTCTAAGAATTTTCCACATTCATTGGTAAAGGAATAATCCGGTCTGTTATGAACAATTGGAAGTCCCGTTCTCTTTGATAACTCTTCTGCCATAGCATTTAAACGCTCATCTACTTTTACTAGATGAACATTGTGAACATAAATATATTCCTGATTAATCTTTGGATCTTTTTTGATTTCATCGTATTTTTCTCTTGGAAGCAGAAGAGTGGGATCAACTACAACCTCTACATCTGCATCAATAAAACGCTGTACCTGTTCTTTCGCTTTTTCTTCACGCACTGAAATATAATCAAAATTTTTAATAAATTTCTGGAACTGTAATGCTTCCACATCTGAAATGGTATCTTTACCAATACTTGCTGCATAAGAAATTCTCTTTGCATTTTTTGGTCCAAAGTTTAAAAAATAACCTGGATTCATTTTTGTAAAGATTCCGTTCCAAATCTGGTCACTTCCTGCGATCATCGCATCAAAATCAAATTCTCTTTTTGACAGCTGTCCAAAGTTATAAACTGGCGGCTGTGTTGTATTCAACGTATGATTAATAAAATGTTCAAACGCATGATATCTCTTATATTTATTTTTGTCCCTGAATCTTGCTTTTACGTCCTGTGCACAATGAACTGCTTTGTTAAGCTTTTTGCTCCTATAAGGATTTCTAGGCTTATATATACGATACAGCTTGTCAATATCATTAATTCTGTAGTTAATAATAGAAGGTTCGTGTCCTTCTCCTTTCAAATATTCCTGCAGAGCCCATGCCTGTAAAACAGCCCCATAATTGTGGGCACTATTAAACGTTACAATACCAATCTTCATAGTAACCTCTTTTCTGTAATCCATCATTGTTTATTGAAATAAGCTTTCAAACTGAGCCACTGCCCGCTTATTGTATTTCTCATAATCTACATTCATAGCTTTCACTTTACCATTCATAAATGCTTCCATACCTTTGACAAGGCCGTCTTCGCTTGGTTCTACCAGATATCCACCGAACTCTCTCATGAATCCCTGTGGACCAACAATATCTGTTGACATGCTTGGAATACCAAGGGCATCTGCCTCTAACATAGTAAGACCAAGTCCTTCGTAAACAGAAGAAAGAATGAATAAATCGCATTTCTTTAAGATTGGCATCGGATTGCTCATGGCACGGATGGTGATAATCTGAGCCTTGGATGCACTGGCATATTTAAATGTCTGTCTCCAAAGTGCTCCATGTCCTCCAATAATAATCAAAACAGTATCCGGATATTCTTCTGTGAAACGTTCAAAGGCTTCCATCAGCATCATATGTCCTTTTTCCGGTGAGTATCTTCCTATTGTAATGAACTTCTTTTTATCACTGTTTAGTACATCTTCTAATTCTTCAAAGGAAACATTGCATGCAGTATTTGGATCAAATGCAACCGGCATTTCTGCTCTCCTACGAATTTCTTTGTGAGCATGACAGTTGTTTACAACAACAATATTATCTTCCTTATTACTAATAGAAACCGTAGCAGGAACAATATCCTGTGTTACAACTGCTACCTTATCATAATTGCGATAAGCAGACTCTAAGGTTAAACGGTGCTGGTTTCTTCTCGTATTCATTTCAGCAACCATATCATTGTGAACATAAATAAATCTTGGTCCGTCGAAACGCTGGAACATATTAATAATCTTCTTCTCATATCCCGCAAACTGAATAAAATAATCAAACTTAGTGCCGCCGAAATGTTTTATCAGTTCTCTATTGTAGAGTCTATCTAAATATTTTTTCGTAAAGCGATTGCTGATATCTTTCTTAAAATACATTAGATATGCTAATGCTTCAAAAATCGTAAAGCTGGCATCACTGCTCATTGGCATAATAGAAACGTCTCTTGGTATCTTGGATACTCTCATTGGCTGTTTCTTCACTGCCATCTCTGTAAAAGAAACAAAATAGTCTCTCTTGGAGGTATCAATATTTTCAAACAGATTTAAAAGAGAAGTAGTTAAACCATTCTGTGCAAGTGCTGAACCATACATTAACACTTTCTTCCTGCCATCTGTATTAATTTTCTCTTCCTTACATACTTTTTGTCCCTTAATAACATGTGCACAGATACGTTTTGCTGCATCTGGTCCGTCATACGTACAGCATTGACGTCTGAATTCCGTGTCATCGTAAGTCTTTGGCATATTCAGTTCACGTACCAGTTCTTCCACACGTTTTACTACCGGGAATGGATAATCATTAATATTTACATAAACTCCACGCTCTCCTAAATATTCGGTTTCATCGTACGCCCATAAAATTATCTTTTTACCTGTATTTGCAAAATCATAAAACACACTGGAATAGTCTGTAATCAAACCATCACATATATTCATAAATTCGTATGCATCATACTGGGACGGATATTCTTTAATATGTTCGTATTTGCTTAAATCAATTCCTTTACTAATGAATGGATGAAGCTTTACATAAACGATCTGTCCGTCGTTCAGCTGTTTATCCAGCTGGTTAAATAAGTATTCTGTAATTGCCAGCAGATGGTCTGTATTTTTATTGGTTAAAGTTCCTCTCCAGGTAGGCATATAAATGAAAATCTTTTTATCTTCTATTCCTAATTCACTACGGATAGAACTTCCTGCCTCTTTGTCAAAAAATACAGAGTTTCTTGGATAACCCTCATTTAAAATAATTCCTTCATACGACTTGTCTAGATGATATGCTTCTACCATCTTTTCTTTCATATAATCATTTGGGTATACAAGATAATCTGCATACAGTAAATTTCTCTGCACATTGCCCATGGCATATGCACGGTCGGCTACATCACGTCCCATGTACTTAAGAGGGGTTCCATGCCAGGTATTCGTTATAATCTGGCCTTCCTTTTTCACATATGTTCTTGTAAAGGATGTATCTGTAAACAGATACTTGGCAGTAGCAAGCATTTTATAGTATTCACGTGTGTTAGTCGCTACAAATGAATAATTTTTTATCTGATACTTGTCAAGTCTCTCTTTAATCTCGTCACGTTTTCGGTTACTACAGGATAAAAGCACCTTGTAGTCCTTATAATCATCACCTGTAACTTCTTTCAAAATGTGAAACATGTTGCCTGCTAAATCATTGCCATTTTTGGACTCCACCAAAATCAAATCATCTCGTAAGCCTTTCTTATAGTAACAGTGTGCATAGTATGAATTTAGCGCAATCACCTTACACTTTTTAACTACATTCCGAAGTTTCATCTCTTTTACTCCTTTATAAGTGTATCCACTTATTCCTAATTTCAATGTCCTTACTATAATATATCACACGTTAGTAAAAGTCAATGTTTGATGACTTTCCCAACGATTCCGGTTGTTTCTTTCTGGTATAAAAAAGAGACCGTCTTTCTCTGGGAATGACGGCCTCTTTTTCTATGCTTTCACATGAAGCAGATTTGTCTTTTTCACGACACTATGATTTGCTTTATCTACAAATTTCACATATACGGTTCCAACAAATCCTTTTTTCAGTGTCACCTTACTGCCTGATACCCAGCTTCCTGCTGATTTATAGACGGATCCTTTCTTCACCAGCTGGTACTGGATACTCTTCTTTCCACCATAGCCAAAATCAGCACTAAAGGCTAATGTACGTTCACCTGCGGTTAATGCCGCTGTATTTGGACTTTTTGCAGAAAAGTTAATCAACCCAACGGATTCAGAAATAGATTTTACCGCTGTATTAATTGGTACTGACTTAATCCATTTAAATCCCGTAGTCTTGAGAATCTTCACGTTTCCCGCTCCATCCGTAAAGCGTACATAAATCCTTCCAATGAAGTTATCCTTTAGTGTAACACTTGTTCCTTCAATCCATTCATCCTCAGGAATAAAAGCCTCTCCTCTCTTCACAAGCATGTATTCAATACAGCCTTTTCCGCTGATTCCATATTTGCAGGAAAACTTGATTGTTGGATATGTTGTGCTATATGCAGTATATGTATTTGCGGCTGTTGGTGCTTCCAACTTAAGACCTGTTACATTGGATGTTACCTTTGTACTTTCTGGTGCCTTACAGTCCAAGGTAAAACCAGTCGTTTTTCGAACTACAATATTTCCTAACTGGTTTTCATATTTCACATAGATACATCCTGAAAAGTCATCATTTAAAGTAATCTCACCGTTTTTTGTATCATTCCAGTCCATATCATCAATATCAACAGAATCTCCCGCATCTGACAGAGCATATTCTATACTGTCCAATTTGTAAACACCACTGTCTGCTGTAAATTTCAGTTTCAGTGGCTCTGTAATAACCAGACCATAATCTTCATCATCGGATATATTATCTAAATGCATTTCACTATATCCAGATTCCACTGCTATTTTTCCCAGCACACCACTTTCTTCTTCAATGGTTCTAGTAATTTCGCCTGTCGTCGCATCAAAGTCAGAATTTGCATAAAAATATGGTTCTACATCTTCAGTAGTAATATGGGTTCCATCACTGACCATAGTAATATTCCCAGAATAATCGGTACGATAGATATTTGTCTTAGTCAGCTTGTCAATTGTTCCAAGCCTTGGAAACCCTGCTTCACCAGCAGAATCGCAGGAGATAACAGATACAGTTGGATCAACTGCATCTAAAAATGCCTGTGTAGATGAGGTCAACGCACTATGATGTCCGACTTTCAATACATCCGATTTCAATGTAAAGCCAGACTTGAGCATCTCTGCCTCAGATGTTGCTTCTGCATCCCCTGCCAACAGAAACGAGTTCTGTCCGTTCACAACCCTCATTACGATAGAATAATCATTATAGGAACTATAATTGTTTCTATTTGGTGCGATAAACTGAATCGTAGCACTTCCAAAAGAAAGTGTTTCTCCTGGTGTTGGTACTTCTACCGGCACATACAGATTATCAATCATCTGATTGACTGTGGAACAATTAGCTTCGATATTATAGCGTTCTGATGTCCGAAAAATTTTACCTACTTTAACACTTTTAAATACATGATTGAATCCTCCAATATGATCGGCATGATCATGCGTAATTACCACATAATCCAGATAATCAATATCGTTTTCTTTCAGACACTGTACCACTGCACTTCCATTCTCATTCTTTCCGGCATCTACCAGCATTGTTTTTCCTTCACTTTGAAGAAGCATAGAATCTCCCTGACCCACATACAGGAAAGTAATTTTGAGTTCTCCTGAGTTGCAATAGGAAGCTTCTACCTTTGTAGTATGTAAAGCAGTAGTAATACCGAAAAAGAGCAGAAAACAAAGCACATATTGTTTCCATCTGTTACTAGTTTTCTTCACGATTACAACAAGTCCTTTCTTTATTGTTTATATCAATACAGTATTAGAGTACTTTTGAAATGTGGTAAAAGTGTGGTAATAATCAAATGTTTTCCCTGAAAGTTTTGGGCAAAAGAAAAACTCCAAGGAATAACCCCTGGAGTTCTTCATCTATTATATGGTCTAATTCAATTATGCAAGAGGAACTGAGAATAAACCATCTGTTACTGCATATGCAACTTTAATATTATCATTGATAGGAACAAGGAATGTAATCTTGCTGAAAGATGCTACATTTGAACCAATGTACATCTTTGTATTTTCTGGATCAATTTCTGCTGGATATTCGCTTCCATCATAAACTACTTTGTAAGCTGCTTTTACAATAGATGCTGCATCTGTCATATCTTTAGCTGCTGTCTTAGCATCGTCAGTAGCTACAATAGTAGGTGTTGTCTGGCTATCCTTTACAGTAAAGGAATATGTCTTATCAACTTTAATTGTTTTTGCTTTTTCTGCACCTTGAGCTGCTTTTTCGATAGTAGTACTAATAGATACTGTATATGTTCCAGCTGGCATCTTTGTTACAACAGTTGAAGGTGTAACAGGTGTTGTTGAAGCAGATGCTGTTGGTACTGCAGATGTTGCTGGTGCTGCAGATGTTGCTGGTGCTTCTGATGTTGCTAGTATCCCTATTTTAGCTGCTCCTGATGCTGTTGGTGCTTCTGATGTTGCTGGTGCTTCTGATGTTGCTGCTGGCGCTTCTGATGTTGCTGGTGCTTCTGATGTTGCTGCTGGCGCTTCTGATGTTACTGTTGGTGCTTCTGATGTTGCTGGTGCTTCTGATGTTACTGCTGGCGCTTCTGATGTTGCTGCTGGCGCTTCTGATGTTACTGCTGGTGCTGCAGATGTTACTGCTGGTGCTTCTGTTGTTGCTGCTGGTGCCTCTTCTTTTACAGATACTACATTAATCTTTCCATCTTTGTAGTAATCTTTTGTTACATCATTGCCCTTGCTATCTTTAATTGTAACTGTTGAGCCTGTATAAGTATAGTTAGTTGCAATTGGTACATTTGCTGTTGCTGCAACTGGAGTTGTTCCAATTAAAGCACCCTGATATACACCAACTGTTAAATCAACAGATTTAGCAACATTATCTTTTGTTGCATCAGCTGCGATTGTAGAATCAACTTCTGTTGCACTTATTACATTATCAAATGTAACTTCTTTTGTTGCATCTTTTGCTGCTACTGTAACTGTAATATATGTTGAGAAAGTTCCATATGTTACTTTGTATACATAAGAACCTGTTTTTGAATCTTCTAAAGCTGCAAATGTAACTTTATTTTCACCTGCTGTTGCAATATCATCTGCACCTGCTGGTTTAGTCTGATTTTGAACTTTGATGTCCGCTGCTTTTGCAGTCATATTTTTACCATACTGATCCTTTACAGTTACTTTTACATCTTTTGTTTCTTTTGTTGTTGCAGATAATGTAAAGGATGTTGTATCTACTGTCATAGAAGAAGCTTTTCTTTCTGCTCCTACTGTTACAGGTAATGTAGCAACAACTGCTTTTGTTGCAGCATTTTTAACTACAATATATGCAGAACCAACTTTTACACCTGTAACTCCAACACTGTGATCATTGTCAAGTGTATCTTTGCTTAATAATAATACATTTGTATCAGATGAAGATACTGTATATCCGCTATAGTTAGCGATTTCTTTTCCAGCTGCATCAGCAATCTTAAAGTATGCTTTATTTCCAGCCTCATCTTTTACTAATGTTGTGTTCTGTTTGTAAGAAGCTGATGTAAAACTTGGTTTTTTATCAGCGATTGTATAAGTAATTCCACTGGATGTTACAGCACTCTTATCTGTTGCTGTAATTGTAACATCACCAGATGTAAGAGCTCCAACTTCTGTACCATTTTCATATTTATAAGTATGGTATGTAACTTTAGCTGTTGCTGTACTCTTTAAGGAGTTCAGGTATAAGCTTCCGTCAGAAATATAACCATCCTGTGTGGATAATGTAATTTCAATACCATCTGTATTAGATTCGCCATAAGCGTATTTTCCAACTACTACGCCGTTAGCATCTTTAGCTACTGCATAGATTTTTGTTAATGTCTGATATGTAACTGTTGTAGGATCAACTGTTACAGATGCAATCTTTCCATCAGTTGCTGTGAACTGTGCAGATGCTTTTCCATAAGTTACTGTATATGTTTTTCCATCTTTGATATCAGCAAATGTTGTTAATGTAACTTCTTTTCCTTCAACTTTTACAGACTTAACAGCAACATTTGTCTTTGTCTCGTCATTTGTAACTGTGAAATCAGAAGCTTTTACATTATAAGATTTCATGTCTGTTTTGAAAGTAGCTTTTAATTCTGTTGTAGATGTCTGAGCTACTGCATCTAATTTAGCACCAACGTTTACTGTAACTGTAGCAACTTTATTGTATTTGCTTGAGTTTGCTGTAGCTTTTGTAGCTTTTGCGTAAACTTTGATTGTAGCTGTACCATCAGCTACTGCTGTTACTTTACCACTTGTAGCACCAACGGTAGCAACAGTTTTATCTGAAGAATAAAATCTTACAGCATCTGTTGATGTAGCAGGAGCTAATGTAGCTTTGATTACAGCTGTGTCTTTTGCATTTAAGTTTAATTCAGTAGCATCTGTTGTTACAGATGTTGCTCTCTGGTTAACTGTAAATGTCTTTGTAGCTACAGCTTTACCTGTCTTTGTAGATTTTGCAGTAACTTTAACTTTACCAGCTTTAACAGCTTTTAATTTACCTGTTGTAGCTCCGATAGTTGCAACTGCTTTATTACTGGAATAGAATTTTACTTTTGTTCCAGCAACTTTTAATGAGTAAGAGTGACCAGCGTAAATTGTACTAGGTGCTGCTGCTCCGCTCTTTAAAACAATTTTGCTTGCTGCGCTTGTTGTAATAGCTGGTGCATCAAATGATGTTACAGCTGTTGTTAATGCAAGCACAAATGCTAATTTCTTTGCAAATTTCTTCATATTCTTTCTTCCTCCTTAATAATTTGGGTTAATATTATACTTCTCTGCACTATGAGAATACAGTTCATCCAAATCCTATAAGAATCAAGGAATTACTATGTATTCTACATCGAAATATAATCGTTCCAATAACAAGATGATTATAGCAACATTCATAATAAAGGTCAAGCATTTTTATCCATTATTTTCATGTTATGCTATATATATCCATTGCATCCTATTCCCTTATTTTGCGGAATAGAACAGCGTCTCTTGTCATGTAAGCTATCCCGCTTACCTTCGACATGCTTATATAATGCACTTTGTTTATGGCAAAATTATGTCACGGTTTTGTCATAATGGGTTTATTTTCTTACGACTTTCTTACAAACTGGATATTTATTTTTACAAATAAGCCAAGTGAAACAATTTTAGGCAGTAAAAAAACCTCTCCATATAGAATTGGAGAGGTCTTGTTTCTTCTATTATAATAGTGCCTATAATCCTAAGATTTTTTCAACGATCTGCTGCATTTCACTCTTATCGCAGACTGTGTCATGAAGTACTGGTGTGCTACGGATTTCTTCGATTGCATTCGGCACATTTGTCTTAGAGATTTCTTTTAACAGATCCACTAATTCAAAGTCAGACATTGTATCATATTTTTTATCAATGGCATTCATAACACTTCTGGTAAATTTGTATGGGCTTGCTGTAGATGCAATGATTGTCTTTGTGTCATCGGAAGCTGTCTTTTTATATTTATTATATACGGCAGCAGCAACTGCTGTATGAGTATCGATTACATAACCAGTCTTGTCATATAAATCTTTGATGGTTTTAAATGTTTCTTCTTCTGTTGCATAGCCGCCTGTAAAATCAGCAAGAAGATCTTTCATAGAATCGGTAATTGTATATTTTCCATCTTTTACCAATTTATCCATTAACTCTTTGCATTTTGTACTGTCATTTCCGGCAATACGGTAAATCAGACGCTCCAGGTTACTTGAAATCAAGATATCCATAGATGGAGATGCTGTTAAGATAAATTCTCTGTTTCTGTCATATATTCCATCCTGAAAGAAATCATAAAGTACTTTATTATCATTGGAAGCACAGATTAATTTCTTAATCGGAATCCCCATATTCTTTGCATAGAATGCAGCAAGAATATTTCCGAAGTTTCCAGTTGGAACAACTACATTGATGTTCTCACCTTTTTCGATTTCTTTATTGTTAAGAAGCTTACAATAAGAATATACATAATAAACAATCTGTGGAACCAGACGTCCAATGTTAATGGAGTTTGCAGAAGAGAACTGAAATCCTTTCTCGTCCATTTTTTTTGCCAAATCCTTATTATTAAACATGGTCTTTACACCGGTCTGTGCGTCATCAAAGTTTCCTTCGATTCCGACTACATATGTATTCGCACCTTTCTGGGTAACCATCTGTTTTTCCTGAATTGGACTGACACCGTGTTTTGGGTAAAATACAATAATCTTTGTGCCTTCTACATCCTGAAAACCTGCAAGAGCAGCTTTACCTGTATCACCGGATGTTGCAGTCAGGATAACAATATCGTTTTTCACCTGATTCTTTTTGGCTGCTGTCGTTAAAAGATAAGGTAAAATAGATAATGCCATGTCTTTAAATGCGATGGTTGAACCATGGAAAAGTTCCAGATAATATGCGCCGTCTGCTTTTACCAATGGTGCGATTTCTTCTGTATCAAACTTCTTGTCGTATGCTTTATCGATACAATATTTCAACTCTTCTTCTGTATAATCCGTCAGAAAAAGTTTCATAACTTCATATGCTGTCTGCTGGTAAGACATTCCTGCAAGTTCATCCAGGGATACTTCTAAAGCTGGGATTGTTTCTGGAACAAAAAGTCCTCCGTCATCTGCCAAGCCTTTTAAAACTGCCTGAGAAGCAGTGACCGGTGCGCTATCGCTTCGGGTGCTTTTGTATAATATACTCATGTCTTCTCATCCTTTTCTACTAATTTTCACCATTATAACACGATTTCACACCGCTAGCAATATACTTACTTATAAAACTCGTGGGTTCCGTACTTAAAAACCTTGCAAAGTTTTGTATCAAACCATGTAACGCTTCCAGAGACTGCACGGCTTCTGGACATAAAGAAAAGAGCCCCCTGTGAATAATCTTCTCCATTTAAAACCCTGTTGACTGCTTTCTTAGTATCATTGCTAATGTTCACTTTATAATATCTTCCATCTTTTATTGGTGAAAACTGATAAACGGAACCATTTTTCTGAAATACTACTTTTTCTACTGTATCTGGGAACTTAGATGAGCGGACTCTGTTAAGAACCACATTGGCAACCAGCATTTTTCCTCTTATGCTTTCTCCTGTAGCTTCTGCTTCTACGATTCGAAGCAGTACATTTTTATCTTTCGATGAAAGCTTAATTTTTGCCGAGGAATCGCCCACCGTAGTAAAAGCTTCTTTCACTTCCTCATTCTTTGTTAATCCTTCTTTTCTCTGGGCAGCTTCTTCTTTTTTCTTTACTTCTGCCTGCTCCATAACCACCGAATCAATCACATTCATATTCATGCAGCTGACTGCCGGTGATGATGTTTCCTGAGCAAATGCATTTTCCACTGCTCCATTTTCTTTCATTACCTTATCACTTAATGTTCCCGTATTTTTATTCTGTATATTCTGTGGTCCAATTTCTTTTGTTCCACCTTTTTCTGTATTTGCATCTGCCGATGAATGACTGGTATAGGCAACCTGTGCCGCGTAAATTCCTTCTTTAAAATAATCTTCTGAACTAAGAACAATTACGACTGCTATCAATACATATGCTGTTATAAAAATGCTCCAGCGGCAGCCATAAAAAAATAAATTCTGTCTATTCCATTTATGATTGGTTAAAAAACTAATTTTTTTCATTGCCACTCCTCATTTCTATTTTTTCTCAATTGGCTTTTAAATATTACCAGTTTGTTAATGAATTATTAACTATTCTATGCCAAATATTTATTTTCTATACACAAAATTTAATATTTACCATGTATTATTCCTATTTTAAGTTGATTTTTCTGGTTTTTAGTTTTATTATTGCCACTTTTTCAATAATAAATACGCAACATTTATGTAATATCTATTTCTGTACCCAAAAAAACTTTTGTGCTATACTATTAGAAAATAAATTTCCGCCGGAGGTGAAATCTATGACCTGTCTGCCTGGAGTCTATTCGGTGACAAGAAAAGACGGCTCGGTTCATTACCGTTCTTCCATCACTATATCCCGAAAACATATCAGTCTTGGGACCTACCCCTCAGAAACAGAGGCAAATACTGCTTACCAGGAAGCCTCGAAGCTGCTAGACTATCCTGATTTTAATATTACTGACTATGCAGAACAATGCAGTATTTTAAGCTTTTCTAAGTGGATCAGCCTGATAAACTACCTGAAAACCGGATATTACATTAAAAATCCTATCATTTTAAAAGATACATATTTTGTATATTATCTGGATCAGGGAACTGCTTTTAAATTTGATGTTGATGATTTGTTCTACTATTCCCACCATAAAATCATGAAACGAGGCGGTCATCTTTTCGTATCCGATTTTGGAATGCAGGTCAATATTCTCTCTCGATACGGAATTAAAAACTTTGCAGTCTGCGGACGGGATTATATTTTTGTAAATGGGGATGCGACAGATTTTCGCTATAAAAATATCCAAGTGATTAATAAATATTATGGAGTTCAAAGATTTGTACAAAACGGTCTTTACCGTTACCTTGCATCGATTCATATCAACGGAAACTATCAGGTTGGTATTTATGAAACAGAAGTGGAAGCCGCCGTTGCTTATAACAAAGCGGTGGATACAATGAGACAAAAAGGAATTCAAAAGAATTTTCCTACAAATTATATAATAGAAATAGATGAAATTGCATATTCTTCCCTTTACACCAAAATAAAAATCTCAAAAAAGTTAAGAGATTTATAGTTTTACTATCTTTTTTTTATTAAATGTGTTATACTAATATATATTATATTTCTTCTTCCATTTTTATATAAGAGGGGAAAGGCATTTGGGTGATGTCTTTCCCCTTTTCTTTTTGTGCTATTTTTTCTTTCGTGGCAGAACAGATGGTTTTAATCGAAAAGCAGACACAACAGTAAAAATCACAGATATGGATATCTGTACCAAAATGCTTTGAGCACTCCAGTCCCATAGAAAATGTATACCCTGATACAAAGACAGGGAACTTGCGTGTTCTGGAGAAATAAAGTAATAAAATGTAACTGCTGGATTTCCAAGAAAAATGAATTTGGGCTGTCTTGTTCCACTTTTTAATGTATGCTGCCATATATCTAATCCGAATACATGGTATACCAAAAATGGAAGCACGCAAAATATAATTATGGTTGCATAAGACCAGAAGATAGATGTCATTTTCCTTTTTGCAATACAGGAAAAGAACAAACCGATACTTCCTGCCAGTAATGCAGTACTAAGAAACTGAAAAAACATCTTTACATAAACCAAAACATCACTTCCACCAGTACTAAAGATAACCGCGGCTACTGGAAGAGAAGAAATTAGAATCATCACATAAACACTGATAACTGCCATTAATTTTTCCCACACAAAATATATGGGACTGGAAACTGCCAATAGAATTAAATCCAGATTCTGCTTCTGCCTTTCTATTATAACTGTTTTTGCTGCCACAAATGGAACATACAAAAGCGTAAAGCACAAAATGATACCTCCTGATAGAGCAGCCAGCTTATTAATGTCCTGATAATCTAATATTCTTTCATACTGTTTCAAATGAATTTTTTCATATATATAAAGAAGTATGATTGTCCCAAAGCATAAGTTAAACAAAGTGATAACCGCTGCTGTTCTGCTGTTGCGCATACTGGAAATCATGTCTTTCTTAAATATAGGATTTATCTTCATCATAAAATTCCCCCTGTCGCTGTGGTAGATACTTTTGAAATAACATCTTCCATCCTGCCCTTTTCCCGGACAAATGAACTAACCGGAATTCCTTTTTGTACGAGCAGGTTTAACAGCTGTGCCTCTATTTTCTCTTCTCCATCAAACCGCACTGCAATCCGACATCCACTGATAGAAATATTTCTTACATATGGATTTTCTTTTAACAGCATCACTGCTTCATCTACCTTATTTAACACCTTAATCATTAAGGGACGTGAAATGTTTACTTCCTTTATTACTTCCTCTACAGAACCACTGACTACAATTCTTCCATTTTCCAAAACTGCAATTTCTGAACACAGTTCTTCCATTTCTTCCATACTATCAGAACTGATTAAGATGGTCGTTCCATCCCTTTTTAACTTCATAATAAGCTCGAACATCTTAAAACGGCTGTCCCTATTGAGATTCTGAAATGGTTCATCTAGAATGAAAAGCTCCGGCTGATGTATCATACATCTTGTCAGGCCGACATATTGTTTTGTTTCCTGGGTCAGCATATCCATCGTCATATCCGCATACTCCCGGATTCCTGTTTTATCCATCCAGATTTCTCCTGCCCGATAGCTGCTTCGTTCATCCATTCCATATATGCGTGCATAAAATTCCAGATATTCGCGTACTGTCAGTTCCTCATAAATTCCAGGTTTTTGAGGCATATAGCCAATACGTCTTCCATGGTCTCTTGGATTGTCGAATATATTTTTATTGTCCCGTAATACAATGCCTTCATCTGGCCGCACCAAACCAGCACAGATTTTCAAAATCGTTGTCTTCCCTGAATGCTCTGGTCCAATCACACCAAATACATTATTTTCTTTCAGTTGAAAACTAATCGCAGAAGCTGCTTTTACTTTTTGATAAGATTTATAAACATTAACAAACTCAATCATAGGATACCTCCATATTAGCAGAAATAATTGGAAGACTAAAATGAGTCATACCCATTCCAGTTCCTTTACTCTTAAATTTTAAAAGCAGCCTTCCTCCCTCTGCCAGATAGTCCTCAGTAATATCAAATTTCTGTGTTCCTAAATTATTAAAAATAGTTTCAAACTGATTTTCTTTATGATTGTAAATTGAAATTTCAAAGTGGCGGCTGCCTTTATTGAGTTCCTGACTCCAAACAAGATGTTTTAATTCAGACTGAGTCGAGAATTTGTATTCTTTTTCAATCGTCCTTTCATCTTTTGCTTTATTCTCTACATCTTCATAACTGCTGTCCGTCTCATACAGATCAATGTCCGTCACAAATGTATACTGAACTTCTCGCTTTTCTACTTCCCATAATGGATAAACAACCAGATTCATATTCTGACTTTGCAGACCATTTTCACTTAAAAAAGTTTTGCTATCACTTGAAATAGTTCCAATTAGAAATGTATCATTATGATAGGCTGCACCCTGACTTTTCACACAGTAGTAATAGGCTTCTGTTAAAAGTGAACCAAAATTATTTTTATCCTCTTCCAAAATATGTTCCAGTTGTACTTTCAGATCAACATCACTGACAATACTCTGTCTTTTTGACAGATTAAATGTATCTCCGTTTTTCAGGTCTTCAATATCAATAACGTGGTAATTTCCAATAACAATGACATTTTTAAGATCATATCCCAATGAATTCGTAATACTTCCTTGAATCAGATTATTTTTCAGACTTAGCCGATAGGAAAGAGAACCTTTCTCTTTTTTGTGACTGGCTGAATGAAAGAAATAGGATTTTCGATACAAGGGATTTAAAATACGAATTCTGGTATCGCTGACGTGCTTTACTATTTCACTTTCAACATTATCACTGCCTTCCAGCCAGTTACAGGAGTCATTTTCTAAAATGCCCAGTGCCTCTATACTAGCATTCTCCGACATAGAAAGTACTTCATCCTTTTTCGATGACATCATAATGTTAAAATACGTATCTTCTGTTTTCGTCTGTGATGCCGGATGATAACTATTTATGGTTACAAAATTCACATAGGGTGTCTGCACTTTCCAGCTTGGGTTCAAAAAAAGAATTCCCACTCCAAAACAAATCGAAAGCAGAATCATCCCAATATAATACTTATCTCTTCTCTTCTGCTTCAAAAGAAGAATATATAATACGGGACCTGCAAGAATAATATAGACACAAAGAAGAATGAGATTAAGCCGTATTTCAGGGAAACATCTGGAATCCATGTGTTTTAAACTCCGAAGCATTCCTTCCAGGCTGGAATTGGTTTCTTCCTGCTCTTCTAGCATACGGTTCCGATTTTTATGAGACAAATTTTCGGTGATACATTGAATTATGTAATTTTTCTCCTGAACGGATTGAAAGCTATCATACAGTTTTTTTTTCGCCTGCCATTCCACTACAATTCCGTCACCATTGTCAAATACCTGGTATATAGTTTTACCTTCCAAATCCTTTACAACAGATGTTTTCTTTCTTCCATAGCCAAGATACTTCCGTATTTTTTGAGAATTTTCTTCTATTATAATAGTGCCTCCATTTTGATTCCATTCTTTCAAAGAATCATATTGTTTTAAAAGAATATTGGATATGTGGGAATGGTCAATCAAAATCGTCTCAAATGTATCCAGTCCATCCTTTTCCTCTGGAAACCGATTTGCATCAATTACAATATCTTTAAGATTATTTTTTTCGAGAACTTCTATGTATGGCAGTTTCTCATCAAGAGTTCCAATATACTGGCATTTCCTATCATCATCCAGATTCAGCATGGTCTTCTGAAATGCCAGTACATTCCACTCCTGATCCAAAAGCTTCATAGTTATCATTTCTCCTGAATGGGCCGTAGGAAGCACCATTTCATAAATAGTTTCCTGATTTGCCTTCACGGAAACTTCCTTCTGGTAGGAACATTTCTGGGAAGTGGGTGATACATTAACTTCCATAGCAAGATATCCATCAAACTCTTTTTCTTTATTTTTTACAGAAATCTGAACATTTGCCATACGTCCTTCTTTCAGCTGCTGCCCAAAATTAACAGTTACATTCATTTGAATGCGGTGAGAGGTAATCTGCTCAGCTTTTACTTTTTGGTTCAAGTTCCCTGCTGTACACCCCATTATTATTATCCATAGAATGAAAAAAGTCTTTTTCACCTGTTTCATTGTGTATTCCTCACATTCTCCCCATACAAGTTTAATAACAAATAAAATACCGTTCCCTCCATACTGCTCTCGGCATGGATGCTCCCGTGATGCATATCTGCAATTTTCTGTGCAATGGCAAGACCTAATCCGCTTCCCCCTGTTTCTTCAGAACGTGACTCTTCTACCCGATAAAAACGCTCAAAAATATGCTGAAGCTTTTCCTTTGGAATTACCTTTCCATAGTTTCGAATTGATAGTTCCAGTTTTCCTTGATTAAGAGTCAGATTTACACAAATCTCTTTTCCATCTTTTCCATATTTCACAGCATTGGACATAAGATTTGCCACAGCTCTCGCCAAAAGATTACCATCTGCCTGTATATATGCGTGTTTTACATTAGAATGAAAATGGTATGCAAGACCTGTCTGTTCCATACTTGGATAGAACTCCTCTCCCATCTGTTCTACCAGCTGGACAAAATCAATTTTCTGTATATTTAGCTTCATCTGTTCATTGTTGTATTTTGTAAACCGGAATAAATCCTCAATTAATTCTTCCAGACGTTTCGATTTATTATAAGCAATTTCAATATAATGTTCTTTCTGCTCGGCAGTAAGACTATTATTATTGGAAAGCAGGTACAGATACCCAATAATAGAGGTTAGTGGTGTCCTTAAATCATGAGCAACATTTGTAATCAGTTCATTTTTTACTTCTTCATTCTGCCGCTCTTCCTTTAAAATGGCTTGAATCTGTTCCGTCATATGATTCACCTGCTCGGCAATCATGGCAAATTCATTATTTCCTTTTACGGTAATTCTGCTTTCAAAATTACCAACGGATATTTCCTGAATACCAGATCTAATTTCTTTCAATGACTCGGATATTTTCTTGGTAAATAATAAAAAGAAGCAGAGAAATAAGAGAACTCCGGCGATAAATGCAGCCGCCAGACAGATATAAATCATATCATCACTTTTTCCTGCCATCCTCCTGACTCCACCGTCAGGCTCCTTTACTACCATATCAAATTTCTGAGGAATACCTCCGCCCTCTACTGGTGGAACTTTTCCTGGTTCCTGATGGGGTTTCTGCCCATCCATTAAAATTCTTCGAATGAACTGATATAAAAGAAAACTTCCACCTTCTACTAAAATAGTGCATAAAGCACTTAACAATGTAATAATAATAATCTCATAACGAAAACTTCTTGTTTTATTTATCAATTTTATATCCAACTCCCCAGACCGTCTTTATAATACGAACATTCTCCGTACCCTTTTCAATTTTTTCACGAATTCGTCGGATATGAACCATAACTGTGTTATTGGCCTCGTACATTTTATCTTTCCAGACATGTTCAAAAATGTCATCGGTACTAAACACCCGTCCGGCATTGGAAGCCAGCAGAAAAATAATTTCAAATTCAATCGGAGTCAGGTTCACTGGCTCTCCAAATGCAATTACTTCATGATTCTGTTTACGTATTATCAGATTAGTAACCTTGATTTCCACATCTTCTTCCTTTTCCTTTAATTTAGAGGAAGGGTTTAATTCCGTATAACGGCGCAGCTGGGATTTTACCCTTGCCATCAATTCCAACGGATTAAAGGGTTTAATTACATAATCATCTGCTCCGGAGCCTAATCCCACAATTTTATCCAAATCTGTAGATTTTGCACTCAAAAAGATAATCGGTACTGCAGATGTTTCTCGAATTTTTTCACACATTTTAATGCCGTCCATACCAGGCATCATAATATCCAAAATAATCAGATTGACATTTTTTCTTTTCAGTATTTCAAATCCCTCGTCTGCTGAATATGCCTTTTCCACCTGAAATCCATCACTTATCAGATGAATTTCTACCAGTTCCGCAATTTCCTTATCATCATCTACTACTAACACAGTTGTTTCATTATTCAATTTAGTATCCTCCCTATTCCCTTAAGTGATAAAAGAGTGTCCTATTAAAAAGCACACTCTTTTATACTCCTCCTATTGTAAGTCCTGCCACATATAAAGCAACACAGATTATGATTATAAATCCATTCATCAAAATTCCCATAATCGGGAATCGATAGTGGATGTCCTCTCTTCGGATCCCCATAATTGCCAGTACTTCTCCGGCGATAGAGCCAAAGAATATGAAAATTCCTGCCAGTCCTATTATCAGGATGCCGGGATGCTTACTGGAAAGCAGAAATAAGAAAATCATTCCAATCAACAAAAGCACCGCAATTCCAACAGATGCAATTCCCTGAATCGGGTGTACCTTATCTGAAAAACGGTAGCTGTCTCTTTTTCTTTTCAGATTAAACATTACTTCATAACCTTTCTCAATAATTTGTAAAACAAATACATTATAATAAACAGCAGATATCCTATAAATCCGCCAATACTATTCAACATAATATCATCAACATCAAAGGTTCCAACTCTTAGAACGAGCTGTACGATTTCAATAACTAACGTAAATTCCAGTGCGGAGAACATCACATAAAAAATATTCTTCCCATGTCTGTTTCTACTTAATAATGGAAGAAAAAAACCAAATGGTACAAATGCCACGATATTCATTACAAAATTCAAAAGGAAATATGATGGCTGTCCATGACGCAAACACCAGAAAGAACGGTTCACTTCCTGGAAAAAAACGAGATTATAACGGTACTCTCTAGTGCCGTTCCGGTTCAGATATTCACTGAAAAACAACAAATATGCCATAACAACCAGATAGCTGCAGAATAATACCCAGGATAAATTCTTAATTTTTTTTACATGATATGGCTTCAAACTGCATTCTCCTAAATACTATAATTATGTCTATTATAAACGATTCTTTTTTTATAGTAAAGAAAGAATTACCTGTATTCGTATGAATACAGGCAGTTCCCTCTTTTGTCAGATACTGTTTTCTATTTTCTTAATTCGATATTCATCTTTTCAAGATTCTTAATGATTTTATCCATGATGGTATTTACATCCTGATCTGCCAATGTTCTGTCTTTTGCACGGAAGCTGATAGAATATGCTACGGATTTACAGCCTTCTTTAATTTGGCTTCCTTCGTAAATATCAAATAGTTTTAAGTCTTCTAAGAGTTTACCACCGCATTTACGAATTACATCTTCAACCTGGCCAACCATAATTCCTTTATCCATTACCATACTGATATCTCTTGTTACAGCAGGGTATTTTGCAATACCTGTGTATTTGATATCGAAAGTCGCTCTGGATACTACTTCCGGCATATCGATAACTGCAATATAAGCTCTGTCACCAATACTGTACGTATCTAATACGTCTGGATGAACCTCACCTAAATAGCCAATAACACTTCCATCATAGACGATGTTTGCCTGTCTTCCTGGGTGTAAGAAAGTCTTACCTGCCTTTGGATCATAGGTTTCTAATCCTTTCATTCCGACTTTTTCAAGAAATTCTTCTACGATACCCTTTAAGTCAAAGAAGTCACCAGTTCCATACATTCCCAATGTAAACTGTGTTCTTTCATCTGGAAGTTCTGTTAATGGAAGTGCTTTTGGAATATAAATATTTCCGATTTCATATAAACGAACATCCTTATTTCTTCTATTATAATTCGTAGATAAAGAACTTAACATTCCGTTTAAAGTAGAAGTTCTCATAATACTGTAATCTTCTCCTAATGGATTTGTGATTACAATTCCCTGTCTTAAACGGTCTTCTTTGTCTAATTTTAATTTATCAAATACCTTTGGACTTTCGAAGGAATAACTCATGCCTTCAGAGAAGCCAAACTGTTCTGCTACATTTCTTGCAATGTTTTCAATTCTTAATTTAAGAGGAAGTTTACCTTTTGTTGCTTCTCCTGTTGGAAGTGTTGTTGGGATATTGTCATATCCGTAGAAACGTGCAACTTCTTCGGCAACATCTGCAAGACAATGGATATCCTGTCTCCAGGTTGGAATGGTTAATTCTCTATTTACTTCATCTACTTCAAAATCAATTTTTTTGAAGTAAGAAACCATCGTAGCTTCGTCTACGTCAGTTCCTAACAGTTTATTGATTTTATCAGGATCATAACCTACTTTAACAGGTTTATTAACAACTGGATATTCATCTACATAACCGCCAACAACTTCACCTGCACCTAATTCTTCAATCAACTGGCAGGCACGATCGATTGCTTCCATTGCTGTGTTTGGATCCAGGCCTTTTTCAAACTTTGCCTGTGCATCGGTACGCATACCAAGCTTTTTACCGGAAAGGCGGATGTTTGTTCCATCGAAGCATGCTGCTTCGAATAACATAGTCTTTACATTGTCTGTAATCTTGGAATTATCTCCACCCATGATACCAGCAATGCCGATTGGTTTTTCTGCATCACAAATCATTAAAATAGAAGGATCTAGGTTTCTTTCCTGTCCATCTAATGTCTGGAATGTTTCTCCTTCATTTGCTCTTCTTACAATGATTTTATTACCAGAAATACTATCTAAATCGTAAGCATGCATTGGCTGTCCATATTCCTCCATAACATAGTTTGTAATATCAACCAGGTTATTAATTGGACGGATACCGCATGCGGCAAGTCTTCTCTGCATCCATTCTGGAGATGGAGCAAGTTTAATATTCTTCACGATTCTAGCAACGTATCTCTTACATAAATCTGCATCTTTTACTTCTACAGAAATCATAGAATTTACATCTTCTGCATTTCCTGTCTTTGTTACAACTGGAGGTACAAATTTTTTATCGAAAGTAGCTGCTGCTTCTCTTGCAATGCCTAATACAGAGAAACAATCCACACGGTTGGATGTTACTTCATATTCAAATACAGAATCATTTAATCCTAATAATTCAGGAACAGAACTGCCGATTTTGGCATCTTTGTATTCTTTATTATCACTTAAAATATAAATTCCATCTGGAGCTGCGTCTGGATAAAAATCAGTGGATGAACCAAGTTCTCCGATAGAACACATCATTCCAAAAGATTCTACCCCACGTAATTTGCCTTTTTTAATTTTGATTCCGTCTGGATGTGGAGTGTTGTCGTGTGCACTTCCTGCAACACGTCCTCCGTCTAATACAACAGGAACTTTGTCGCCTTCGCTTACATTTGGAGCACCCGTTACAATCTGGACAGTTTCTCCTTCTTCGTTAATCTGAACCTGACAGATAATTAATTTATCTGCATCTGGATGTTTTTCTATTTTTAAAATTTTACCCACTACAATTTTATCTAAGTTTTTAGAAAGTTCTTCGTAACCTTCTACCTTTGTTCCAGATAAAGTCATTGCATCCATGTATTCCTGTGAAGTGCAGTCTAAATCTGGTACATATGCTTTTACCCATGATAATGGTGTATTCATTCTTCATTCCTCCTATATCATTTACTATCTTTGTAACGAAACCTGAAGCCTTGAAACGTTTAGAACTGTTTTAAGAATCTTGTATCATTCTCATAAAGTAAACGCATATCATCGATTTCATATTTTAATAATGCAATTCGCTCTAATCCTACACCAAAAGCAAATCCTACGTATTCTTCCGGATCGATTCCGCTCATTTCTAATACATGTGGATGAACCATACCACAGCCTAAAATTTCAATCCAGCCTTCACCTTTACAGAAACGACATCCTTTACCGCCACATTTAAAGCAGGAAACATCCATTTCTGCACTTGGTTCTGTAAATGGGAAGTGATGTGGCCTAAATTTAACTTTTGTATCTTCTCCGAATACTTCTTTTGCGAACTCTTCCAGAGTACCTTTTAAGTCAGCAAATGTAATATTTTTATCAATAACTAGACCTTCTACCTGATGGAAAGATGGGGAATGTGTTGCATCCACTTCATCAGAACGGAATACCCTTCCTGGTGCAATCATACGGATAGGAAGTTTTCCTTTTTCCATTTCGTGAACCTGTGTAGAAGAAGTCTGTGTTCTTAGCACAATTTTATTATTAATATAGAATGTATCTTGTTCGTCTTTTGCAGGATGGTTGGCAGGAATGTTTAATGCTTCAAAATTATAGTAGTCATATTCTACCTCTGGGCCTTCTACCACTTCGTAACCCATACCAATAAAGATTCTTTCTAATTCTTCTAAGGCAATGGTATTTGGATGACGATGTCCCATCATTGGCTTCTTCGCTGGAAGAGTAACGTCGATAGTCTCTGCTTTCATCTGTGCTTCTCTTAATGCACTGGCAATTGCTGTTTTCTTTTCTTCAATAGAACCCTCGATTTTTGCTCTTGCTTCGTTGACAAGCTGGCCAACCTTTGGTCTGTCCTCCGGTGCAACTTCTTTCATTGATTTTAAGATGCTTGTTAATTCTCCTTTTTTACCAAGAAATGCAACTTTTACATCATTTAAATCTTCCAGTTTTTCAGCCACATCAACTTTTCCTATGGCGTCATGAATGATTTTCTGTAACTTTTCTTTCATTATGAAACTCCTTTCTTTGTTACGGGGTCTTATTTTATCCTGCACTTAGATACTATGCCGTGCTTTTGGCAATAAAAAAGCCCCTTAATCTGATTAAGGGACGAAATAAATCCGCGGTACCACCCTGATTCTTACGAAGCGGGTCTCCCGCCTATGTAAGCTCTTAGTTTAATATGCGTAACGTGCACAATACGTCATCTCCTAATCACAAAGGACTTCTTAAAAATCCTGTTTTCAGAAATGCAGCTCCGGTGGGAATGCAGGCTAGAACTGAACTTAAGGATGCTTACAGCCGGTGACATCCTCTCTCTTAAAGAAATAATAGCTTTAATACACCTTCAACGCTTTTTTCCATGTACAACTATACTAACAAGGAAACGAGTTTGTGTCAAGATGACTATTGCAATTTTATTTCACATATAATAATATAAAAGCCTATGTTCTCAGTTCTAACAGCTGTATATTCTGACCGGTTAAGAATAGCATAGCTGTTAGAACTGTACTAAATAAAGGAGTCTTGATATGATTGATAAACTAATATTTTTTATAGATTTTATACTTAGCTTCAGCCGAAAACTACGGGATGATTTCGTTTCAGCATTCTCAGCCCAGGCAACGCTGTTCACAATAATTTCTGTGTTCCCTTTTGCCATGTTTCTGCTGACACTGCTTCAGTACCTGCCATTTTCTGAGGCAGATCTGCTGGAACTGGTAAATCTGTATTTTCCCAATGCAATAAAGTCTTCTATGATTTTAATTGTAACGGAGATTTACGATCATGCATCCGGTACACTGATTTCCATTACTGTGTTGACTGCTTTGTGGTCTGCCTCTAAAGGAATTTTTGCAATTATGCGTGGACTCAATACGGTTTACGGCATTAAAGAGACTCGTAATTATTTTAAAATTCGTTTTCTTGCAGCACTTTACACACTTGTATTCGCCATTATGTTGATTTGTACCATGTTCCTTCTGGTATTTGGCAACTCTCTGCTTTTATGGATCCAGAATCAGATTCCAGGATATACGGATGTTGCCCTGCTGATAATAAGTATTCGAACAATCGTTGTGCTATGTGTGCTGATTGTATTTTTCACAAGCATGTACCTATTCATACCGAACCGGAAATCCAAGATATTAAAAGAAATGCCAGGTGCATTAATTACTGCTGCCGGCTGGATGATTTTTTCGTATGCTTACTCGTTTTACATCGATCATCTGAAAAATTTCTCCAGTACTTACGGCAGCCTGACAGCAATTGTCTTATTAATGCTCTGGCTCTATGCATGCATGTATATTCTGTTTTTTGGCGGTGAAGTAAATAATTACCTTAACACCTTTAAATGTAAAGATTATAGAGACTAGTTCCCTTATAATAATGGGATAAAATCTCTGTATAACTCTTTCCGGTATCTGCCATCGTTTTGGCACCATTCTGGCTCATGCCGACACCATGGCCGTAACCGCCTCCCTGAAAAGAAAAGTTTCCTTTACTCTGAGATACAACAAAGAATGCACTTGGAAGCATTGATAGACCTTCGACCTTGCTTCCGTCATTTCTCTTAATAGTACTGTTTAGCGGTGCCAGAAGTAATCTTATATTATATTCAGAGCATATTTTTATGGTTGCTTTGCTTCCTTCAATAATGCATTCATTAATTAATCCACTCTTACAGCGGTTTCCAATACGAATGCTCTTTACCTCTCCTACAGTACTAATTGGTTTGCTTTCAAACGATCCAGCTGCATTTTTGGTAAGAATCAATGCATGATTCGCCTTATAACGCTTCTGCAGGCTGGCATCAATAGATTTTTTTAGTTTTGCAGCAGAAATTTTTACTGACCAACGATACCATGGAAATGCACTATCATAGGTTTTGCTCTTTTTGTCAGATAAAAATTCCTTAAATTGTGCTTCCTTTGAAAAATCAAAGGAAACTTTTGATTTTTTCTCACTTACATATTGTAATCCACCGTTTAGGACAGATGCACTGCCATCTATCCACACATCCCCTGCATCAGCGGTGCATCCCCATGAAGTAGAGAAATAATAGGTCTGGATAACATCATTTTTATATTTCAGAATCTGTCCTGTTGTCTTCTTCACTGCCTGAATGCTGTTTTTATCCTCCGGAATATTATTGTAAACCTGAGACTGAACACTGTCGTCAATGTTTGCACCATACTCCGTAAACTTATTTTGCAGATACTGGTTATATGCATAGGTTCTGGCACAGACTGCCTGAACTTTTAATGCCTCAATATCATAGCTGGTCGGCATTTCACTTGGAATGACTGCATATAAGTATTCTTCGAATGGAAGTTCATTTATTACCATCAGTTTTCCATCTTTTTTGCCTATTTCAATCTTTCCCCGGTAACTTGGATGCCGTTTATTTCGTGTAATTGATACTACCTGAATCTTGCTGGAGTTATTTTTTGCTGCCACTACCAGTTCTCCCGCCGAAAGTCTTTTATTAGAAGGCTCAATCGTTACTTTCTTTCCTGCTTTATAAGTTTTAGAGGAAGTTTTATTGGAAATGGTAAATGCAGTTTTACAGGTTACCGTTACTTTGCTGTGCAGTATTCCCTTAAAATTCGTGGTATTTAACAGCACCCGTATATTTTCAATATCCAATTCGTCAGCTGCAATTGCCACACAGATTTTCCCATTTTCCTGAGCAAAAGAAACTTTGCTGTACTCCACCAGTTCTTCTTTTTCCAGCATGGCACCCATATCACGATTATAACGGTATGCCTTAAAATCATCGGATAATGGATATGTATCTGTCTTTCCATCGTGTTTCACACTAATTTGATTTTCTTTTAAATTAGTAACTTTTCCAATTACTACAGCTGGTTTTAATCTTACTTTTCCAATTTTTCCATTCTCAACTGTGATATCTCCAAATGTGTGTTCCAGCCTTTCTCCAAGGGCAACCGTCGTTTTAACCGTTCGAAGAATGCCATCTGTAAAGAAAGTCATCTCTTTGTTTTCCCCTTGAACAATCCATACATTCCTATACTCTGCATCTTTCAATTCACTTTCTTCCTTCTGCTGCTTTGTTTCAGAAGGGTTGTCTATATATTGAAACGCACCATATACAAACACACAAATAAAAGCTATCATGCTGAGAAGCAATATTATAATTTTTTTCTTCAACATTTTAATATTCCTTCTTTGTATTATTTATAACTAGTATATTATACAAATGGATAGAATATGTTGTCCAGATTCCATTTATTAAAATAGCTTATAAATACCTTTCGTATAATGAATTTGACTAACATGTAAAATAATGCTACACTCACAATGCAAATAAAAAATTTAATTCCTTATGGAGGGTATTTATGTTAGAGAAACTTTTTAAACTAAAAGCCAACAAGACAACTGTAAAAACAGAAATTCTTGCTGGTTTTACTACTTTTATGACAATGGCATATATCCTAGCCGTCAATCCGACTACGATGACTGCCTTTAACAATGTCGATGGCTACACAGGAAATCCAATGAGCCAGAACGGTGTATTTTACGCAACTGCAATTGCCGCTTTTGTCGGATGCTTATTAATGGCATTCCTTGCAAACTATCCATTTGGTCTTGCTCCAGGTATGGGACTGAATGCTTACTTCTGCTGGACCGTTGTTATCGGACTAGGCTACACTTGGGAAGTAGCACTGACCGCAGTATTTGTAGAAGGTATTATCTTCGTACTGCTTTCATTGACGAATGTACGTGAGGCGATTTTCAATGCAATCCCTACTACTTTGAAACATGCCGTAAGTTGTGGCATCGGTCTCTTCATTGCATTTATTGGACTTCAAAATGCAGGAATTGTAAGCAGTGATGCAAATACATTAGTAACTATCCATGATTTCACAAAAGAAACATTCCATACTTCTGATATGTGCGTTATTCTTGCATTTATCGGTGTATTATTAACATCCGTTTTCTTAATTCGTAACATAAAAGGCGGTATCCTGTTCGGTATCCTTGCAACATGGATTATCGGATGCATCTTCCAGCTGACCGGATTATATCAGGTTGATGCTGCAAACGGCTTTTACAGTATGTTCCCAGATTTCTCCCAGGGAATTCACTTAGGAACCATTAAAGACGTTGCATTCAAACTTGATTTCTCCAAAGTATTATCTGGTGATTTCATCGTGGCTGTATTAGCATTCTTATTCGTCGACATGTTCGATACATTAGGAACTTTAATCGGTGTTTCTTCCAAAGCAGATATGCTTGATGAAAGTGGAAAACTCCCTAGAATCAAAGGAGCACTCTTAGCAGACTCTCTGGCAACCATTTTCGGATCCATCTTAGGTGTTTCTACAACAACAACTTATGTAGAAAGTGCAACTGGTGTTTCAGAAGGCGGACGTACTGGTTTAACAGCATTAACAACTGGCATCTTATTTGCCGTTTCCATCCTGCTGTCCCCTATCTTCTTAGCAATACCATCCTGTGCAACAGCACCAGCATTAATCATCGTTGGTTTCTACATGATCAGCTCCGTATTAAATATCGACTTTAGCGATATGACGGAAGGCATCCCAGCATTCATCTGCATCATTGCAATGCCTTTCATGTACAGTATTTCAGAAGGTATTTCATTAGGTATTATCTCTTATGTAATTATCAACTTATTAGCTGGTAAGGCAAAAGAGAAGAAAATCAGTCTGCTGATGTATGTGTTGGCGATTCTGTTTATTCTCAAGTACGTTGTCATGTAATAATATAAACTTTACAGATAAGAAAAAGCAGGCCGGACCGATTGGTCTGTTTTTTTCTGCCCGTAAAGTACATATACGTGACAAGGAAGCCAGTTCCAAAACAGCCTGTGCATGTGTTTGCAAACACCATGCCACGAACAGCTGTGAAAGAGCTGCTCCAGCAGCAAAAGCATGCGTACCTATGCCGAATTTGGGGAAGCAAAAAAATGCAGGCTCTCCATTCAGAAAACCTGCATTCCTCTATATACTATTATTTCAAAGAATCAATCATTAACCCTCTGTCGAATTATCATCTGCTGTTGCAGCCGTTGATGCCGCTGCATCTTCCGTTGGTGCTGCATCCGGTGATGCAGTTGCTACCTCACCCTTAAACTCCGTCTTATCAGAGAACAAACTTGTGAATACATCCGCTGAAAAAGAATATACTCCATCATTATCTTCCAGCATACCATAATATCCACCATCTGTAGAAGGAACTTCACTTCCAAAAGAAATCGTTGCTTTCGTTCCATCACTTAAAACAACCGTTCCAACTGCCTGTGGATCATCCAATCCAAACTCTGCTAAATTATCTTTGTTATCTGCAACTGATTTTACGGCTTCGACATCTGCAAATTCATCCAACAGACTATTGATTTTATCCTGGTCTACAGTAAATGTATCGTCACCATTTAGCACCCAGGCACCATCTGTTTTTACAAACTTAATCTTTCCATTGTCATTCTTAATATCAATTTCCGTAGCAAGACTGCTGTCTAAAGTTAAGAGATTAATCGTTTCCTTGGCTTTGTCTTCCTTTGCTTTGTTATGCTTCGTAGACACTACATAACCAATCCCTACAATCACTAGGATTA
Organism: uncultured Clostridium sp.; assembly: GCA_934438135.1. Lineage (GTDB taxonomy): Bacteria > Bacillota > Clostridia > Lachnospirales > Lachnospiraceae > Clostridium_AI. Next base: position 23,413 of record CAKSBP010000015.1, on the reverse strand, counting down.
CAGCAAGAACAGCAACCGTCACCATTTCTCTTTTCTTTTTCTTAGTCAATTAGCATCTCCTCCTTCTGATCCAGATAACAAATCCAACAATCAGAATCGCTAATGGCAGCACGATAACCAGACCAGCACCCCAAATTCCTGACTGTGCAGCAGAAACTGTTAAGTATACCGTATCCATGCTCTTAACAGGAATCGTAACATTGGAAGCTGTCTCAACCATATAACTGATTGTATTCGTTAAAAGATCTGTATTGGCAAACTGACCTGTCTGAACAATATTTTCATTTAAAAGATTTACACTTCCATATACAGCAACTTTTGTCTTGACATCATCGCTGGAATCGCTTTCCTTTTCTTCAGCAAGTACACCTAAATCAAATGGTCCTGTTACATCACCTTTTTCTTTTTCAACAGTATCAGACTGTGTATCAACTTTAGAATAAGCATCCTGAGATGTTTTTAACAAATCTGTCATGGTTAATGTACCTCTTGTGTTATCTGAAGCAGTTAGACCAATAGAAGTTGGCATAACAACATATTTTCCATCGCTGGAAATACCATTTACAATTTCATGAGAACCATAGCTTGGAAGACAGTTTGTTACATAATTGCTTACGTAGTTACCCTGAGATTCTACAACGATTCCCTTTGCAGGATATACACCGTAATATTTTAACAAAGATTCAAAATTATCCATTTTATTCTCTGTATAAGCACATGTAATAATTGCATTTCCACCATTCTTCAGATAAAGCTTAATCATTGTCAGTTCATCATCTGAAAAATCACTTGTAGGTCCATTGATTAATAATACGTTACAGTCTTCTGGAACTTCAGATACCGTCAAAGTAGCTAAATCTTTAATTGAAACATTCTGTTTCTCAATTGCTGTTGTCACGGTTGTTCCTAACTCTGTTTCACCGTGTCCGCTTGTTGTATATAAGGTTGGTAATTCTGTATTGGTTACATAATCCAATGCGGATGTAATCTGGCCTTCTACATCAATACCCGTTACCTGATACTGATAAGACTGGTCATAGCTTCCTTCAAACATTGTATTATAGGCAACATATTTAGAAGCTTTTGTATCATTATTTACAACAATAATGCTATTGCTTGTCACATCTTCATCAGTATATTTCTTTGTGAATGCAGGATATAAAACAGGATCCTTTGTAACTACTTTAATCTTGCTGCTCAGATTATTGTATTTCTTCACAATCTTCTGAACAGATGGATCCTCTTTTCCTTCCTCACATACATAGTAAATCGTAATCTTGTCTTTCAGTCCCTTGGCAAAATCTTTTGTCTCATCTGTAATGGAATACATACGGTTGGAACTTACATCAACACTTAAATCTAAAGTATTAATAAACAGATTTGCTACCACAACAAGTACAGTTGCTACAATTACAAGACTTGTACGGTAAACACTTCCTGCTTTCATCTTATCGCTTAAGCTTTCTTTTACAAACAGTGCAGTCAGCATAAGGAATAAGAAAACAATTGTAATATAATAAAATACGTTTCCTAAGTTGATAATACCATACGTGAAATTATCAAAACGTGTGGTTAATGCAAAGCAGTTGATAATCTTTGTTAAAAGGTTATCATAGAAGCTGGATTTGAAAAAGTACAGTAAAACAAATGCTGCTGTACTAAGTACAAATGCACCTACTGCCACGAGTAATTTGCGAATGGACAGATAAATAACATAACATGCTACTGCTGCTAAGAAAATCACAATTAACATAGTAGAAAGTTTATCTGTTGGAAGTACATCGGACAAACCGGAAATAATATAGGAAAGAAGGAATGTAATAAATCCCACAACACCTGCGATTACCTGGCTTTCTGTTACAGAAGATATTAATAATCCGATTGCAATGTATGCTGCACCAAGTAAAAAGAACCCAAAAATACTTGCATAACTGGTTCCCATTGGCACGTCACCAAACTGTAATAAGATAACTGGATACAGACAGATAACTGCCATACATACTGCATACAGTGTCATAACTGCAAAATATTTTGCAAGAATAATCTTTGGAACGGATACTGCGGATGTAAATAACAGCTGATCTGTTTTCTGTTTCTTTTCCTCTGCCATAATACGCATGGTCAAAATTGGAACTAAAATAATGAAGATAAATGTTACGGAATTTAACACATATTCAAAGTTTGCGACTTGATAGTGCAGGTTATATGCGTAAAAATATACACCCACAATGACAAGCATAAAAGCCATAAATACATAACCAATCATGGAATGGAAATAAGACTTCAATTCTTTCTTATAGATTGCTAACATTATTCTCCCTCCTTATGATTTGATCTTTGAGCTAATTCAACCTCGATAACCGGTTCATCTTCGGTTTCATCCAACGCACCATCCGCTACCGCATCATCGATAGTATCGTAGGTCTTTTCCGGTTTCTTTGGCATCTGTTTTTTTGGTTTTTCTTCTTCTATTGGTTTCTCATCCTGTTGTGTTAATTGAATGAAAATATCTTCCAGTGTAGAAGTTAATGTCTTCATTTCATAAATCGGACATTTTGCATCTGCAAATGCAAAGGAAATTTGATCACGGATTTCTTTATTTTCCTTATAGGAAACCGTACATACAACAACTCCCTCTTCTGCCTCTTCCTTATCATCAAAGCTGACATCTGTTACGCTGTCAATAGTCTGTAATATATTCTTAACCACATCTTTTGCACCTTTTACCTTCAATTTCAAAGCATTGGTACTGCTGTTCTTTTGTGACAGATTCTCTGGTGTATCACGAACAACAAGCTTTCCATGATTAATAATCATAACTTCGTCACAAACAGCACTAACTTCAGATAAGATATGAGAACTCAAAATGATTGTATGTTTTTTACTTAACTTACGGATTAATTCACGAATCTCGATTACCTGTTTTGGATCCAGACCAACTGTCGGTTCATCCAATATGATTAAATCTGGATATCCCATAATGGCTCCAGCTAATCCGACTCTTTGTTTATAACCTTTAGATAAATGCTGAATCAAACGTCCACTTACATCTTCCAGACCAATCAGGCTGATAACTTCATTCAGCATCTTCTCACGTTCTGCTTTCTTTACTTTCTTTAGCTCCGCAACAAATCTCAGATATTCTTTGACTTTCATATCTGGATAAAGTGGTGGAATTTCTGGTAAATATCCTATGGATTTCTTTACTTCATCCGGTTCTTCCTCAATATCATGGCCATTAATCTTTACACTTCCGGATGTAGCCTGAAGATACCCCGTCATAATATTCATAGTAGTTGACTTACCTGCACCATTTGGTCCTAGGAATCCTAATACGTGTCCTTTTTCCAAAGTGAAACTCAAATCATCTACCGCAATATGATCATTGTACTTTTTCACTAAATTTTTTACTTCAATCAAAATGACTCCTCCTATCTACTTTATCATTTAACAAAAGCCCATTCCGCTAAATGAATTAATGCTATTGTACCTTTTTTTTGTAAAAAAACTGTGAACAAAGCTTCACAATTTTCCATTTTCACAGAAAAGACACATTTGGTTCATAAAAGGTTTCAGTTCCAGAAAAAAATGCAAAAAAATACACAACAGAAAATAGTAATCTTGCATATACTATTTTCCCATTGTGTATTTTTATATAGGAAACTTTACTACTGTTTCTTATTCTACTACATCACTCATGTCAAACATGCCGGATTTTTTCCCTTTTATAAACTTAGCTGCTGCCACTGCACCCTTTGCAAAAATAGCCTTTGAAAATGCAGTATGCTTGAATTCAATCACTTCGTCCGTTCCAGCAAAAATAACTTCATGTTCTCCTACAATCGTACCGCCACGGACTGCAGAAATACCGATATCCTTCTTCTTTCTCTTTTCTCTAACCTGAGAACGATCATATACATAGTTATATTCATTATTTAATGCTTCATTCATAGAATCTGCCAAAAGAAGAGCTGTTCCAGATGGAGCATCTAATTTCTGGTTATGATGTTTTTCCACAATTTCAATATCAAAATCTGCTGCTGCAAGAATTTCTGCTGCCTGTTTTAACAGTTTGCTTAAAACAGTGATTCCAAGAGACATATTTGCAGATTTAAATAAAGCAGTTTTTTCACTGGTTTCTTTAATTTTTGCAATCTGTTCTTCGGAAAGACCGGTTGTACATAAAACAGCCGGAATGCCTGTTCTTTCACAATACGCTAACAGCTTATCCATTGCTTTGGCTGAAGAGAAGTCAATAATCGCATCTGCTTCTACGTTACAGTCATCAATATTTGTAAACACAGGATATCCGTTTTCTCTGTCATCTTTGACATCGATACCTGCTACGATTTCTGCCTCTGCATCTTTTCTTACGATGTCGGAAATAACCTGTCCCATCGCTCCGTTACATCCGTGCATTATAATTCTTGTCATAGTCTGACCTCCAGATTTTTCTTTCCTGTGCCCCAAACAGGACACAGGAAACTATTTTGTACCTTGTTTCTTCTTACCTTATTATAAACTTTATTTTAAAAGACCTGTCTTTCTCAGTTCCCCTGCCAATACAGCTGCTTTGCCTTCTGCCATTTCTGTTAATGGCAGTCTTAAGCTTCCTACTTCCATTCCTAAAAGATTCATTGCTCGCTTTACTGGAATTGGATTAACTTCACTGAATAAAGATTTGATCAGTGGAATATACTTTAATTGTAGTTCTCGGCTGGCTTTTACATCACCCTTTAGGAAACTGTCTACAATATTATGCGTATCCATTGGTGCAATATTCGCAAGTACGGAAATAACACCTTTTCCACCAAGCGATAAAATCGGTACTATCTGATCGTCATTTCCAGAATATAAATCAATCTTTCCGTTGGTCAGATTCATAATCTCTGCAACAGTGGAAATATCACCGCTGGCTTCCTTTACCCCTACAATATTATCCACTTCTTTTACAAGAGAAGCGATAGTAGCTGGCAAAAGGTTACATCCGGTTCTGCTTGGTACATTATACATAATAACCGGAATATCTATACTATTTGCAATTGCTTTATAGTGTTCTTTTAATCCCTGCTGTGTTGCTTTATTATAATAAGGGGTAACAATAAGTACTCCATCTGCTCCATCTGTCTGCGCTCTCTTCGATAATTCAATCGCTGTACGTGTACAGTTTGAACCAGTTCCTGCAATAACAGGAATTCTCTTATTCACATAGTCAATACATGCTTTGATTACATCCGAATGCTCTTCCTCTGTCATAGTAGCAGATTCACCAGTTGTTCCACAAATAACGATGGAATCTGTACCGTTCGCAACATGGTACTCTACCAATTCTTTCAGTTTTTCGTAATTTACTTCTCCATTCTCTTTCATTGGTGTAACTAATGCAACACCAGAACCTGTAAAAACAGCCATATTAAAACCTCCTATTATTGAAAACTTTGATGTAGTAGTACCCTTCCTAAATTGCCGCACATGCAAGTTCATTGCAATTCAGCCATGCCATTCATAATCTGTTGTCAGAATATACAACATGGCTTAATGTAACGCAAGATCTGAACACTAATAGAGCCGACTAAAAAGCCGGCTCCTAAAGAAATTTCTGCAATAATCAAGCTCAATCCTTTAGGTAGCACTCCATCTTATTGATGACAGTCGCACAATTTTTCATTATGCGCCCAGGTAATGTACTCATAGGCTTACAAAACCTTCGGCATTTTTTCCTTTGGGCTGACTTCATCCACACCTATTTATGTCCGACAGCTTACTAATAAAAAACGCACCTCTACCTCATTTGAAAAAATTTTTTCATTATTTTTTTATGTTAGCATTCCATATATGGTTTGTCAACACATAATTTCTATAATTCTTTAATTGGTCTAATCTCTGAAATCATATCGACATACTGAGCCAGTTCATCGGAAAGATTCTGTCCCGTCATAACTAATTTCACATAATCATCCCTAAGCTGTATCAGCTTTATCAGATCTTCGTTTGTTATAATGCCAAGTTCGATTAGTCCTAAGACCTCATCTAAAACCAGCACATCGCAGCCTCCGGTTTCTATTACTTTTCTGGCGAAATTAAATCCATTAATAATATTTTGTTTTTCCTCGTTCTGCTGTTCCTCGGTCAAATCTTTATAATATTCTTGTTCCTTCTCAAAACGAAATAACTTTATATCCGGTTCCAGCTTGCTTAAAAAAGAAAACTCCTCTGCATCCCTGCCTTTTAAAAACTGTATGATAATGACTTCACATCCCATACTTGCAGCACGAATACACTGTCCAACTGCTGCTGTTGTTTTTCCTTTTCCTTTTCCACAATAGACCTGAACTATTTTCTTATTCATCTTAAGCCTCCTGAATACAGCCTATTTCATATACAACAGGCTATGTACAAAGTACTTCCATAATATTGAAACAGATTCTATTGTATCATAAGCTATAAAAAAAATCTATCTTTTTATAAAACAAGCGACGATGTGCTTATTCTTCGCCCATATACTCTAACTTACTGACAGAAACTTCATATGCAACACGTCTCTCGACTTCTTCCTCCGTGATTTTTTTCTGATATTCACGGCTCTGAATTCTGCCCCAAATCTGAATACGTCCACCGACTTCAAATTTTTCCGCATATCTGGCATTTCTCCCCCAGCAGATACATGGAATGTAGTCAGATTTTCCATATGGACGGTTTACTGCCAGGAGCAAATCGGCAATTTCCCTTCCTAATGGTGTCTTCCTATAAATAGGATGTTTACAGATAAAACCATCCAGATAAATATAATTTGGTTTCTGGCTTACATAATCATCATCGCATACTGTAAACTCTCTAACAAATACAGAAAGCATCAGACGATTCCTGTTCTCCTCATGGCGGTTATAAGAACGGAATTGTCCGGTCACTTCAATCATTTTTCCATCAAGGTTTTCCTTTACGTCAACAAGACGATCGGAAACCATCAAAGGAATCACATCATCCGAACTGCTCAGACGATTTACTTTCACATCCAAAATGTAAAACCCCTCTCCGAATACATCGTGGCTGTGTCTAAATTCCCCCTGAACTTTACCTGCTATCGTAACCTGATTGTTTTCAAATATTTTATCTGTCATTATTGTATAACTCCTCTCTTTTTCTGTTTAGCCAAGCTAAATTGTATTTTAATAATTTTCATTATTATATATATGCACACTAACTCCTTTTTAGAACAAAACTCTTGTAAATTTTTTCGTATGTGATACAATGTTTAAGTTAATAAGCTTACACTTGTAATCACAAGGAGGTCGCTATGATAACTACAAGAAAAGATGTAAGAAATATAGCAATTATTGCCCACGTAGACCATGGTAAAACAACACTCGTGGATGAATTGCTCAAGCAGAGCGGTGTTTTCCGTTCCAACCAGGCAGTTCAGGAACGTGTCATGGACTCTAATGACATTGAGCGAGAACGTGGAATAACGATTCTTTCTAAAAATACTGCTGTACAGTACCATGATATAAAAATCAACATTATTGATACCCCTGGACATGCCGATTTCGGTGGTGAAGTAGAACGTGTTCTGAAGATGGTAAATGGGGTTATTTTAGTCGTGGATGCCTTTGAAGGCCCAATGCCACAAACAAAATTTGTTCTTCAGAAAGCCCTTGCTCTTAATCTTCCGGTAATCGTTTGTATTAATAAAATCGATCGCCCAGAAGCTCGTCCTGCTGAAGTTATTGATGATGTACTAGAACTCTTTTTAGATCTCGATGCATCAGACGAGCAGCTTGACTGTCCATTTGTTTTTGCTTCTGCAAAAGCAGGATATGCATTAGCTGACTTAAATGACAAGCCAATTGATATGAAACCTTTATTTGAAAAGATTATCGATTATATCCCTGCTCCAACAGGTGATCCGGATGCTGCTACCCAGGTATTAATCAGTACCATTGATTATAATGAGTATGTCGGTCGTATCGGTATCGGTAAAATCGACAATGGTACTCTTAAAGTCAACCAAGATGTCGTAATTGTAAACCACCATGACCCTGATAAATTTAATAAAGTGCGTATCAGCAAACTTTATGAATTTGACGGATTAAAAAAAGTAGAAGTAAATGAAGCTTCTATGGGTTCTCTCGTCGCTATCTCAGGTATTAGTGACCTGCATATCGGTGACACAATCTGTTCCCCTGAAAACCCGGTTCCTATCACATTCCAGAAAATTTCTGAGCCAACGCTTTCTATGACTTTCATGGTAAATGATAGTCCATTAGCAGGCCGTGAAGGAAAATTCGTAACATCAAGACATTTACGTGAAAGATTGTTTAGAGAACTTAATACTGATGTTTCTCTTCGTGTCGAAGAAACCGCAACTACAGAAAGTTATAAGGTTTCCGGACGTGGTGAATTACACTTATCCGTATTAATCGAAAACATGCGTCGTGAAGGCTATGAGTTTGCCGTATCAAAAGCTGAAGTTATTTTTAAAGAAGATGAAAGAGGCAGAAAACTCGAACCTATGGAACGTGCATTTATCGATGTTCCTGAAGAATACTCCGGTACTGTCATTGATAAATTAAGTCAGCGTAAAGGTGAACTTCAGAATATGTCCCATGCAAATGGCGGTTACCAAAGACTTGAATTTTTAATTCCTTCCAGAGGACTTATCGGATATCGTAATGAATTCATGACAGATACAAAAGGTAATGGTATTATCAATACTGTCTTCGATAGCTACGGTCCTTATAAAGGTGAAATCCAGTATCGTAAAACAGGTTCCCTTATTGCTTTTGAAACAGGTGAATCCATTACTTACGGACTATTCAATGCACAGGAACGAGGTACATTATTTATCGGACCTGGTGAAAAAGTCTACAGTGGTATGATTATTGGACAAAGTGCTAAACCAGAAGATATTGAAGTTAATGTCTGCAAACGTAAACAGTTAACTAACACACGTTCTTCCAGTGCGGATGAATCCCTTCGTCTAACTACACCTAGAATATTAAGTTTGGAACAGGCTCTGGAATATATTGATACAGATGAATTACTTGAGGTAACTCCTGTTTCTTTAAGAATACGAAAGAAAATCTTAGATAGTACAGAACGTTATCGTTCAAAACGAAATGGCAAATAAGTATTTTTGATGATACTTTCAAGGTGTTGTAATATGTTATAACACCTTGTGATTGTCATATTAACCACCTTATTATTCTCATTAGTAACTTTTCTTCTTATCTTACATTAGTTCCTCTCACATCTAGTATCTATTCAAGTTGTCTATGTAACATTAATTAATTCCCCCTTCTTAATTAATGCGAGTATATTGTAACATTTCTCTCGAAATTTTTCCATATGTTAGACAAAAAAGTGATTGTCTTATTGTGAGTATTTTCGACAATAAAGCAAAGGGAAAGACACATTTTATATTTGTTCTGCATCTTTCCGCATAAATTTTTTTGTATATTTTTAATGTTCTTTCCATACATTTCTTGTTTTAGCATGTTTCTTCTATACTTTGTATGGTTATTCAAAAATATTCTTGATTAATCTATTAATTGCCTGTCCATCCAGGTACTGATAGCTTTTTTTCTTAAATAAAACAATTCTTTCAAAATCATAAGAATTTTTATTCAATATCTGTATAATATCTTCTGTTGTCCTAGCAATTGGACCTGGTACATATTCTTTATACGGTTCATAAAAACCTCTTCCTTGTTTACTGAACTTTTCTAAATCATAGGCATAGAAAATCATTGGTTTTTCTAACACACAATATTCAAAGATAATTGAGGAATAATCTGTAATCAGCACATCAGACACCATTAATAATGTATTAATATCCTGATAAAAAGATACATTCTTTACTCGTTCTGAAGAAATTCCTTCTATATTAAAGTTTGCTGCTACGAATGGATGAAGTTTTAACAAATAAACCGTGTTGGAATCGGTTTCTTTCATAAGCTTTTCTAAATCCAGACACAATTTTGGTTCATTTACCTCATCATCACGGAATGTAGGTGCATATAAAACCAGCTTTTTATCCTTTAATTCAGGAAATTTCTGATAAAAGTGCTCTGTCTTTTTCTTTGTAATCTCCTCTGAAAACATTTCATCCGTTCTCGGAAGTCCCCATGAGAAAATTCTGCTCTTTTCCAAGCCAAATGCATGGCTGTACTGTTCTTTCGTATATTCCGAATTCACCACTAAATGTGTAATTGTACTATTCGCCCTCTTCTCCAGTTCTTTCAGTTCACCAGTATTTACATCCTGTCCAAATTTTTTAATAGTGCCGGTTCCATGCCATAACTGTACCACTTTTACATCTTTTGCGAATTTTAAATATGCCATCGGTAAAAACACATTATCTAACATTACAACAGAAGATGTTGCCAAATGATAAGGCTTTACCAAAAAGAAGGACAAAAACTGAGTCAGCTTATGCTGCTTCACCGATTCTCGCTCTGCCTTCTTCAGATAATGAAATTCATATTTTTCATTCCGCTGTTTTAATGCCTGTACCACTACTCCCACACTGCTTCCATCACTGCCATCATGAGTCATAATACAAAAAACCTTATTCTTCTTTCGTGGGAATAGACGAAAGAAAGAAAAGAATACGGCAAAAATAAGATATCCTATTTTCTTCATAATGAAACCCTTCCTTTATTTCCTGCCAGATTATAATTGTACTAGTTTTTCTATGCATTCCACAATCCTCTTTGATGCTTTACCATCATCAAACGTATTAAATTTATCAGTAAATAAATCATATTTCTCCTGATAGTCTTTTGATTGATACTGGTAAATATCCCGGATTAATTCTTCTGTAGTCTGAGATACCGGTCCCGGAATCTCTCCAAGATAATCAAAATAAAACCCTCTTAGCTCATCTTTGTAGCATTCCAAATCATACGCAAAGAAAAACATCGGCCGCTTCAGCAGACTATAGTCAAACATAACGGAAGAATAATCTGTTATCATCTGATCCGCAATCAGATACAATTCTGCAATATCGCATTCGGAACCAAAGGAATAAATAAAACCTTTATACTTACTCCAGTCAATCCGATCCTTTACAAGATAATGGCACTTTACTAAAAGTACATATTCCTGGCTCAGTTCTTTCTCCATCAAATCATAGTCTATATTACTAGTAAACTTATACTGATTTTCCCCATAAAACTGATCATCCCGCCAGGTTGGTGCATAAAGAAGTACTTTCTTATTTAATGGAATCTGAAACTTTTCTTTCAATTTCCGTATATCTTCTTCATTGTTTTTCTGAAACAGCACATCGTTTCTTGGATAACCAGTTTCCAACATTTCTTTCTTAAATGCAAAACATCTCCGGAATACATTACTACTGAATTTATTCTGAGAAATCAAATAATCCCAAGTACTACTGTTTTCTTTAAATTTGAACTTATACTCTTCCAGACTGGATTCTCCATCCATATGGATGCTGTCCAAATCCAAAGCCAGCTTTTTAAGCGGAGTTCCATGCCAGGTTTGAATGTATTTGGTTTCTTTTCGTTTTACAATAAATTCGGGAAGCCTGGAATCACTGACCCACACTTTTGCAACTGCCATATAATAAAAATAGGAAAGCCTTAGACGTTTTACTTTTCTGGCAGCTCCTGGAACTGGTGTATTCGTATTTTCCAGGCTGAATATGCACTGGTATTTCTGATCCAGTCCCTGCTTTACCATTTCTTCATAAATCGCTTTCGGATTTCCAGTATAATTTCTTCCTACATTACTTTCAAAAAGAATCACATTCTTTTTCACAGGAAGACAGGTTCTTTCTATATTATATAGGAAAAGAAATGCTGTTTTTCCTAATTTTTTAATCCATTTTTTCATAGTTACACCTTGTCGTTTCTTCTTTCTCTGTCAAAACATGATAGATATCAAGAATACTATCACAGTAATAAGAAGGTGGAAATTCCGTATCCTTCAAATCCTCTTTCTTCGTTTCCCCAGTAAATACTACAACTGTATCTACTCCTGCACGGTTACCACTGGCAATATCCGTATACAAACGATCACCAATTACAACCGTTTCTTCTCTGGAACATCCAAAACGTTTCATAGACATTTCCACCATCAACGGATTTGGCTTTCCGATAAAAAGCGGCTTTCGCTTTGCCGCCTGTTCAATCATCAGACAAATTGCTCCGCAGTCCGGCACATATCCAAAGCCAACCGGACATGCCAGATCCGGATTTGTTGCAATATAATCCACATCTCGGGTCTCTAGCAGTTCACATACATCCTGAACTTTCTGATAGGTCAGTTCATTATCAAATCCAACTATAACTGCCTTAATCTCAAGTTTCCGCTTATCCTCTGTTACCCGAAGTCCAAACTCCCTTAATTCCTGAATAAAAGACTGAGTTCCTGCTGCAAATAAAAGTTCCTGCTGGTACTTTTCCTTCAAATATACAGCAGAAGCATAAGAAGATGTCAGGAAACTGCGTTCATCCACTTTCACGCCCATTTTTGTGAACTTCTCCACATAACCAGAAATGCTTCTGGTAGAATTATTCGTAATGAATACACAGTTTCTCTGACGTCTCTCCACTTCATGGAAAAACTCCATCGAGCCTTCAAAAAGCGTACTGTCAAAGCTGATAGTCCCATCAATATCGAGCAGAAAAAGCTTTTTATTTTTCAACTCATTGGAAAGTTCTTTCATATTATACACCCATGTGTAAATCGTTTTTGATTTTTGTAGTTGAAATTCCTTCTGTTCTAGGAAGATATACAACCTCACAATAATCTTTTAAGAAGTCGAACTGTCCTTTCCAGTCATCGCCCATAACAAAGATATCAACATTATTATCCTGAACATCTTTAATTTTCTGTTCCCAATTATATTCTGGAATTACCTCATCTACATATTTAATAGATTCTAAAATTATTTTACGATCTTCATAGCAATGATATGCTGTTTTATGTTTTAATGCATTAAACTCATCCGTTGATAATACAACAATTAAATAATCTCCAAGCTCTTTCGCTCTTCTTAATAAATTGATATGTCCTACATGTAACAAATCGTAAGTTCCATAGGTAATTACTTTTTTCATCTGACAATGTCCTTTCTACAAACCATTCTTTTCTTATAATACACAAACGAGCGGGATTTTAACAAATCCCACTCTTTGTTTTATCTGAACTGTCAGCTTTCCGCTGGCAATCTCATTTACTATTCACGGATTCTGTTTACGGCACTGAATATAGCACGTATCGAAGCCCTTGTTATGTTAGAACTGATACCAACACCGTAAGTTGCTTTCTTTGTATCTTTATCTAACATATGTATATATGCTGCTGCCTGTGCGTTAGAACCTGAATTTAATGCATGTTCATCATAGTCAAGAACTTTAATATCAATAGAAAGCTGTTCTTTTAACCCTCTCTGAACGGCATCAATTGGACCATTACCGGTTGCAGTAAATGATTGTTCCTCCCCATGATTACGGAAAACAACTGTTATCTGTGTATCAAAATCATCATCTGTATCAGATAAGTCTTCTACCTTGCATCGTACAAAATGAAGTGGTTCCTTCTTATCCAGATAATTCTTTTTAAATTCTGCCATAATAGTTTCTGGTGCAACTTCTCCATGCTCTTCAGCAATCACCTGAATTACATCAGCGAATTCTTTATGCATTCCTTTTGGCAGTTTAAATCCATAGTAGGTTTCCATTACGAACGCAACTCCACCCTTACCTGACTGACTGTTAATTCTGACAATCGGTTCATAAACCCTTCCAACATCAGATGGATCAATCGGAAGATATGGAACTTCCCAATAATCCTGATTTCTCTCATGCATAGCTCTTACGCCTTTGTTGATTGCATCCTGATGTGAGCCTGAAAAAGCAGTAAATACAAGCTTTCCAGCATATGGATGGCGGATATGTATTGGTATCTTATTACATCTCTCGTAAATATCGATCGATTCATTTACATTTTCAATGTTTAACTTCGGATCAATCCCCTGTGAAAACATGTTATAAGCAATGTTTAGAAGATCTACATTACCGGTTCTCTCACCATTCCCAAATAAAGTTCCCTCGATACGATCACAGCCGGCAAGTAAGGCAAGCTCTGCAGCTGCTACTGCTGTACCACGGTCATTATGAGGATGCACGCTTAAAATAACCGCTTCACGGTTCTCAAAATGTGTAGACATCCATTCAATTTGGTCAGCATACACATTTGGTGTGTTCATTTCGACAGTTGCTGGAAGGTTAATGATAACTGGATTTTCCTTTGTACCGCCCCATGTTCTGATTACAGTGTCACAGACATCCAATGCATAATCAAGCTCGGTACCAGTAAAACTCTCTGGTGAATACTCTAATGTAACATTTCCCGGAAAGTCTTTTGCAAATTCTTTTACCATTAAAGTGCCATCAACTGCAATCTGTTTAATCTCTTCACGGCTCATATTAAATACTACATCACGCTGTAGAGTAGAAGTAGAATTATATATATGAACAATTACATTTTTAATTCCTTCCACTGCTTCAAAGGTTCTCTTTAATAAGTGTTCCCTGCATTGTGTTAAAACCTGTACTTTCACATCATCTGGAATTAAATTTCTATCTACTAACTGTCTTAAGAAATCAAATTCAATCTGGGATGCAGATGGAAAACCGATTTCAATTTCCTTAAATCCAAGTTTTACAAGATGGTTGAAGAACTCAATCTTCTCATTTACTACCATTGGCTCAATCAAAGCTTGGTTTCCATCTCTCAAATCAACGCTGCACCAGATAGGTGCTTTCTGAATCTCATTATTCGGCCACTGACGTTCTGGAAAATCTACGACAGGAACCCTTTTATATCTTTTATAATTAATCATTTTTACCGCTCCTTCTATTATTATAATTGAAATGTATCTCTGCTGGTCAGTATCTAGTACTGGAGTCGATAAATCACACTGTACATTTTAACTATAAAGAGCGTCTTACTATCAATCCTAGCCCCATGCTCCTATCACTATCCTTTTTAAACTGTTGTGCACTTCATTATATCACCAGGCCCCACTTTCCGCAAGCCTTAATTTACCAGTAGTTTCTCATACTTTCTCCCCAATTCCTTCTTCTATCAGCCTAATCAGTTTTGTAAGAGCAGCTTCTTCATCTTCTCCCGTACAGATAATTTCAAATTCATCACCACAACGAATGCCTGTTGCCAGAACTCCCAGCACACTTTTGGCATTCGTTACAACATTCCCCTTTTTTATCTGGACATTACTTGCGTACTTCAATGCCTCTGTACACAAGACACCTGCTGGCCGCAAATGCAGCCCCAGCGGGTTGCGTAGTACTACCTTTGCGTTAACCATGCAATTACCTCCTAATTAATCTATGCTTTTTACTCCTATTATTTTATGCACCATCCTCCTCACTGCTCTCATCGTGGGTTCCATCATCCTCTTCATTATTATTATCCTCTGATGGCTGTGGTAATTCAGAATTTTCTGGTGAAGGTTCAGCAGATTCTTCCGGACTCTGACTTACTGTAATGTCGGCAGAAGGCGTCGGACTTACCACTGGATTCAGTCCATTATCTCCATGAACTAATCGGACAACCGCCCTGGTTTCTGAAACAATCTTTACTCCTTCCGGCAGTGTAAAATGAAATTTTACTGTCTGTTTCTCTGTCGTGAGACTACTGGCATCAACCATCGGTGCCAGGGAATTTACTGTAATCTTCTCAAGTTCACTCTTTCTCCCCATCAGTTTAACCATATACTCATTTCCATTTCCAACATTCTGCACGTCATAATTTTCCGGTACATTTTCAAAAGAGATTGCATCAAAACCAAATGTAATTTCCTTTTCTTCCATTTTATCAATGGTAACCGAAATAACAACGGTGCTGATATCACTTTCTACTGCACTGACATCATAATCATGAAGAATATCTGAAATAGTGATTGTAAATTCTTTATTCTCCTTTAGACCATTTACATCAACACTGATTGGAATACTATCGATTTTTGACAATGCATCAGCCTCTCCTTTGACTTCAATGGTCTGCGGCTGATAATTTGCCCCAATATACTGATAGCCAAATGCTGGTTCACCTGTAGTCTTTAACACAACCGGAACATCCTTTGTCTGAAGCATCGGAATTTTTACAGTAACTGTTTCATAAGAAAACTTCAGCTTCGAACGATCAATTTCATTTCCCTTTTCATCGTAAGCATGAGGTACAACCGTTCTGGTAATATCTGAATCCGCTCCACTGATATCCACCTGTACCTTCACGTCTTCGATTTCTTTTACGGAAGTAGCTGCTCCTGTTACATCCAAAATTACTGGTGATACTTCCGGTGCATCCGGTGCATAGCCAGGTGATGCTGCTCCCGTTGTGCTAACTTTCACCGAAAAGCTCTTGGTTATCTTCTCTTCTGACGAAATCGTCATGGTGCTGACTTTTCCCATACTAATACTAACACTAGGATACTTGCTGCACTCAACATTTATCTTTACAGTATCAAATGGCTGAGTCATTTCTGCCAAATCCGCTGTAACCGTAAAATCAGTCCGTTTTAATTTTTCAATAACAGTTCGCTTTCCAGATACTGTAAAATCCACTGTGTTACCGGATACCACTTCATAAGCCAGATTTTTTGCTTCCAAGGCATCGTCATTTATGACGGTTACTGGTATATTGGTAAACGTTTTCGATTTGACTGGATCATCTATATTTACGATGACAAGCCAGAAGAAGGCCGCCAGACAGATCGATAGAATCTTAATTCCAAGGTTATTTAACAGTTTTTTCTCCATCCTTCTGTCTTCCCTTCCATAGTTTTCGTTTCTTTTTCGTATCTCCGGTATTTCCCTGAAGCTGATTTAACTTACTCTTTAAATATTCTCCATCTACACCACGTATCAGCTGTCCTTTCAGAGCAATGGATACATTGCCCGTTTCCTCTGATACGATAATAGTAAGGCTGTCTGTCACCTCACTGATTCCGACACCAGCACGATGTCTGGTTCCCAATTCTTTGCTTAATGCCATATTATCTGAAAGAGGAAGATAACAGGTTGCCGCTGTAATCCTGTCTTCCCGGATAATAACAGCACCATCATGAAGAGGTGTATTATGTTCAAATATATTAATCAGAAGCTGGCTGCTGATTACAGAATCCAAAACAATTCCCGTTCTTTCATATTCATGAAGAGGAACTTCATTCTGTATTACAATCAGTGCTCCTGTCTTGTCCTTTGCCAGTTCAAAAGTCGCTTTCACAATGTCATTTATCATCTTCATCGAACTCTTATCCTGCTTGGTCTTCTGATCGTCAAATGGCATCAAAGAGCGGAAAATATCTTTTCGTCCAATCTGCTCCAGTGCATTTCGGATTTCCGGCTGGAATACAATAACAACCGCCGTAATACCAAAATTAATTGACTTTTCAAAAATCCACAGAATTGCACTCATATCAAGGAGTACGGCAATAAACCAGAAACATGCCAGTACAATTAACCCCTTAACCAGCATCCATGCTCTTGTATTTTTTATCCATATGATAATGTGGTATACTGCAAACGCAATAATAACAATTTCCAAAATATCTATGACCGTGATATGTGGTATCATCAGCCGTCCAATATACTCATTGAGAAAGCTTTTTATGGTTTCCATCTTTACCTCTTTCTATGGCACAAACCATCTACTTGGAACGCGGTTCATCCTCATCAAAATCCAAAATTTCCTGTTCATCCATCATGTCATCATTTCTTCTGGCATTTATTGTTTTAACATCTTTCTTTGGAGCAGCAATCTTAACTTTTGGTACAGCTTTAACATAATAATAGTAATCATCATCTTCAAACTGCGTAAATTCCACAGCTGAATAATCCAGGTTGAGGCGGAAGAACTGTATAATCCAGACAAGAATTCCGGAAATCAGGCTTCCAATTAAAATATAAACCACCTTATTTGATACATTTAATATTAAATTACCAATAAGAAATGCCAGAACATTTACCACTACTCCAGCAGCAACTGCTATATTAAATGCATAGTCAACTGCCATTTTTCTTATAAAATACGTAACAAGAATTACAATGCTGAATGCAATCAGTACAAGCAGCATTTCTTTATTATTTCGTAATCCATCAATTACATATTTATAAATTTCGAGCACATCATCTACGGATGTTCCTCCCGTCAGTATAGATGCACTTTTTATAACTGCAAATAAATAATATACAATAATTCCGCATGCACATGGTATAACCGCCACAGGCGTCCATGCAATTCCTAACAATATCGGCATGGCATATGGTATCCTCAATACAAATAATACTGGCATAGCAAGTACTATATAACCAGACTGAGGCATAAACCTTATAATCAGCAGATATAGAATCAGAAACACCAGACATATAACAATCGATAATACTGGTGAACAGTAATAAATATGAAGACCGCTGAATACAGCTGCCATCAGGACAATCAAACCTGGATGTACAAAAGCAGCCACCAAGGATAGGATCATAACAACTGCTATAGAATTCAGCCTCTGATCATATCCAATATAGCTGTTTATGGCTGTCAGCACTGTAAACGCTATTAAAAACTTCACAGCAGGACGAATGTACCTTCCAAATTTAATGTATATATTATTTATTTTTTCCTTGAATTCTAATAACTTCGTCATTCTTTCCTCCTACTTGGTGTTACTTTCCTCTTTGTATAAGAGACGAAGAGCCTTCAGATTCTTCTTGTATTTCCAAATATTTTTCTTACTGTTTTCATATTTGAAATAACTCACTGCTCCGGTCACTGTTCCATAAAACACAAGCACTAATATATAGATCGCTATTACATAATATGCTGTTGCTCTATAATTTATTGAAATGATATTGTCCACAATATTCTGAAAATAATAACCAATCACGCCAAGTAATACTATGGCATATCCAATCGTTACTGCAATCAGGCTTTTGAGTACCTGATATCTAATATAATCAATTCTATAATATTTATCTAACTTTATATTTTCCTTGTCCTGTTCTTCACATAAAGCCAGTTTTGTCATCAGTCTTATTTTTTTTTCATTTAACATTTTACACCTCCAAGGGTATCATATTTAAGTATATCATATTAGTAGGACTTTTTCGAGAACTTTTTTGGCTGATAGAATGAAAGCAGATTAATGTTTCATCATTAACTTTTATAGCTGGAAAGACTACGAATATATTATTCGTATTAAAAAAACTGCCATAAAATTTAAATTATACGGCAGTTTAAAAATATAAAATCTATTACTCTGAAATCTTTGATATATCAATAGAAGGCTCTTTTTCATCAATGGCTGTATCAATATTTCCTGGAAAGTTTTTCTGTTTATCTTCATCAAATAAGTCCATGCTGCCCGATCGAAATCCCGCTAAATCCAAAGTTACATAAGGAAATCCAAGTTTTTTTATTTTTGCTGTGATTTCTTTTCTTTCTCCAATCAGCTTTGGAATCTCGCTTTCATCCACTTCGATTCTAGCTATATTTCCATGAATACGCAGACGGACATTGTAATACCCCAGTCTGTGAATAAACTTTTCTCCTTCTTCGATCCGTTTTAACAGTTCATAATGGATCATAGTTCCATATGGAAGTCTGGTCGCAAGGCAAGGCATAGAAGGACGATCTGCTGTGGAAATTTTCAATTCTGCTGCCAGAACACGCACTTCCTCTTTGGTAATTCGGTTATCTGCCAACGGACTTATAATCCCAAGTTCTTTCAATGCCTTGATTCCTGGACGATACTCATGTAAATCATTTTCATTAGTTCCTTCTAATATAGAAAGAACTCCTAATGATTCTGCCAGATTTTTTATTTGGGCAAAAATACTTTTCTTGCATCGGTAACAGCGGTCTTTTGGATTGTTCTTAATTCCGGCTTCTTCTAACTCATCAATTCTCAATACTTTATGAACAGCACCGGCTTCCTCTGCTACCCTCTGTGCAATTTCAATATCTCCCGCTGGATGAAGCCTTGTCTTTACAGTTACTGCATACACTTTTGTTCCATATTCCTTTGCCGCACTGCATGCCAGCTTTAGCAGCAGGCTAGAGTCCACACCTCCGGAGAAAGCAATGATAACATCCTGTTTGGTATACTCTGCAATCTGCTTCTTTAATGCAGTATATTTATCAATTTTCATTACATTCCCTTTCTATTAATCTATATACTTCCTGATAAGACTTTCCGCTTTTCCTACATAACTCTACAACACTTTCATATTCCGGATAATTTCTTTGTTTCTGACAAATAGTACAAACTTTCACCTTTGCTTCTCCAATGCTGGTATCAATAGTTTTTATTTCACGGCTTAAAATAGAACGCTCCATTTTCTGTCTACGGATTCCGATCGTCGTAGTTTCTTCAAAAACAATCTGCTCTAATATAGGAATATCCTCCTTATTGCAAATTACATTTAATTGATAAGCAGGCCGGTTTTTTTTCATATAAACCGGCATATAGTGCACATCTCTGGCCCCCGCTTCAAAAAGCCGTTCCATAACATAGCCCAGGGTTTCTCCAGTACAGTCATCAATATTAGATTCCAGCTTATAAATAAAATCCTCTGTTTCTTTTTTCTTTTCTTCAATCAACATAGCACGTAAGATGCTTGGATGCTCATACTCTCGCTTTCCCGCACCCATTCCGGTTTTGGAAATCGAAAATTTCTCTGGAAGTTTATCTGAAGTCATAATCACTGCTGCAATAGCTGCACCTGTAGGAGTGACAAATTCTCCTTCTGCGTCCATAATGGATAAGTTTAAATGACTTGCTTCCACAATATTCATAACCGCAGGTACCGGTACTGGAAGAACACCATGCTGACAGTGCACAAATCCCTTTCCTTCATTTAAAGACGGTATAATACAGTTTTGAATATCTAGATTATCCAGACAGACTGCTGTCGCCACAATATCTACAATGGAATCCACTGCACCAACTTCGTGAAAATGAACTTCATTTTCCGGTACTCCATGAGCTTTTGCTTCTGCCTTTGCAAGAATCTGAAAAATGCGGACAGCAATTTCTTTTGCACCTATTGTCATTTCTGCTCCTTCTATAATGGAAAGGATTTCTGGAAGTCGACGATGTTCGTGCGGGTGATTTTTATGATGGTCTTTATAAGCATAACTGTGACTTGTTTCCTCTCCATAAAGATATTTCATATCATGGTCATGATTCTCATGCTCCTTGTCTAAAATCACATCAAAATCACAGACATCCAGTCCTGCTTTTTTCACTCTGCTAATGTTCGTCTGAAATCCTTCTACGGGAAGTGTTTTTAATGCTTTTTCTAAAACTTCTTTATCTGCCCCAAGATCCAGTAGTGCAGCAACAGTCATGTCGCCGCTGATTCCAGAAGCACATTCTAAATATAACGTTTTATTTTTGTTCATTTGGATAGACCCCCAGATGATTAATTTGTGATGCCATATAACCAGCACCATAGCCATTATCAATATTTACGACAGCAACTCCATTGGCACAGGAGTTGATCATTGTAAGAAGAGCAGACAGTCCATGTAAATTAGCTCCATATCCTATAGATGTAGGCACGGCAATAACTGGTTTATCAACCAATCCTCCAATAACGCTTGCCAGCGCCCCTTCCATTCCAGCAACAGCAACGATACAGTTGGCATCTTGAATATCATCCATGCTGGCAAGCAGACGATGAATTCCACTGACACCCACATCAAATATACGCTTCACTCTATTTCCAAAATATTCAGCTGTCTGTACAGCCTCCTCTGCAACTGGAATATCTGCGGTTCCCGCTGTGCAGACCGTAATTTTTCCCACCTTCTTTTTATTCTTCTTTTCTTTTTTAAGAATTCTCGAAACCGGGTCGTAAGAAATATCTGGAATGACCGTTTTCACTAATTCATACTGTTCTTTCGATGCCCTTGTTCCAAACACTTCTCCATTTTCATGATACAATGTTTCATATATATGTATCAGATGTTCATCTGCCTTTCCACTACAATAAATTACCTCTGCATGACCAGAGCGAATCTGTCTATGGGTATCAAGTTTTGCACATCCAATATCCTCAAATGGTTTTCGACGAAAAAACTTTTCTGCTTCTTCCACAGAAATTTCTCCATTCTTTAACTTTTCCAACATCTCTCTTGCTTCCATAACACTCTGCTCCTTTTTTAAACTGCTATTTTAGTACTTCGGCAGCTTCTGCTAACAAATTCCGTATTTCCAAATGCTGTGGACAAACCTGCTCACATTTCCCACACTTAATACATTCCGCAGCTTTCTGCTTTCCATGTCCTCCTACAAGCCATCCTTCCTGATGAAGTGCCTGTTCTTTGCTCTTATATAAAGTAAGATAATTTCTAGCAGTAAAGGTTCCTGAAATTCCAATATTCTTTGGACAGACCTTTGCACAGTAATTACAGGTTGTACAAGGAATCAACGGAATCCCTTTTAATACTTTCTGCGCTTTCTCTAATGTTTTCTCTTCCTGTCCGCTTAATTTCGTAAAAGATTTCATATAAGACAGATTATCTTCCATCTGCTCCACATTACTCATACCGGACAATACAGTAATTACGCCTTCTAGGCTGGCTGCAAAACGAATGGCCCAGGATGCATTGGATGCCTTTTTGTCAGCCTGCCGAAATACTTCTGCTACCTGTTCTGGTGGATTTGCCAGCATACCACCTTTTACCGGTTCCATAATTACAATTGGTTTTCCGTACTTTCTTGCCACTTCATAGCATCCTTTTGCCTGAATCGCCGGATTTTCCCAGTCTGCATAATTTATCTGAAGCTGAACAAATTCCATTTCTGGATGCTTCGTTAAAATTTCTTCCAGTTCTTCTGGCGTGGAATGAAAAGAAAATCCCACATGTTTAATCAATCCTTCCTTTTTCTTCTCCTGTACAAAATCCCACATGTTAAAGTCATCGAAGAACTTTGTGCGGCTTTCTCCTAAGTTATGTAATAAATAAAAATCAAAGTATCCTGCACCTGTCTGTTTCAAAGAAGTTTCAAATTGGGCGACCGCCTCTTCTCTCGTCTTACAGTTAATCCATGCCGCATTTTTAGTTGCCAGCTGAAACTTTTCTCTTGGATAGCGCTCTACTAAAGCCTGGCGAATAGCATCTTCACTGCCAGCATATGCCCATGCCGTATCAAAGTAGGTAAAACCTGCTTCCATAAATTTATCTACCATAACTTTAACTTGTTCCACATCAATTTCTTCTCCCTTTTTCGGAAGACGCATTAAACCAAAGCCTAATTTTTTTATCTCTTTTCCCAAATATTCCATTTTTATATCCATTCCTTTCGCTTCACTCAAGGCACAAAACGCCATGAAAAAAGTTGGCTGTCCTGAGTTTC
>CAKSBP010000014.1 GCA_934438135.1 uncultured Clostridium sp. | reverse complement strand
AAAAAGTGGGGGATTTTAATAGAAAAGGAATCTGAAAGCCTTGAATTTATTGGCTTAGAGATTCCGAGAGATTATATAATAGAAAAGGAGGGTTTGCCATGCCATCTGTTTACACACATTATCGTTTTGGAATTGCAGTATTTAACCGCCTCCCGGGGTCAATCCAGAAGGCCATCGGGGAAAATATGCCTTTTTATCTGCTTGGCCAGCATGGCTCAGATATTTTTTCTAATGAGAAGTTGTCTTCTACTCTTATTTATAGCTCTAGATTTGCCAACGATTATGAGATGATGACATCCTCCTTTTCTAGCTCTCCTTCAAAACAATCAGCTTGTGCCTATCGAATGGGACTTATCTGCCATTCGGTACTTGAGAATCATTTCAGGCATTTTTTGTTGGAATATGAAAAGGTTTATAATTTAAGTCTTCCAAAAATAGAGCAGGAATATGACAAAAAATGCATGAAAGCACAAGGGATATCTCCATTGGATAATTCTTTTTTGGATTATTTAAAACCATCTATGAAAAATACTTGTGTCATTCATCATTTTTACCCAGAAATCCCGGCGGCAGACATTACATCCTCTCTGGAATTTATGAATGAATATCCCTATCTGCGCCGTCCAAAGGGAGTCCTATCCCGATATATTGAAATGCTGCTTTTAAAATGCAAAGGTCCAGGCAGAATAATTTATCATTTGTCTGGCCGGACTAGTCCAAATCCCGAATGTGAAATCAGCAATCGGAAGCTGGACCAGCTCTTTCAAGAAGCCGTTTGGATTGCAGCCAATGAAATCAGAAAAAGGATGTTAGGATGCTTGGCATCCTAACATCCTTTTTCTGTGTGATAATCTATTCTCTTTCTAATGCTGCTCTCATCAGATGCTTTGCAAGAACCGAAGTCGTTACACTTCCTACACCGCCTGGAACTGGTGTAATAATAGATGTCTTCTCGGAAACTGTATCAAAATCCACGTCACCGCACATAGTTCCATTTTCATCCACATTAATTCCAACATCGATTACAACTGCACCATCGCTAATATAATCTGACGTTACCATTTTGGCTTTTCCTGCTGCCGCAACAATTATTTCTGCCTTCTGGCATTCTTCTTCTACATTCTTCGTTCTTGTATGGCATACCGTAACCGTTGCATTTTTCTTAATTAACATCATTGCTAATGGTTTTCCAATTACAAGACTTCTTCCAATAATAGATACTCTTTTTCCTGTTAAATCAATTTTTTCATAATCTAACATTTCAATAACTGCTTCTGCTGTACATGGTGCAAATCCACTATCGTCACCTGCATAGATTTTCGCCATATTCATTGGTGAAATTCCATCTACGTCTTTGGCTGGATTAATTTTCTTCTCAATCAGTCTTTCATCTAGATGTTTTGGAAGAGGACGAAGCATTAAAATTCCGTCTACATCCGGATCGGCATTAACTGCATCAAAGGCTTTCTGAAACTCTTCATTTGTAATATCTGCATCATACTGATAAGAAGTACAGCGAAGCCCTATTTTCGCCATACGCTTTGTTGCACCACGCTCATAAAATACATCATCTGGTCTTTCACCGACACGGATAATTGCCAGCTGAGGGACTCTTTTTCTGGTTTTCAGTTCTTCTATACATCCATTGGTAATGCTTTCTGCTACTTTTGAGCCTTTTAATATTTCCATAACCTTTCCTCCTGTACTAACCATGAATTTTGTCCATAACAACAGCAAAAATCCGGTCTGCCTGAATAGTACCTTCTGCAATCATGGCTTCCGCTTTCTGGTTCATTTCATCTGCCACAACACGGTTTTTCATCATCTTTGTATTAATAAATACGTTTAATGATGCACCAAGCAATGCAGAACGCATCATCTGTATACCAACGCCAACATCACTAATTGCAAGATTAGAACCAATCACAGAAAGACGATCCAACAGCTTCATTGCCTCTAAGGTTTTTTCCATCAGAGCAAGAGGTGTTTCACTAGCTGTTACCAGTGCTTTTTCCATAATTTCCTCTCTTTCTTTCTTCTGTTCTTGTGTCTGTCTTGGAAGACCATAAGCATTAGACAACGGTTCAAATGCTTCTGCATCTTTATCCATAAACAGACTCAATTCTTTCATAAGTATCTGAGAATCTGCTTCCAGCCGTTTGATTTCTTCCTGCACATCTGCGTATTTTTTCTTTCCGATAGTCAGATTTGCAACCATTGCACCAAGTGCCGTACCAATTGCACCTGCGTATGCACTGGCACCGCCGCCGCCTGGAACGGGGGCACTAGAAGACAATACGTCTAAAAATTCGTCCATTTTCTGGTCCTGCATCATAATGTAAGCACTCCTTTATGTTTTTTCATATTATATTAATAATTGTCATTATAACATAGCATTTTTTTATATGCTACCTTTGGCAATATGTAATTTACATTCTATCCCTGCTTCATTAATTCACTATTCTTTATGAAAGTTTATCTATTAGAACCATTCCGACTGATGTTCTCTGATAAACTCTGCATCCTGCAAATAAATTTTCTGATGTCCCTCTTCTAACATTTTTTCAAATACTTCGTTTCCTTTTCCTGCTTCACTGGCAATATAATCTGCCAGACTTTCCAGACGTTTCACAATCTGTTCTGCCAAATCATCTGGCTTCTCTATTCCGTATGCACGGAAGAAGTCATTCACACACATTCTTCGAATTCCAGCGTCTCTCCCCTTTTCATAAGAACGCTTTCTTCCTGTTTCCGGCTCATACACTTCGGATGTAAGAGGTACAAAACGATACAATGCATAGGCTATATCCCAGATTCTAGGTCCCGGACAGCAGGTGTCAAAGTCAATCAGTCCTACTGGAATATTGTTTATAAAAGTTACATTATATGGTGCTATATCATTGTGACAGATTACCTCTTTTTCCAGTTTCCCCTCATAAGACAGCATCCACACGTCTTCTTTGCTTCTGGAAAAAGTACTTGTTATATCATGATACCTACGAAGCATCTCTCCTAACTTACGTATAGTAGAGATACGAAACCGTATTGAACTATCTGCCGGATACTCTTCCATACAGACTCCTTCCATATAACTAAGCATTTCTCTTCCTTCTTCATCTGTTCCAAGAAACCTTGGACTATAGGGAAATTCTTTCTTTTCCAGATATAACAAAAGCCTTTGAACTGTATGACTCCATGACTTCTGTTCACGTAAAATAATATTTCCCTTTTTCCACACCTTGCTTACATTACCACCTGTCTGTTGTTCTTCTTTATTAAAATCCATAATCTTCCTCCCACTTATTCTATCATACCATATTTTAAATCCCATGGGCAACCCGCAGATGTATTTTATGCATAAAAATGCAGTACAAAAAAACATGCTGCAAAATCTTCTTTTTGTTGATTTTGCAGCATGCCTTCTTACTTTTATTAATTTTCTAATGAATTTTTCTTCAATAATCTCCTGTTCATAACTAAATCTTCTTTTGATTAAAGCAAAGTATGCTGCCAATAAGAAATAATACAGTCAAAACAAGAGTAATCCCCACTGACCAGAAAAGGTCTTCTGGTGACTTAGCTTTTGTCAACAATTCTTTATTGCAATGAATCAGCAGAATCGGATTATATTTCTGCACTTTTGGCACAATATTGAGAAGATAACAGAGTACGATGATTCCTCCGGTAAACAGCAGTACCTCATATCCACTGTGGCATAAGGTATTTGCCAATATCTCAATGGTTAACAGGAAAATTCCAAATAACCAGATACAGCATATAGAAAAAATAAGATTTGGCACTTTTTCTTTCCAAAAATATATGGTGTAACCATAAGATAGTGCAAAGCAGAAGCAGTATGCCGCTGTCCATACGAAAGCTGCTGCTGTAAATTTTGATAATACCACTGTTTTTCTGGAAAGTCCTTTGGTCAGCATAATCACCACTGTTCCCTTATTTAACTCAGAAACCAGAATTCCGCTGAATACAATTGCAAGAATAATCAGCCCCATCTGTGGTACATTTTTATAAAACTGCAGCCATGAATCTATTGCCGTTGGTTCTGGAATCTTGATTTTCATTCCTTTCGGCATAAAGTTCGTTAATAAATCCGGTGTATATTCTGCTGTCAAAGGGTTTATTACACCTAACAGGAAATAAACTGCTGCTAGTAGAAACAGCTTATAAGTCCTTGCCATCTCGAAAAATTCTTTTTTTACAAATGTAATATATCCTCTCACTGCACCACCTCCAGAAACAGTTTTTCCAACGTTGCTTCCTTCTGTTCAAATTTTATCGGTACCAGCCGGCTGGCAGAAAGCAGATTAAGAATTTCTCCGGCAGCATCGGTGTCCTCTATAAAGAGATGCAGTTCTTCTTCCTGAATTGATTTTCCATATTCCTGCATTTTGGCATGCTCCATAAAACGCTCTTTATCCCACTCATTCCTAAAAACAAGCTCCAATTGATTTTTTGCATACCTTGCTTTTAATTCTTTTAGTTCTCCAGACATAGCAATGGTTCCATTATGAAGAATTGCAATCTGGTCACAGATTCGTTCCACATCTGATAAAATATGTGTGGAAAATACAACTGTAGTCCGTTCTTTTACCTTAGATAAAATATCTAGAATTTCTTTTCTTCCAACTGGATCCAATGCAGATGTTGGCTCATCGCAGATTAAAAGCTGAGGTTCATTTAAAAGTGCCTGGGCAATTCCGAGTCTTTGTTTCATGCCTCTGGAAAATGCTCCAATCCGCTTTTTACATTCTTTGAGTCCAACCAGTTCTAATAAATTTTCACTCTTTACTTTAATATCATGACCAGACATACCTGCAATTTCGCCACAAAGACGTAAATACTCTTTCGGAGTCATATATCCATAAAACTCTGGAACATCTGGAAGATACCCTATCATACGATTTGTCTTTGTCTCGCCGTAAGACACTGGTTCACCAAATACACGAACTAAACCGGCATCTGGTTTTAACAATCCCAGCACAATTTTCATAGTTGTGGTTTTTCCAGCACCATTCTGCCCAAGAAAACCAAACACGGAATGTTCTGGCACATCGAAATTTACACCCTTCAAAATCTTTGTTTTTCCGAACTCTTTTTCTACTCCCACTATTTCTAATGCTTTCATTATTCTTCACCTTTTCCAAATATGAAATATACTACCGGCCCGATAATCTGTATAAATAGTACCACCAGTATCCAGACTGCCTTGTTTCCGAACCGATAATCTGGATGTTTCAATACATGAACCAATGCAGTAAGTGCCAGCACCACTTGAACAAAAATAATTGGAGAAAGTATAGGAAGATATGTCACCAAATCACTCATTTATTCCACCCCCAAAATAAAATGAAGTTGACGAACAAGGGCCTGAAATTCCTCATCTTCTTTTAAATAAGCAAATTCCGGCGTAGCAACCAGTCCCCCTATCATAGACTGTTTAATTACTTTTTCATTTCTTGGTGCCTGACTTCCAAGAACAAATTCCTGAAACCAGTCATCCAGTTTATCAAAATAGGCATCTCCGTGAAGTGTACAAGGGAACAGGAATTTTCCAACTTCTACATACCGCTTCAGGTATGTAAGTGCCTGCTCTGTTTGTCTCTGATGTGCGTATATTTTTGCTGCAGTCAGATAAATCTGAAGCATTCCATTTGGATTCAAATGATTTAAATCAAACACCTTCTCCATCTCCAGGGCCCGTCTCAGAATTTCCTCTATCTTATCTGGATCGCCAGTATGGAGCATTAAAAGCTGCGGCATTGCATTGATAACCAAAAGCAGATTCTGGTAAATTCCCACCTGAAGTGTTTTTATAGCATTTTCCTGATTTCCAAGCATCTGCCATGCCTGAGCAATACAAGGTTCTTCTGAATAAATTGGATGCAGTTCCTCGCCGAATAGTTCTAATACTTCCGTCGGTTTTCCCTGCATTAAGTAAATAATTCCTTCTAAATGATGTGCTTCTTGAATCTCTACAACCTCTTTGCTTTCTTCTTTTATTCGATGACAGAGTTTCAATGCTTCTTCCAGCATTTTCTGACCAAGCTCTGGTTTCGATGCCAGCATATGATGATTTATATAAAGTCCTGTCATCTGCAGCAAAAGTGAACTACAGGAATAATACTTTTTCACGATTTTCTGACATTCTCCCCATACTTCCAGAAATGGTTTCTCAGCAAACTTTTCTGCCAATTCCACGTAAAGCTTTTTAATATCCTCCTTAGTCAGCTGGGGTTCATAGCCAATTAATTTATCTATACTAATGTTGAAATATGTTGCTAATATAGGAAGAAATGTGATGTCTGGATAGCACTGTCCCGTTTCCCATTTCGAAACAGAGGCTTTGGATACTCCCATATAGGCCGCCAGTTCATCCTGAGTAAGGCCTTTCTTCCTCCTGTTTTCTACAATTACTTTTGCGATGTTTAATTCCTTCATCTTCGCCCCCTCCTTCTCTTTCTTTAGTTATAAGTATACCAGCTTTTCATTTCCAAACAATGGAACAGGGGTTGATTTTCATTGACAGAATCAACCCCTGGGAAACTTTCTACTGAAATATATTAATCTTTTAATTTTAATTCTCTCCCCTCATCTTTCTTTATGTATTTTTCTTTAAAAAATAAGTGGCTGTACAACTAGTAAACAGCCACTGTAATGATATATGTATTTATATGAAAGGATACTAACGGATTCTCTTTTCTGTATATAATGCTGATTTTAACAATACGCCGTTTCCTTTATAGAACTGCCTGAAAAAAATAATTCGGTATCTGATAGTCTGGTATCTGAAGCAGTTCACAGCTTATTAGAATTTCATTCTGTGTAAACTCCAGACGGTTATTTAGACGCTGACTCAAAGAGACTCTTCCAATTCCTAAGTCAGTTGCAAACTTCTCCTGAGTTCCATAAATCTCTTTTATCTTGCCAAGCAGCTTATTGTAATTATATTTAACTTTTCTTCTTCCACTCATTAACAATCTCTCCTTCTTTCATACTAGTGGCTGCAAGACAAGCACGCAGCCACTGATATCTTAACAATATGTGTAAGTGGACATTAAGGTTTTCATAAAGAAGTGAAAAAGGGAGCCTTTCGGCATTATATATGAATTCTGCATTCTCCTTAATGTCGTGGCCTGCTAACTAGTATGGCCACTGTTTCGTCAATGCTCTATACAAAGTTTACTTAGGATTGAGGGGCTGATACCAGAAAGATTTTTTCTTTTTTTTATAAACTTTGTATGATTTTATTATAAGCAATTTAGATTAGAAATCAATACGTTTGGTTTATGTTGCGGAACTTGGTGTAGAAATCTGAAAAAATGTAGAATCTGCCCGATTCTCTGTAAATTTGTCAGAAAAATTCTGTTTTTTATAAGATAAAATTAATTTCTTTCTTTCCTCATATAAATTGCTTTTACTTGTTTCTGATAGGTACGTCCAATTGTAAAAGTATCTCCTGTTGACATATAAACACTAACTGAATCTAATGTACAGATTTCATCCATATTTACCAAAACACTTTGGCTGACTTTCAAAAAATTATCTGGTAGAAGTTCTGCAAATCCATTTAATGTACTTCGAATTTCAAAATTTCCCGCCTTTGAATGAATCACTACCTTTTTCTGCACTTTCTCGGCACAGATAATATCTGAAATTCTTAACTTTTTGGGCTGTTTGTCTACACAAATACCAATGAATTTCTCAGCTTCACTATTCTTTCTGCTTTCAGCTTCCAGAATGGAGCGTCGAGACAGAAATTCAAATTTTTCTGAATAAACAGGCTTTTCTAAATATCCTATCACCATAATATCACAGGCGGTTGGTTTATACTCTTCATAATTTGAAATAAATATAATTGGTAAATATATATTCTCTTTCTTTAACTCTTCTGCAAACTCAATTCCCTCTTTCCCCCCTTTTGTCAACTCAATATCTAAAATAGCAATATCAATTTCATGGTTCTTAATTAATCTTTCCATTTCCGGGTTTATTCTGGTAAATGCATAAATTTTTATTTTTCTTCTCAGCTTTCTAGCAAATACCTTTACATGAGTCCGGTTAATCTCCAGATTCATCTCATCATCATCGCATATTAAAACATTAATCGTTCTTCTTATCATTGCATACAGGCATCATCGATTTGCCCTTCACCTTTCCTTCTTTGTTCCATATTTTGTTTCTCCCTATAACAGACAGGACTACATCTCAAAAATCACTGCCTGTATTCTTGTTTGATTTTAAGCATAGATTTTCTGAAATGAATATTAGAGTAGAATATAGAATTACTTTAGAATAATAGAAAATATGCTTTTGGGAATTATAGCATGAGAATTTTCTTTATTGCAATAGACCTTGCATAAATAGCACATATTCATGCTCATTTGAAAATTTAGTTGACATTTCAAACCTCCTATGCTATCTTATTTAAGCTAATAAATTAAGATTGTGCTTTTGAGGCTATATATTTTCTATGTTTTCTGAATAACAAACATAGTGGATATATAGTCTCTTTTTGTGGGAGGAACTTTATGAATCAAAAAAATGAAATGGGAACAAAAAAAATGCTGCCACTCATTCTGTCAATGGCAATCCCGCCAATGATATCCATGTTTATACAATCTTTGTATAATATTGTTGATAGTATCTTTGTGGCCAAACTAAGTACAGAGGCTTTAAATGCGGTATCAATTATTTATCCGCTTCAAAATCTGACTCTTTCCATTGCGGTAGGAACAGGCGTCGGACTTAACTCGTACATTGCCAGAAGCTTAGGTGCCGGGAACCGAAAAAATGCTTCAAAAGCCTGTCGGCTTGGTTTTATTCTGTCCGCAGTGCACTATGCTCTACTCGCACTTTTAATTTCACTCTTTATGCCTGCCTTTATAGGATATTTTACAGACTCTGCATCCATCCAGAAATATTGTCTTTCCTATGGATACATTGTTATTGTGTTCTGCTTTGGACAGATATTTCATATTACTGTGGAAAAACTGTTCCAATCCACTGGACAAATGAAAATTCCAATGATTTTACAGGCTGTTGGCTGTCTTGTAAATATCATTCTAGACCCTGTCCTGATTTTTGGAGTTGGAAATATTCCTGCAATGGGCGTAACCGGTGCTGCAATTGCAACCGTTATCGGACAAATGTGTTCGTGCTTCTTAGGACTCTTCTTATTTTGCCGCCATATGGCTGGAGGAAAAGGAGAATTTTCCTGGAAGAATGAAGCAGATGCTTCGCCAGCAAAAGAAATTTTATTAGAAATCTACCAGATTACAGTACCATCTACACTTATTATGGCACTTCCTTCGATTTTGGTTTCCGGATTAAATAGTATTCTGTCCTCATTTTCTTCACTGGCAGTCTCTGTATTCGGAATTTACTATAAACTTCAGACTTTTGTCTACATGCCAACAACTGGACTGGTACAAGGAATCCGTCCGATTATTGCTTATAATTATGGTGCAAAACAGTATGACCGTCAGAAAGAAGCCGTCCGCATTTCCTTACTCATTGTAGGAAGCATTATGCTGATTGGTACAATTTTATTCTGGTCATGCCCAAGCCTGATTCTATCCGCTTTTGATGCAGATGTGGAAATGACTGCAATGGGAGTACCGGCACTCCGAATTATCTCTATTGGCTTTCTGCCATCGGCAGTCAGCGTTATCGGCTCCGCTGTTTTTGAATCCATGGGATTTGGTGGAAAAAGCCTTTTCATTACCCTGCTTCGCCAGCTCATCATCCTGCTGCCGTTAGCTTATATTCTTTCGGAAATAATGGGGCTTCACGGAATTTGGGCATCATTCCCAGTCGCTGAGATTATGTCCTGTATACTTGCAGGAGTGATGCTTAGGAAACAGCATAGCTAAGCTCTAGAAAAACCACCCTTTTAACTGACCAAAGTACCAGGGTGGTTTTTCTATGTATCTTTACTTGTAAAATGTAAGCAGCACAAGTTAAACTATACTAAAAATCAGTAAGCAAAACACCTAGAGTAAGAACAAAATGAAAAACTGGCTACTGCATTAGTTTAAATGTGACAGTTTTTAGAATATAATGATTTTAAATATAAACAAAATATTTAAAATTCCGATATACATATCAGATGAATCCATCTAAAAATATTATAAGACATAAAGGAAAAAACATGAAAAAAAGACACTTTAGAAGATACTTAGCATTTATTCTTGCATTCAGTCTGATATTTCAAGTAGATTTAGGAATCACTAATGCAAAAGAAGCAGAAAAAGAAAAAGTTCACACTACAGATGAGATAAGGGATATGTATAATATGGCAGTATTAGTTCGCTTTGATGGTGAAGATGAATATTTAAATGACCAGATTCCAGAAGCGAATAATACTACTAATATTCAACTCATAGAGAATACGTATAATAATTCCATATATTCTGTGCAGGAATATTATAAGTCAGTATCTAATCATACCGTAAATATAAAGACTGTGTACCTTACTGAGGCGAAAGACGGATTTTCATCCATAAAACTCAATCATTCAAGAGGTTATTATTCACCAAAGTCAGCAGACAATCCAGAAGGATATACCAATGAAGGGGAATTAAGAAGAGTAGAATTAGTAAGAGACTGGAGTGCAAAAGTAAAAGAAGCGATAGCCAATGGTGCTGTACTCAAAAATTTTGCTGGAGAAGAAATCGATTTTTCCAAGTTGGATTCAGATGGGGATCAGTCAATTGACTGTATAACATTATTATTTTCACCTACTGATGCAAAATATGCAGCCGAATGGGGTTCACCACTATGGGCATATGAGACAGAAAACTATTTAATCGACATTGAAACAAGTGCAGGAACACTGACAAGTAAACGATATTATCAAGCACCGATTCAAAATAATCCGTTAGGAATTTACAAAGAACCAAATGGAGATACCTTTTTTTCGAATACATCAACATTGATTCATGAAATGGGACATATATTTGGATTGTTGGATTTATATTCATTTTCGGGGAACAATACTCCTGTCTATTATATGTCATCCATGGCAAAAGCCTTATCACCAGTAGTACAGTTTATGACGTCACGAGAACGTGAAGCGGCAGGATGGCTTAATGCAGAAAATATTACACCAATTACAAAAGCAGGAACATATACACTTCCACCAGTAAAGGATATAAAACAAAATGGAACAGTGGCATACACCCTTGAACTGCCTAATGAAAAAAGGCTCTATTTAGAATATCGATATGTAGAAGATTTAAAGGTAAATCGCTTCGACTTTGATACGGCAAAGCGAGTGCTGTTTAATTCACTTGGCCTGCCAGTAAAAGCAATTGGACTGAATAAATCTGGATTACTTATTTGTGATGTAAATATGAATCGGAAATTTCCAAGCAATAGTGGTGGAACACCTCAATTATCCGTAATTGGTGGACAATATTCTACCAGAATTGATGCACCAAGAACAAAAGGGGAGTCTATCACTTACGGGGGATATACGATTTCCGTTATCAATTTGGATAAAGAAAAAATAACATTTAAAGTTACTGGTAATGGATTAGAGAACGAACAACAGCCTGAAAATTCAGAAAGACCTGCTACATCAAATGTAAAATTACTAGCACCAGTTGGAATTGGAGAAGAACTTCAATTAACAGCAGCAAGAGGAAGTGAAATTCAATTTCTAGCCGAAACAGAAGGTAAGAAATTTTCAGATGGAGACATGCTCTGGACTGTAAAAGGAGGAAGCGCTGCTGATACTGAAATAGGCACGCAGAGCGGGTTACTTAAAATAGGAAATTTTGAATCTGCAGAAAGTGTTTTAAAAGTAGTTGGAAGATCCGAGGAAGACAGTACGAAATCGATTACGATAAATGTAAAAGTAGCATTTGGAACGAAGTCTTATGCCGTAACCTATCTTCCAGGGGCAGATTCCATTGGAAAAATTGATTCTGCACAGAAGATGCATGACACTGGACTAAGGCTAAAAGATGCTTTATATACAAAGGATGGATTCGTTCAAACGGGATGGTCGCTCAAAGAAGGTGGAGAAAAGGTATACGATTTAAATGCAGAATATAATAAGAATTGTTCTGTCTTATTATATCCATTTTGGTCAAAATCAGAAAACTCCAAACTTACAGGATCTGTTGCTATCCAAGGAAAGCTGGAGTATGGACAAACTCTTTATGCCATGCTGCAAGGGGTAAACAGTACAGAGGTAATCTATCAATGGAAACGTCAAGGTAAAGTAGTTGGGAACGGACAAAATTATGTTTTATCAGCAAATGATATTGGACATGTAATAGAATGTCAAGTACAAGCAAGAGATAAAGAAGGAACGCTTTCCGCAGTCACAAAAACAGCCATCGAACGTTTAAAAACAGAAACCATTCTTACTGCACAAGTAGAGAATGGATCATCGGAATATAAAATAAGTATGGCTGCCCAAGTAAAAGGAGTCCATACAGAAATACCATCAGGAACAATTGCATTCTACAACGGGAATGTGAAATTGACAGAAAAAAAATTAGAGAATGGGCGTTCTCATTATACTTGGAGTGAAGTGAAAAAAGGAAATTATGACATTCGTGCAGAATATCAGCCGAGCACAGAAGCATCGGGATGTATATACAAGAGTTCAAGTACAAGTATAAAAGTAGAAGTAATCGAGAAATCACCGTCATTTCCAGCAGTAAGCCCAAAACCAAGTATCGTTTTAAGTGCAAAATCTATGGTATTGGATACTGCGGGGACAAAGAAAGGAAAATTAACAGTTCAGATTATCGGGGCACAAAAGAAGGCAGTATTTAAAAGCAGCAATCCCAAGACTGTTACTGTAAATCATAACGGCAATTTAACAGCAATAAAAGCAGGAGAAGCAACCATTACTGCTACTGCAAATGGTGTCAAGGCACATTGTAAAGTAGTGGTAAAAACTGCATCTGTCAAACTGAATCATACTTCAATGGTATTATATATTCCAGAAAAAAAAGTAAATAAATTAATTGCTGATGTGTCTGGTGTATCAAAAAAAGCGATTTTTAAGAGTAACAATACACGTATAGTTAAAGTTGATGCAGTAGGAAAACTTACAGCAATAAAAGAAGGAAAAACAACGATTACAGCTACAGCCAATGGGCGAACAGCCATTTGTAATGTAGAAGTTAAGAAAATTTCTCTTTCTCTTAATCAATATGCAAGTACTATCTATGTAAAAGGAAAAAATACCATTCAGTTAAAACCTGTTGTTATTGGACCAAGTAAAAAAGTAACATATAAAAGCAGCAATCCCAAAATTGCAAAAGTAAACAGTACTGGAAAAATAACTGCAGCAGGAAAGGGAACTGCTTTTATAACAATTTCAGCCAATGGATTAGAGAAAAAATACAAGGTAACGGTGCTACCAGCGAAAAAATAATCATTATTTTAATTTATTTTATATATAAAAGAACCGTAGGCAACGAATTTCCACAAAAAGAGGAATTCGTTGTCAGGTTCGCTTCATACTGCTGCCTGGAAAATATCCCATTACATAAATACTTTCAATTAGATATCCACTAAAAACAGTAATTGACAAAAGAAAAGCACACCTAGCTGTCCTAAGTGTACTTTTCCCATTCTAAGGATTTTATTCTAATTGTTCGTCGCATTCTCCCTACAAACCGCCTCTGCCGGCCCCCCTTTAAAACCATGCAGCGACGGTAAGTGATAAGAACAACGGCTTATTTCCCTCCGCCGTTCTTATGTTGTTAGTATACCTCTTAATACCCTTTTCAAAAACCCCAGATTTTTACCACATTTTCACCCTAATCTTCTTCCAGTCCCCAAAGCATAACATCCATTTCTTCAATAATTCCCATTACCCAGCGTCTCGGTGTATTTTTCCCCAGCCGCTCTCCAGTCTCTCTTTCAACCTGTTCAATAATCTGTTCATAGGTCATGCCTTGCATAAAGTACATATCAAATACTCGAAATTCTAATTCTCTTCCAGCAGCTGTCCTGCGTTTTGCCATTTCATCAATTACTTTATCAATATTGGCAGTCATCAGCATTGTCTTAAACCGAGTTCTTCGAACACTCCGCAGATATATTTCCTTCTGTTCTTCTCTCATCCCTTCTAGTGGAAGCTGAAATCCTTCACTCGTCATATGCTCAATATGAAATACTGCATCACGATAACATCGCATCAAACTAATCGTATCCTGATATTTTGTATGCTTTCTTTGGCGCTTTTCTTCCTTTCTTAATTCTTTTACTGTCTCTTTAGCTGTTTTTTGTATCATCGCTTCCAGCTCTTTTACAGAAAGAGTAACTTTTGCTGCTGACTCTCCTGTCTTTTCCTCTGCATCCATTATTAAAAATCCCCCTTTGTCGCCTCTAATGTATTGTCATACTGAAATGTTGTTATTTTCCCATTATCATCCGACATTCTCCCACTCCTCTCATGTTCAATTTTTCTATATCTTTTGTGCAGATATTTTACATTTATGTATCTTAATTCAACATTATATGTGACACATTCAACTTTGTCAATATTCTTTCCCTTAGTATGTTGAACTATTCTACACTCTACGCTATAATATTCCTAAAAACAGGAAAAGTGGTGTCATTATATTGAATGAACGAATTCGACAAATTAGGAATACATTAAATCTTAGTGCAGAAAAATTTGGTGCCCGAATCGGGGTTACCCGCTCTGCGATTTCAAAAATGGAATGCGGTAACTGCAACATTTCAGAACAGTCTATCCTTTCTATATGCCGAGAATTTAATGTAAATGAAACATGGCTAAGAACCGGTGATGGTGAGATGTTTAATAAACTGTCACCAGATGAAGAAACTGCATATCTTATCGGAAAAACACTGCCAAATGCCCCCGACTTTGTAAAAAATACATTTCTCACATTAAGCCGGCTTTCTGAAGAATTTACCGAAAAAGACTGGGCTGTTATTAAGAAATTTGTAGATGCCCTATCTGGAAAAGACAATTGATTTGAAAGCAAGAAGTTCCCTATCATATAAAAAGCAGCTATTTGCTGCTCTTTATTCCGCGGATAAGCTGATATATCATGTTCAGTTTGTCCCGGTCGTCTATTCCCTCTATTAACTCAATAATTTTTTCTTTAATGTCTTCCATATTAATCCCCTCACGTCTATTTTTATTTATTATACCTCTTTCTTTGATGCTGTGTATATTTCAGACACATAATTCCTTTTTTTCGGATTTTTTATGACATATCGGCTTTCAAATTTGGATTAAATCAAATAAAGTGAGCCCAAGCCCATCTGCAATCTGCTCCAAGGTATCAATTCTAGGACTCACTTTTCCATTTTCAATTGCATTCAGTTCACTCTTGCTAATCCCCGTTAATTCAGCAAGCTGCACCAGCGTCAGATTCCGTTCCATCCTCTTTTGCCATATTAAAATTTCCATACTACATACCTCCTCTGCAATTTTTGTATGGTAATTATACATTACAGCAAAAATGCCTGATTTACGGCAATTTGACGCCTTTCTTTGCGTATTTTTCTGTTTCTTAGACATTCTATTTTTTACATTAAAAAACGCTTTTCAGAGTCCCAATGTTCTCCAAAAAACGTCTTTTATATCATTTTCTTCTATCTTATTCTGTATGCTAATTTCTATTTAAATTATTTTATAAACTTTTCCGGCTTTATAATAAATGTTGGGGTATGTAAATGGATCCATTCACAACTCTAGCACTTTTCTTTATAATAAAAATACCTCCAAGTACCAGTCTAGAAAACAAATCACTCGTAGGTGCAACAAATGCATAATCATTGTATCAATAAATTACTTAATTTAAAAAGATAAAAGTAAAAAATATTATTCATGCAGATAATTATGTAAAGATTTTTATTCATACTAAGGCTAAGGAACAGAAGTGCCCTAACTGCGACTCATTAACTAAGAGCATTCATTATTACAGGATGCCGAAGACAATGCCTGCTACTCTTTGTAATTACTACAAGCGTAGCCATAAGCTGATACTAACACGTTATGATAAGCTGAAGGATGAGAATAGACAGGCATGTGATTTGATGCTGTTGTATCATGATAAACTAAGGAAAGCTTTGGAATAAAAGAGTTTAAGAAATACGCAGCTACTTATCGACGTTGGGCAAAATACATACTTAACGCTTTTAAGTATGGGCTTACAAACGGTGTTACAGAAGGATTCAATAATAAATAATTACAGACTGGCACAGAGGTTTATTTGTCATGCCCAAAAACAGGTGAATTTAGTTCAAATATAAAAACAGCCCAACACTTGACATAAAGCCAAA
Source organism: uncultured Clostridium sp. (assembly GCA_934438135.1). Taxonomy (GTDB): domain Bacteria; phylum Bacillota; class Clostridia; order Lachnospirales; family Lachnospiraceae; genus Clostridium_AI. The sequence goes on along the minus strand of CAKSBP010000014.1, from coordinate 54,729 downwards.
AAAACCTCCCAGGCAAATGCCTGAGAGGTTTTGAATTTGCAATATAATCTCTCCGTAAACCGCAGACTATCTCTTTGAGAACTGTGGTGCACGACGAGCTGCTTTAAGACCATATTTCTTTCTTTCTTTCATACGAGGATCTCTTGTTAAGAAACCAGCTTTCTTAAGTGCTGGACGATAATCTCCGTCTGCCTGTAATAAAGCTCTGGAAATACCGTGACGAATAGCTCCAGCCTGTCCTGTAAATCCACCACCGTGAACATTTACTAATACATCAAACTTATCAGCTGTTTCTGTTAACTCTAATGGCTGACGAACAACTAATTTTAAGGTCTCAAGACCAAAATATTCGTCCATGTCTCTCTTATTAATAGTAACTTTACCTGTACCTGGTACTAAATATACTCTAGCAACACTGCTTTTTCTTCTACCTGTTCCGTAATATCTTGCTTTAGCCAATGTTATTTCCTCCTTTCACCGCTCTAATTAATATCTACTTTTAATTTCGTAAACTTCTGGTTTCTGAGCTGCATGATCATGTTCTGGACCTGCATAAACGTGTAACTTCTTAATCATGGATCTTCCTAAAGGTCCTTTTGGAAGCATACCTTTAACTGCAAGGTAAATAACATTTTCAGGCTTTTTAGCCATCATTTCTTTTAAAGTAGTTTCTTTCATACCACCAACATAATCACTGTGGTTGTAGTAGATTTTCTGATCCATTTTCTTACCAGTAACTTTGATTTTATCTGCATTGATAACGATTACGTTATCACCTGTATCGATGTGTGGTGTATAAGTTGGTTTGTTTTTACCTCTTAAAACCATTGCAATTTCAGAAGAAAGACGACCTAAAGTCTGTCCAGATGCATCAACAACATACCATTTTCTTTCAACTGTAGCTGTACTAGCCATATAACTTTTCATGGGTTAACCTCCTTGGAAAACTATCTAAATTAATCTTTAAAATATATATGTTAAAATACTATTACCGGGGCATGGATTTAGTATTTTTTCATCGCACTTATGCATATCCTCACTTGTATGTTACACAAATATTACATTTCATGCAACATAAGAGGCATAGTTCTACGCACTTGTCACATTTAAATATTATACGACAACGTTTTTGACGTGTCAATACCTTTGTATTCAATTTCTGTATATAATCGCGTTTAATCGTAAGCCATGGGCAGGTGCCGTTGGCCCAGCTTTGGCACGGTCTCTCGCCTTTAAAATTTCTTTCACATTATCTGGATCAATTCGTCCTAATCCGACCTGTACCAGAGTACCAACAATAATTCTTACCATATTATATAAAAATCCATTTCCATTAACAAAAATATGAAGGATTCTGCCTTCCTTTTTAATTTCAATGGAATTTACAGTACGCACAGTAGTCTCCACTTCCGCTGCTGTAGAACAGAAACTTTTAAAATCATGTTCTCCCACTAAATAAGATGCCGCTCTTTTCATTCTATCCAAATCCAACTCTTTATAAACAAAATAAGAATATAAACGTTCCGTTGGAATATCAAATTCTGCATTTAAAATTTTATATTCATATGTTTTGGAACACTCACAATGCCGTGGATGAAAATCTAATGGAACTTCCTCAGATTTCTGGATTACAATATCATCTGGCAGACGCTGGTTTAACGCATAGCTAATTTTCTCTGCCGGTATCCTTGTCTCTGAGTCAAAAACAGCAACATTTCCAAGGGCATGTACTCCAGAATCTGTCCGGCTCGCTCCGATTATCTGAATTTCTTCATTTAAAAGTGCAGACAAATACTTATTTATCACACCTTCTACCGTCACCGCATTGGGTTGACGCTGCCATCCACAATAATTGGTACCGTCATACGACACAATCAATTTAATTCGTTTCATCTCTTTTCACCCTTTATTAACTTAAATCATAATGTTTTGGCCAACTATTACAGTAACTATAAAATACACTACAATTGCAATGTATGCATTTATATCCCGATTTTTATATTTCAGTGGTTTCATTTTTGTTCTTCCCGCTCCGCCATGATAGCATCTTGTTTCCATCGCCATAGCCAGATCATTGGCACGGCGAAATGCCGAAATAAATAACGGTACTAAAATAGGTATCATGGATTTTGCACGCTGAAATAAATTTCCCGTTTCGAAATCTGCACATCTTGCAGTCTGTGCTTTCATAATTTTGTCCAACTCTTCTAATAAAATCGGAATAAAGCGAAGTGCTATCGACATCATCATTGCAATTTCATGCACTGGTACTTTTACCTTTTCTAGTGGCTTCAAAGCCTTCTCAATACCGTCAGTAAGCTGTGTAGGTGTTGTTGTAAATGTCATCAGAGAAGAACCGATTACAAGAAGAACCAGCCTGATAGCCATAAATACAGCATTCCTAAGGCCTTCCATCGTAATCTTAATAATGCCATAGTGTATCAGCACCGTATCTCCCGTTGAAAAGAATATGTTAAATACAATTGCAAAGAGCATAATAAACAGAATACTTTTCAGTCCCTTTACAATGTAGCCAAATGGTATCTTAGATATACGTATCACTGCGAACAAAAATGCGGCAGCAACAATGTATCCACTAAAGCTATGAAATGTAAACAAGGAAATAATATAAAGCAGGGTACCCGATAGCTTTACACGGGAATCCAGCCTATGAATAATCGATTCAGCTGGATAATATTGTCCAATTGTAATATCTCGTATCATTTTATAATTCCCTCATTTCTTGCCCATTTTAGGATTTCATTCTTTGCTTCTTCCACTGTAATGGCATCTGTTCTCACTGGAATACCAGCTTCTTTAAGTCCGTTCATAATATACGTAATCTGTGGTGCTGCCAGTCCTTTCTTTTCCAGTTCTTTATAGTGGTGGAATACCTCTTTTGGTGTTCCATCATAAGCAAGATGTCCATCATCCATTACCAGAATCCTATCAACGTAATTTGCTACATCTTCCATGCTGTGAGATACAAGCAGAACAGTAATATTATTTTCCTTCTGAAGCTTTTTAACTAAGTCCAGTATTTCATACTTTCCCTTCGGATCAAGTGCTGCTGTTGGCTCATCTAAAATCAGTATTTTCGGCTTCATTGCAAGCACACCTGCAATTGCCACACGACGTTTTTGTCCACCGGATAGTTCAAATGGAGACAATTCAAAAAACTCTTCTCCTAGTCCAACCTGCAGCAATGCATTCCTAGCCCTCTCTTCCGCTTCCTGTTCAGAAAGCCCTAAGTTCTTAGGACCGAATTCCACATCCTTTAAAATCGTAATTTCAAACAGTTGGTGTTCCGGATATTGAAAAACAAGTCCCACATTGCTGCGGAGTTCCTTTCTATTATATCCTGTCTGGTAAATACTTTCTCCATCATATAAAACGTCTCCCTCTGTGGCCTTTTCCAAACCATTCAGCAGCTGTGTCAAGGTTGATTTTCCGGAACCCGTATGTCCGATTAATCCAATAAATTCACCATCTTTTATATTTAAATTGATATCGTAAAGTGCCGTCTTCTCAAATGCTGTTCCCTGAGAATAGACGTACTTCACATTCTTTAATTCAATTGCCATGAGTCCACTCCTTATTTTAAGGCTGTAATCTGCTGTACAAGTTCATCTATAGATAATACACCATCTGACAACTTTAATCCACTTTTTCTTAACTCATATGCCAGTTCTGTAACCTGTGGTACATCCAGTCGAATTTCCTTCAGTTTTTCTACCTCTTTAAAAACTTCTTTTGGCGTTCCCTCCATAACAACCTTTCCTTCATCCATTACAAAGACTTTATCCGCATTTACGACCTCCTCCATGTAATGGGTGATAAGAATAACTGTTACCCTTTCTTCTCTATTTAACTCGAGTAGTGCATCAATTACCTCTTTTCGTCCATTAGGGTCAAGCATTGCCGTTGGCTCATCTAACACAATACAAGAGGGCTTCATCGCCAGTATCCCAGCAATGGCAACTCTCTGTTTCTGCCCTCCAGACAGTCTATTGGGAGATTTCTTTCTAAACTTATACATACCTACTGATTTCAGGCTATGCTCTACTCTTTTCCAGATTTCTTCTGTCGGTACACCAAGATTTTCTGGACCAAACCCAACATCCTCTTCTACTACATTGGAAATCAGCTGGTTATCTGGATTCTGAAATACCAGTCCCGCTGTCTGTCTGATATCCCAGAGATGCTCATCTTTTTTTGTATCCATCCCATCCACCCATACAGTTCCTTCTGTTGGTGTCAAAATAGCATTTAACTGTTTTGCCAATGTAGATTTTCCGGAACCATTGTGTCCTAAAATGGCAACAAACTCACCTTTTCTTATAGAGATAGTGACGTTATCCACAGCTCGCTTGACAGCTTCCACCTCACCATTCTCATCTTTACGGACGTATTCAAATCCTAACTTATCTGTTCTGATAATTTCCATTTGTTATCACACCCAATCTTCGCTTGTGTCATTATAACATTTCCTTGGTAAAACTTCTATATAACAAAAAGACAGGCAAGAATAATCTCACCTGTCTAATCAGCTCAACTATTATACTAATTCAATAATAACTTCCATAGCTGCATCACCTTTACGTGGTCCAATCTTAACGATTCTTGTATAACCACCATTACGGTCTGCATACTTAGGTGCGATTTCATTGAAAAGTTTATCTGCTAAGTCAACTTTTACTGTATTCTTTTTCTTACCAGCGTTCTGCTGAGGTACTTCAGTTACAGAATAAAGAGTTGCTAACATTTTTCTTCTTGCATGTAAACGAGAAGCGTTGTCTTTTTTAATTTCTTTCTGAACTTCATCATAAACAGTAACTTTCTTACCATCTACAACTTCCTTCACTCTTTTACCATCTTTATCTTTACGAGCAACTTTAGCAGTAACTGTTACAGTTTCGAAATTATCTTTTTCTTTCACAGCTAATGCAATCATGCTCTCTGCAATCCTACGGATCTCTTTTGCTTTTGCTTCAGTTGTAACAATTTTTCCATTATAAAGAAGATTTGTTACCTGATTTCTAAGCAAAGCTTTTCTTTGGCTGGATGTTCTACCAAGTTTTCTATAGCCTGCCATTTGAGTGCCTCCTTCTATATATTATTCGTCTCCTAAGTTAAGGGATAAACCTAATTCTTTCAATTTAGCCAATACTTCTTCAAGCGACTTTCTTCCGAGATTTCTGACTTTCATCATATCTTCAGCAGTCCTGTTTGTAAGCTCTTCAACAGTGTTAATACCTGCTCTCTTTAAGCAATTGTAAGAACGAACTGATAATTCCAACTCATCGATATTCATCTCAAGTACTTTTTCTTTTTCATTATCTTCTTTCTCAACCATTACTTCTGCAGTTCTGGCATTTTCAGATAAATCAATAAATGAATTCAAATGTTCCGATAATACTTTTGCTGCAAGACTTACAGCCTCATCAGGCTCAAGTGTTCCATTTGTATACACGTCTAAAGTAAGCTTATCATAATCAGTAATCTGACCAACACGAGTATTCTCTACAGTCAGGTTGACACGCTCAACAGGAGTGTATATCGAATCTACTGGAATTACACCAATTGGAAGGTCTGGATTTTTGTTCTTATCAGAACTAACATATCCTCTTCCTCTTGTAATTGTCAGTTCCATGTATAATCTGCTATCGCTCCCGCTAAGTGTTGCAATAACTAAATCTGGATTCAATATCTGGATGTCCGGATCTACTTGAATATCTCCAGCAGTCACAACACCCTCTCCCTCAAACTCAATATAAGCAGTCTTTGGTTCGTTGGTCTCACTTGTATTTTTAATTGCCAAGTTTTTAATGTTCATGATAATTTCAGTAACATCTTCTTTCACTCCAGGAATAGAACTGAATTCATGAACAACACCGTCTATCTTTACTTGACTAACAGCTACACCAGGCAAGGATGAAAGCATAATTCTTCTCAAAGAATTACCCAAAGTTGTACCATAGCCTCTTTCTAGAGGCTCTACTACAAATCGTCCGTATTTTTTATCCTCAGAAATCTCTGCAATATCAATTTTTGGTTTTTCAAAATCAAACACGAATGGACCCTCCTTTTGGGTTTATATGCCATTACAATCACTTTGTCATATAGATATTTATTATTTACTATATAACTCGACGATAAGCATTTCATTTACAGGAACATCGATCTGTTCTCTTGTTGGAATTTCTTTAACTGTACCTGTTAATTTTTCATGGTCAGCTTCTAACCAAGCAGGTACTACTCTAGACTCTGTTACTTCTAACACGTCTTTATATCTCTGAGCTGATTTATATTTTTCAGCGATTTCAATAACGTCGCCAACTTTTACCTGATAAGATGGAATATTAACACGTTTTCCATTAACAAGTACATGTTTGTGGTCAACGATCTGTCTAGCTTCTCTTCTAGTTCTTCCGTATCCTAATCTATAAATAACATTGTCTAATCTTAACTCAAGAAGGATCATAAGGTTTTCACCTGTTGTACCATATTTCAGCTTCTGAGCTTTTGCATACATATTTCTAAATGGTTTTTCTAAAACGCCATAGATGAATTTTGCCTTCTGTTTTTCTTTTAACTGAAGACCATATTCACTCTGTTTCTTTCCTGCTCTAGCATTTCTCTTAGACTTCTTGCTAAGACCCATAAACACTGGATCTAAACCAAGGGATCTACATCTTTTAAGAACCGGGCTTTTATCAATTGCCATTGAATTTACCTCCTAAATTTTTCACGATATCTTGATATTATTAAAATATTGTTCAGTGCATTCTGCCCCTGTTACAATTTTGTATTTCGAATCAAAAATTATACACGTCTACGTTTTGGTGGTCTACAACCATTGTGAGGAACTGGTGTTACGTCGCGGATACTTGTTACTTCAATTCCGCAGGCCTGAAGTGCACGAATTGCTGCTTCTCTACCTGAACCTGGTCCTTTTACCATAACTTCAACAGATTTTAAACCGTGTGGTAATGCTGCTTTTGCTGCAGTTTCAGCTGCCATCTGAGCTGCATATGGAGTTGATTTTCTAGAACCTCTGAATCCTAATCCACCTGCACTTGCCCAAGAAATAGCATTACCTTCTGAATCTGTCAGCGTAACGATTGTATTATTAAAAGATGACTGAATATGTGCTTGTCCACGATCAATGTTTTTTCTGACACGCTTTTTTGTCACTTTTTTTGCTACTTTTTTAGCCATTGACAAACCCTCCTACTGGATTTTAATTTTTTCTTTTATATTTTTCCGAATTATTATCGAATTGTCTTAATTATTTCTTCTTGTTAGCTACTGTACGCTTAGGACCTTTTCTAGTTCTAGCATTAGTCTTTGTCTTCTGTCCACGAACTGGAAGACCTCTTCTATGACGAATTCCTCTGTAGCATCCGATTTCCTGAAGTCTCTTAATGTTAAGAGCGATTTCTCTTCTTAAATCACCTTCAACAGTGAATTTTGCATCGATAACATCACGTATTCTTCCTACTTCTTCGTCAGTTAAATCTTTACAACGTGTATCTGGATTTACATTTGCTTCAGCCAGAATTTGGTTTGCACTTACTCTACCGATACCGTATACATAAGTAAGACCAATTTCTACACGTTTCTCTCTTGGTAAATCTACACCACTAATACGAGCCATGTACGTTAACCTCCATAAAATTAATTGTTAATCAGTTGATTGTAAAATATGCAATGACAACATATCCGAGCGTGCCATCACATCAGCCGCTTTAAACCATGATAGAAAGGCATAAAAATCCCCCCTATGAAGCATCCTATGACGGTAACTGCAATAAGCAGCCTGCTTCAAACAGTTAATCAGACTGTCCACAGTATCACTTTTGGAGCCCTGCGTATGCAGATTCTCCATCGCAAGAAATGCGAGCCTCTTTAATAAAGGCTGTAACACAAAAAGCAAGACTATCTATATATTGAATGTATTCTACGAAGCATCCAATGCATAAACAGCGAAGAGCTACGCTGTCAAAGCGCTTCTCCCACATATGAGATAATTCTTAGCCCTGTCTTTGTTTGTGTCTAGGATTTTCGCAGATTACTCTAACGCTTCCTTTTCTTTTAATGATTTTGCATTTTTCGCAAATTGGTTTTACAGATGACCTTACTTTCATCGTAATTCTCTCCTTTCGCAAAAGTCCACTTGCTATTTTATCATAGAACCATTTTAAATGCAAGCAGAAGTTTACATTTAGCACGCAAAATATTTTTTCCAAACTATTCTGCGGACAGGTGGTTTTTCAATCACTTGCCTGATTTATTTATCACGCCATATAATTCTTCCTTTTGTTAAATCATATGGGGATAACTCTAAAGTTACTTTATCACCAGGTAAAATACGAATGAAGTTCATTCTTAATTTTCCACTGATGTGTGCCAATACTTTATGGCCATTTTCTAACTCTACCTGAAACATTGCATTAGGCAATTTTTCAATAACAGTTCCTTCAATTTCAACTACGTCTGCTTTAGACATAATAACTACCTCCTAAATTATAACACGAAATCATTCTTTACAGTTCCGCCATACTTTTTAAAACATGGGCTTTTTCCATTCATTCTATCTGTCTGCATATTGTTCCAATGCAGTACGAATCAGGCCGTCAGTTAAAACTGTTTCCCGTTTCACTGTCTCATCTATATAATGAACAGGTTGAATATGTTTTCTCTTTTTCCTTTTCAGATTTCGAACAGTTTTCAATCTTCCATCCGAAAGGTAAACAAACTTCTCATCCCTGTCAACCACAACATAGTATTTCTCATTGTCATGTCCCGCACGGGATCTGACGATCATACCTTTTTCTATTTCAAACATTATGCTACCTCGTAAGTGATAATATTTCAGGTCCATCTGGAGTAATTACGATTGTATTTTCGTAGTGTGCTGACAACGAACCATCCGTTGTCACTGCTGTCCAGCCATCATGTAAAAACTTCACATCCGGAATTCCAATGTTAATCATTGGCTCTACCGCCAGTGTCATTCCTACTTCCAGCTTAACCCCTCTGCCCTTCATTTTGAAATTAGGTACCTGTGGTTCTTCATGTAGGTTTCTTCCAATTCCATGGCCAACAAGTTTCCTAACCACACCATATCCATACGATTCTGCATATCTCTGAATCGCTTTTGAGATATCATATAGATGATTGCCTTCTTTCGCGAATTTCATACCTTCAAAGAAACTATTTTTTGTTACATCGATAAGCTGCCTTGCTTCTTTGCTAATTTCTCCAACTGCATGCGTTCTGGCTGCATCAGAATGGTATCCCTGATAAATCACACCTGCATCTAGGCTGACAATATCGCCTTCCTTTATAATCCGGTCAGGCTTTGGGATTCCATGTACTACTTCCTGATTCACCGAAACACAGATTGATGCCGGATAACCGTTATAATTCAGAAATGAAGGAATACATCCAAAACTGCGAATTATTTCTTCACCTTTTTTATCAATATCCAATGTTGATATTCCTGGCTGTATAAACTTCTCAAGTTCGTCGTGAACTATTGCAAGAATCCTGCCGGCCTCCCGCATAAGTCCGATCTCTCGTTCAGACTTAATACTAATAGACATTTCTACTCACCTAGAACCTTCACGATTGCATCAAAAACTTCAGTCATATCCTTTGTTCCATCGATATCAACTAAAATATTCTTCTTATTATAATAATCAATTAATGGCTGTGTCTGTTCATGATAAACATCAAGACGTTTCTTTACTGTTTCTGGCTTATCATCATCTCTTAATACTAATTCACCACCGCAGGCATCACAGATACCTTCTACTTTCGTAGGAGCATATTTGATGTGATAAGTTCCACCACAGCTGACACAGGCACGACGTCCGGACATTCTGTTAATGATGTTTTCATCTGGCACATCTACATTAATTGCATAGTCAACTTTGTCATTAATAGCTTCGAGTGCTTTATCAAGAGCTTCTGCCTGAGGAATTGTTCTTGGAAAACCATCCAGAACATAACCATTTTTTGCATCGTCCTGTGCAACTCTGTCTACTACTAAATCAACTACAAGTTCATCTGGAACTAAAAGTCCCTGATCCATGAATGTTTTTGCTTTCTTACCAAGCTCGGTCCCATTTTTAATATTGGCTCTGAAAATATCTCCTGTTGAGATGTGTGGAATACTATATTTCGCAGCAATTTTCTTTGCCTGAGTTCCTTTTCCCGCTCCAGGAGCACCTAACATAATAATTTTCATTGATACATACCTCCATCTTATTATAACTTTCTGTCCAAATAGCACATAAAAATATTTTAGCTGTAGTTTTCACTACAGCTAAAATGAATTAAATGTATAGCTTATTAGTCATTTAAAAAGCCCTTGTAGTGACGCACAAGCATTTGTGATTCAATTTGTTTTATGGTTTCAATTACAACACCTACGATAATGATAAGTGATGTACCGCCGAATGATATATCAGCACCAAACGCACCAGATAAAATAATCGGAATTACACAAACAATTGTCAGACCACAAGCACCTATAAATATAATGTATTTCAATACTTGATTTAAATAATCTGTAGTTGGTTTTCCCGGACGAATACCTGGTATAAAACCACCGGCTTTTTTCATATTGTTTGATACTTCAATTGGGTTGAATGTAATTGATGTATAAAAATATGCAAAAAAGATTACTAAAACAATATATGCAACTAAACCTAAAGTATACTTAAATTCATAAATATTTTTCAGATTAAACCATGCATTCTGGTTGCAGACTTTTAATAACTTCTGTAATACAGATGCACTAGCACCTGATGCAGGCTCTATCCCTGCAAATCGAGCTATAACAATAGGAAATGATAATAATGATCCAGCAAAGATAACGGGAATAACACCAGCCGTATTTACTTTCAGAGGAATATTTGTTGATTGTCCGCCAACCATCTTTCTTCCTTGCATTTTCTTAGCATACTGAACTGGAATTCTTCTCTCACCACCGGATAAAATAACAATCATTACTACCATTGCAACTAAAATAGCAATAATTACAACAGCTGCAAGTCCGCCTTTAGCGATTGTATTCCCCTTAACATACTTTGCAAATAAAGTATTTAAGTCTGATGGTATTTTTGAAATGATGTTAATCAACAAAATAATTGAAATACCATTACCTACACCCTTGTCTGTTATCTGTTCACCAAGCCACATTAGATACGATGCACCTGCAGTCATGGAAACAACTACGATAACAGCATTTGTGAAGGTTAATCCACCTTCTAAGTAACCTTGATTACCAAATCCAATTGCCATTGACAAACTTTCAATAATAGCTAACGCTATTGTTAAGTATCGAGTGTATTCCGTAATTTTCTTTCTTCCGTCTTCGCCATCTTTTTGCAGTTCCTCTAATCTAGGAATTGCAATAGTTAATAACTGCATAATGATGGATGAAGTAATATAAGGCGTAATGTTCAATGCAAAGATTGACATGGTGGTAAAAGAACCACCAGTCATTGCATCGAAGAAATTCATTGCTGTTCCAGTGCCGCCCATTTGCTGCGTAAAGAACTGTGCAACGTAACTTCTATTAACCCCAGGTGCCGGAAGCTGACAACCAATCCTTACTATAATTAATGCTACAAAAGTATATAACAATTTATTTCTTATATCCTTTATCTTCAGAGCGTTTCGGACCGTCTTAAACATCCCCTAGATCACCTCAGCTTTTCCACCAAGAGCCTGAATTTTTTCTGCTGCTGATGCACTATATGCATTAACTTTAACATCAAGCTTCTTAGTTAATTCCCCATTTCCAAGAATTTTAACTCCATCTTTTGGATTCTTTATTATGCCGACTTCGATCAGACTAGCAACTGTTACTTCAGCACCGTCTTCGAATCTGTTTAGTACATCTAAATTAATAGCAACAATATCTTTTGAATTTCTACATGTGAAGCCTCTCTTAGGAAGTCTTCTGTATAAAGGCATCTGACCACCTTCAAAACCAGGTCTAGGAGCTCCTGAACGAGCTTTCTGTCCTTTATGACCCTTACCAGCAGTCTTTCCATTTCCTGAACCGTGTCCACGACCTCTTCTGAAACTATCGCTGTGTTTTGAACCAGCAGCTGGTCTTAATTCTGATAAATTCATCGTGCGCACCTCCTTGCAATATATTTGATTAGATTTCTTCCACTTTTACTAAGTGTTTTACATGCCAAAGCATACCTCTAACAGCTTCGTTATCTGGTAACTCATTTGTAGAGTTTAATTTGTGAAGACCAAGAGCTTCAACAGTAGCTCTATGCTTTGGAATAGCACCGATTGGTGATTTTACTAATGTTACTTTTAAGTTAGCCATTTTTATTTCCTCCTATTCTTATAGCTGGTCCACGGAAATACCGCGAAGTTTAGCTACTTCTTCTGGAGTTTTTAACTGACGTAATCCTTCGATTGTAGCAAGAACAACGTTCTGTTTGTTGTTAGAACCTAAGGATTTTGTACGAATGTTCTTTAAGCCAGCAAGCTCTAAAACATTACGTGCAGGACCACCAGCAATGATACCTGTACCTTCAGGAGCTCTCTTTAATAATACATTAGCGCTTCCAAATTTACCTGTAAAATCATGTGGGATACTACCATTTTCGTCAATTGGTAAGGTGATCATTCTCTTGATCGCATCTTCTTTACCTTTACGAATAGCTTCAGGAATTTCGGATGCTTTTCCTAAACCTGCTCCAACGTGTCCGTTCTTATCACCAACTACTACTAACGCAGTAAAACGGAAATTACGTCCACCTTTTACTACTTTAGTAACACGTTTGATTGATACTACTTTATCTTCTAATTCTGATTCAAACTGACTAGCATCAATGATTGTACGTTTCATTTATTCTCCTCCTTGCCTAGAATTGCAGGCCAGCTTCACGAGCTGCATCTGCTAATGCTTTGATTTTTCCTTGATATATAAATCCGCCTCGGTCAAAGACAACCTCATTGATACCTTTTTCAATTGCTTTCTTCGCAATTACAGTACCTACCTGTGCTGCAGCTGCTACGTCATTTGTCTTTTCAATTTCAGCTTTTACTTCTTTATCTAAAGTAGAAGCAGAAACTAAAGTATTACCTACTGTATCGTCGATAATCTGAGCGTACATGTGATTGTTACTTCTAAATACAGCTAAACGTGGTCTTTCAGCAGTTCCGGCAAAACGATTGCGAATTCTTCTATGCTTATTTTCACGAATTTTACTTCTTGATTCTTTACTAACCATCTGATTTCACTCCTTTAACTATTTTTTACCGGTCTTACCGACTTTACGTCTGATAACTTCATCAGCATATTTGATACCCTTACCTTTATAAGGTTCTGGAGCTCTCTTTTCTCTGATTTCAGCTGCGTACTGACCAACTTTTTCTTTATCTATACCTTTAACAATAATCTTGTTCTGTCCTTCTACGACAATTTCAAGACCTTCTGGATCTTCCATAAGAACTGGGTGAGAATAACCTAAGGATAAATTTAATGTTTTACCCTGTTTAGCAGCTCTATAACCAACACCGTTGATTTCAAGAACTTTCTGGTATCCTTCTGTAACACCAACAATCATGTTATGAATCAGTGTTCTTGTTAACCCGTGTAAAGATTTCATTTTCTTTAAATCATTAGGTCTGGAAACATGAATTTCTTCACCTTCCTGAGTAATTGTCATTTCTGAAGGTAAAACTCTTTCAAGTGTTCCCTTAGGACCTTTTACAGTCACTTTATTATTTTCTGCAATATCAACAGTAACGCCTGCTGGTACAGCGATAGGCATTCTTCCTATACGTGACATGCCCGCACCTCCGTAATTTCTATTTATTTTGATTAGTTTCTATATTTATTTTAAATGCTTTGCCTAAAGAACGCAACAGAATTTGTTAATTTAACAAATCCTCTCATTCTTTCCAGCTTTACTGGCGAAGAATGCTAAGCATTCTTCCCAAAAGCATGTATGCAATTTTACTACCAGATAAAAGCTAATACTTCTCCACCGACATTCATCTTTCTAGCTTCTTTATCAGTGATTACACCTTTGTTTGTAGAGATGATTGCTACACCAAGTCCGCCAAGTACTCTTGGAAGTTCTTCTGCGTTAGCATATACACGAAGACCTGGTTTAGAGATTCTCTTAAGTCCGGAAATAACCTTAACGTTTTTATCCGCACCATATTTTAATGTGATATGAAGTGACTTAAATCCGCCAACTTCTTCAATATCATATTTTTTGATATATCCTTCTTTATATAAAATGTCCGCAATTGCTATCTTCATTTTTGAAGCAGGTACATCTACAGTATCATGTTTTGCAGTATTTGCATTACGAATTCTTGTAAGCATATCTGCGATTGGATCGCTCATTGTCATTTTGAATTTGCCTCCTTCCTTTTTATCCTACCAGCTTGCTTTCTTAACACCTGGGATTTGTCCCTTGTATGCTAATTCGCGAAAACAGATTCTACAAATTCCGTATTTTCTTAAATAAGCATGTGGACGTCCACAGATTCTGCAACGGCTATATTCTCTTGTAGAGAATTTAGGTTTACGCTGCTGTTTTACTTTCATCGAAGTTTTAGCCATGATACATCCTCCTTGTTATTTTTTAAATGGCATACCGAACTGAGTTAATAATTCACGAGCTTCTTCATCTGTGTTAGCAGTAGTTACGAATATAACATCCATACCTCTTACTTTATCAACCTTATCATATTCAATTTCAGGGAAGATTAACTGCTCTTTAATTCCAAGTGCATAATTTCCTCTGCCGTCGAATGCGTTAGGATTAACACCTCTAAAGTCACGTACACGTGGTAAAGCTAAGTTGATAAGACGATCAGCAAATTCATACATCTTTTCGCCTCTTAAAGTAACTTTACAGCCAATTGCCATACCTTCTCTGATTTTGAAGTTAGCAACAGATTTCTTTGCTCTTGTAAGAACAACTTTCTGACCAGCAATGATTTCAAGATCTTTAACTGCTGTTTCAAGAACTTTAGCATTGTCTTTTGCTTCGCCAACACCCATGTTAATTACGATTTTATCAAGTTTAGGTACCTGCATAACATTTTTGTAACCAAACTTTTTAGTCATATTTTCAACGATTTCACTTTTATAAGTTTCTTTTAATCTAGCCAACTGTTAAACCTCCTTTCCCTAATTAATCGATTACGTCGCCAGTTTTTTTGGCTACACGAACTTTTTTATCACCATCAAGCTTAAAGCCGACTCTTGTAACTTCACCATTATGAACGTACATAACGTTGGAGATATCAATAGGAGCTTCTTTTTTAATAATTCCGCCCTGTGGATTAGCCTGACTAGGTTTTGTATGCTTAGTAACAGTGTTGATTCCTTCGATAATTACCTTACCGTCTTTAACAGAACTAACTTTTCCTTCTTTACCTTTACATTTACCAGCGATTACTCTTACCTTATCGCCTTTTTTAATCTTCATAGTTGCCACTTTTGACACCTCCTTATAATACTTCTGGTGCTAATGATACAATTTTCATGAACTGTTTCTCTCTTAACTCTCTAGCAACAGGTCCGAAAATACGTGTACCTTTTGGGTTTTTATCGTCTTTTATGATAACAGCTGCATTTTCATCAAATCTGATATAAGAACCGTCTTTACGACGAGTGCTTTTTACAGTACGAACGACAACAGCCTTTACAACGTCACCTTTTTTAACAACTCCGCCTGGTGTTGCATCTTTGACAGTAGCAACGATAACATCACCGATAGCAGCATATCTTCTAGTAGAACCGCCTAATACTCTAATGCAAAGTAATTCCTTAGCTCCAGTATTATCAGCAACTCTAAGTCTTGATTCTTGTTGGATCATGCTAATACTCCTTTCAGCAATTATTTTGCTCTTTCAATAATTTCAACAAGTCTCCATCTCTTATCTTTTGATAATGGTCTTGTTTCCATAACTCTTACTCTGTCACCGATTTTACAATCGTTGTTTTCGTCATGAGCTTTTAATTTATAAGTTCTTTTTACGATTTTATTGTAAAGTGGATGTTTTACGTTATCTACTACAGCAACAACGATAGTTTTATCCATTTTGTCACTTACAACTTTACCTGTACGAGTCTTTCTAAGGTTTCTTTCCACAACAATTCTCCTTTCTTATCAACTTCATTAATAACCAATCTATATAAACGAATCCAAATTAAGCTCTAGCTTTAACTGTGATTACTGTCTGAATTCTAGCAATGTTTTTTCTAACTTCTTTAATTCTGCTGGTATTATCCAGTTGATTTGTTGCGTTTTGGAATCTTAAATTAAAAAGTTCCTTTTTAGCAGCTACTAAATCATCATTTAACTGTACTACTGTTTTTGTATTTAATTCTTGTAAAAACTCTCTACTCTTCACTGCCCGCACCTCCTTCTAAGTCTGCACGAGAAACCACCTTACACTTAACTGGTAACTTATGTGTTGCAAGACGTAAAGCTTCTCTAGCGATAGATTCTTCTACACCAGAGATTTCGAACATTACACGTCCTGGCTTAACAACTGCTACCCAGTATTCTAAGGCACCTTTACCAGAACCCATTCGAGTTTCTGCTGGTTTATTTGTTACTGGCTTATCAGGGAAAATTTTAATCCAAACCTGACCACCACGCTTGATATAACGAGTCATAGCAATACGGGCAGCTTCAATCTGGTTTGATTTAATCCAGCCTGATTCTAATGCAACGATACCGTATTCACCGTAATTAATTTTGTTTCCTCTGGTAGCTTTACCTTTCATAGATCCACGGAACTGTTTACGATGTTTTACTCTTTTAGGCATTAACATTATTTATCGCTCCCTTCCTTTTTTCCTGCTTTTGTTGGAAGAATTTCACCATGGTAAATCCAAGTCTTAACACCAACTTTTCCATAAGTTGTGTCAGCTTCTGCAAAACCATAATCAATGTCAGCACGTAATGTCTGAAGTGGAATAGTACCATCACTGTAGAACTCTGTACGAGCCATATCAGCTCCGCCAAGACGACCGGATACGGAAGTCTTAATACCTTTAGCACCACTCTTCATTGCTCTTGACATACAGGATTTCATTGCTCTTCTGAATGAAATACGGTTTTCAAGCTGCTGAGCGATATTTTCTGCTACTAACTGAGCATTACCATCAGGTCTTTTAACTTCTTTGATATCAACTAAAATTTTGTTGCTTGTAAAGCCAGCTAATTCTACTTTTAACTTTTCAATTTCAGAACCGCCTTTACCAATAACAACACCAGGCTTAGCAGTATGAATAATAACTTTTAATCTATCTACTGCTCTTTCTAATTCAATTTTAGCAACGCCTGCATTATATAACTTCTTCTTTAAGAATTTTCTTATATTATAATCTTCGACTAAGTTATCAGCAAAATCAGCTTCAGCGTACCATTTGGAGTCCCAATCTTTGATTACACCGACTCTTAAGCCGTGAGGATTAACTTTTTGTCCCATTATTGCCCTCCTTATCTTTCATCAAGCACGATAGTAATGTGGCTCATTCTTTTTTCGATTCTATAAGCTCTACCCTGTGCTCTTGGTCTGATTCTCTTCATTGTTGGTCCCTTGTTAGCGTAACAAGCTGCAACATAAAGGTTCTCTGGATTCATTCCGTTATTATTCTCTGCGTTTGCAATAGCAGATTTTAATAATTTCTCTATTAAGCTTGATGCATATCTTGGATTATATGCTAAAATACCAAGTGCTGTTTGTACATCCTTGCCTCTGATTGCGTCTAATACGAAACATGCCTTCTGAACTGACACTCTAGCGTAAGATAACTTCGCGGATGGTCTGGTTTCTCTCTGGCTTTCGTTTCTCTCTCTCTTTATCTGGGATCTATGTCCTTTTGCCATGGATGTAACCTCCTTTCAAAAACTAAACGTTCTATTCAAACTAATCTATTGTGAAAGACTATTTTCTTCCTTTTTTCTCGTCCTTATCATGTCCTCTGTAAGTTCTTGTAGCTACGAACTCACCAAGTTTGTGTCCAACCATATCTTCTGTAACATATACAGGTACATGTTTTCTTCCATCATGAACAGCAATTGTGTGTCCAACGAATGAAGGGAAGATTGTGGAACGACGTGACCATGTTTTAATTACGCTTTTATCGTTTGTTTCGTTCATAGCATCTACCTTTTTTAATAAATGCTCGTCAGCGAATGGTCCCTTTTTTAATGAACGTGCCATAGGTTTTAACCTCCTTATACTTCTAACGATTTTGCTATTCGTTCTCGCCAGCAAAAATCTCTCTTATTTAGTTAACGCTTTACCGTCTCTTCTTCTAATGATTAACTTATTAGATGATTTGTTTTTCTTTCTTGTCTTTAATCCAAGAGCTGGTTTACCCCAAGGAGTAGATGGTCCGGAACGGCCTACTGGAGCCTTACCTTCACCACCACCATGTGGATGGTCATTAGGGTTCATTACAGAACCACGAACTGTAGGTCTGATACCCATGTGACGTTTACGTCCTGCTTTACCGATATTAACTAATTCATGATCAATGTTACCAACCTGTCCGATTGTAGCACGGCAAAGGATTGGAACCATTCTCATTTCACCTGAAGGCAATCTTAATGTTGCATATTTACCTTCTTTCGCCATTAACTGAGCGCTGTTACCTGCGGAACGAACCATCTGTCCACCTTTTCCTGGAAGCAGCTCAATGTTATGAACCTGAGTACCAACTGGAATGTTCTGTAATGGAAGACAGTTACCTGGTTTAATTTCTGCATTAGGACCGTTCATGATTGTCTGTCCAACTTTTAAGCCAACAGGAGCGATTATATATGCTTTTTCACCATCTGCGTAGCAGATTAAAGCGATATTTGCTGTTCTGTTTGGATCGTATTCGATTGTTTTAACTGTTGCTGGGATATCATCTTTTCTTCTCTTGAAGTCGATGATTCTATATTTCTTTCTAGCACCACCACCGTGATGTCTTACAGTAATCTTACCCTGTGCATTACGACCAGCGTGTTTCTTCATGGAAACAACTAATGATTTCTCAGGAGTACTTGTTGTAATTTCTGCGAAATCAGACATAGTCATATGCCTTCTGGAAGGTGTATATGGGTTAAACTTTTTAATTCCCATCTTTGTTACTCCTTTCAATGAGTATCAACGCACTCACGCGTATCCTCATTCTGTATTTATTCTTATCGGTTATAAATAACCATACTTGTTACTAGTCTATATCAATCCATTCTATTCTGAATTACAGACCCTGGAAAATTTCGATATCAGCACTATCCTGTGTCAGCTGTACGATAGCTTTTTTCTTTTTAGCAGTTTTACCAACAGTAGCACCACGTCTACGTTTTTTACCATCAAGGTTCATTGTATTTACGCGAGCAACTTTAGCACCTGCGAACATTTTTTCAACTGCTTCTTTGATCTGAGTCTTTGTCGCATCTGTGTGAACATAGAATGTATATTTCTTTTCAGCCATTCCGTCCATACTTTTTTCAGTGATAACTGGTTTAAGAATTACATCATAATATCTTAAATCTGCCATTATGCGTACACCTCCTCAATTTTTGCAACAGCATCCTTAGTGATAACAAGTGAATCATATTTTAAGATGTCATATACGCTAAGGCTGTTTGATAATGTTGTAGCAACAGTTGGAATATTTTTAGCTGATTTCTGAACTGCATCGTTCTTTTCAGCAAGAACAACTAATGCTTTGTTTGCATTCAGGTTGTTTAATACTTCAACCATTTTCTTTGTTTTGAATTCGTCCATTTTTAATTCGTCAACAACGATGAACTTGTTATCGTTAACTTTAGAAGTTAAAACAGATTTGATAGCAGCTGCTTTTTCCTTCTTGTTCATCTTGAAAGAGTAATTTCTAGACTTAGGTGCGAATACTACGCCACCACCTGTCCACTGAGGAGCTCTTGTTGAACCCTGTCTAGCGTGACCTGTTCCTTTTTGTCTCCAAGGTTTTCTTCCGCCACCGCTTACTTCAGAACGTGTTTTTGCTTTCTGTGTTCCCTGGCGTTTGTTTGCTAACTGAAGCACAACAGCCATATGAACCAGGTGCTCATTTATAGGTGCAGCAAAGATTGCATCGTTTAATTCAAGTTTACTAACTTCTTTGCCTTCCATATTAAATACTGATACGTTTGCCATTTGTGTGTTCCTCCTTCCTCAAAGCTTAGATAGCTTTTACTGATTCTCTGATTTCTACCATAGATTTCTTAGGTCCAGGTACAGCACCTTTAACTAAGATTAAGTTATTTTCAACGTCCACTTTCACAATTTCAAGGTTCTGTGTAGTTACTTTTACAGCACCCATATGACCTGGCATTCCTTTTCCTTTAAATACTCTTGAAGGATCGGAACAAGCACCATTGGAACCTGCGTGTCTGTGGAACTTGGAACCGTGACCCATAGGTCCTCTGGACTGGTTATGTCTCTTAATAGCACCCTGGAATCCTTTACCTTTTGATGTTGCAGTTGCGTCGATTTTATCACCAGCTGCAAACATGTCAGCTTTGATTTCCTGACCTACTGTATATTCTTCAGAATTCTCAAATCTGAATTCTTTTACATATCTCTTAACGTCAACACCAGCTTTTGCGAAATGTCCTTTTTCTGGTTTGTTAACTAATTTTTCTCTAATTTCGCCAAAACCTACCTGAACAGCCTTGTATCCGTCGTTTTCTTCAGTTTTAACCTGAGTTACAACACATGGACCAGCCTGAAGTACAGTTACAGGTGTTAAAACTCCATCTTCATTGAAGATCTGAGTCATACCGATTTTTGTTGTTAAAATCGCTTTCTTCATGCTTTTCGCACCTCCTATTTAATCTACAGCGGATTACAGCGTTAACCATGGGGTCTTCCCTGCAATCATCCTAGATGGCCTACAACCGAGTGCTTGGTATCCTAAAACAATCTATTGACGTTTCAATCGTTGCTTGGACTCTATATATAAACCCTAAGGATTTTTCTCAAATTCATTATTATTTGTTTTTCATCTTAATATCGATGAATACACCAGCTGGCATTTCTAATCTTGTTAATGCATCAACTGTTTTCTGTGAAGGAGTAATAATATCAATTAATCTCTTGTGTGTTCTCTGTTCGAACTGTTCTCTGGAATCTTTGTATTTGTGAACTGCTCTAAGAATTGTTACTACTTCTTTCTTAGTTGGCAATGGCACTGGGCCACTCACCTTAGAACCTGTTTTCTTTACAGTTTCAATAATTTTTCCAGCTGACTGATCGATTAACTGATGATCATAAGCCTTCAGTGTAATTCTCATTACTTGACTTGCCATAAAAAAAGTCGCCTCCTTTTCGCACTTTTGTGAAACTTTGTTTTCACACTTTTCAGTACGACAAGCGGTGACTGTACACTCATCCGTGTGTATCACAACTTTCCCATAACCAGAAATTATACACGACGGTTTTCTGCCCGATTAGACTTTACGTCCGTTACAGAATATTATGTTCTTGTACAGTGACTTGTCGCCAGTTTCCTAACTCAGCATTCGCTCCACGGAAAACCCTTGTCCTTTGACAAGGCAACCTCACGCTTCTTAGCTATCAATGCCACAGCAATAATTAGTATACACTACTATTCTTCTCATTGCAAGTTTTTTTTCAAAAAATATTTAAACTTTTCAGCAAAAGTTCAGCGTTTATATTTTTCCCATTTATATAGGAAGATATACGTGATCATCTATCCTTTTTTCGTGGATGATCACGTCATATTCTACATTTTTATTTCTCCCATCTTCCAGATGCACCACATGGAAGAACCAGTCCGTTTTCCGTAACAGGAAGCCCAATTTCATCAGCCTGCACCTGTCCACCGAATTTATCCTTTATCGCTGTATTCATCATATAAGAAAGAACTGCAGGCTGTAATCCTGTTGTATAGGAATTCACCAGATAGAATAGTGGTTTATCAGATAACAGCTGTGTACACAGTTTAATAAACGGATAAATCTGTTCTTCTATCTTCCAGATTTCGCCCTTTGGTCCCCTTCCGTATGATGGAGGATCCATAATAATTCCATCATATTTTCTTCCACGGCGGATTTCACGTTCTACAAATTTCACACAATCATCTACAATCCAGCGAATTGGTGCGTCTTCTAATCCAGAAGATACTGCATTTTCTTTTGCCCATGTCACCATACCTTTCGAAGCATCTACGTGTGTTACAGATGCACCAGCTTTTGCCGCCGCTGCTGTCGCCCCACCCGTATAGGCAAACAGATTTAACACATTCACAGGTCTTCCTGCTTTTCTGATTTTATTGCCAAACCAATCCCAGTTGACTGCCTGTTCCGGGAATAAGCCAGTATGCTTAAAGCTGAATGGCTTTAAATGAAACGTTAAGTCGTTGTAGCAGATTTTCCACTGTTCCGGTAAATCAAAGAACTCCCATTCTCCACCACCTTTATGGCTTCTATGATAATGTCCATTCAACTGTTTCCATTTTTTATTCTTCTTTGGTGTGTCCCAGATAACCTGAGGATCCGGTCTTAATAATGTGTACTTTCCCCATCGTTCCAGTTTCTCTCCACTGGATGTATCAATTACCTCATAGTCTTTCCAGCCGTCTGCAATCCACATAATTTATATCTTACCTTTCGTTTTTCTTCTATTAATATGACTCAAAATAACACATAACTATTAACATACTCCAGACCGAAATAGTTGTCAACCACTACCTTTCAGATACAGGGGAAATTTTCTTGCTTTTTATGAAGAAAACGCTTAAACTAATACTATCGTATTGCATACGATTTAATAAAGAAACCGTTATACGAAATTCAATATTTTATGGAGGTTTTTATGGGAATTTTAACACGTTTTAAAGATATTATGTCATCCAATATCAATTCTTTACTTGATAAAGCGGAAGACCCTGAGAAAATGATTGATCAGTGCTTAAGGAACCTGAACAGTGACCTCGGAAAAGTAAAAGCAGAAACAGCTTCTGTTATGGCTGAAGAACAGAGATGTAAAAGAGAATTAGATGATTGTAACCAACAGATAGATAAATATCAAAACTATGCTGTAAAGGCTCTACAAGCAGGAAACGACAGTGATGCTAAGAAGTTTCTTGAGAAAAAATCTGAATTAGCAAATAGGCAGGCTGCATTAAATGATGCATATCAGTCGGCTAAGAATAACAGTGATAACATGCGTGCCATGCATGATAAACTGGTTGCCGACATTGGCCAGCTGGAATCCCGCCGTAATACTATTAAAGCGAAGATGGCTGCTGCTAAGACACAGGAACGTATCAATAAGATGACCAGTTCCTTTGATGGAGCGAATAGTTCCATTTCCGCATTTGAACGCTATGAGAATAAGGCAAACCAGGCATTAGACAAAGCAAATGCTATGGCAGAATTAAATGCACCAAAGAAAGATGATATCGACGATTTAGCAAAGAAATATGACAGTGTCGATTCTTCTTCTGTAGATGCAGAGCTGGAAGCTTTAAAGGCAAGTCTGAATCTGTAAGATACGTCATAGAGGCTGCAGCTTTAGCTGCGGCCTCTTCATATATTTAAATCTGGGAGGATTTTTTAAATGGTTCTTCAATACAAATGCCCTGACTGCGGTGCTAACATGAGCTACGATGCAGATTCGGGACTTTTAAAATGTGACAGCTGCGGCAGAAAAATAAAAATCGAAGACATGGCTTCCGTCAACGATTCTGCAGACAGCTATCAGGAAGCCGATAATTCTACCGATAACGTAGAAGAAGTAAATGGAGATTATGAAGAATTTAAGGAAAAGTCTACATACGGAACGTATGGAGAAAATGAAGCCATTCAGTACCATTGTGAAAACTGTGGTGCAGAATTAATTACAGATGCCTATACAACGGCTACTACCTGCAGCTACTGTGGCTCTCCTATGATTATCGGTGAACGTCTCACCGGAAGCATGGCTCCTGCTACTGTTCTTCCATTTACAATTAGTGAAGAGGAAGCTCATACTGCATTTCAAAAATGGTGCCACCATGGACTGGTAACCCCTTCTGATTTTTCAAAAGCTGATCGGGTCAAAGGAATTTCCGGTATGTATGTTCCATTCTGGCTCTATGATATAAATGGGCGTGGAGAGGCTATGGGAACAGCCACAAAAGTACGTCATTTTTCAGATTCCGATTATAATTATACGGAAACCCGTTATTATCATATTTACCGTAAAGTAGACTTAAACTTTAACCGAATTCCTGCAGATGCTTCTAAAAAAATGGAGGACGGTCTGATGGATTTAATGGAACCGTTTCCTTATGAAAATCTCAAGCCATTCTCAGCACCTTATTTATCTGGTTATGCTGCAGAAAAATATAATTATACTGACAAAGAAATGTTTCCTCGCGTAAAAGAGAAATCATTCCATTATATTGATTCCTATATACGTTCAACTATTCAAGGATACTCAAGTTTTACAATAAAAGAACATCATTATGATGCTAAACAGCGAAATGCTGAGTATACTATGCTTCCTGTCTGGATGCTTTCTTATAATTATAACGGAAAAGACTATATGTTTGCCATGAATGGCCAGACCGGAAAAGTTGTTGGGAAACCGCCTATCTGTAAAAAGAAAGTGGCAGGCTGGTTCGCACTCATTAGTTTAGGAAGCTTTGTGCTGATTAACCTAATTATGTTATTGATAGGAGGTGGTTTCTAATGAACAAAAAGAAATTTTCCCCGCTGCTTTTTCTGCTTTGTATGATAATAACTACCTTTTACCCCGGTTTTATGGCTAAAGCTTCTGTTTCGGATAATACAAGGATTTACGATAATGCCGGACTGCTGACAAGTAAAGAATCAGAGGATATTACCAGCCAGCTGGATAAAGTAAGCCAGAAATACGACTGTGACGTTATGATTGTTACAATAGATGGAATGAATGGATACAATAACCGTGACAGCTATATAATTGATTTTGCAAAGCAACATAAGGTATCAGATGATTATGTAATACTGTTGGTGGATATGGATAACTCGAATAGAGGACTGACGATTTCAGGTAATGGAGCGTGTAGTAAACGTGTAACCGACAGTTTATGTGATCGGATTTATAACTCCATTAAAGCCGATATGTCCAACCAGCAATACTATAAAGCATTTTCCCGCTACACAACTTTGACAGACCGCTACTTATCCAAATTTAGTAGAATGTATGCTGTATTTACACCATCTGAACTGCTTATTACTTTTGGGGTTTCCTTACTAATCGGATTCCTAATTGTATTTGCAATGGTACGAAATGCAGGGGGAAGAGGTACAACCAGTGCTTCTACCTACTTAAACCCACTGAATTCCAAGGTACTAGTACGTCGCGACCAGTATATCCGTACTTCTATCAAAAAAGTACCAAAGCCAAAGGAAAATGAGAATCACAGTGGCAATTCCAGTGGTGGCGGTGGTGGTTCCAGCCACTCAAGCGGCGGCGGAAGTTTTTAAACAATAAATAAACTCTTATTTAATATAGAAAGGAAAAACATTATGGGACTTTTTTCAAAACAATTTGCAAATGTCGTGGAATGGGAAGAATTCCGGGAAGATATGATTTTCTGGAAATGGAGTAATCGTGAAATTAAAAAAGGTAGCAAACTAATTATCAAGCCAGGTCAAGACGCTGTTTTCTTAAACAACGGACGTATTGAAGGAATCTTTAAAGATGATGGAGATTATGATATTGAATCTCAGATTATTCCTTTCCTATCAACCTTAAAAGGCTTCAAATTCGGCTTTAACAGTGGTATGCGTGCAGAAGTTCTTTTCGTCAATACAAAAGAATTTTTAGTAAAATGGGGAACCAGAGGGCCTATCAACCTACCGAATCAGCAGCTTCCTGGAGGACTTCCAGTCCGTGCTAACGGCACCTTCACTTTTAAGGTAAATGACTATGTTGCCCTAATTGATAAAATTGCCGGCGTAAAGCAGTCTTTCTGCGTAGAAGATGTTAGAGAACGTATGATTGCAGTTCTAGATCAACTTCTGATGAAATGGATTATGCAGGAAGGAAAAGATATGTTCAACTTGATGGCAAACTCCTATCAGATTGCAAAAGGTATTCAGAGTGACCTTGATATGGAACTTGACTCTATGGGAATGACCATTACAAACTTTACTATTGGAAGCTTTAACTATCCAGAAAGCGTTCAGAAGATGATTGAGAAAAATGCTTCTCACAGCATGGTTGGCGATTTAAACCGTTATCAGCAGATTTCCATGACTGACGACATTGCTTCCGGCACAGTACGAGGCGGTGGTGCTGCTTCTGATATGGCTGGAATGATGATGGGTATGCAGATGGCAAATCAAATGATGAACAATATGAATAACGGTATGAACCAGCAGATGAATGGAAATAATGGAATGAACATGAATAACAATAGTCAATCTGCTCCTGAGGGCGGTACGAAACCAAATTTTTGTCCGAACTGCGGTACTAAAACCGGAGGTAGTAATTTCTGTCCGAATTGTGGCCAGAAGCTTGTATAAGCAATTATTTCTGTTATAAATGAAACGACATAAAAAGACGGCTGCATGAGAACTTCATTCATGCAGCCGTCTTTTTATATTTTAGATTAGCATTCCGCTTTTCCAACGGAACCGAATAATTCCATTTTTTCTTTTACTGTAGCTTTGATTGCTTCTGCACCAGGAGCAAGAAGTTTACGAGGGTCAAATCCTTTACCCTGCTGATCTTTTCCAGCTTCGATGTATTTTCTTGTAGCATCTGCAAATGATAACTGACACTCTGTGTTTACATTGATTTTAGCAACACCTAAAGAAATAGCTTTTTTAATCATATCAGCTGGGATACCTGTACCACCATGTAATACTAATGGCATATCTCCAGTTAATTTCTGGATATTATCTAATGTTTCAAAGCTTAAACCAGCCCAGTTTTCTGGGTATTTACCATGAATGTTGCCGATTCCAGCTGCTAACATAGTAACACCTAAATCAGCAATTCTCTTACATTCCTGAGGATCTGCAACTTCACCAGCACCGATAACGCCATCTTCTTCTCCTCCAATGGAACCAACTTCTGCTTCAAGAGATAATCCCAAGATATTGCAAGCATTAACTAATTCTGTAGTTTTTGCAACATTTTCTTCGATTGGATAGTGGGAGCCATCGAACATAATGGATGAGAAACCTGCGTTGATACAAGCTTTTGCACCTTCAAAGCTGCCGTGGTCAAGATGTAATGCAACAGGAACTGTGATATTTAATTCTTCAATCATTCCTTTTACCATTCCAACAATTGTTTTATAACCACACATATATTTCCCTGCACCCTCGGAAACACCAAGAATAACAGGAGATTTTAATTCCTGTGCTGTTAATAAAATAGATTTTGTCCATTCCAGATTGTTGATGTTAAACTGGCCTACTGCATATTTTCCTGCTTTTGCCTTTGTAAGCATTTCTTTTGCTGATACTAATGCCATGATTAATTCCTCCATATCTTTTCGTGTATTCTCAAGTAAACCTCCAGATTCTATGTAACTGCACTGGAAACGTTACTCTATCAAAAGAAGGTCGTCCTTCTTCATAATTTCTTCTTTATTATAACCTATATCTTCTAAAAAAGGAATATCTTTCTTTTACTTAGTTAAAAATTTAGCAAGCACTTGATTTACTAATGCACCATCTGCTTTTCCTTTTACTTTTGGCATTAATGTCTTCATAATCTTTCCTTTTTCTTTGGCAGTTGGATTTTCAATTCCCAGTTCAGAAAGGCATTCTTTAATCTCCGCTTCAATTTCAGTTTCATCCATCATTTTAGGTGCAAATTCACTATAAACGGAAATTCTTAAGTTACACTCATCAATAATATCTGTTCTGTCTAAAGGAGTCATTTCCAGTGTTTCTTTCATCTGTTTGATTTCTTTTAAAACTACCTGGTTTTCTTCTTCCTCTGTTAAATCAGCTCTCTTGTCAATCGCTTTATTTTTCAGGGCAGACAATAATGCAGATAATGCATCTTTTCTGTCTTTATTTTTATCCTTCATTGCCTGCATCATAAGAGCTCTGACCTCATCAATTCTACTCATTTTTAAATCCTCCTTATATATTATGAACCTAATGTTTATTTTTTTACATGGAACATGGTGGAGATCCCAAACAGATTCCTCCTGTAGAACAATTATAATAGAGATGCTGCACAATTTGTCTCCTTTTTTAGTACGGTCAACCTCCAAATTATACAGCACCTATTATAATTTTACTATGCAATGCTACTGAAAATTCTCATATCTGCCTTTTATTCGTGGCATCCACAGTCACAGCTGCATCCACCTTCTTCGTGATCATGGCAGGTTGGCTGTGAAGATGTATAACTGGAACCGTCTAAGAAAGATGCAACTGCTACATTCACATCCCCCTGCTGTCCCGGAATAACCTGAATGTTGTTTGCAAATAATGCATCCATAGCGCCCTGTCCGATACCACCGCAGATTAATACATTTACATTTTCATCTGCCATAAGCTGTCCAAGCTCTTCATGACCTTTTCCATTTGCTTCAAGATACGTTTTTGTTTCCAGTCTGGAATCTTTAATCGTATATATTGCAAATCTCTTACAGGTACCAAAATGCTGGTATACATTATCCGCATCATCTACGGTAACTGCAATCTTCATCTCACTTTTATTGGAAGCAGGTGTCTTTGAAACT
The DNA here is from genome assembly GCA_934438135.1 of uncultured Clostridium sp. Lineage (GTDB taxonomy): Bacteria > Bacillota > Clostridia > Lachnospirales > Lachnospiraceae > Clostridium_AI. The sequence continues at coordinate 25,976 of CAKSBP010000014.1, read as the reverse complement.
TCTGGACATTCATCCTCATCAGAAGCTTCAACTGGATATGTTTCTTCAATGGCTGCAACTGCCGAGTCTAACCAGTCACCTTCCAGACTTTCTACGTCTTCACTGTCAATTGCCTTGGAAATGGACTGTGCAAGAGGCATGTTAGCAAGTACTTTTAAGCTATATTTCTGAGCAACTTCATTGATTTTACTTTCTCCAAAAATGTTAATTCTATGTCCACATTCATCACAGCTTACGTAACTGTAATTTTCAACTAAACCGAGGATTGGTACATTCATAGCTTTTGCCATATTAACTGCTTTTCCAACAATCATGGATACCAAATCCTGTGGTGAGGTAACTATAATAATTCCGTCTAACGGAATTGACTGAAATACAGTCAATGGCACATCGCCTGTCCCTGGTGGCATATCAACAAACATATAGTCCACATTTCCCCAGACAACATCTGACCAAAACTGTTTTACGGTTCCTGCGATAATAGGTCCACGCCAGATAACCGGCATTTCCTCTTCTTCCAGGAGCAGGTTAACAGACATTACCTTTACTCCTTCTTTGCTTGTACTTGGGAAAATTCCTAAATCGTTTCCGGATGCCTTTTCATGAATACCAAATGCCTTAGGAATAGACGGTCCTGTAATATCTGCATCCAAAATAGCAGTTTCATAGCCTTTTCTGTGTAAAAGAACGGACAGGTAAGATGTAATAAAAGATTTACCTACTCCACCTTTTCCGCTGACTACTCCGATTACTCTCTTTACTTTACTGTATTGATTCATTGGTTCTAATAATTCTTCTTTTGATGGCTGTCTGGAACTGCAATTGGATGAACAGCTTCCACAGCTTCCACTGCAAGATTCACTCATGTCTCTGCCTCCTGTTTCGCTTTCTATTATTATTTTTAACAAATTCGTTATCATTATAACATACAAAAGAGCATGTGCCAATAATTGCACAAATTTATTCCATCATATTCTTCCACTCTTCCACTTTTATCTTAATTTGACAATGTTTTAAATCGGAAAAAAACTATGGCATTCTGAGTCGTAATATGATAAAATGCTATTTGGTTATATTTTCGCTATAAGACAAAGGCCTTAAATAAATGGAGGACAAATATGAGTGAAGCAGTTAAGGTGTTCGAACAAAAACTAAAAGAACTTGTTTCTTTTGCAAAGAAAAACAAGGGTATTATAGAAGTTGATAAAGTAAATGACTTTTTTAAGGAGTTAAACCTTGATGTAAATCAGATAGATAAGATTTATGAGTATCTGGAATCTCATAATATTGTAGTATTAAATATCGCTGATGATGACGATCCTGATGAAAGTGCCTTATTGGAGATTGAACAGGAAGATGATTTAAGTCCCGTTGTAGATCCGACAGCTAATTATATGTCAGATGACCCCGTAAAACTTTACCTGAAAGAAATTGGTAATTATCCATTGCTTTCTATTCAGGAAGAAATCGATCTTGCAAAGAAGATTGAAAACGGAGACGAGCATGCAAAGAAAATTCTTGCAGAATCCAATTTAAGACTTGTTGTCAGTATCGCGAAACGTTATGTTGGTCGTGGACTATCTTTTCTTGACTTAATTCAAGAAGGAAACTTAGGACTCATTAAAGCAGTAGATAAGTTTGACTACTCTAAAGGATATAAATTCAGTACTTATGCAACATGGTGGATTAGACAGGCGATTACCCGTTCTATTGCTGACCAGTCCAGAACAATTCGTATTCCGGTACACATGTCAGAGGTAATCAATAAAACATATCGTGTTTCCCGTAATTTATTACAGGAACTTGGACGTGAACCGACCGAAACAGAACTTGCAGATGCTATGAACTTACCAATTGAAAAAGTTCGTGAAATCTTAAAAGTTTCTACTGATCCAATCTCATTGGACACACCTATTGGTGAAGAAGATGACAGCCATTTAGGTGATTTTATCAAAGACGAGTCTATCGTTGGACCAGAAGAAGCTGCTGCTTATTCTGTACTTCAGGATCAGATTTCAAAGCTTCTTGATACTTTAACAGAACGCGAACAACGCGTATTAATTTTACGTTTTGGATTAAAGGATGGACGTACAAGAACACTTGAAGAAGTTGGTAAGGAATTTAACGTTACAAGAGAACGTATTCGTCAAATTGAAGCCAAAGCTCTTCGTAAATTACGTCACCCTAGTCGTGCACGTATGTTAAAAGGATATGATATTAACTAATATCATATCCTTTTTCTTATGAAATCGTATCTTCTATATCCTGTACCAAGGACCATGAAATCTCTCCCTGAAAGAATTTTTTGAAAATCAGAGAAGTAGCTCCTCTTAGAGCACCCAGCGTCCCAAAAGTAGAAGTTACAATTTTAATTTGTTTCTCATCATGACATATAGAAGTCTTATTTACATTTTCTTCTATTTTCTTTAAAATATCTGGTGTCAGTAAAGAACCTTCATGTCCGAAAATAACCAAATCCATATCAAATATATTATTCAGATTTGTTAAGGCAATCGATACTGCCCGAATAAAACCATCAATAACCTGAATTGTAGTCTCATCAGAAGCTTCATACTGTTCTAAAAGCTGGCCAATATTTTCACATCCTGCCTTTTTATACAGGACCGGAAAGCTGGCATATAGCTCTAGACACCCTCTGTTACCGCACTCACACAGTTCCCCCGCATAATTTACTGACATATGTCCTGCTTCTACGGCAAAGCCTTTAGAACCTGTAATAAGCGAGCCATTGTTAATTACGGCAGTACCAACACCATTTCCAAGACCCATATACAGATAATTTTGATACCGCCTTCCATATCCATATAACTGCTCTCCGATAACAGCTGCCTGCATATCATTTGACACAAATACTGGAATATGATACTTCTCCTCTAGTATTGCTTTTAATTCAATCTTCTTATTTTCTAAGAAATCTGTACTTCGTACCAGAGTTCCTGAATTGGTATTTACTAAACCAATAGTTGCAATACCAATTCCTATAATACTGGAGTTCAAATCCGTATCATAACTTAATACTTTATCAATCATTTCGCACACATCATCCACAAAGGTTTCCTGAATGGTCTGATTATTAATCTTCTTCTGATCCACAAACAGTTCTCCGCTGGCAATATCTGATAAAGAACATATCATTTTTTCTCTGGATGCACTGATTCCAATAGCTGTCAGCTTATTCTGTGTTACCCTCAGCATAATGGGTTTTGGTCCCGTAGAACCGGCATTTTCCTTATCATATGTATCAGACTCGTAAATATAGCCACCCTTTTGCAAATCATTCACAATATTGGTAATTGTCATTTTGGATAATCCCAGTTTTTTGGATAACCGAACTCTCGAACTATCACCATTGAGTACCAAATGCCTAAGTACTTCTCTAGTATTGTTAGCTCTTAAATACTTTAAATTTTTCCCCTTTTTTCCTTCCATTATATTACCTCACATATTTATTCGACCCATTATAAATATTATAGCTAAATAATCTTTCATAGTCAAATAAAGTACTGAGTAAATATCTTTGCTTTTTAATAGCGTTATGTTTTATTTATATATCTTGATGTTTAAATAAATAGCCCCAAGAATTCCAAATAGAGTACATCCAAGTATAGACATTCCAGAAATCATCCACTCACAACTCCATGGCTTTAGATATGTAAAAACAAGTACTGCTGACCAAGGTATCATACAGGCGGCTTTCAACGGAAAATTTACAGCTGCAGCAAGAATTATTGTCATTACAAATAATATTAATAATGATGGATAATACACGTTTTTCTGTAAAACAATAATCCATAGCAGAAACAATCCAGTCAGGAAGCTTAACAAGCTATACGGAATTCCCCTCCACATAATATATTTCATGCTTTCCGAATAAGCTACTCCCGAATACAAAATATGGGCACCTATAAATATCAGAATTTCTGCCAATACAAGGCTTATTGTATATAGTAAGAAGCAAATTATTATTTTACTCATCAAATATGCTCCACGGTGAACCAAAGATGCCACATTATTCGTAATGGTTCCATGCTGGTATTCACTAGACAGACTATATGTCAAATAAAATCCCTGCATAAAAAACAGAACGATCCGATTTACGATTCCCACTGTATCCGTCCAACTCTTCCATCCAATTCCATTTAACGTGTTTTTACATAAAAAATCTTTAAGAAAAATGAGAACTGGGATCATACAGTTTATCATCACATAAAGATATGCCATAGGTGACCTTTTTGTTTTTAACAACTCTGCCTGTAACATCACAGTACCTCCTCTTTCAAAACTTCTTTAAAATATTCCTCTAGATTAAAACTCTTCGTATAAATTTCCCGAACCTGAATTCCACTTTCCATTAATAGTTTATTAATCTGATAACTGTCGGATTCTTCTTCATATATTTTCAATCCATACTCTCCAATGGAAGCATAGTTCCTGATTCCATTCTGTTCCAAAAGAACAGATGCCAGCCTGCTGTTGTCTGATTCCACATAAATATATTTTCTGCTGTCTTTCCTGATTTTTTGAAGAGAGTCTTCTGTCAATAACTTCCCCTCATGAAGTACACCAATATCATCTGCTATGAGTTCCACTTCTGCCAAATGGTGACTGGAAAGAAGGATTGTCTTTTTCCGATCAATTCCAAGCATTTTTATATAATGCCGGATTTCTGCAATTCCAATCGGATCCAGACCATTGGTTGGTTCATCTAAAATGATAAATTCCGGATCATTCATAATCGCAAAACCGAGAGCCAGTCTCTGCTTCATACCAAGAGAAAACTGCGAAAACTTTTTTGGAGACTGATAAGAGAGTCCCACCGCATCCAGAGCCTTTTCAATTGCATCCCTTCTAGAAACTCCTCGAATTTTCGCATAGATTTCAAGATTTTCCCTAGCTGATAGCATAGGATAAAAGCCAGATGGTTCTATCAGATACCCAATCCTCTTTAGAAGCTGTTTCCTATTCTGTTCCATATTTTTTCCGCAGAAAAAGATTTCTCCAGAGTTCTTACGAATTAAGCCTAAAATCATTTTCATAATTGAGGTCTTACCCGCTCCATTTTTTCCAATCAGACCATATATAGTTCCAGAGCGCATATGGATATTCACCTGATCCACCGCTGTTTTTGTTCCATACTTCCTGGATAAATTCCGTGTCTCTAACGCATACATACTGTCACCCTTAATTTCTTCGTGGAAAAGCCAGAATAAATTTTGTACCGCTTCTCTGTCGGCTTTCCACAAGAATCTCTCCTTTCATGTTTTCCACCAATTCCTTAACAATCGCCAGTCCCAGTCCAGCTCCCTTATCATTATTATTATATTCATCACACTGATACAGCCGTTCAAAAATCAGCGAAATCTTATCCTCTGGTATCCCAACTCCATTATCTTGGATTTCAATCCGAATCTGCTCCTGTTCTTCTATCGTTCGAATCTCAATTCGGGTAGCATGACTATGACGTGCAACATTTTGTATTAAATTATTTACTATCCGGCTATAAGCACTCTTATCAACATATGCTGTATACTCTTCCTCTGAAATTGATATATCATAATCAAGATGAGACTTCTCCCACATAGGAAACCAGTTGATAATTGCCTCACGCGTTAGCTCATTTAAATCTGTAAACTCCAGGTTCATTTCTTCTTCCTTAAGATTTAACCTGAACCACTCAAACAGGTTATTAATATAACCACTCAATTCATACGCCTTTCTACAGGAAATATTTAGATACTCTTTCTGCTCTATATTTTCCCCATCAGAACGGCTCATAAGTTCCAGATACCCTGTCAATGAAGTCAGAGGCGTCTTTATATCATGAGATAATCCTGTCAACAGCTGCTTCTCGGCGCGCTCCATCTGTTCCATCCGAATTAGATATTTCTGGCATTCCTCGATTATTTCATTCACCGCATACGCACTGTCAGCATACGGTTCCCGTTCCCGCACAACAAAACGTCGATTCAGATTTCCTTCACTGATTTCTTTTGCTATATCTTGAAGTTTTCCTACCCACTGCCTTCTCTTATAAACTTCATAATAATGAATAACAGCAAATGATAATAAAATTCCAATCAATAATCCAGCTCTCATTGGAGCACCTCCGGATTTACCCGATATCCAACACCTCGGATATTCTGTATGTAATCAAACGTATCTGTTTGTATTTTCTTACGAAGCCGGCTTATAAATGCCATCAGATTTCCATCATCAAAGTTGTATTCCTCTTCCCATATCCGACTGTAAATCTGCTTTTTCGTAAAAATTCTCCCTCTGCCATCTGCCAGCATATAAAGTAAATCAAATTCTTTTCCGGTTAACTGTATTTCTTTCCCATTAACAATTACTTTCCGCTTCTCATATTCAATCTGCATATTTTTTAAATAAATATTTTTTTTAATTTCTTGAAAATCATTTAGCTGAGTATATCGTCTGATATTCGATTCCATTCTTGCCATTAGTTCCTCTATATTAAATGGTTTCGTTAAATAATCATCCGCTCCAAGTTTTAAACCCCGGACTTTATCCATGCTCTCTCCCTTAGCAGTAAACATAAGCACCGGTACCTTACTGACTTTTCTGATTTCTTCTAAAATATGAAAGCCATTCAATCCTGGAAGCATCACATCCAACACCACCAGCTGATAGCTTCGTCCCTTTATATATTCCAGACCTTCCTCCCCTGTATAGGCTATATCATAATCATATTTCTTTCGCTTCGCACATTCCTCAACAATTTGACAGATATCCTTATCATCATCCACAATTAATATGGTATATTTCATGTTTCCACCCACTTTTTCTATAATAAACCATTCTACCACGAACTGGTTTAATCTTCTACTAAGCTGGAAACTTTCCTACTGACAATATGATATCCAACAGTCTGCACCAGAAATAAGATGATCGAATAAATTACGGATGCTTTCGTAACCTGTTTCAAACTCTGAATGGAAGAAACACTCATGAAACGATTTACCATCAAAACTGCTGTCAGACATCCAATTATAACAGGAGTAAAATAAATAAATTGTATCTGCCTATTTACCAGCTTTCGGATATCCTTTTCCTTCATTCCAATACTTCCAGCAATCTGATACGATTTCTGATCCTGCCAGAAGGTTGAGATAACCTTTGCACTCATAATCATGACGGCTGAAATAATGGTAATCACACAAATATAAAATACAAATAACAAATAAACTGCAAATACTTCAAACTGTGTAGAACGTGCACTCCCCCTGGAAAACGGAAATAATTCCCACCATCTTGCTCCATATAATTTGTTCTTTTCATAAGAAAGAACTTTTTCTGCATTTATCGTCTCAACTCCATTTTCTTTATTTTTATCGTTACTAACAGCATTAATCAGATTAATCATCATTTTTCCGTCGGACTCTTTTAATATTTCTTTTAACAGGCTTTTCTGCAGATTTATTTCTCTTGCACCGCCCACTTCACCATTAAATAGGAAATACTGCAAATGATATTTTCCCTCTAAAGTACTTTCTAGCTTCTTATAATCCATTTCATTCACAACAATAAATTCATATATACTTCCATTCGCATTTATCATTCCATCTTCGGATACTTTTGACTGAAGCATTAATGAAAAATCCTGCTTCGAGGAATCATTGTAAAACTGATTTTCTTTACTGCTGTAGGTATCCAATATGCCATTTCCCATCGCGTCGTCACTAAATGCCAAAAAAGAGCCCTGAGGTATTTCCGTTTTCCTTCCTGTCAATTTATTATAATCGTTCTGACTGGTAACAAAACATGGTCCCCACTCAGTATTGCCACTTTTGTATTCATACTTTCTAGAAACAATCAAAAGAGACAGAGTTTGAAAATTTTCCAGGGTTACACCATCTTTCTGTGCCAATTCTTCGATTTTCTGCTGATTCAATGCTGAGGTCTGATAATTAGATAATACACTAAAATCATATGGAACTCTACGAATTAAAGTAGTTGCTTCCAAAAAAGATGCACTATTAAAACAGACTCCAAATATCGTGACAAAAATCAGCAGGGAAGATACAAAAATAGATACTGCATACTGATGTCCTTTCTGCTTCATCAGATTAAACAGCAGAATGTTTTTCAAATACATCTTTTTATTTATTTTTCTAATCACATCTCCTATAAAAGTAACATATATCGCAAGAAAATAAATACCTACGAGTGCAACTATAAGAAATGGAATCATCAACATTTTAAACCACGTTCCAGAGGCTGCAGAGATATTAAACAGAATAATTCCTACTATAATCATAAAAATTCCTGCAACGCCAAGAAAACCTTTGTTTCCCCGTACCAATTCATTTTTCGCATCAGAACGTAAAATCGACATCACATCCATATTCTTTATAGTATGCATATTGATAACAGAAAGCAACACAAAACACGCAAAGAAAAATACAGCTGAATAAATGATACCCCTCCATCCAATATAAAAGCGAATGCTAGTTGTCTTAATGAAAGCAGATAATAAATTCCATACAAGATAGGAAAATGGAATGGATAAAACAAAACCGATTATGGCGGCCCGTATATAAATCAAACTAAACTCTGTCATAAACATTCTTCCACACTGGTTCTGACGCACTCCCAGAGATAGAAATATACCAAGCTGTCTGCTCTTTGTCTTAAAATATATAGCATTTGCATAAATCAAAAAGAAGAGTAGTCCTGCCGCAGATATTCCATACATTCCAAGAGTTATCGTATACGTGGAACCATCAGTCATTAATATACTGGTTATTGTTCTACTAAATTGAAGCACTCCCTGACTGGTAAATAGAATCATAGAAAAAATAATAGATATCATAAACAACATGTTATTTTTACGATTCTGCTTCATCAGCTTTTTCTGTATACTAATGAGATTCATCATATCCACCATTCACCTTCCCCATAAAACTAAGAATCTGATCCAGATATTTTCTCCGGTCTGCCAGTTTCGGCAGTTCACTGACTATAATTCCATCCTTTAATGCAATAATACGATCCGAATAAGAAGCAGATACAGCATCATGAGTAACCATTACAATGGTAGCCCCCAGTTCGTCCCTTACGGTAAAAAACGCCTCAAGAACACTCTGTGCAGATTTGGAATCCAGATTTCCTGTTGGCTCATCTGCCAACAGAATTTTCGGTTCATTCGCCAATGCTCTTGCAATAGCAATTCTCTGCTTCTGTCCACCTGAGATTTCACATGGATATTTCTCTGCAATTTTCTCAATTCCCAGTTTATGAATCAGTTCCTGGGTTTTCTGATAAATCTGTTTTTCCTCTTTTTTTAAAATAATCTGTGGGAGCATGATATTCTCACTGGCCGTCAATCCATCAATAAGCATAAAATCCTGAAAAATAAACCCCATTTCCTTCTGTCGCAGATCGGCAAGCTCATCCTTATCTGCCGATAACAGATTTTGGTCTCCCAGTATAATTTTTCCTTCATCAGCAGACAGGAATCCTGAAATCACATTCAAAAGCGTCGTTTTTCCACTTCCAGAAGGTCCCATAATTGAAACAAATTCTCCTTTATGAATATTCATCTCAATCCCTTTTAAGACTGGATAATCCAAATTCTTTGTATGATATGTTTTTACTAAATTCTCAACTTTTAAAACACTTTCCATTTTCTCACACTCTCTTCCTTTTGTATTATTATAAAAATGCAACCTTGCTAAAAGCTTGCAGAACCTAATTTTCTAAGGAAGAAGAATTCCTCTAAATTCATATCGCTGGCTGATAAGTCCTTTTTTCGCACGATATGCCTCTAAATTATTATCTAATAGCTTTTCTCTACACGACAAATTACAATTCATCAAAGCCGCTGTATCAAAAAGCTTTTTATATAACTTAGATTGTTCTTCTATTGGCAAGAAATTTAAATCACTGACATAAATACAATCAATATGAAGGGATGTTATTTCCAAAAAATCAGAATAAACAGGAATTAAATGTACTCCTGTAGAAGTCTGGACTCTGAGTTCATTTAGCACACACTTATGTAGGGATAACATACCTGCAATCTCTGAGAACTGAGTTAGTCTGTCCAGATGATTTAACGGAACGGATTCCATTGGGAACAGCAGCACTTTCTCCATCTTTTTATGCTGACATGGTCTTCTAAGTACAGCTTCTGCCTTTGCTTCCGCTTTAAACTGCTCTGACAAGGAAGCTTTTCTATTTCCACTCCATAACATATTAACCGCCATACTGGTAACATTGGCACATACAAAGCTTGTCCCAACTATCCGTTCCCAAGTCCCACTGTTACTCATTACCGTCACTGGCATATCACTGGCAGTAACTACATTTTCCTGCTCATCGTATAAAAAATCATCATACGATGCCAAAGCTGCACCAGATATAGAGAAATTCATATATCAAATCTTGATTTTCTCTGGTAACAACAGCAAATGCTTTCACATCTACTCCCTTTGCATTTGTAATCCAAAAATCCATATGGGAGATTTTTCTTATTTCTCTTCACACATAAAAAGGCAGGGAATCTGCCAAAGCATCTTCCCTGCCTTTTTATTTAAATAAATTCTATAAAGTCAGTTTTAGATTATTCAATAATCTTAGCAACTTTACCTGAACCTACTGTACGTCCACCTTCACGGATAGCGAATCCAAGACCCTGTTCCATAGCGATTGGGTGAATTAATTCGATTGTCATTTCAACGTTATCACCAGGCATGCACATTTCTGTACCTTCTGGAAGGTTGATAACACCAGTTACGTCAGTTGTTCTGAAATAGAACTGAGGTCTGTAGTTATTGAAGAAAGGTGTATGACGTCCACCTTCATCTTTTGTTAATACATAAACCTGAGCTGTAAATTTCTTGTGGCATGTGATTGAACCTGGTTTACAAAGAACCTGTCCTCTTTCGATTTCGTCTCTCTGAACACCACGAAGAAGAGCACCGATGTTATCACCAGCCTGAGCTTCATCAAGAAGTTTACGGAACATTTCGATACCTGTAATAACAACTTTACGAGTTTCTTCATGAATACCAACGATTTCAACTTCATCAGACATATGAAGAACACCACGTTCAACACGACCTGTTGCAACAGTACCACGACCTGTAATAGAGAATACATCTTCTACAGGCATTAAGAATGGCTGATCTGTAGCACGCTGTGGATCTGGAATCCAAGAATCAACTGCTGCCATAAGTTCCATGATTTTGTCGCCCCATTCTCCTGTTGGATCTTCAAGAGCTTTAAGAGCAGAACCCTGGATGATTGGAGTATCATCACCTGGGAAGTCATATTCGGATAATAAGTCTCTGATTTCCATTTCAACTAATTCAAGAAGTTCTGGATCATCAACCATATCACATTTGTTCATGAATACTACGATATAAGGTACACCTACCTGACGGGAAAGTAAGATATGCTCTTTTGTCTGAGCCATAACACCATCAGTAGCAGCAACAACAAGGATAGCACCATCCATCTGAGCAGCACCTGTGATCATGTTCTTTACATAATCGGCATGTCCTGGGCAGTCTACGTGAGCGTAGTGACGGTTTTCTGTTTCATACTCAACGTGAGCTGTAGAAATTGTGATACCACGTTCTCTTTCTTCTGGAGCTTTATCGATGTTAGCGAAATCTACTGCTGCATTACCTGCAACTCTTTCACTAAGTGTTTTTGTGATAGCAGCTGTTAAAGTTGTTTTACCATGGTCAACGTGACCGATTGTACCAATATTACAATGTGGTTTAGTTCTCTCAAAATGTGCTTTAGCCATTTCTAAACGTCCTCCTTTAAATAAATACATTTAATATTCCTTGTTCAATACAAGGTTAGTTTCGGATATTGTTTCCAGTTGGCAATACCTCTCTAACTAGAAGTATTGCCATATAAGCCTAATTATATTTCATATTAGAAATATTTTCAAGCAAAATATCTATTATTTGTCGCTATTTTTAGCGGACAAAATCTTTTCCTGAACAGACTTTGGAACCTGTTCATATTTCTCGAAGAACATGGAGTAATTACCACGTCCCTGAGTCTTGGAACGAAGGTCTGTAGAATAACCAAACATTTCAGCAAGAGGTACATAACCGTGAACGATTTTACCACCGCCTAAGTCGTCCATACCTTCAATACGTCCACGACGAGAGTTAATGTCACCAATAACATCTCCCATGTACTCTTCAGGCATTGTTACTTCTACTTTCATAATAGGTTCAAGTAATACTGGATTTCCTTTCTGCATAGCTTCCTTGAATGCCATGGAACCAGCAATGTGGAATGCCATTTCACTTGAATCGACTTCATGATAAGAACCATCGTATACGTTAGCACTAACACCAAGTACTGGGAATCCACCAAGGATACCAGCTTTTGTAGCTTCTTCAATACCTTCGCCAACAGCTGGGATATATTCCTTAGGAATAGCACCACCAACTACTGTAGATTCAAACTTGAATGTTTCTTCACCATTTGGATCCATTGGTGTAAACTTAACTTTACAATGACCATACTGACCACGACCACCGGACTGTTTTGCATATTTGCTGTCAACTTCAACTGGTTTTGTGATAGCTTCTTTGTAAGCAACCTGAGGTGCACCTACATTAGCTTCTACCTTAAACTCACGAAGAAGACGGTCAACGATGATTTCAAGGTGAAGTTCACCCATACCAGCGATGATTGTCTGTCCTGTTTCCTGATCTGTATGAGCACGGAATGTAGGATCTTCTTCAGCAAGTTTCGCTAAAGCTTCACCCATTTTACCCTGACCAGCTTTTGTCTTAGGCTCAATAGCTAACTCGATAACTGGTTCTGGGAATTCCATAGATTCAAGAATAACTGGATGCTGTTCATCACAGATTGTATCACCTGTTGTTGTTACTTTGAATCCAACAGCAGCTGCGATATCACCGGAGTAAACAACATCAAGTTCATGTCTCTTATTTGCATGCATCTGTAAGATACGTCCAACACGTTCTTTCTTATTCTTAGTAGCATTTAACACATAGGAACCTGATTTCATAGAACCAGAGTAAACACGGAAAAATGCAAGCTTACCAACGAATGGATCGGCCATAATCTTAAATGCTAAAGCTGAGAAAGGTTCTTCATCAGAAGAATGTCTTACAACTTCATTTCCGTCTTCATCAACACCTTCGATAGGAGGGATGTCAAGTGGAGATGGCATATATTCAAGAATAGCATCAAGTAATTTCTGTACACCTTTATTTCTGTATGCAGAACCACAGCAAACAGGAACAGCTGTACATTCACATGTAGCTTTTCTTAAAACTTTTTTCATCTCTTCAACGGTTGGTTCTTCGCCTTCAAGATACTGCATCATTAAATCATCGTCTAATTCGCAGATTTTTTCTATTAATTCACTTCTATATAATTCAGCATCATCTTTCATGTCGTCTGGGATTTCTACAATAGAAATATCTTCGCCCTTATCGTCATTATAGATGTATGCTTTCATTTCAAATAAATCAACAATTCCTTTGAAATCATCTTCTTTACCAATTGGTAACTGAAGAACAATCGCGTTTTTACCTAATCTTGTTTTGATCTGGTCAACGGCATTGTAGAAGTTTGCACCCAGGATATCCATCTTATTAATGAATGCCATACGAGGTACATTGTATGTGTCAGCCTGACGCCATACATTTTCGGACTGTGGTTCAACTCCACCTTTAGCACAGAACACACCAACAGCACCATCAAGTACACGAAGTGAACGTTCAACTTCAACTGTGAAGTCAACGTGTCCCGGTGTATCAATGATATTGATACGATGCTCTAAAGCGCCTTCCTTTGGTTTGCAGTTTTCCTGCTCTGTCCAGTGACAAGTTGTAGCTGCTGAAGTAATTGTGATACCTCTTTCCTGTTCCTGCTCCATCCAGTCCATGGTAGCAGTACCTTCATGAGTATCACCGATTTTATAGTTAACACCAGTATAATACAGGATACGCTCTGTTAATGTTGTTTTACCAGCATCAATATGAGCCATAATACCAATATTTCTGGTTCTCTCTAACGGATATTCTCTTCCAGCCAAGGGTATTTCCTCCTTAATTAAATTATGCTCAGAAACGGCAGCCCCATAACAAAGCTACCGATTCTTACATATTAAATCTGTACAGTTTTTAATATTTTATACATTGTAAAACTGACGGATATACATTTTTTGACCGAAGCCAAAGTTTGCGGAACCGAAGCTCTACAGAGACAAAATCTCTGATTACCAGCGATAGTGTGCAAATGCTTTGTTTGCTTCTGCCATTTTGTGCATATCTTCTTTTTTCTTTACAGATGCACCAGTGTTGTTAGCAGCATCTAAAATCTCATTAGCAAGTCTTTCTTCCTGAGTCTTTTCTCCTCTTTTACGAGAATATAAAGTTAACCAGCGAAGAGCTAATGCCTGTCTTCTGTCAGCTCTAACTTCGATTGGTACCTGATAAGTTGCTCCACCGATACGTCTTGCCTTAACTTCTAATACAGGCATAACGTTGTTCATAGCTTCATCGAATACCTCTAAGGCATCCTTTCCAGTCTTCTCTGCAACTTTTTCAAATGCACCGTATACAATTTTCTGAGCAGTACCTCTCTTACCATCTAACATAATGTTATTGATAAGCTTTGTAACAACCTTATTCTTGTATACTGGATCTGCTAAAACGTCTCTTTTTTGAATATGTCCTTTACGTGGCACGTTTCTTCCCTCCTTAATACTTACTTAACCAGAATCTTTAAGACTCTTGTGTTAAGTCATTCATTAAATCATAGGTACTCACATTATTCCTGTGTCCGTGCTCGTCTTAATTATCTATCTCTAAATGAAGTGTGGTATTATTACACCTGCAACCTTTCAGGATAAGAAAACCATAAGCTTTTCTTTTAAAGCAAAAATTAATACGGCACTTTTCTTGAATTAGTGATATAACCTTATTCTATTGTTTCTATTTTGCGTCCTTAGGTCTCTTAGCACCATATTTAGAACGCGCCTGTCTTCTCTTAGCTACACCAGCTGTATCAAGTGTACCTCTGACGATATGATAACGAGTACCTGGTAAATCCTTTACTCTACCACCTCTGATAAGAACAACACTATGTTCCTGTAAGTTGTGGCCTTCACCTGGGATATAACTTGTTACTTCAATACCATTGGAAAGACGAACTCTGGCAATCTTTCTAAGAGCTGAATTAGGTTTCTTAGGAGTTGCAGTTCTAACAGCAGTACATACACCTCTCTTCTGTGGAGCGGATGCATCGATTGATTTCTTATTTAAAGAGTTATAACCCTTCTGTAATGCTGGAGAAGTAGATTTCTTCTCAACTGTCTTTCTTCCTTTTCTAACTAATTGGTTAAAAGTTGGCATTAATTTTCACCTCCTGCGGTATTTTCATATGATTCATTATTTTTCGGATAATAACTTGTCCCAGTGTTAGGTTGATGACACTGGCATTCATTATATCGTACATACAAAACGCATGCTTGATTATTATATCCCTAAATTAAAATGTTGTCAACACATGAGTTTTTTGATTTTTGATTATTTTTAACTAAAATTCTTCCATCCACTTTCTTACCAGTGGAATCCATGCCTGACACGCCTCATTTATATCTGACTTATCTGATTTTACCGATGTTTCTTCTGTGCAGATAGACATACCGTGCCTTCCGGCTGGAAAAAGATGTGCTTCCATAGATACTCCCTCCTTTCGGTATGCGCTAATCAGCATAAGGGAGTTTTCCACCGGAACCGTATCGTCTGTCATTGTTGTCCACAAAAATGTCTTTGGTGTGTTCTTTGTTACTCTCTTTTCCAGGGAAACGGATTCCACAAGTTCCTGATACCGATCCCCTAGCAGATTTTCAAAAGATTCTCGGTGGGCATACTCACCAGATGTAATAACTGGATAAGACAGAATGATTCCATCTGGCCTAAGTGCCTCTGAAGTAACCTGAAATGCCTCACTTAAATAATCTTCTTCGTAGCAGGTTCCCAGATAAGCCGCTAGATGTCCTCCAGCAGAAAATCCGCATACCAGAACTTTATTTTTATCTATATGCCAGTTCTCCGCATTTTCTCTTACAGTAAGAACTGCTTTTGCCAGTTCCAGCATAGGTGCGGGATATATACCTTCCCCTTTTACACTGTAATTGAGTACAAAAGCATGATATCCCATTGCATTAAACTGAACTGCTACAGGCTCTGCCTCCCGCTCAGATACATGTTCATATCCACCGCCAGGGCAGATAATCACTGCTGGACGCATTTTTACGATATGATTGTGTGGATAATCTCTTAAGATATACGTATTCAATACAGCAGGCTTTCCTATCTTCTTACACTCATATTTTTCATAAGGTACTTCCAGTTTTATCGTTTCGCAAATCATCGGACTACATTCCGCTCCTCTCCATTTTCAAATGCTTTTATATTAAGAACTACCTCTTCTAATAATCTTTTCCTTGCCTCAAAACTTGCCCAGGCGATATGCGGTGTTATCACAAGTCTGTCTTTCTCCATTACCTGTAACAGTGGATTATCTGCACGCATCGGTTCTACACTTAATACATCCAGTGCGGCCCCTGCAATTTTTCCTTCATTTAAAGCATCTTTTAAGTCTTCCTCATTTACAATCGGACCTCTACCCACATTAATCAGACAGGCTGATGATTTCATTTTATCAAATGCTTTGTCATCAAATAAATTTTCTGTCTTCTCAGTAAGTGGTGCATGGATAGAAATCACATCGCTCTGTACGAGCAATTCATTAAACTCTACTCTTTCATATTCTACGTCCTGACTTCTACCCGATGCCGAATAATAAACCACACGACAGCCAAACGCCTTTGCAATAGCCGCAACTCCTCGGCCGATTTCTCCCAGTCCTACAATTCCCCAGGTCATTCCACATAAATCATGAAATCCCATTCCGAAATGGGTAAACATGGACGACTTTACATATTCTCCGCTGGCTACATAGTTCACATAATATGGAAGATGCTCCATCAGGTAGAAATATAACGCAAATGTATGCTGCACTACTGTGGCTGTAGAATAGCCCTTTACATTCGTAACCGTAATTCCTTTCTGATTTGTATAAGCAAAATCAATGTTGTTGGTTCCCGTTGCTGTTACACAAATAAGTTTCAGATTTTGCGCAGTTCTTAATGTTTCTGCATTCATAAGAAGCTTATTTACAACAACAATCTCCGCATCCTTTACACGTTCTTCAACATTTCGGATATCAGACTTTGCATATAACACGACTTCACCAAACTGTTCAAATGGCTGATAGTTAATACCGCTTCCCAAAGTATCTGTCTCAAGAAATACAATTTTCATGTTTTCCTGTTCCTCCATTCTCTGATTTCTGATTGTATTATAACAGATATGACTGCTCCGACACAAAAATTTATTAGATAATCGATTCTATTGTATGTAAAAAACCGCCCTCCCAGTTTCCCGGAAGAGCGGCTTTCACACAGACATTACTGCCTGCGTATTATCTATTCTTCATCAGAATCATCGCTGTCTAATGAGATTTCTTCTCCCATATCGTCGGAGAAATCATCAAAAGAATCCATAGCAACGTCATTATTGTAATCACAGATAATGTCGTCTCCTAAATCTTCTTCTGCATAGTCATCAGCAATTACGATATCCTTCTTTGTATCTGTATCAAGCTGAACGCAACGATAACGTTTCATACCTGTACCAGCTGGAATCAGCTTACCAAGAATTACGTTTTCTTTCAAACCAACCAATGGATCTACTTTACCTTTGATTGCAGCTTCTGTTAATACTTTTGTTGTTTCCTGGAAGGAAGCAGCAGATAAGAAAGAATTTGTAGCAAGAGATGCTTTTGTAATACCAAGCATAACCTGTTTTCCTTCTGGAGCTTCTTTTCCTTCTTTTTCAAGTCTTTCCACTTCATCTTCAAATTCAAGAGCATCTACTAATGTTCCTGGTAAGAATTCAGAATCTCCATTGTTTTCAACCCTGATTTTCTTTAGCATCTGGCGAACGATAACCTCAACGTGTTTATCATTGATTTCTACACCCTGTAAACGGTATACTCGCTGAACTTCCTGAATCATGTAATCCTGTACCGCACGAACGCCCTTAATTTTAAGGATATCATGAGGATTTACACTACCTTCTGTCAGTTCATCACCAGCTTCAATTACCTGACCTTCCAGAACTTTAATTCTGGAACCATAAGGAATTAAATATGCCTTGGATTCTGCTGTTTCTGCATTTGTTACGATAACTTCACGTTTTTTCTTCGTATCACTGATAGAAACCGTTCCACCAAATTCTGCGATAATCGCAAGACCCTTTGGTTTTCTGGCCTCGAAAAGTTCCTCAACACGAGGAAGACCCTGTGTGATATCGTCCCCGGCTACACCACCTGTATGGAAAGTACGCATTGTAAGCTGTGTACCTGGTTCACCGATAGACTGAGCAGCAATAATACCAACTGCTTCACCGACCTGAACTGCCTCACCAGTTGCCATATTTGCACCATAGCATTTTGCACAGACACCAATGTGGGATTTACATGTTAAAATAGTACGAATCTTAACTCGTGCGTTATCACCCTGTTCCATGATTGCCTTTGTCTTTACAACTTTCGCTGCACGTTTTGGTGTAATCATATGGTTTGCTTTTACAATTAACTCACCATTGTCATCATAGATAGATTCGCAGGAGTATCTTCCTGTAATTCTTTCTTCCAGACTTTCAATAAGCTCTTTACCATCTGTGAATGCTTTAATCCACATACCAGGAATCATATCTTTATCTGCACAACAGTCTGTTTCGCGAATAATTAATTCCTGAGATACATCAACAAGACGTCTTGTCAGGTAACCGGAATCGGCTGTTCTAAGTGCTGTATCGGAGAGACCTTTACGAGCACCATGGGCAGAGATAAAGTACTCCAGTACGTCAAGACCTTCACGGAAGTTTGATTTAATAGGAAGTTCGATAGTACGACCAGATGTATCCGCCATCAGACCACGCATACCGGCAAGCTGTTTAATCTGCTTATCAGAACCACGGGCTCCGGAATCAGCCATCATATAAATGTTGTTGTACTTATCAAGACCTGTTAGCAGAGCTTCTGTAATTTCATCATCGGCTTCTTTCCATGTTTCAATAACTGCCTTATATCTTTCTTCCTCTGTAGTAAGACCACGGCGGAAGTCTTTTGTAATACGTTCTACTGTTTTTTCTGCATCAGCTAAGATTTCCTTCTTTCGAGGAGGTACCGTCATATCAGAAATAGATACTGTCATAGCAGCACGAGTAGAATATTTATAACCTAATGCTTTAATAGAGTCCAGTGTTTCAGCTGTTCTAATTGCACCATGAGTGTTAATACATTTCTCAAGAATCTGTTTTAACTGTTTCTTTCCAACATGGAAATCAACTTCGTTCTTTAAGAAGTTCTCGTCATTGCTGCGATCTACAAAACCTAAATCCTGAGGAAGAATTTCATTGAAAATAAAACGTCCTAATGTACTTTCAATGTTTCTTGTTTCCATTTCGCCATTTGCATTGATACCGCTTCTACGAACTGTAATTCTCGAATGTAGTGTTAATGCCTGATTTTCGTAAGCTAAGATAGCTTCGTTAACACTCTTGAAGAAATGTCCTTCTCCGATTGCTCCTGGTCTTTCCTGTGTTAAGTAGTAAATACCAAGAACCATATCCTGAGATGGTACAGCAACAGGACCACCATCAGATGGCTTTAACAGGTTGTTAGGAGATAACAGAAGGAATCTGCATTCTGCCTGTGCTTCAACGGATAATGGAAGATGAACAGCCATCTGGTCACCATCGAAATCGGCGTTGAACGCTGTACAAACCAATGGATGAAGCTTGATTGCTTTACCTTCAACAAGTGTAGGTTCAAAAGCCTGAATACCAAGTCTATGAAGAGTAGGAGCACGGTTTAACATAACCGGATGTTCTTTAATAACATCTTCTAGCACATCCCAGACTTCCGTCTGTAATCTTTCTACCATTTTCTTAGCAGATTTTATATTATGAGCAGTGCCCTTGGCTACTAACTCTTTCATTACAAATGGTTTAAATAACTCAATTGCCATTTCTTTTGGAAGACCACACTGGTAAATCTTAAGTTCTGGTCCTACAACGATAACGGAACGTCCAGAGTAGTCAACACGCTTACCAAGTAAGTTTTGACGGAAACGCCCCTGTTTACCTTTTAACATATCTGATAAAGATTTTAAAGCTCTGTTTCCAGGACCTGTAACAGGTCTTCCACGACGTCCATTGTCAATTAAAGCATCAACGGCTTCCTGAAGCATTCTTTTTTCATTACGCACAATAATATCTGGTGCACCTAACTCTAAAAGTCTCTTCAAACGGTTATTTCTATTGATGATACGTCTATATAAATCATTCATATCGGAAGTAGCAAAACGACCACCATCCAGCTGAACCATAGGACGTAAATCTGGTGGGATTACTGGAACGACACTTAAAATCATCCACTCAGGTTTATTTCCAGACTCACGGAAAGCTTCTACAACTTCCAGACGTTTAATAATTCTTGCACGTTTCTGTCCAGTAGATTCTTTTAAACCACGTTTTAATTCTACAGATTCTTTTTCAAGATCAATTGCTTTTAATAACTCCTGAATAGATTCTGCACCCATTCCAACACGGAAATCACTTCCATACTTTTCACGTGCTTCCTGATATTCTCTTTCATTCAGTACCTGTTTGTACTGTAAATCAGAATTTCCTTTATCTAATACGATATAAGAAGCAAAATATAGAACTTTTTCAAGAGTTCTTGGGGATAAGTCTAAGATTAATCCCATTCGGCTTGGTATACCTTTAAAATACCAAATGTGTGATACTGGAGCAGCTAACTCAATATGACCCATTCTTTCACGACGCACACTGGATTTTGTAACTTCAACGCCACAACGGTCACATACAACGCCCTTATAACGGATCTTTTTGTACTTACCACAATGACATTCCCAGTCTTTGTTTGGTCCAAAGATTTTTTCACAGAATAAACCGTCTTTTTCTGGTTTTAATGTTCTGTAATTAATGGTTTCTGGTTTCTTTACTTCGCCTCTTGACCATTCCTTAATCTTTTCTGGAGAAGCAAGACCGATTTTAATTTTATCATAAGTTAACTGATGTTCTTCTTGTTTACTGCTGACTTCTGGCATCATCTGGCGCTCCCTTCATTTCTTAAATTATCACGAACCGCCGAACAGGCGCGTACCATACGCACCTGCCGCCGTCCGCGTAACCATACGAAAGTTCTGAAACTCCTTATGGTTAAATTACCGATGGCTGTTTCTAAATTTCATCATCGTCACTGTCAATATTTATTTCACTGTCTGAACCTGCGGATTCGCTGTCATCCTGGTCAGAATCTTCGAAAACGCTGAAAATTTCATTGTCTAATTCATCAACGGATGAAGCCTCACGGAAGCCCTCTGCCTTATCAAAGCCATCGCCTCCATCAAAACGGAATTTATCTTCCCCTTCAATTAAAGGTGTCAGTTCTTCATCACCGTAATCAATACTTTCTGTCATGGAAATTTCATTTCCATTTTCATCAAGTACAGTAACATCAAGTGCAAGAGACTGTAATTCTTTTAATAATACCTTGAAGGATTCTGGAATACCAGGTTCTGAGATATTATCACCTTTAATAATTGCTTCATAAGTCTTAACACGACCAATAACATCATCGGATTTAACAGTTAAAATTTCCTGTAATGTGTAGGCAGCTCCATAAGCCTCGAGTGCCCAAACTTCCATTTCACCGAAACGCTGTCCACCGAACTGAGCTTTACCACCAAGTGGCTGCTGAGTTACTAAGCTGTAAGGACCAGTAGAACGTGCATGGATCTTATCATCTACCAGGTGGTGGAGTTTCAGGTAGTGCATGAAACCAACCGTTACGGCACCATCGAAGTATTCACCAGTACGTCCATCACGAAGACGAACTTTACCATCTTGGTTGATTGGAACTCCAGCCCATTGTTTACGGTAATCCTGATTTGTAATCAGATAATCCAGGACATCCGGATTAAGCTGATCTTTATATTTTGCTTCAAAATCCTCTAACGGAGTATTTACATAATCATTTGCCATTGCAAGCATATCACTGATATCAAATTCATCAGCACCATCAAATACTGGTGTTGCAACATTGAATCCTAATACTTTGGATGCAAGGCTTAAGTGAATTTCAAGCACCTGTCCGATGTTCATTCGGGAAGGCACACCAAGTGGATTTAATACGATATCCAGCGGACGTCCGTTTGGAAGGAATGGCATATCCTCAACAGGGAGTACCCTAGAGACAACACCCTTGTTACCATGACGGCCGGCCATCTTATCACCAACCTGGATTTTTCTCTTCTGAGCAATATAAATACGAACTGTCTGATTTACACCTGGAGATAACTCATCTCCATTTTCACGGGTAAATACTTTCGCATCTACGATAATACCAAATTCACCATGAGGAACTCGTAAAGAAGTATCTCTTACTTCACGGGCTTTCTCACCAAAGATTGCACGAAGCAGACGCTCTTCTGCTGTCAGTTCTGTTTCTCCCTTAGGAGTCACCTTACCAACTAAGATATCTCCGGAACGTACTTCTGCACCAATACGGATAATACCTCTCTCATCAAGATCTTTTAATGCTTCATCACCAACACCTGGTACATCTCTTGTGATTTCTTCAGGTCCTAATTTTGTATCACGGGCTTCTGCCTCATACTCATTTATATGAACAGATGTATAAACATCTTCCTGAACTAATCTTTCACTAAGAAGAACGGCATCCTCGTAATTGTAACCTTCCCAAGTCATAAAACCGATAAGAGGGTTTTTACCAAGGGCAATTTCACCATTTGCTGTACAAGGACCATCTGCAATAACATCACCTGTTTTTACTGTATCACCAAGAGATACGATTGGTCTCTGGTTCATGCAGGTACCTTGGTTACTTCTAGCAAACTTCTCAAGCTTATATGCTTTCTTCTTGCCTTGTTCATTACGAACAATAATTTCGTTTGAAGAAACTTTTTCAACTATTCCGTTTTCTGTAGCAAGCTTACAGTTTCCTGAATCGACTGCTGCTTTACGTTCCATACCTGTACCGACAACAGGTGCTTCTGTTACTAAAAGAGGCACTGCCTGACGCTGCATGTTGGATCCCATAAGAGCACGGTTCGCATCATCGTTTTCAAGGAAAGGAATCATGGCTGTAGCTACAGAGAATACCATCTTAGGAGAAACGTCCATTAAGTCGATTTTTTTCTTCTCGAATTCAGATGTTTCTTCTCTAAAACGACCGGATACATTGTTACTTATGAAATATCCGTTCTCATCAAGCTTTTCATTCGCCTGTGCTACTACATATTTATCTTCTTCATCTGCTGTCAAATAAACAACTTCATCTGTTACCCTAGGGTTCTTAGGATCTGATTTATCAACTTTACGATAAGGGGCTTCTATGAAGCCGTACTCATTAATTCTTGCATAAGATGCGAGGGAGTTGATCAGACCAATGTTAGGACCTTCAGGTGTTTCAATAGGACACATTCTTCCGTAATGGGAGTAGTGAACATCTCGAACTTCGAATCCGGCACGGTCTCTGGATAAACCACCAGGTCCCAATGCTGAAAGACGTCTCTTATGTGTTAATTCACTAAGAGGATTGTTCTGATCCATAAACTGCGACAGCTGAGAACTTCCAAAGAATTCCTTAACCGCTGCAGTAACTGGTTTAATATTAATTAAGGACTGAGGAGAAACTCCTTCTAAATCCTGAGTTGTCATTCTTTCACGAACAACACGTTCCATACGGGATAAACCAATACGATACTGGTTCTGTAATAATTCACCTACCGCACGAATACGTCTGTTACCTAAGTGATCGATATCATCTGCATTGCCAATGTTATACTCTAAATGCATATTGTAGTTGATAGATGCGAAAATATCTTCTCTTGTAATATGTTTAGGAACAAGTTCGTTGATGTTTTTCTTAATTTCATAAATCAGGTCTTCTTCTTCCAGATCCTTGTCTAAAATTTCTTTTAAAACAGGATAGTATACATCTTCATGAATACCTAATTCTTTTTTATCTATGTCAATATAAGTGTTAATGTCTACCATCTGGTTAGATAAGATTTTCGCTTTACGTTCTTCCGTCTCTACCCAGAGTGCTGGAACACCACTGTTCTGTAAGTTAATTGCTAATTCTTCTGTAATGACTGTTCCTGCTTCATAGATTTCGCCTGTAGCGCCATCTACAACATCTTCTGCCAGTTTCAGTCCTGTGATTCTATTCTTAAGTGCTAATTTCTTATTAAATTTATATCTTCCGACTTTGGCAAGATCATAGCGTCTTGGGTCGAAGAACATGCTTTCAATTAAACTCTTCGCGCTTTCCACTGCAAGTGGCTCACCCGGACGAAGTTTCTTATATAATTCAAGAAGACCACTTTCGTAATCAGTAGATGTATCTTTTTCGATACTTCTTAAAATCTTAATTTCTTCACCGAACATTTCTGTGATCTCAGCATTTGTTCCTAGTCCTAACGCACGTAATAATACAGTAATAGGCACCTTACGGTTTCTGTCTACACGAACGTAGAAAATATCGTTTGAATCTGTCTCATATTCCAGCCATGCACCCCTATTAGGAATTACTGTACAAGAATATAACTCTTTTCCGATTTTATCGTGTCCAATAGCATAGTATATACCAGGGGAACGCACTAATTGGCTAACGATAACTCTTTCAGCTCCATTAATAATAAATGTGCCGGTTGCTGTCATTAACGGCAGATCACCCATAAAGATGTCGTGCTCATTAATCTCTTCACTTTCTTTGTTGTGAAGTCTGACTTTAACTTTTAAAGGAGCAGCATATGTTGCATCTCTTTCTTTGCACTCCTCGATGGAATATTTCACATCATCGGTACATAGTGTAAAATCAACAAATTCCAGGCTTAAGTGACCACTATAATCCGAGATTGGAGAAATGTCTCTGAAAACTTCACGTAGCCCTTCTTCTAAAAACCATTTGTAAGAATCTGTCTGAAGCTCAATTAAATTAGGCATTTCCAGGACTTCTTTTTGCCTAGAAAAACTCATTCTTACACAGTTACCATTTTTTACTGGACGAATTCTGTTTTTTTCCATTGACGCTCTTCACCCCTTGAATATTTTATGTGTATCGAATAACGGGCTGTCCAGGCCTCCGATATGTTTTTTCGGAATCGTTATTCAAAAATACTTTACGGAAATCAAATTGTATGTTATAATCTATTTATAGATACTTTATAGCATACGACACCACAATAGTGCATTTTTCATCTTATCATAATGTTGTCAAGATGTCAAGCAGTATTTGCGGTGTTTTTTATTTAAATTTTTACAATTCTTATACCTATTAATTATATCCCATATTTTATGTACATAAACTTATCATTTTTATAATATAATGACATTCTTAAAATAAAAAGAACAGATTTCTTAATTTATCAAGAATCTGTTCTTTTTGTTTTCAAAGCGCTCCAGAATAAGCTGTGTGTTCCATACTCTCTCGAGTGGGCATTCTGCACCTGTTCTTTAAGGTGCTTTTTATGTTATAGGGTTATAAAACTCTAGCTTTGGAAACCTGAACTTTCCCGTAACATAAAAACGGCTGAGAATTTATTCTCAGCCGTCAAACTTAAATAGTTAAAACTATTTAAGAGTAACTTTAGCACCTTCTGCTTCAAGTTTAGTTTTGATTTCTTCAGCTTCTTCTTTAGCAGCTGCTTCTTTAACAACCTTAGGAGCTCCATCAACAACTTCTTTAGCTTCTTTTAAGCCTAATCCAGTTACTTCACGAACTACTTTGATAAC
>CAKSBP010000013.1 GCA_934438135.1 uncultured Clostridium sp. | reverse complement strand
ATCAGGTTTATTTTTGTGCGAGAGTGTTTTTTACTCTTTTATATCAGCGCTGCCTGCTTTAAAATATCATTCTCCATTTGTAACGGTTGATTTGGCAATTCCGTATTCTTTCACGATAGAAGACACAGTCTTGCCTGATTTGCGTAATGCAACAATTTGCTTTTTAAAATCGTCTGTATAATTTTTTACTTTTCCTGCCATGATGTCATTCTCTTTTTGATGTCAATTTATGTTGATTTCTGTATTATAACAGACCGAATGTTATTTGTCTAATATATTATAGCCGATCCATTCACACTGCCTGCGGCACACACACGGTACTATTCTGGCAGAGGAAGGAGCATTTCCGAAAACTGTTATGCAACGCCTTGGACATAAAGACATTAAGGTTACGCTAGAAACGTATGTATTCAACACAGAGAAGATGCAGACCGATGCAATAGCTCTGTTCGAATCTGCAATAGATTTATAATTTGTCCACGCCGTATAAAAAGCGTGGACAAAACGTGGACAAACCTCTTATTTTCTTATTTCATTTTTGGCTAAATGCAGTGTTTACACGGCTTAGCAGACATACAGTCTCAACGTGCACCGTCTCCGGAAACATGTCAACGCATCCCACTTTTTCTACCTTATATCCTCTCTCCTGAAGCATTACAAGATCTCTCGATAAACTTGTCGGCTTACAGGAAATATAAACAATCCTATCCACTCCATAATCAATAATCTTTGCTAATGCCTTTGGATGAATTCCATCTCTTGGAGGATCCAACACGATTAAGTCTGGCTTGTCTTCAATAGAATCAATGACTTTTAATACATCACCTGCAATAAATTCACAGTTATCAAGACCATTGAGTGCCGCATTTTCACGAGCAGCCTCTACGGCTTCTTCTACGATTTCCACACCAACTACCTTCTTTGCAACTGGTGCAAGAATCTGAGCGATGGTTCCAGTTCCTGAGTATAAATCGAAAATTGTCTTGTCCTTTGTTTCACCAACAAAGTCACGGGCAGTGCTGTAAAGAACCTCTGCTCCTAGGGAATTTGTCTGGAAGAAACTGAACGTGGAAATGTGGAAATGAAGCCCTAACAGCTCCTCTGTAATAATTTCACTTCCATATAAAATATGAGTTTCATCACTTTTTACCACATCCGCAAGTCCATCATTGATAATATGAAGGATTCCAACGATTTTTCCCTGAATCATGTCTTCAGATGCCTCACCACCAGAAACGGCTGGGCATAATGCTAACAGCTTGTCTTTTAATGGTTCTAAATCATAACTTTCCTGGGAGGAAGTGATTAAGCTGATTAAGATTTCGCCAGATTTTACAGCACGACGAACTAGCAGATGACGTAAATATCCTGTGTGGGATAATTTGTGATAAAAATCTATGCCAAGTTCTGAAAAATATTCTAAAATACAGTTCAGAATAACATTATAATCTGGATGAACAATTTTACATTCACCTGCATTTACAATATCATGAAAACTGCCACGTTTATGAAGCCCAAGAGCCAGTGGTCCATCCTTGAATTCATCACCGAAAGAGAACTCCATTTTATTACGATATTCCCATTCACATGGACTTCCTTTAATGCCGATAAATTCGTACTCTGGCACAACAGGATCTAATAATTCTTTTACCTGATTTGCCTTCAAGGCAAGCTGATCTTCGTAGGAAATTTTCTGGTAGCTGCATCCGCCGCATGGTCCAAACACTGGACATTTTGGTTCACGGGTTTCTAAATCAGATGGTTCCAGCACTTCCAGAAGACGTCCTTCTGCTTTTCCTGCGCGCAGTTTATTCACGGAAAAACGAATCTTTTGTCCCAGCAGTGCATTTTTTATGGTTATTTTTCTATCTTCCATAGTAAGAATTCCTTTGTTGGGGAAATCTACTCTTTCTACTACACCTTCTAAAATCTGTCCTTTTTTCATTCTATGCTCCTATTCTTACAATTGTTGATAAATCTCTCTGATTCATACCATCAAAAAATTATTATAGTTCATTTTACTATCCACTCCTATCCACGTCAACTGGCAAGTTTCACTTTCCTCTCTCTTGCGAAACCTTCTATGATTCATTATAATAAAACTGTAAAATTACGAATACAGTAAGATTGCCCCAGATGAGGCAGAAATGGAGTTACGATGAAGTATTTAATTGATACACACACCCACACAATTGCAAGCGGCCATGCATATAGTACTATGACTGAAATGATTACAGCTGCGAAAGAAAAAGGACTGAAATATTACGGAATTACAGAACATGCACCAAGCATGCCAGGAACCTGTCACCTGTTTTATTTCCAGAATTTCAAAATCATTCCAAGAGAATACGACGGCATGCACCTTTTATTAGGAACTGAAGCAAACATTAGAGATTATGACGGAACACTTGACCTGCCACAGGATCTACTGGAACAGCTAGATATCGTCATCGCAAGCCTTCACAATCCCTGCTACAAAGCCGGTACAAAAGAAGAAAATACAAGAGCTTACTTAAATGTCATGAAAAATCCAGCTGTAAAAATCATTGCACATCCAGATGACGGGCGAATTCCAGTGGATTACGAAATCTTAGTTCCCGCTGCAAAAAAAGCACATGTAATACTAGAAGTTAACAATAGTTCCCTCTCTCCTCATAGTTTCCGTCCTAATACCAGAGAAAATGTGAAAACTTATCTGACTTTATGTAAGCAGGAGAATGTTCCTATCATATTGGGAAGCGATGCACATATCTGTTACGATGTAGCAAATTTCTGTTATGCAGAAGAAGTATTAGAAGAAGTGGATTTCCCAGATGAACTCATTATCAACAAAAACGAGGAATTAATTCAGAAATTTATCCTAGAAAGTAAATAACCCCTTGACTTTTTTCATTTTATTTTAAAATAGTAAAGAAGATTGTGCTTTACTTTAAAACTTTACTATGATAAAATTATGGAAGTAAAAGGGGTTGTCCCTCGAATTTGCGTTAGAAATGAGGAGTTGCATGAACAAAAAAATTAAAACACCAGCCGTTGATTTATTATTTGACGCTATTCTAAGCTTGAAATCACCGGAAGAATGCTATATCTTTTTCGATGATATCTGCACGATAAATGAATTACTATCCTTGTCACAACGCTTTGAAGTAGCAAAAATGCTTCGTGAGCATAAGACATATCTGGAAATCGCCGAAAAAACCGGAGCTTCTACAGCTACTATCAGTCGTGTAAACCGTTCCTTAAATTATGGAAACGATGGCTATGATATGGTATTTGCCCGTCTGAAAACAGGATTAGAACTAAAAAAGGAACCGGATAAATAAATAGAAAGAACTCGACAGAAAAAGTAGGGAGTATCTAAAAATAGACCTCCCTTTCTTTTTATTTTGCTTTTTTCTCTTTTTTGTCTTTCTTCTCTGTTCTGCTGTATGGTGCAAGCTGCTCATCAATGAGTTTCTCAATCATCATTTTCTTCACATACACATCGAAGCTCAGCATGCAGATAAATGAAAACGTCGTTAAAAACCTACGATCTTCTTCATTCTTTTCTTCTGTAAAAGAATTCTCGGCCTTTGAATACTGTCTGATTACACTTTTGATAAGACTATCAACCTGCTCCTGCTCAAATTCAAATACTTCCTTATAAATCGCTTCTAAGGAAATACTTCCCTTCTTATCATAGAACCGTTCTGTCAACGGAGTAATAATCTCCTGAATATCACTAATGGAAAGGAAATTTTTAAAATAATATATAAATATTAAAAGCAGCATGTGCTCCTTGGAATATTTCTTTTTATTCGGAGATGGCAGTAAATTATTTTTCGTATAATTGTTAATCATAGTCTTAGTGAGCATTTTATCATCCTCAAACCGCTTAGAGGACTTCAGATGCACATCCATAAAGGTTGTAACCTGATCCATGTAAAGATCAATATTTGGTATATCATCGGGCTTAATATAATCGATTTGCTTTAACTTATGTAAAAGCGAACGAATATATTCTTCGTTTGTGTGTTCCAAATTTATCACCTCTATACTACATTATATAGTATTTAATACTATAAGACAAGTTATTTTTTTGTTGTCAATCCAAGCGGTGAATGCTATAATAAAACGTATGTTTGCAAAGAGAATGAGTATTTATTTGGAGGCTGAATATGAGCATTTATGATACATTAAATTCAGAACAGTTAAAAGCTGTCAAGCATAACAAAGGACCTCTTTTAATCCTTGCCGGTGCAGGTTCTGGTAAAACAAGAGTACTTACCCACCGTATTGCTTACTTAATTGATGAGGTTGGCGTAAACCCATGGAATATCCTTGCCATTACTTTTACAAATAAAGCTGCAAGGGAAATGCGGGAACGTGTGGATCAGCTTGTGGGCTATGGTTCGGAGAACATCTGGGTCAGCACATTTCACTCTACTTGTGTGCGTATTTTACGCCGTTATGCAGACCGTCTTGGGTATACGAATAGTTTTACCATTTATGACAGTGACGATCAGAAAACCCTGATTCGTGAAGTCTGCAAATATTTAGACATTGATACAAAGCGTTTTAAAGAACGTGCACTGATATCTGCAATTTCCAGTGCGAAAGATGAATTAATTACACCGGAACAGTTTGAAAAGGAAGCGACTGATTACGTATCCAGGAAAACTGCTTCGGTTTATAAAGAATATCAGTCCCGATTGAAGAAAAATAATGCATTTGATTTCGATGACTTGATTAATAAGACTATTGACCTGCTGCAGGAAAATGAAGACGTACTCTCCTACTATCAGCATCGTTTCAAATACATTATGGTAGATGAGTATCAGGATACAAATACCGCACAATTCCATCTAATCAGCACCCTTGCTACTACTTATAACGAAGATGGGGAAGCAGAACACAATCTTTGTGTCGTTGGTGATGATGATCAGTCCATTTATAAATTCCGTGGTGCAAATATTTACAATATTCTGAACTTTGAGAAGGAATATCCGGATACCTGTGTCATTAAACTGGAACAGAATTACCGTTCTACAAAGAATATTCTGACCGCTGCCAACAAAGTGATTGCTCATAACACAGAGCGCAAACCCAAATCTCTGTGGACCGAGCAGGAAGAAGGAGAACCAATCTTCTACACCCAGTTTGAGTCTGAACATGAAGAGGCAGAAGCAATTGCATCTGATATTCAGAATGGGGTTGCAAATGAAAATTTAGATTACAGCCAGTTTGCGGTTCTATACCGTACTAACGCACAGTCCCGTGTATTGGAGGAACGTTTTGTCCGTCACAATGTTCCATATAAGATTGTGGGAGGCGTAAACTTCTATCAACGCAAGGAAATCAAAGATTTACTTTGTTATTTGAAGACAATTGAAAATCCGGTAGATGATATTTCGGTACGAAGAATTATTAATGTACCAAAACGCGGAATTGGTCTTACTACAATTGACCGGGTACAGGCTCATGCGATTTCCAAGGGAATCAGTTTTTATAATTCCTTAAAAGAAGCAGACTATATTGAAGGAATCGGCCGTGGCGCTTCCAAAATCAATTCTTTTGTCAGTATGATGGAAATTATTAAATCCAAGCTTTCCAATCCAGACTACTCCATTTTGGACTTATACGATGAAATTCTGGAAGCGACCGGATATGAGGAAGAGCTGAAAGAAGAAGGAACCATCGAGGCTCAGACCAGAATTGAAAATATTGAAGAATTCCGTAACAAAATAGTTTCTTATCTGGATACAAATGATGAACCAACATTAAGTGGTTTCTTAGAGGAGGTTTCTCTGGTTGCTGATATTGACCGGGTAGCAGACGATACCAATGTAGTTATTCTAATGACTCTGCATAGTGCAAAAGGTCTGGAATTTCCATATGTATACCTTTGCGGTATGGAAGATGGAGTATTCCCAAGCTATATGACGATTATGTCGGAAGATGAATCAGATATTGAAGAAGAACGTCGTTTATGTTATGTAGGAATTACCCGTGCTATGAAGAAACTCTCCTTAAGCTCTGCCCGTATGCGTATGCAGAATGGTGAAACCCGTTTTAACAAGCCATCTCGTTTTCTTGCGGAAATTCCTCGGTATTTGTTAAAAGAAAGTCCCTCCTCCCTACAGCCACGCTATCCAAAACCTGGTTCTTCTATTTTAGGACGTGGAGGACAAAATATGGAAGGAAGTATTTTTTCTTCCGGCTCCAGAAGCCAGAATGGATACGGAAGCAGGAAGTCCAATACTTCCAGTCACTACAGCCGTCTTGGTGCAGGAAGTCCTGATTTATTTGATAAACCAATTCCAAAGGGTACCCAGGGACTTAACAGCATTCCAAATCTGCAGAAAGGCATCAAAGCATTCCAGCCTTCCTATGAAGTTGGAGATACAGTAAAACACATTAAATTTGGTGTTGGAATTGTTACGGAAATGAAGAAAACTACTTCTGATTACCAGGTAACTGTTGAATTTGAAACCGCCGGACAGAAGAAAATGCTTGCTGGCTTCGCAAAACTAAAAAAATTATAAAACTTTCCAGAGAACTATATTTATTTCATATTTCCATAGTAAATTTGAAATCAGTGTGGTATAATAATTTTATATTTATGTCATACGATAGTTTTATAAAAGAAAGGACGTGTCATAAGTGAGTAGTAAATTAGAAGAGATTTCAAACAAACTGAATTTATTAATTCATAAGAAGGAAGAAGAAGAAAAGAAAAGCTGCCCAATTGTTTGGATACTTGCAATAATTGGTGCTATCACTGCTGTTGCTGCCATTGCTTATGGTGTTTATAAATATTTAACACCTGACTATCTCGAAGACTTTGATGATGATTTTGATGACGATTTTGACGATGATTTTTACGATGACGACGATGTAGTGGATATTTCTTCTGCAAAGCCGGACAATAACACAGAAGATACAGAAAACTCATCTACAGAAGGTTCATCTGATAGTAACGATTCAGAAGAATAATAGAAAGAGCCGCTGCTTAAAAATTCTAAGCAGCGGCTCTTTTTTTATCTTTTATCCTAATAATTTTACAACACTATCGTAAATAAACTGTTTAATTTCCTCCAGGGAAATTTCTGCTTCTTCTCCAGAATCCTGCATAAATAAAACACTGATAAATGCCACTATCTGAGAATAAAGTACCATTCTAATTCTGCATTTATTTGTCTCTTTAATAATATTTTCTTTTCTACCAGCTTCTATAATCATATTCAGAAACACAGTGAACTGCCGACAGATATTTTCTTCTGTGGCAGTCTTAAATTCCTGTGTCAAAGAATCGGAAATATCATAAGAACCTAAGCCTACTTTCAAAAGCTGAAAGAAGGTTCTCCCCTTATGATAATGCTTTACCCCATAATCCATAAGAGTCTTGATTTTCTGTTCAAAAGGCTGTTCATTGTATGCAATCTCCTGAATCACCTGCATGTGTCCCATCATTTCATAAAACAACGCATTTGTAATAATTTCTTCTTTTGTTGAAAAGTATTCATAAGCTGTACCTTTTCCAATACCTGCACGGGCTGTAATCTCTGCAACTTTCATATTGTTAATGTCCACACCCTCATTGATTAAATCAATGACAGCACGGTACATCTCCGTTACTTTTTCTGGTGGCTGGCCAAGCAAATCTTTCTCTGCTTTTGGCATTATAATTTCTCCTCTACCATGCTCTTATTGCGGTTAAATAAATCGTAAATACACGGTACAACGATTAAAGTTAACAAAGTTCCATAAAGAAGACCACCGATTGTTACAATTGCCATTGGCTGCATCATTTCAGAACCAGAACCAAGACCAGCTGCCATAGTCGACATAGCAAGAATGGTTGTTAATGCCGTCATTAAAATTGGACGAAGTCTTGTTTTTCCTGCTTCCACAATGGCATCTTTTTTATTCATGCCGCCTCTTCTTAACTGGTTAATGTAGTCAACCATTACGATACCATTATTTACAATAATACCAGCAAGCATAATAAATCCAATCATACCAACAACGCTAACATCATTTCCAGTAAAATACAGTGCAAATAGACCGCCTGTAAATGCCAGCGGAATCGTAAACATAATAATAAATGGAGACAGCAGGGACTGGAACTGTGCAACCATAACCAGATAAATGAATACAACAGCAAGCACAAGCATTAATACAAGCTGGCTCATGGCATCATTAATCGATTCATCCTCACCTGTCATTTTGATGGAATACCCTTCTGGCAGATCAATATCTTTCAGTTTCTTTTTAATTTCCTTGCTTACCAGAGTAACATTGTGTTTTTCATCAATTTGTGAAGTTACATTCATATATCTTGTCTGAGCATCTCTTGAAATACTATTCAGAGAAACGCCTTCTTCAAAATCTGCAATCTTAGATAGTTTGATTTGCTTTTCGCTGCCCTTTTTGTTCTTATAAGTTAAACTCAGTTTCTTGATATCATCAATAGTAACATCAGACTGTTCCTGAGTCTGTACATAAACATCATAGTCTTTTAAGTCCGTAGAAACTGTCGTAGATGGTTTGGTAGAAGCCATTTCTGCATAAACCTTCTGGAATACCTGTGCTACTGTCATTCCATATTTTGCAGCTTTTTCCTTATCAACATGAACCGTAAAGGAAGGTGTCGTATCATCAAGACCATCCTGTACCTTTACTGTACCTTTTGTTTTTCTCGTAACATCGGCTACTTTAGATGCCAGCTCCTGCAATGTATCCAGATTTGGTCCTTTTATTTGTACGGAAATCCCATTTCCCATAAAGGAACTATAACCTGATGCAGATGTATCTGTGGATACTTCACAGTCCATATCCTTTGTCAGTTCTTCCACTTTTTTGCTGATTTGGGAACTGGTTTTTTCTGTATCTTCTTCTAATACCAGGTACATAGAAACACTGTTGGCAGAACTGCCGCTCAAGGAACTCATCATGTCGCCGCCACCTGCCATAGCGCCAATTGTTTCAATTCCGTCCACATCTTTCAAACGATTCATCACTTCATCCGAATAGGAAACCAGCTGATCAAATGTTAATTTCTGTCCTTCCTTTGGTCCAATGGTTACACTAACCTGATCTGTATTCATATCCATATCCATAAAAGAAAATCCTCTGGATAACGCTGCTTTAAAACTTACTACTAAAAGCAGAATAACAACTACGAATACAATTGGCTTAAAGCGAAGAGTCAAATGTAAGAACTTTGCATAAGCATCTTTTATACGATCAAAAATGCCCGACTTCACTTCTTTTGTATTCTTCAGTATTCCTGCCGCCATCATTGGTACAAAGGTAAGAGCAATTAAAAGGCTGGCACCAAGTGTATAAGCAATGGTTAATGCAATATCCACAAATAACTGCCTTGTAATACCATCTGTAAAAATGATTGGTGCGAATACACAGATTGTTGTAATCGTAGATGCAACAATGGCACCAGAAACCTGTCCTGCACCTTGTACAGCTGCCTGTTTAATCGATAGTCCTTCTTTTCTTAGACGGTAGATATTTTCGATAACAACAATTGAGTTATCTACCAGCATACCAATTCCAAGAGCAAGTCCGGACAATGAAATGATATTCAGCGAAATGTTTGTAAAATACATTAAAACAATCGCAAAGACAACACTCAATGGGATAGAACATGCAATAACCAAAGTTGGTTTTAAATCTTTTAAGAATATAATCAGTACCAAAATTGCAAGAACAGCACCAACAATCATATTCTCCATAACAGACTGCACAATAATATCAATATAAACACCCTGATTCATCAAAATACTCATATTTAAATCTTCGTCTGCCTTCTCTAAAGATTTAAACTTCGTCTGAAGACGTTTCGTTACATCACCAGTAGAGTAACCAGTCTGCTTTTCAATGGATAACATAACGGCTGGATTTCCATTCACTTTAGAATAAGAATCCACATCCTGATCTTTTAATTCTACACTTGCAACATCTGATAAACGGATTGGTTTAATTCCATCAATTCCAAGATCCATCAGCACAAGGTTTTGTAAGTCTTCTTTGGATGTTACTTTATCCCCCACACGGACAAGATATTTATTCTCTCCAGTACCTGCATATCCAGCTGGCATAGAAAAATTCTGTGCTGTCAAAATATTATTCAGATTTTCAATGGTTAAAACCGAATTCAAATCAGAAGATGTTTTGGCTGTTTCTTTGGAAGAATCCAGCTGCTTTTGTCCATCTTCTAGCTGGCTTGCTGCACTTGCAAGCTGAGTAGAAGTTCCACTCATTTTTAGAACACTGCTAATCTGAGTCCGATTTACTGTATCTAATGCTTTATCCAGAGATACTTTTCCTTCTTCTACTTTCTTCTGAGCGGACTGAATCTGTACAATTCCCGTATTAATTTGAGTCAGATTCTTGCTCAATGTGGAAATAGCATTTGGTATATCTTCGTAAGAAGACATCTTAATTCCACTTTTTCGGAAAGATTTGCTCTGGTCTTTTAAGGAATCATTGATTCCATCCAGTTGTTCTTTCATTGCCCCCAGCTGCTTTGTTAAATCTGCTTCTGTCTTTAACTGTAGTCCAGTTTCTTTTTCAATTGAAGAAAGTGTCTGAGCCACTGCTGCATCTGCTGCCTGTGTCTGCTGTTCTTCTGTTGCTCCTGGATTAGAAGCTAAAAGTGTGCTAACGGCTCCTTTACGAATCATTGGAAGGCTCTTTTCCAGTTTTTCCAACTGGTCAATTCCGCTCTTTAACTTAACCGCACCATCATAAACCTTCTGAAGAGACTTAATTGTTGAATTAATAGATTTCTTATTAGACTGAAGCTCTGTCAGCTGAGATGCCAGCTGGTCTTCCTGTTTTGATAAGGCAATCTTATTGTTAATAATTTCTGTCGTAGAAGAACCTACTTTATCGGCCAGCTGAGCTTTCCCTTCTTCTAACTTAGACTGCCCATCTTCAATTTCACTGGAGGAACTGTTAATTTTCTCCTGTGCATCATCAAACTGTGCATCAATCTTTTTCTGAATCTTCTTATTTAATTTATCAATCTTTTTCTGATTCATATTGACCTGAATTTCCTGGTCGATGGCACCATTCGCTGTAACGCTGGCAACACCTTCCACACTTTCCAGGGAAGGAATCAGCTGATTCGTTACATAATCACTGATATCAGCCTGAGACATATCCTTCACATCAGCTGCTGCAACCATAACCGGCATCATATCCGGATCCAGCTGCATAATCGTTGGTGTTCCTACAGAATCATCCCAGTTTCCTTTTAATTGATCCAGTTTCTGCTGTATTTCAATAAGCACGGAATCCATATTCGTATTCTGTTCATATTCCAATGTCACTACCGAATAACTGTCATAGGATGTAGAACTTACATTCTTTATATTAGACGTGGTAGCCATGGCTGCTTCAATCGGTGCAGAAACCTCACTCTCCACCTCTTCCGGCGTTGCTCCCGTATCCATCGTAAGTACAAGTGCATATGGCAGACTCATATCCGGCAGTAAGTCTGTCGTCAT
Organism: uncultured Clostridium sp.; assembly: GCA_934438135.1. Lineage (GTDB taxonomy): Bacteria > Bacillota > Clostridia > Lachnospirales > Lachnospiraceae > Clostridium_AI. The sequence goes on along the minus strand of CAKSBP010000013.1, from coordinate 63,560 downwards.
TCTGGTTAAGGAAACATATCCAAGAACCAGTACAAGTACAACCCCTACTAAAATGGTATAGGGCTTCTTTACACTAAATTTCGATAACAAAAATTTTTCCTCCCTTTTTTTATCGTCCGACCAGTCGGTCAGTTCCTTTTAAGTTTACCTAATTCCTCTCCAGATCACAATATGCTTTTTGAGGATTTAATATTTTTTTTATGATTGACAGGTAAAATAGAAATACTTCAAGATAAAAAGCAGGATGTTACAGGGACTCCATAGAATTCCCTGCAACATCCTGCTTTTTTCTCCAAAATTCACTTAATCTATGCGTTAATAACTGGCAGCCTCCTTGGCATATTCTGTATTAATTAATTTCTCATAAGGTACTTCCTGATCCAATTCACCTGCCTGCCTCAAAATATCCTGCAGCAAATCAAAACTTTTCTTCTCAAAAATCGTATTCTCTTTCCATGTATCCTGCTCATAATACCGCTCCACAATTTTCGTAATCGTTTCTAAATCTGTTTCTTCAAACTGTGGCTGTATTACTTTCGCAATCTCCGCCGGACTATGGCTGTTCGTATAATCTAATCCTTCCTGAATTGCATACGTAAACTTCTGAATCGTATCTGCATTTTTCTCAATATAACTTTTTTTTGCCGAAAATGCAGTGTAAGGAACCATTCCGCTTTCTAAGCCCATGGAAGCAATAATCTTTCCCTTTCCTCCCATTTCCAGACTTTCTGCCGCTGGTTCAAATTCAATCGTATAATCACCCTGACCAGATAAAAATGCTTCTGCTGTAATTCCAAAATCAATATTCTGGATAATCGTTAAATCCTTCTTCGGATCCAGCCCATGATTTTTAAGTATATACTCAAAAATCATCTCCGGCATGCCACCTGGCCGACAGATATATTATGTTCCTGCATCCATTGAAAGATCTCTTCCTCATCTATCTGACAGACAAAAGAAATATACAGCTTTCCCTCTGCATTCACTTCAATCCTTTCCAGAATTTCTTCCAAGTACTCACGTTCTATGCTTTTTCCTTGGTTTACTTTATAATAGATTTTTGAAAGAGTATTTTTTGTTGGTTTCATTCTGTCAATTTTCTGTTCAACAATATATATCTTCTCATTTATCTCTTTTTTCAATTTCCAGTACACTTCTTTGATAAGCTGTCCTTCCCCTTCACTGCCTGCCTCTAATAACTCTTTTAGATGATTTTCTATGAGCAGTTTTCTTTTTTCCTTCAGACGATTATATTCATCTAATAATTCTTCCGTTTTTCTATCATATTCCTGCTGTGCTCCATGGACTTCTCCCCATTTCTCAAGAAGCTGCATAACTAAATCTTTCAGCCTGCTTTCCTTCACTCGATGTGAACAGGAACAATATTTTTTTCCCTTTGTATTGTAAGTACTGCATATATAACATGTATCTGTACTATTTTTTCTATGAATAGGCGTCAGCCTTCCTCCACAATCCTTACAATATAAAAAACCAGCAAACAATGCCTGACTTCTGCTGGTTATGCCCGTTGTTTTTTTTTTCTCCCGTTCTCTTAAAATTTCCTGTATTGCAGCAAACTGTTTCTTTGAAATAATCGCCTCATGATGATTTTCAAATATAATTTGATTTTCCTTAGCTACCCGATGATCCGTTCCATTTATTTTTGTGCGGACACGTTTATGCTGCCGCAGCACACCAGCATAATAATCATTTTTTAAAATACTTCCTACCATTTTATCATTCCAAAACTCTGCCGGCGGCTTTCCCTTTCGGTTTGTTCTCCCATAAAGAAAAGCAGAAGGTGTCATCACATGATTCTGCTGCAGCTTTCCAGCAATCCGCCGGAAGCCAAGGCCATTTTCATACCAATGAAAAATCTGACGGATTACCTCTGCCTCTTCCGGAACAACGATAACTTTCGTTTTATCCGTGATATCACGTTCATACCCAAAAGGTACCGAACAAATAAGTGTTCCTTCCTGCTGTCTCGCACCTAGAACCGAACGGATTTTCCGACTGGTATCTTTTACATAACGCTCATTATACCAGGTCTTAATTCCAATGATGTCGTCTTCTTCCTTCCATGTATCATAACCATCATCTACTAATATGAGTCGTTTTCCCCACTCACGGATTTCATCCAGAAATAGAAGCACCTTTGCATTATGTCTGCCAATTCGAGATAAATCCTTTGCAATAATGGTATCCACATCATATTCCAAATCCGCTTTAAGTCTCATAAATCCCGGACGTTCCATGGTATAACCGGATACGCCGTCATCCTCATACCAGCGGTCAATTTTCATTCCCTGTCTCCTAGCAGACTCCATAATAAGAAGCTTCTGATTTTCAATGGAAACATATTTTTTCCCATCATCATCCCTGGACAGACGAACATATCCTGCAATCATAGGAAATCACCGTCTTTCATATATGGAAACTGTCCAATGTTATAAATACAAAGCAGCATATAATCAGTCCCGTTTTGCATTATCATATATATTTTATGATTTCTCACAGAAAATGTGTCTGTCCCAAGAATCCGCTTCAAATTCTTATTTCCGCACATTTGAAATGCGATCGGATTGAAAAAGAAGCGGAAGATGATAACTATTCTGAAATAGAATTATTTTACTTTCACTATAGAAGAAAAACTTCCATATCTGCTCTTTTCATTCACGGTCTTTACCGCACGAATCTTGAATTGATACATCTTTTTACGATTCAAATTGGATAAGATAACAGACTGTCCGGTCACAGCCTTAACACGTTTATAAGAACCATTTCCTGTCTTCTGGTAAACTTCATATTTCGTTGCACCAGCTGCTTTATTCCAGGAAATTTTCAGTTTATCCTTTTCTTTCCAGAATGCTATTGGTTTCCTTACCTTTGCTGGTTTGGAAACGGCTTTTGTGGTCATCTTAACAACTGATGAAAATGCTCCATAAACCTCTTTCTTGTCAACCGTTGCATATGCTCTAACACGATAAGCGTAATTTCCGCTCCAAACAAGACCCTTGACTGTACAGGAAGTCTTCTTCGTCTCTGCTACTTTTGTCCATCCATTCTTTCCATGCTGATAAACCTGATAGCCTTCTGCATCTTTAACGGCCTTCCAGGAAAGGCTGACAGAAGAATATGTTTTAGCAGTTACTTTCAATCCTACTGTTTTTCCAAGTTTCTTCACTGGTACCTGACTTGGATTCACCGATGGTTTCGGTGACGTACTTGAAGATGGAGAAGAACTTGGACTGACACTTGGAGCTGCTGACGGCACGTTATCTGATACTTTAAAGCTTTCATCATAACCAGGTTTTAAAGCTTCTTCGTCAATCTGGATTGTCTTTACATTGGTTGTAAGAATTACACCCTTATAAGCTGGAACTTTGACTTGTGCTGTAGAGCCAGCTGTGTTGTAATCTGTGCCGCTGATTAAGTCTGTTACTTTATTTACTGTGCTTCCTAATAATGTGCCTACATTTAAGGATACCGTAATATCCTCTGCTGCATTATTTGTAAGTACAATCATCTTAGAATTTCCGCTTCCACGAGTATATCCAATGAGATTAGAAGAATCTGCTCCATTTACCTTTACATCAAATGGTTCAAAGTCTCCTGTACGAAGTTCTGAATAAACGCTTCTGATTTTTGCCAGTGTCGCATACCATTCCAAAAGTTCCTTATTTCCTTCGCCCCATGTCATAGCACGACGATTATCTGGATCATCGGCACCTGTCATGCCAAGTTCATCCCCATAATAAATCGTTGGTGCACCAGGGTATGTCATCTGGATAAAAGCGGTCAGATACTGCATTTTCTTTGCCTGTTCCGAAGTTTTCTCATAACTTGGGAATGCCTGCTCTACTTCGGTCTGTTTTCTATCATCGTCAATACCATCTAAATAAGATAATAATCTTGTTGTATCATGAGAACCTACTAAGTTCATCATGGCATAAAATGCTTCTTTTGGATAACGTTCACGGATTTTTTCTAAAGTCTTCATGGCATCTTTAGCACTCTGTCCTTTGACATATCCAAGTACTGCATTTCTAAATACATAGTTCATAACAGAATCATACATATCACCTAAAATATACTGGGTTGCATCATCCCAGATTTCACCGATAATAACATTATCAGAATTCAGGGCTTTTACGGATTGACGGAAATGCTGCCATGTTTCATCAGAAACTTCATTGGCAACATCCAGTCTCCAGCCGTTGGAACCTTGCTTTAACCAATACTGTCCAATAGAGTCAGAACCTTCAATGACTTCACTTCCCCAGTTTCCAGTCTGATATTCAGAACCATTTGTTGACTTTATAACCGGCATAGAATCGTAACCCCACCAGCCTTCATAGCCATATACACTTTTACCTTTTCTATCACCAATTGTGTCTTGTACCGGCGTACCATTTTCATCTGTCAAATAAGTCTGTGTTACATTAAACCACTCTGTATAAGCGAAATCTGTTACACCAAGTCCTTTAAAATATGTCCTGGCAGCAGATTCTGCTGTTGCCTGGCTGACGCTATGTTCTGCCATATAATCATAAACATATGCCCAATATGGATAAGCACCAACTTTACCATTTTTGCCCACAAATTTATAATAACGGTCAAAATAAATGGAATCATCGGATACATGGTTAAATACACCATCCAGTATTAAATGCATGTTGTTCTTTTTACAGACATTCACTAATTCACTAAAATCACCTAAATCACCAAGTATTGGGTCAATTTCTTTATAATCGCTTGTATCATATCGATGTGAAGAAATAGAGGAGAATACAGGATTTAGATAAATAACATTTACACCTAATGCTTTCAGGTAATCAATACGTTTTACGATACCCTGTAAATCACCGCCATAAATTTCATTACTCCAGTTTCCATCTCCGAAAAACGCATTGGATGGATAGGAATCTGCATGTAATTTTTCCTGCTCTGGATTTTCTGGAAGCAGGCTCCAGTCTTTAATAAATTCATAATTTGTTGCACCACGGGATGTCGTCTGTGCATCATCATTTTTCGTATTTCCATTGTAGAAACGGTCAGGGAAAATCTGATAGATAACTGCATTCTTCATCCAGTCTGGTGTCTTATAACCAGCTTTGTAAACAACTAAATCATACGGTTTTAAAGAAGTTAAATCTGTTAATACACCGGTTCCATAATATCCATCATCATCGCAGTAGATTTTAATGGAAGAACCATAATATAATATGAAGAAATACTGATACTGACCATATTCACTGATTGTTACATTACCCGACCAGATATCTGCATCTGATTTTTTGGTTAAATCAGTTACCTGATTTGTTTTACCTTTGATAACGATTTTAGCTTTTGTTACATCACTTCCCGTTTTAATGGAAAATGTAATTGGTGTTCCAGCTTCTACGGCTCCATATGGACTTTTATAAACTGTATCTTTGGAATCGTAAGTTACGCTGTCTGTGTCTATTTCTTTTTCCGTTGAATTGTTATAATAAATTTCTGTTGCTGGATCAAAATAAAATATTACGTCTTTGGCACCATCCAAAGTAAAAGAATCCATTACGTAAGACTTACCATTATATTTTAACGTAATATCACTATAAGTACCTGCTGGAAGGCTGACTGCAGTACTGTAAATTCCTGTAAGTCCTGCATCGGTAAGCTTTGTTCCAGATGGAATAGCTGTTCCCGTCATAGTAATATCTGCAAATACATAATCTAAGCTGGTTACTGCCATATGAGTTGTTAAATCTGTATAATAAACTGTTACATCCTGTGTCGCTGTAACAGTTACAGCATAATTTTCTCCGTCAAATTTACCATTTGCACCATAATTTTCTGACCATGTTCCCATGGCAATTTTAAAATTATAATTGGCTGCAGGAACGTTTTTAAAGGTGTAGGAATATAAACCGTTTCCTTCATATGTCATCTGGTTAGAAGCAGCATCCCAGCTTTTTCCTGGAAATGTACCTGGTACATAAACAGGTCTTCCCGTAAAGGTATCTCTCTGGTAAACCGAATAATCTATCTCATCTACTTTCGTAGAGGCCGCAGATGAATCCAACATTTTTACTCCATCTACCAAATAATAATAAATAATATCCTGTGGATCATCGCCAAAGAAAATTTCATCAGATGCAAAAGCTCCCTTATAATTTCCTTTTGAATCTGTCTGTTTTGTTAAGTCAACTGTCTTGGTTTCCGACGCATTATCTTTATCTGCATAAACAAGCTGTACCTTCGAAGATTCACTTGCAGCGGCAGTTGTAATAAATGTTGTCGTACCATTTGCATTATTCACTACCTGAGATTCTGCTGGTTTTTCTGGTTCTTCTTCCATTCCAAACATAATCGCTAACTTGCTGTTATCATTAATGGAATCGTACAGACTTTCTGTCTCTGCATCATATACAAATATGACATTGGTATTGTCAGAAGAAACCACAATTTTCTTATTGCCTGAACTCTTCTCATACCATTTCTCATAGTTGAATACTGTTTTATACTCATAACTTCCTGTATTAAGTATTTTCTGATATACATAAAGCTTGTCGCTAATCTGTGTAAAATCATAATCTTTATTTGAAGCATCCCAGGTTCCATCGCTGCCACGAACCTCTCCAATTAAGGAAACTGACATGTCAAATGCTGGATAACTTACTGTCCCACTGTTCTGTGTAACGGATACTTCTCCGCTTCGTACAGAATCATAAACTTTCTGATTAATTTCATCCACAAATACAGTAAGAGAGGTAGCCCCCTTTGGAATAGTTAATGGAATATTCCCACTACCATTGCCAAAACTGTATCCCCAGGTATCATCATCATCAAAAGAAATTTTATAGCCGCCGTCTTTAATTTCCACATCTTCGGTTAATTCCTTAAATAAAAAGGTTTTCTTAAAAATACCTCCCCCTATGTAGTCCAGGTCACCATTCGAATCTGACGGCTTCCAGGATGCAATATCATATCTTTTTCCATCTTTATCTAGAAATTCAATCCCTGCAAAATTTCCAGTCAATGCAGCTGTATGAAATTTCTTATCTTCATTGTTTATGGAATCATAAACTTTTCCATCCTGATAACGTACATATACCACCCCAGCAGAATCTAACGTAATGCTCTTCTCTTTTCCTGCATCCGTTCCATCCACTTTTACCTGAATGCTGTGTGTACCAGCCTCCAGTTCTAATTTTGTTTCATATGTACCATTTGCATATAAATTCATTGTCCTGCTTCCAGTGCCATCTACAACTGCTGTAACCAATGAATTAATTTTCAACGCAGCAGTGCTCTGCTGTGTTTCTGATGCTTCCGCTTTCACTTGGCCAAATGGAACCGTAACCCCCGAAGACAGTGCCATTGCCAGAGAAAGTACGTAGCAGCATACTTTCTTCAGACTTTTTCGCATAGTGTTTCTTCCTTTCTTTTAGTTTTGCTATCTATATACTATTATGAAAGATTTTCAGAAAGATAAAATATCAAATATCTTGTATACATATCAAAAATTTAAGGACAACATCATTCTGTCCGCTTATATAAATAGCATGGTCTTAACATAACTTCACCGCCGGCCACCTGCCCTGCCACCAATGACAGTTTTTCCTTTCAGGTTATCCCAGACAAAGTCCTCACTCTTATCCCTTGATACCAGAAAATTTCCTGCCCGCTGAGTCAACTGTGCAAAGTTTACCACATAATCCTCCGCACCCTGATTGTAGACATAAATAGAGGATTCACTTCCCATAAATCCAATGTCACATCCACCGGATAAAACAGCTGTCATTGTTTTATCTGCACCAAGCCCATTTACCAGCTGAAGGTCAATACTTTCTGCCTCAAAATATCCTTTTTCAATGGCTACATACATTGGTGCATAGAAAATGGAATGTGCCACTTCATTGAGTGTTACTTTTGTAAGTTTTGATCCTTTGCCGCACCCGGTACATAACATACTGGCCATTAAAACCATGGCAAGGAATAGACAAAAAAATTTTTTCAAAATATCTTCCCCTTTTTCCTTCGGGTTCTATACCTCAATATATGAAAGTAAAAAATAATTGTGAAATTTTTGGAACACTTTTGAAATTGTTTAATATGTTGATTAATGTCAATACTTTTAGAGGAAGAATCAGGAAAGGATTGATAAATATGACAATATTTACTAATTCATCATTAGATTACAATACCATTGATTTTACAAAATGGCAGACCATTAATGGTGATTACTTAGACTTAGAACTTGCAAGAACAGAATACATTGAAAAATGCCTGGAACAGCTTTACTACTATATGGAGCGGTATCCCGCACACATTAATTATCTGGTCTGGAGAGAATATGCTGTCCGAATGGAAGACATTCTCGCTCTACGTGATTAATACCGAGAATAGAACAGGCATCCCTATACAAAAGGAAAAGCTTTTACAGTCTGGTGAGGCCGTAAAAGCTTTTTATACATCTTCTATTCTATTTTCATTCTACAATTAATAATTAAAGCTAAATCCGTTTCCAGAATCATTTCCGGAATCATTGCTTCCGTTTCCATAGCCAAAAGGATTCATAGAATCATCTTTGTTCTTTCCACTATTTCCGCTGCTGCCCTTTCCATTGCTGGAACTGTCGGAGCTGTCTACATAATCCGATTTCTTACCAAGTGCAACAGATACTTCTTTCTTTACATAAGAACCATTTTGGTTTACATAAACAACGGCTGTTACTTTATCACCTGCTTTTGCACTGCCGATTACATTGGTTAAATCTTCTTTTGTCTCAATCTTCTGTCCATCAAATTCTACAATAATCATACCCGCTACAAGACCAGACTTATCTGCTGGAGAACCTTCTGCAACCTGAGTAATATAAACACCCTGAGGCATATTGAATCTCTGTGCATATGCAGAAGTAATATTCTCACCAATGATACCTAAGTAAGCACCATCACCTTCTGATTTATTGGTTCCATTCATTAAATCATCAATAATTGGGAGTGCATCTGAAATTGGAATTGCATATCCCATACCTTCTACTTCTGTGGTTGCTGTCTTAGCAGAATTAATGCCAATAACTTCACCCTTTGCATTTAACAAAGCACCACCACTGTTACCTGGATTAATCGCTGCATCTGTCTGCATCAGTGTCATAGAAGAATCTTCTACTGCAAGTTCTCTGTTTAAGGCACTTACATGTCCAACGGTTACAGACTGTCCATAACCAAGTGCATTACCAATGGCAATGGCTGTTTCACCGACTTTTGTCTTATCAGAATCACCAAGGCTGGCAACTTTGATTTCTTTTTTAGTAGAATCCTTAATATCTGCAAAAGAAACCGAAACGACTGCAAGGTCATTACTGGAATCTGTTCCTTTTACGGTTGCTTTTACTGCTTCATCATCACAGAAAGAAACCTGTACGCCATCACTATTTGCTCCTGTGATAACATGATTGTTGGTTACGATTAATACTTCTTTGGAATTTTGTCCAATAATAATTCCGGAACCAGCACTCTGTACATCCTGCTGATAAGTTCTTCCAAAATAATCGGTTACATTTTCAGTAGCGGTTGTGTTAATGGATACAATGGCTGGCATTACATTTGTTACAACAGAAGAAACGGATTCATCCGTTGCAGTGTCATCTGTAGAAGTTGTATCTACTGTATCTGTAGTTGCTGCCGGACTATTATTTTTATCCTTGCTCTCTGTATTGTTCGTCAGTGACTGCTGGGTTGACTGTTTAAAATTTTTTGCCACGCTGTTTACCGTTGTAAAACCTGCACCTGCTACAATCGCGATACTTGCTACCAGTGCAACGCCTGCAATTACTTTCTTAAAGTTATTATTATTTCCACCTGAGTGTCCAGGCTGTCCATTCATTCCCTGATAGTACTGATTATTCTGGTACATATTCTGGTTCTGATAAGGATTGTTCTGGTATGCATTCTGCGTATCAGATGCTCCTGTTTGATTCTGTGTATTCTGTCCCGATGCCATAGTTCCGGCTGGATTTGTATTCTGAGCTGCATTATCAGTGGAACGATCACGTCCTTCATTCTTCCATCCATCGTTCTGATAATTGTTCTGAGGCTGGTTCTGTTCTGCGTCTCTATTTGAATCTGCACCTGCTGTATTTTCCTCGTTGTTTGCATTCCATTCATCATTATACATATATCATTGCTCCTTTCAACTCATCACTACCTTTATCTTATTTATTAGTGTAACAACAAAATATGTTTACTTTGTGAATTAATTTCATTTTAATTGTGAAAAATACAGCCGGTTTTATGGTTTATTTTGTCATAAAATTTCCAAGCAGGCGACATTCTGAGGTTTCTTCACGAATTCCATTTAATGCGTTGGTCACACCTGGCTGGCTCAGATTTCCCTCAAATTCAACGAAAAAACGATATTCCCATTTTCTTCCTTCTATTGGTCTGGATTCAATTTTTGTCATGTTCAGATTATTAAATATAAAATGCGACAGAATATTATACAGGCTTCCGCATTCATGAGGCAGTAAGAAACTGATGCATATTTTATCCGCACCCTTTACATAAAAACGTTCTTTTGAAATCACAATAAAACGAGTGGAGTTTGTTGCTTCATAATTAATGTTTTCTTTTAAAATCGATAATCCATAACATCCGGCTGCCTGCTTTCCAGCAATAGCTGCCTGTGTGGGATCACCATCTTCTTTTACCTTTTTAGCACTGGTTGCAGTACTCATGTGCTGAATCCGTTTCATATTCGGGTAGGTATCTAAAAAGCGTTTGGACTGCAGAAGTCCCTGGGCATGAGAATATACTTTCTTAATAGAATCCAGTCTGGCACCTGGAAGTCCCATAATACACTGGTTGATTTTAATAACCTGCTCACCTACAATATAATGATTATACTCAATTAAAAGATCAAGATTATCATCAATTCCACCGGTTGAAGAATTTTCAATCGGAAGCACACCAAAATCAGCATCCCCATTTTTCACTGCTTCCATAACTTCACGAAATGTCATGGCATTAAATGCTTCGATTTCCTCACCGAAAAATTCCTGCATTGCCTGCTCTGTATAGCTTCCACGCTCCCCATAAAAAACAACTCTCTTTCCAGCCCCGTCAATCTTTTCTTTAACAGTAAATGCTTCTTCTTTTTCCTGGGTAATCATTCCATACTGACGTTTCCTGCTGATTGACATAATTTGTGAAAACAGTTCACGAATTCCCTGTTTATTAAACTCATTATCCGCATACTGTTCCAACGTATCTAATTTCTGGTTCTCACGTTCTTTATCAAATACCTTTTTTCCAGTCTTCATCTTATATTTTGCAACTTCTTCACTGACAAGCATTCTCTTCTGAAATAATTCGGTTATCTGCTCATCAATTTCATCGATTTGTTTCCTGCTTTCCATTAAATCCATACTGTTCGTTCCTTCCATTAATCGTTTTATGTAAGTAGAGACTTTCTCCTTATTATATACTAGCGCCCTTAAAATGACAAGTTGAGATGCCTTTTTCTAGTTGCAGAATTAATTTTCTTACATTATAATATGGGGCAGAAAGTATGTTCCAAGGAGGCAAACACGTGAAAAAGAAAATTTTTTTAGCAGTCATCACTTTAGGAATCATATGCTTTATTGTTTATGCAAATATCGCCAGCCGAGTCATCTACAACGACGCAGATGCGATTGGCAGTACTGCCGGCAATCTATTAAACGGCGGTCTGTTCTGTGAATACGATAATAAAATATACTTCGCCAATTCAAATGATTCTGACAAATTATATTCCATGGATTCCAATTGTACCAACTTTAAACGTCTTACCAACTGTGCCGTAAAACAGATAAATGCTGCAGGTAAATACGCTTATTACTCTATTCTGGATAGTAAAAAAGCAGCCAGCAAAAAAGACAATGGTTCAAGTATGATTGGAATTGCAAAAAAAGGATTATATCGAATCAATAAGAATGGTTCCGACGCAGTAACCTTATATTCTAACTCTTCAGGAGACCTTGCCCTAAGCGGAAATACGGTTTACTACCAGCATTATGATGAAGAGAAGGGTATTTCTCTTTATGGTGTAAAAATAGACGGCAAAACTGGTTCCTGTGTGCTTCGTTCTTCCATCAGTCCTGCCTCTGTAAAAAATGATGTTCTCTATTATGCAGAAATTGATGGTAACCATAATATTTACAGCTACAACCTGAAAACTAAGGAAAAAGATTTGATTGCAGAAGGGAACTTTGGCTGTGTTATGTTATCTGGAAATTTTCTATATTATCTGGATTTAGATAAGGACTACAACGTGGGACGAATGAATCTGGATGGTTCCGGGCAGAAAATTCTGGTGAATGAACATGTCAGTACCTTTAATGTCAGCAATGACCAGAAATATCTGTATTATCAAATTGATAATGCGAAAGATAACGGCCTGTATCAGATGACACTTAAAAACAAAAAAACGCAGAGCATTCTCAAAGGAAATTTCAACAGTATCCACGTCACAAGCAATTATGTATTTTTTAAGGAGTTCGATACGGAACTTAATTATATCTTTCCAGTGGAAAAGAATCCAGAAGCGAGTTTGTTTAATCCACCGAAGAAGTAATTATACTTTGTAAACAGAACAAGCAGACTAACGGGGAGTTTGGGATAGTCTGCTTTTTTCTGTCTACAAAGTGTTTTACTGTTTTACAAGCTCAGAAAGCATCTGATACACGGTCTTCTCAAGAAGCGGATGCACTGCCTGCGGTGCTATCTGTTCCAGGGGTTCTAATACAAATTGACGCTTATGCATTTCAATATGCGGAATACATAAATCCGGTTCTCTCACAACTTGATCGTCATATAATAAAATATCCAAATCAATGGTTCTTGGTCCCCAGTGAATAAGTCGTTCTCGCTTTAATGCCTGCTCGATTTTTCCGATTTCAGCTAGGATTTCTCTTGGTGTAAGTAATGTTTTTACTTCTAGCGCTGCATTTAAGAAATCATCCTGCTCTACTCCACCATAAGGTTCTGTAACCAGAAAATCCGATATTTTCGTTACTCGGATTTTAGGATTCTCATCCAGCATATTAACTGCATCCTTTAGATTCTTTTCTTTTTCTCCCATATTAGATCCAATGCTAAAATATACTGTATGCCACTGTCTTTCTAATTTCACAGAAACCGTGTCCAATGGAAGCAGAATTGGTGCCCACGGCTTCTTTACTTCTATGCTCACTTTTTCTACAGGAAACTTCATTAAAATTCTGTATGCCAGCTGCTGGGCAACTGCCTCAATCAGCTGATAGGTATGTTCCTTAAAGAAATCATTGACTTCATGTGCCACTTCTGCGTAACTTACAGAATCCTCTAACTGGTCAGAATCTCCAGCCTTGGCTGCATCTACATATAAAACTGCTGTTATCAGAAACTTCTGTCCCAGCACATTTTCTTCTTTCAGAACACCATGCTTTCCATAAACTTCCAGGTCTTTGATTGTAATTGTATCCACCGGTGCCTCCTATCTGTCAGAGTACAATACTGCCTCTGCCATTTTTATTGCACGTACATTTTTCTTTACATCGTGTACACGTATGAACTGACAGCCTTTCATCACTGCCATAACCGTTGTTGCAAGAGTTCCCTCTTCTCTTTCTTCCACTGGAAGATCAAGGGTTAATCCAATGACAGATTTTCTGGATGTTCCCAGAAGAAGCGGATATCCATAAACATGCAGTTCTTCCAGATGTTTGATTGCCTGAAGATTCATTTCATATGTCTTTGCAAAGCCAACACCTGGATCAAGAATCATTTTCTTTTCATCAATGCCTGCCTTTTGTGCAATAGAAATAGACTCTTCCAGGTCATGTTTCCAGTCTGTCAGGAAATCCTGATAGTCTGTATTTTTCCGATTATGCATGATACAGACTGCCGTGCCAGAATTTTTTACTATTTGCGCCATTTTATCATCATATTTCAGTCCCCAGATATCGTTAATCAGGTCTGCTCCAGCAGCTGCTGCATGCTTTGCAACTTCTGCTTTATACGTATCAATGGAAATGGGAATGTCAAATCGTTTCTTCAATGCTTCAATAACAGGCACAACGCGTTCGATTTCCTCTTCGTCAGAAATCTGTGTATAACCTGGACGAGTAGATTCACCACCTACATCAAGAATTGCTGCTCCATCCTGAATCATTTCTTCTGCATGCTTAAGACACTGTTCCATTTGATTAAACTTTCCACCATCTGAAAAAGAATCTGGTGTTACATTTAAAATCCCCATTACATATGAATGTTTTTCTAAATCAAATGTACGGCTGCCTATTATAATCTGTTTACTCATAATTATTTCCCTTTCCTAATATGAAATTTCATGGTTTCTTTTTGTGTCTTCCCATTTACAGGTATCCGATGCCTTGCATTGATAGCAAGGTCTGGAAAGTTTGTCTGCACGATAAAGAATCTCTCCCAACGTTCCTTTTGCCGCCATTCCCTTTTCTCTGTGCTGGGCAATAGCTTCTGCAAGTACATGGACTTCTTCCTCCGAGAACCCGCAGTCCGGCAGGATTTTAAATGCCAGTACAATGCTGCCGGACTCATGGGAACATTTCTGTTCATATTCCAAGCATCTTCCAATGTCGTGAAGAAGTGCTGCTGCATAAATCATTTCCCGTGATATCTTCAGTTTTTCCTCCATTGCAAGAATGGATGCAATCCGTGCCACATCCAGAAAATGCTCCATATTATGCCTACAGTAAATTCGTTCTTCCTCAAACACCTCTATTTTTCCCAATGATTTTTGATAAACCGGATGCTTTCTTATTTTTGAAATTCTGTTCATATCAGCCTTCCTTTACAAGTTGAAAAAATGTCCTTCTCAATCTTTCATCTGTTTCAAATACACCTTTTCCTACAAAAGAAATGGTTCTTGTGCCTGGTTTCTTAATTCCACGCATAGTCATGCACATATGCTCTGCTTCAATATAAACCATAACGCCCTTTGGCTGTAAATTCTCCATAATATCTTCGGCAATCTGGCTTGTCATCTGTTCCTGAATCTGTGCACGTCTCGCATATACTTCCACCGTACGTGCCAGTTTACTAAGCCCTACTACCTTTCCATCTGGGACATAGGCAATATGAACCTTCCCATAGAATGGAAGGAAATGATGCTCGCATACTGAATAGAAGGTAATATCCTTTTCCAATACCATCTCATTGTTCTGGGCAGTAAATGTTTTTGAGAGATGTTTTGACGCATCCTTGCCGATCCCTGTAAATAGTTCTTCACACATTTTGCTGATACGTGCCGGTGTGTCTATAAGTCCCTCTCTGTTTACGTCTTCTCCAATGCCTTCTAAAAATAGCTTTACGGCCTGTTCAATTTTTTTCTTATCCATTCTCTTTCATCCTTCCAGACTGATTTATGCTTCTGACACATGCGCTTTCTCTACGTTGTTCTTATATACATCATAAACTTCTCCAAGAAATGATAAGGAACCGAATGCAATCACCGTTTCCTCTTTCATCGTCTGCACATAAGAAAGTGCCTCTTTAATGTTCTTTTTATCTTCCACATCGTCGCAGTATTTTCTGGCTGTCTCCATCAGTTCTTTCGATGGAAGTGCCCTTGAATTTTCCGATGCAATGGTAATGATTTTTTTTGCTTTTGGTGCTGTAATGCTTACTATTTTCTCATATTCTTTATCCGCGAAAATACCAATAATAAATACCAGCTTCTTTCCTGGAAAATACACATCCAATGAATGCTTTAAAGAATATGCCGCATCCTCATTGTGCGCACCATCTACTAATAAAAGCGGATTTTTACCCACAATATCGAATCTCCCCGGCCATTTTGTCCGTAGCAGTCCATTTTTGATCTGAGTCTCACGAATACGAAATTTCTTACCAGCAAGCACCTTTGCTGCCTCAATAGCAGTTACTGCATTGTAGGGCTGGTTTTCTCCCAGCAGATTGACATGATATGATTCTCCTTTGTAAAGGAAATCCGTTCCCTGCCAGGAAAACTGTTCTATCTGAAGCTTGGAAAAATCCGCGCGGAACAGGTTTGCATGTTTTTTCTGACACGCTTTCTCCAACACTTCGTATATTTTCTTTCCAGTACATTCTGTTCCATAATCATAACAAACTACATCTGTTTCTTCCTTTATAATACCTGCTTTTTCTTTCGTGATTTCTTCTATGCTATTCCCCAGTATTCCCATATGATCCATGCTGATTGATGTAAACAACGCCAGTTCTTTGTTCTGGATCGCATTCGTTGCGTCCAGCCTGCCGCCTAGCCCTGTTTCCAGCAAAACCACATCACATTTTTTCTCCGCAAATTCTAAAAATGCCATGGCTGTCTCGATTTCAAATGGGGTAGGAAGTTTCTTTCCCTGCTGCTTCAGTTTTTCCATCACGCCTTGAATACAAGTTACCTTCTCCGCCGTCGATTCTTTGGTAATGTACTTCACTTCACCCTGAGCCAAGGTCTGAATCCGTTCGCGGTAATCCAAAATCGTTGGGGAAACATAACGACCGATTTTATAGCCTGCCTCAGACAGAATATAAGCAAGATATGCACCAACAGAACCTTTTCCATTGGTTCCAGCAATATGCACAATCCGAAGAGAAGTTTCTGGATGGGAAAGTCCTTCCAACAGATTTGTCATTGCTTCTAAACCGAGAGTCATCTCTTTGGGAGCATAGTTTTCTATAAACTCCAGTGCCTGTTCGTAATTCATGTTCGTCATCCTCTTTTAATATCTCTCATCCACTACCTGGAAAATGTAAAATTTCAAATACAGAGATTCATCTGCTGCCCATAAAATCGGATGATCCGCTGCCTGTGTACGGTATTCCACCTGTCTTAAACGTTTATGGGCACTTCTTGCTGCCTGCTTAATAGTCTGGGTAAATAATTCCGGTGTCATAAAATGAGAACAGGAGCAGGTTGCCAGATAACCGCCGTTCTTCACTAATTTCAGACCTCTCATATTAATTTCACGATATCCCTTGGTAGCATTTTTTACAGATGCTCTGGATTTAGTAAATGCAGGCGGATCAAGAATTACCACATCAAAGTGTTTTCCTTCTTCCTCAAATTTTGGAAGCAGATCAAATACATCTGCACACTCAAACTTAACAATGTCTTCTATTCCATTTAATTTTGCATTTTCACGAGCCTGTTCTACGCCAAGTTCGGATGCATCGACACCTAATACACTTTTCGCACCAGCAACTGCTGCATTTAAAGCAAAAGAACCGGTATGAGTAAAGCAGTCCAGTACATCGGCATCTTTACAGATGCTCTGCATTGCAAGACGGTTATATTTCTGATCCAGGAAAAATCCCGTCTTCTGGCCTTCTGCCACGTCCACATAATATTTTACTCCGTTTTCCACGATCTCTACTTTCGTATCAAATTCTTTTCCAATAAATCCTTTTACACATTCCATTCCTTCATGTCTGCGGACTTTGGCATCGCTACGTTCGTAAACACCTCTGATATGTATGCCTTCTCTTTCAAACATCTCCAGCAATAGTTCTACAATTTCATGTTTTACATTATCAATTCCTAGTGCTAAAGACTGAACAACCAGTACGTCAGAAAACTTGTCCACTACCAGTCCTGGCAGAAAATCGGCTTCTCCGAAAATCACACGACAGCTGGATGTATCCACGGTTTTTTTCCGGTACGCCCAGGCGTCTTCCACGCGTTTTTTTAAAAATGCACGGTCAATGACGGCTTCCGCATCTTTTGTCATCATACGGATGGAAATAGTTGATTGGGTGTTTAAGAAGCCTACTCCCATTGGATACTCGTCAAAGTCATGAACGGTCACAAATGCCCCATCTTCTGTTCCTTCTTCTATTTCTGCAATTTCATTATCGTAAATCCATAATCCTCCGGCTTTAAATTCCCTGCCTTCACCTTTTTTCAGTTTCACTACTGGATAACTCATTTTTCTTTTTCTCTCCGTTCTTAGATAAGATAGCTTTTTCCCTGTCAGTATAACTTAATGTAGGGAAAATAGCAAGGGCAGGGTACGTTTGAAATGGATTAGTAAACAAAAACAGCCCGCTTTTAAACGGACTGTTTTTCCTATTTCCATAGAGTTTTCTTATTATTTTACCTTTACGGAAGCCACTTTACTGTAACTTCCATATAGCGTTTTGTCGTTTAAATCATATTTTACTGCTCTGACTTTTACATAATATTTCTTCTTGCTCTTTAAGTTCTTAATTGCAGCTGACGTCTTTGCAGTTTTTATGGTCTTATTACCCTTTTTGAATTTCTTATCTATGGAGTAAGTGATTTCATAGCTTACCGCATTTTTTACAGACTTGAACGTTACCAAAGCTGTTTTGGCCTTTTTGCTCTTTGCTTTCACAGCAGTAACTTTCCCTGGTTTTACAATGGTGACAAGAGAAGCAATATCCGCTTTTGTAATAGAGCGAACGTTGGAATCTCTTCCATCTTCTGAAGTAGGCACTGCTAATTTTCCTGCTGCAGCTAAATCAACTACTTTCTGATGGAATTCTTTATTCCAAGAGTTTCCTGTAATCTTCCAGTTACCGGATACTTCTGGTGTAATCACACCTTTCTTCACATTTTTGATGTAATCACCAATCAGTTCACGAACACCACCAATTTCACCATGAATATCAATATCTAATAGCTTTGGTAACTTCTCCCCTGCTTTGTAAACAGCACCGTATGTCAGAAGCTGTGAATTTGCACGGTAGTTATTTACCGCAATTGTAATTTTATCAGTGTCCTTGATTGGCGTACCATCTGCTCTAGTTAGATTTTCAATTCTGTTTCCTGGCTCTTTTGAAATATTTACATCATAATTTACTCCCGCAAACTGATCATACAAGTAGGCACGAATGGCTGGATTGTAAGAAACCGTTAAATCTCCATCTTTATATGTATTATAATAAGAAGCAGACCATTCCATATATTTCTTTAATTGGGCACCTGTCATTTCTAACTTATATAAGGTATTTGCAAATTTATAAATCAATGCAGTGTCACAACGACGAATATCTCCAGCTTTCATATTCGCAGCTAAATTAAAGCATGCTGCCGCGGATACATCTGCACCTGAATAATGCAGCTGCACTTCATTGATTAAATGAATCATTGGTGTTTCCTGCAGCTGAACCTGTGCGATTCCTTTGATTTCATCTGCTGGAACCAAATCTCCACCTGTTAATTTACCAATAACAACATTGGCATCTTTCTTTGCCATTTCATCATATTTAGAAAGTGCATTTACCACTGAGTTATCTGCTTGATATTCTTTTGTTTCAATTAATTTAGAGGTGCGGTTAACAACTTTATATTTACCATCGTCACCTTTTTGTAATTTTAAATCAATTTTGGCAACCGTCTGTCCACCACTTTTATTCTCAACGGTTAACACATTATTATAGTATGTACCTTCTACTGCTTTGTGTTCATGAGCTGCTATGATTGCATCCAGCTGAGGGCATGCATTGGCAAGATCCACAACACCGGAATCTTTTTGACCATATTCATTGGCCTCACCCATATGTTCTGCTGCAATGATAACATCCACTTTATCTTTGATTTCAGCAATTACTTTCTTGGTTTCTTCTACTGGGTCTGTTACTTTATACCCCTTTAAATTTGCTGCATCCCATCTGGTAATATTTGGAGTTACCATACCAATGACGGCAATCTTAATACCATTTTTTTCGATGATTTTATACTTATCAGCAATTCCTGTTCCATCTGGATTATAAACATTTCCACCTAACACGGCTGCTTTAGACTGCTTCATAACCTTTTTAAGAACATCCATTCCATAATTAAATTCATGGTTTCCAATGGTCATTGTGTCATATCCTAACTCGTTCATGCCGGCAATCATAGGATGAATATCTTCGTTTAAGAACAGTTCGGATGAATTGTCTTGAATCGTATCCCCGCAATCTAACAATAATGTATTTGGATTTTGGCTTCTTAATTCTTTTACGACCGTAGCGACCTGAGCAATACTTCCTGAATTATCTGCTGTGTTAATCGCATAGTCGTATGGGACAAAACGTCCGTGCAAATCACTTGTTGCAAGAATCTGGATGTCAATCACATCACTGGCCGCCTTCGCAGGGAGAGGTGTAACTACTATCCCGGCAAGTACCATGGTCATTGTTAAAAGGATGGCCATAGCTCTGGTTTTGAATTTTTTCATAAGTTCCTCCTTCATTTTCGTAGGGTAATAAGTAAATATTGTTTTCAATATATAATGACTTATTTTACCCTGTATTTGATTTCTGTACTTTATAATACTATCATACATTTAGGCAAGTTGGAAAGTCTTATTCGTTTACAATTGCATTCATATCACAAACTTTACGTTCTCACTCAACTTCTCCGATATCAATGCCCCATTTTGGCTTGTACTATTTATATTCTAACATCAAAGTTCAAATCAAGAATAAATTCTAAACGAAATACTTTTCTCCAAAAGTAGATTCCAATTTAGTTCACTTCATAAACCTCCACTCCCCCCTTCTTATCCACCATTTCCAATTTTCCATCTTCACATCTTCCATAAACCTCTCCCTCTAACCTGGAACTTCCCAGATTTACTTCCGACACCAAATCAAATTTCTTTCCCGTATATCGAAGCAGATAATATTTATGCTCCACATTTTCCCCAGACTGTATATAAGCATCAAAACCAATCTGCTGTTTTTCATCATCCAGAAAAGCCACCCGATCCGCGGTACATACCGCAGCACTATCTGCTTCTTTTATCAGATACGTATTTCCTTCCGAAGAACCATTTTCCGAATCTCCAGCCTCAAACATCGTTAATGCAATTCCCCCTGTCAGATTTCCTTTGGAATCCGTCCCTCGCCCAAAGCAGAGGATCTTGTCCCTCCATTCTCCGGTACTCAGAAACCTTGCCGTGGCAACCAGTTCATTGTTCCGTTCATTTTCAATCTTCCTGCTGCCTTTCATATCCTCATCCACATAATAAAACGTAATTTCACCATTAGTGCGATTCCGATTGCTTAATGCTACCTTTAAATATTGACTGCTTTTGGTTACCGCCATAATATTTTCTGTCATACCACCAAGTTCAATCTTTCCCACTTTCACTAACCGATTCGGTTCCAGTATATACTTTTGAACAGAAATCTTTTCATTAGAATCGCTGAAAGTGTAGACCTCACTGCCAGACATAAAATATCTGGCATCTTTTTCTCTCAGTTTCAGCGGGCTTTGATTCTGCTGTTTCTGATTCACAAGAAAACGTCCTACATACCCTTCTTTTGTGAAAGTGTAAAGTTCGTTATCCTGAAGACAGGACGATTCCCATGCTCCATCCAAGGAAACCTCCGTCACCGAATGAATATCTCTTTTATTTTTTATATTATAAAAATGTACCGATGTGGAACTTTCTTCATCTGAAGTAATGACCGCCAGGCGATTCTTCTTCACATAAAATTCCTGCACCGGCTGTTTCTCTTCCAGTTCCGCCACGGTTTCAAAACCACCGTCCATTGTTTTGGTAATTACAATCTTATCATTTTGGATGCCTTCTGCATCTTTTTTTACAGAAAACAAATAATCCCCTTCCGCTGCAAATAGATTTCCACCAGCACTTCCCATTAAGTTTGACTGTCTAACTCCTGTTAGTTTCTTATCACTGACTTGTGTTTTTCCATTAGCATCGGAATTTGCAGTTTTCGTTCCCTCTGTGGTCATTATTGTATTTTCCGGAGTACTCTGTTCCTGATTCTGCTTATTTTCTTCTATCGTTACCTGTCCACTGTTCTTTTGTTCCGGCTTTTCAAACATTGCTTTTACTGCAAAAACCGCCAACACTGTTAATGCAATTGTAATTACAGCAGATGCTGCTTTCCAGAATACCGATTTTTTCTGCTTTTCTTCTTTCTCTATCTGTTCCAGCATTTGTCCCACGGTTTTTGGCTGGAATCCTTCTGTTTTTTTCCTGTCCTCGTTCACGTACCTGCATCTCCTTTTACAGACTTTCTTCTTTTTTACCTTCTAGTGTAACACATCGGTTCAAGTACTTCACCAAACCTCTCTTAATTTTCAAATCTTTTTTGGAAAATTTCTTTCAGAAACACATTTTCCAGTCTATCTACTGGATTTTCAATGAAAAACGCCGTATACTTCTGGATAAGTCATGTTTTAGGAGGAATTTATGAAAACAAACAAGATTCGTGGAAATGTTATGCTTTTAATCACTGCCATGATTTGGGGAAGTGCATTTGCTGCCCAAAGTATAGGCATGAACCATGTCGGTCCTTTTACTTTTCAGACAATACGCTGTCTACTGGGAAGTATTGTACTGCTTCCGGTTATCCGTCTTCTGGGTTCCCATAAAAAGATGGTAACAAATGCTCCAAGGGAAAATCCTAAAACCTTATGGAAAGCTGGTATTCTATGTGGAATCCTACTCTGCACTGCTTCTTCTCTTCAGCAAAAGGGAATTATGTATACAACCGTTGGAAAAGCTGGATTCATTACTGCCATGTACATATTGCTGGTTCCTCTTATTGGATGTCTGTTTGGAACAAAACTTACGAAGCGGTTATGCATCTGCATTGTTATGGCAGTAGGCGGTCTTTATCTGCTCTGTATGAACGGAAGTTTTTCTCTTTCCAAAGGCGATACCTACGTCATCCTCTGTGCCGTATTTTTCTCGCTGCATATTCTAGTAGTGGATCATTTCATTGATTACGTAGATGGAGTGAAGCTTTCCTGTATTCAGTTTCTGGTCACCGCTGTGATATCAAGCATACCGATGTTTGTGCTGGAATCACCAAACATCCATGGCATTCTGCTGGCTGGTGTTTCTATTTTATATGCTGGAATTTTATCCTGTGGTGTTGCATATACGCTACAGATATTAGGACAAAAATATACCGAACCAACGGTTGCCTCCCTGATTATGAGCCTGGAATCTGTCTTTTCCCTCCTGTCCGGCATGCTGATTCTTCATCAGTTTCCATCTTCCAGAGAAGTAGTGGGATGTATACTCATGTTTACAGCAATTATTCTGGTACAGCTTCCAGAACGTGTAAAATAGCATAAAATGTATAAAATGTAGTAATTTTTATCCTGTCCTGTACCGTTTGGATATAGGAAAAGCGTCCTATTTGTGGTATGGTATTACTAAGCAGTTTACAAGAGATAAACAGGCGGAAATTATCAGACTCTTTGTCTGATAAAGAAAAGGAGGTAAGAATGAAAAAAGGACTTAGAAAACTTACAACCAGTATGGTTGCTGTCGCTTTTGCATTCAGCATGTGTGAGCCAGCCCAGATCAAAGCAGATAATATGATTACCCAGACGCCGGCAGAAACTACAAAAAGCCAGGTTCGCAAAGAATTCAGCCACACCTGCTACGATTCCAATGGAGAAGCTGTTTTGGAATATTCTATGAAGCCAACGTTTTCTTTTAACGGAGAAAGCGTTTCCATCGTTAATTCTCCTTCTGCTCTTGTCATATATGACTACGATAAAGTATTTGAAGCAGTTACGCAAAAAGATCCGGACGGTGGCGATATTTCCTCTATTACATACCGGGTTGGTTATCAGTATTCAGATACTGAAAGGCATTATGAATCCATTACATACAGCTGCGATAAATTTGGAAATCTGAAGGAAAACTGGATTTCTGATCATTAAGAAGAATAGGAAAGCCTTATTTTACAGTGCCTATAAAATAAGGCTTTTTTTCATTGTGTCCATTTATAAACTGTGATAAAATTAGAAAAAGGCTGCTTCTTTCATTTGCAGGCAGTCATCTATAATAGGAGGGGATTTTATGAAATTTTTCAAAAAACTAACGGCATGTCTCCTTACTGCCGCAATTCTTATGACACCGGCAGATTATGCGAAAGCCAGCACAGCCAAAAACAGTAACTTTTCTTTTCCTGCCGCTGACGCTCTAGAAATTGACAGTACTTCCAGTGACAGCATACAGATTTTTGATTCTGCCTATAGCGGCGTAGATTCAGCAGAACCTTATTATTACACCAGACTCACTGAACTTGAAAACTCAAAAAACAATGCATTTTATTTTTATATTCCATTAGAAGTTCAGGACAATGCTGTCATTCCAGTTGAATTTAAACATGCTGGATGCCTTATTTTTGATTTAGAGCCATCTTATAATGATGTTTCCCTGGATAACCATTACAGCCTCTATAAAGAGAAAGAATGTAAGAACTCTATTCCACTTTTAGACGGAATTGCTTCTATTCCAAAAGCAGGCACCTACTATTTTAAATTTCCGAAAAAATATCTTTCTCAGATAGATGATTCGATTATCCGAGCCCAGCTTGCACTTATCAGCAGTGAAAACCAATTACTTAAGAAAGGGATTACATCCATATCGTTCCTTTCTTCCAAATCGAAAAAGTTTTACTATCAAATTCAGGTACCTACTGCTTCCAAACTGTATTTTACAACCCTTCTCCAAAATGGAGGTACGTTAGTTTTATGCGATAAAAACAAACAGGCTATTACATATAAAAAAGAAATTTCGGTAAAGGAAAATCAGGTTTATGCGGTAAAGAAAGGAACTTATTATCTCCGCATCACAGGTGCTTCCGGTCTGGCTGCCTGTAAATACTCCTCTTCTTCTGTTTCTATTCCTAAGAACCATAATAAAGCCACAGCACATCATTTAAAAATAAATGGTTCTAAAAAAACATTTGCTGCATTTCCAAAAGATAGTGAAGAAACTGGATTCTATTATAATTTCAGAAATCCAAAGAAACAGACTCTATACTTAAACATGAATAGCAGCTTCACTTCTGGAAAAGGAATGGTTGCACTTTATGACGAAAAAAATACTATGCTTTGTTATGCTGTTATGGAAAACGGTGTAACACAGAAATCCTGCATCTGCTTAAATGATTCCTCTGATTATTCCGTCAAACCGCTTCCAAAAGGAAACTATCATCTTGTCTTTTGGAAATACACATCGAAATCCTGTGGCACCATTTCCGCAAGTATTAATACCTATATAAAGCACTAAAAATAAATGGTGGACAGAAACCTTTTCTTTTCTGCCCACCATTTATTTTATAGATTTACTTCCAATAATAAAATTACAACTGCAAGTGCAGTCATCATGCCAAGAAGAGGCAGTACAAACCTCAACCATTTATTATAGGTGACATGTACCATTTCCAGACTGGCCAGAATCAAACCAGTCGGTGTGATAAAGGTCATCAAACCTTGTCCAAAAATAAATGCAGTAATAATCACATCTCTCGGAACCCCAACAGCATCTGCCAGTGGTGCCATAATCGGAATAGATAATGTGGCAAGCCCTGAAGAGGATGCAATAAAGAATCCTAAAATCATAAATACAAACATCATAACAACAGCAAAAATATTTGGATTCATACCAGATACAAAACTGGATAATCCATATAAAATCGAATCAGAAACTCCGCCGCTCTCCAGAATGATATTGATACTTCGGGCGATTCCGACAACCAGTCCAACACCCATCATATCTGCTGCACCGCCTATAAACGAACTAACAAATGCTTTCTCACCGCATCCTGCTACAATTCCAATAAGAATACCAGATACCAGGAAGAGTGCAGTCATTTCTTCAAACCACCATCCAAGCCTGGATACGCCAAAAATCATAATTACAAAGCTCAGTAAGAATATCAGTAAGATAATGATTCTTCTTATAGTAAAAGTTTCTTCTTTCATTTCACTGCTGAAATTTTTCGAAATCTCCTCTTTCATTTCATAAATAAAAGATTTCTCTGGGTGTTTCTGTACCTTATTTGCATAATGAATAATATATGCCAAAGTTAAAAACAGTCCTGCCACAAGTCCAATCAAACGGAAAGAAATTCCTTCTGTAAAATTGATTCCTGCCGCATTGGAACCAATTACTGTAGAGAACGGATTGGTCGTAGAAAACATAGTTCCTACCGAAGATCCCATATAAATCGCTGCCACACACACAAGTGCATCATAGCCTGCCGCCAGATAAACCGGTATTAAAATGGGATAAAAGGCAATGGTTTCTTCTGCCAATCCAAAGGAAGTTCCACCAGCTCCAATTAACAAGGTTACAAATACAATCAGCATATATTCATGTCCTTTGGTTGCCTTGGACAATGCTGCAATTCCTGCATTGATTGACCCACTTTCATTTACAACACCAATGACACCACCGATAATAAATATAAATAAAATGATTCCGATACTGTCGTAAACACCATTAATGGGTGCCAGCAGGATTTCCTTAATTCCCTGTGGATTTGCTTCTACCTTTTCAAATGTTCCTGGAATGGCTACTGCTTTATTAATGCTTCCATCCTGGAATTTCGAAATATCATTGGCTACCCCTAACTTATCTAATGTGTCCTGTGTTCCCTCCAGTTCTTTCGTTGTCCCATCTGGAAATGTCTCCAAAAAAGTGCCGCTGTCCGCATTGTATGATAATTTGGCATACGCACCGGCATCTATTAAAAATGTCAGAACTGCTGCCAGTATCAGTACAATAAACAATACCGTATAAGCTGTTGGAAAAGTAAATTTCTTTTTCATCTGTCCTACTCCTAACTGTTAATAAAATATACAAAATTTTATATTATATACCATTTGCAGTAGGTCTCAAGATTATGTAGAAAATTTCTCCCGATTATATTATTTTTTATCTCATAATTAAAAAAGCACAGAAACATCTTTTCCATGCCTCTGTGCTTTTCTCTATAACCACTCTCTATTTCACCCTATGAATCTTCGCAATATCGATAACTTCCATTGCATCTTCTTTGTCAGATTCCAGACTTGTTAACAATGCATTGGCGGTATCTAAGGATGTCAGACAGGTTACACCTGTTTCGATAGACATACGACGGATTAAGAAACCATCTTTGGATTTCTCAAGACCATTGCTTGGTGTATCGATAACCAGGTCAATCTGATGCTCTAATAATAAGTCCATTAAAGTTGGAGCTTCCTGCTCAATCTTATTGATTGGAATAGCAAGAACACCGTTTTCATTTAAGACGCGGGCTGTATTCTTTGTTGCAAAGATTTCATAGCCTAATTTCTTAAATCTTCTTCCGACTTCGACAGCATCCATCTTATCGGAATCTTTTACAGTCAGAATCATCTTCTTATATTTTGGAAGGTTGATTCCAGCACCTACGAATGCTTTGTAAAGTGCAGCATTAAAGTTTTCTGCAATACCAAGACACTCTCCTGTTGATTTCATTTCAGGTCCAAGGCTAATATCAGCACCACGGATTTTTTCGAAGGAGAATACAGGCATTTTGATTGCAACGTATTTGGAACGTGCCTGTAAACCTGGTTCAAATCCTAAATCTTTAATCTTTGCTCCAAGGATAACTTTGGATGCAAGGTCTACGATTGGAATGCCGGTAACCTTGCTGATATAAGGTACGGTACGTGAAGAACGTGGGTTAACCTCGATAACATAAACTTCTTCCTGATATACGATAAACTGAATGTTAATCAATCCGATAACATGCAGGGATTTTGCAAGCTTCCTTGTATAATCTTCAATGACACGGATAGCCTTATCGGAAAGATTCTGTGTTGGGTAAACAGAAATACTGTCTCCAGAATGAATACCCGCTCTTTCCACATGTTCCATAATACCTGGGATTAAAATGTCTTCGCCGTCGCATACGGCATCAACTTCCACTTCTTTTCCCATTAAGTATTTATCAACTAAGATTGGATGTTCCTGTGTATAACGGTTGATGATATTCATATAAGAAGTAACATCTTCATCATTAATTGCAATCTGCATACCCTGTCCACCAAGTACATAAGAAGGTCTTACTAATACCGGATACCCTAACTCATTAGCAGCTTCCAATGCTTCTTCTGCCGTAAATACGGTCTTACCGGATGGTCTTGGGATACAGCATTCTTCCAGAATCTCATCAAAACGTTCTCTATCTTCTGCTGCATCTACATTTTCTGCACTTGTTCCAAGAATTTTAACACCCATCTTTAACAGGGATTCCGTTAACTTAATGGCGGTCTGTCCACCGAACTGAACAACTGCACCATCAGGTTTTTCCAGGCGGACAATATTTTCTACATCTTCTGGTGTCAACGGTTCGAAATACAGCTTATCAGCAATATCAAAGTCAGTACTTACTGTCTCTGGGTTATTATTTACAATAATTGTTTCATATCCGCTTCTTGCTAAAGACCATACACTGTGTACAGAACAGAAATCAAATTCGATACCCTGTCCGATACGGATTGGACCAGAACCAAGAACAAGGATTTTTTTTCTTCCTGAAGTTTCTTCTACTTCATTAAAGCTTCCAAAGCATCCATAATAATATGGTGTAGACGCTGCGAACTCAGCTGCACAGGTATCAACCATTTTAAATGATTTGATAATATTTTTGGAATATCGAAGTTCTTTGATTTCTTCTTCTGTT
This sequence comes from uncultured Clostridium sp., assembly GCA_934438135.1. Classification (GTDB taxonomy): domain Bacteria; phylum Bacillota; class Clostridia; order Lachnospirales; family Lachnospiraceae; genus Clostridium_AI. The sequence goes on along the minus strand of CAKSBP010000013.1, from coordinate 35,079 downwards.
TTTCCTACATAACCAGCGATTACTTTATCGGTAAATTCTAGACGTTTTGCTTCTTCTAATAATTCTGGTGTTAATTCCTGAGATTTCAAAGCCTGTTCCATTTCTACCAGAATTGCAATCTTATCCATAAACCAGATATCAATTTTTGTGATTTCATGTAATTTATCTAAGGAAATTCCACGGCGGATTCCTTCTGCAATTAAGAAAATTCGTTTATCATCCACAGTCTGTAAATGCTCTAAAATCTGCTCTTCTGTGTAATTTGTAAATTCACCGGTATCTAAGCTGTCAATATGCTGTTCCAGAGAACGAAGTGCTTTCATTAAGGCACCTTCAAAATTAGTACAGATACTCATAACCTCACCAGTTGCCTTCATCTGAGTAGTCAGCTTTCTGGAAGCCTGAATGAATTTATCAAATGGAAGTCTAGGAATCTTAACAACACAGTAGTCAAGAGCTGGCTCGAAACTTGCATATGTTTTTCCTGTAATGGCATTTGGAATTTCGTCCAATGTGTAACCTAACGCAATCTTTGCAGCAACCTTTGCAATTGGATAACCAGTTGCTTTGGATGCTAATGCAGAAGAACGGCTTACACGAGGATTAACTTCGATAACACAGTATTCAAATGTATCTGGATGAAGTGCAAACTGTACGTTACATCCACCAGTAATTTTTAACTCTGTAATAATGTTAAGAGCAGAACTACGAAGCATCTGGTACTCTTTATCCGCAAGAGTCTGAGAAGGTGCAACTACGATGCTGTCACCTGTGTGGACGCCAACTGGGTCAAGATTTTCCATGTTACAAACGGTAATGCAGTTTCCATTCCCGTCCCGCATTACTTCGTACTCGATTTCTTTCCATCCTGCAATGCAGCGTTCAATTAAGCACTGGCCAACACGGCTTAAACGAAGACCGTTTGCACAGATTTCGTTTAACTCTTCTTCGGTATGTGCAATACCACCACCGCTTCCACCTAACGTATAAGCTGGACGGATAACTACTGGATAACCAATCTTATCTGCAAATGCAGCTGCTTCTTCTACTGTTGTAACAACAACGCTAGGTGCGATTGGTTCATTGATTTTCTCCATAGTATTTTTAAATTCCAGACGATCCTCTGCTTTTTTGATTGTCATGGATGTGGTACCAATTAAACGTACATTATGTTCTCTTAAATAACCGGATTCCTCTAATTCCATGGCAAGATTTAATGCCGCCTGACCGCCAAGTGTTGGAAGAATGCTGTCCGGTTTTTCTTTCTTAATTACCTGCTGTACAAATTCTACAGTAAGAGGTTCGATATATACTTCATCCGCAATGTCCTTATCTGTCATGATAGTGGCAGGATTTGAGTTGATTAATACAACTTCAATTCCCTCTTCTTTTAAGGAACGGCATGCCTGTGTTCCTGCATAGTCAAATTCCGCAGCCTGTCCGATTACAATAGGACCAGATCCGATTACTAATACTTTTTTAATGTCTTTTATCCTAGGCATTCTTAACCACCTCCATCATGTTAATAAATCTGTCAAATAAGAAATCAGAATCAACTGGACCTGCACATGCTTCTGGGTGGAACTGTACCGTAAAAATATTCTTTCCAAGATAATGCAGTCCTTCAACAGTTCCATCATTTACATTAATAAAGGAAGTTTCAGCAACTTTCTCGTCGATACTTCCATCAATAACTACATATCCATGGTTCTGGGAAGATATGTATACCCTTCCTGTTGCAAGATCCTTTACTGGATGATTTGCACCACGGTGTCCATATTTCATTTTTTCTGTCTTACCGCCATTGGCAAGTGCCATAAGCTGATGACCTAAACAAATTGCAAAGATTGGAGTATCGGAATTATATAATTTCTTCAGTTCTTCGATGATTTCTACACATTCAGACGGATCTCCAGGACCATTTGTCAGCATAATGCCGTCCGGCTGTTTCTCCAGAATATCTTCTGCTTTTGTATAAGCAGGATAAACAGTTACTTCGCATCCGCGTTTCACTAAAGAACGTACAATATTATTTTTAGAACCAAAGTCCATTAATGCAACTTTCTTCTGTACCGGTGCTTCTTCTGTTCCCAAATCGCCAGGCTTATAAACCGTTACTTCTTTGTGGCTTACTTTTCTTACAACACCAGTTACCTTATATTCTTTGATCTGCTCTAATACATTGGATAAATTGTAATTCTCATTTGTTGTAATCATACCATTCATGGTACCTTTTTCTCTGAGAATCTTCGTTAAAGCCCTGGTATCAATTCCACAGATTCCGGGAATCTCCTGCTTCTTTAAAAATGTCTCAATCGAGTCTTCGGAACGGAAATTACTTGGTCTTCTTGCGATTTCTCTTACAATATAACCATCCGGCCATGCTTTCTGTGACTCCATGTCCTTATAGCAGACACCGTAATTTCCAATTAACGGATAAGTCATAACTACTGCCTGTCCAGCGTAGCTTGGGTCCGTTAATACCTCTAAATATCCAGTCATAGATGTATTAAAAACAATTTCACTTATTACATCCTGAGTGGCACCAATACTTTTACCTGTAAATACTGTCCCGTCTTCAAGTATAAGAAAAGCCTTCATATGTTACACCTTAATCCTTTCTATCTTATTAGAGCACTGTTATCATTCACACTCATTGCATTATTATTCATTCTTACGTATAAACATTCAATTTATAGGCAAAAAAAAGGGAAAGAAAACCCTTAATTTTTTTGAATAAATAATCACACAATAGCGATATTACCGTGTTCTCGGTAAATCACCCTAAATTGTTAAAATTCTACCACATAAAGTCCAAAAAAACAAGCCCCTTTTTAAAGAGGCTTGAGATTTTTTAAAGAAACATCCATAATCGGTGCCGAATGTGTCAATGCACCAGAAGAAACAAAGTCAACTCCAATTTCTTTAATTTCCTGTAAGCGTTCCTTGGTCACATTGCCGGAACACTCTGTCTGTGCCCTGCCGCCAATCATTTTAACCGCTTTTTTCATGGTGTCATTATCCATATTATCTAACATAATAATATCCGCTCCTGCTTCCAATGCTTCCTTCACCATATCAAGGTTTTCTACTTCGATTTCAATCTTTCGGACAAACGGTGCATATTCTTTTGCCATTTCAATGGCTTTCTTCACACTTCCTGCTGCACCGATATGATTATCTTTTAATAAAATACCATCAGAAAGATTATAACGGTGGCTGCAACCGCCGCCAACCTTTACTGCATATTTTTCAAAAATACGCATATTTGGTGTCGTCTTTCTCGTATCCAGAAGCTTTGTCTTGCTGTCTTTTAATTCGTCAGCATACTCTTTAGTATAGGTAGCAATTCCACTCATTCTCTGTAAATAATTAAGAGCCGTTCTCTCTCCAGATAATAAAGCACGGATATCACCAGTTAGCACACCAATTAACTCTCCTTTTTTTACTGCATCCCCATCTTGAAAATATGTTTCAAATACCACTTTTTCATCCAGCAGTTCAAATACTCTTTGAAATACTTCCAGTCCACAGATAATACCATCCTGTTTGCATATTAAATCTGCACGTCCTGCCTTATGTTCCCGCATCACACTGTTTGTAGAAACATCCTCGCTTGTTATGTCCTCTCTCAATGCACTTAAAATGCAGCGGTCGGCATTAAGCTTCATTGTTACACCACTTAACATAGAATTCCTCGTCCTTTCTTTTAATCATCTCCATAATGAGTTCTTTGTTCTTCTCTTTTCTTTCTTCCTCATCCTGATACATCTTCCAGTCAACCTTCTGTTCCTTTAGTTCACTCTTAAAATCTTTTTCCATAATAACGCCTGCTGCACGCTTTGAAAACACAAGGCTTTCCAATAAAGAATTGCTGGCAAGACGATTCGCACCATGTACCCCATTACAAGCTGTCTCACCTACTGCATACAAACGTTTCATGGAAGTTTCTCCGTTCACACTTGCTTTAATACCACCCATAATATAATGCTGAGCCGGCGTTACTGGAACGTAATCCTTGGATAAATCATATCCTTCTTCCAGACAACGTTTAAAAATATTAGGGAAACGCTTTTCAATCTCTTCTCTGTCCATATGACGCATAGTTATATAAACGTGGTCTGTTCCTTCCCGTTCCATTTCTTTTTTGATTTCCTGAGTTACCTTGTCTCTTGGAAGCAGTTCATTGACAAACCGCTCATGTTTGTCATTGACCAGAATTGCACCTTCACCACGAACGGATTCCGAAATCAAAAATCTTCTGCCCTTTTTCTTAGAATACAGTGTAGTCGGATGAATCTGAATATAATTTAAATGCTCCAGTTCAATCTTATGCTGAATAGCAATAGCAAAACTGTCTCCACTGATATGGCCAAAGTTGGTGGAATTGCGAAATAATCCACCGATTCCACCAGTTGCAAGAACCACTGCTTTTGCATAAATGGCTTCCTGCATACCATCGTGATTCTTTACAACAACACCATTACAAATATTATTCTCTTCCAATAAATCAATCATTGTTGTAAAGGTCCGAAGTTCAATATTTTTCTTCTTTTTTACCTGAGCAATTAATTTTTTCGTAATTTCCTGTCCAGTAATGTCATCATGATGCAGAATACGAAATGTAGAATGAGCGGCTTCTCTTGTATAGGAAAGCTTTCCTTCTTCATCCCGGTCAAAATCTACGCCATAATCTATAAGCTCCTGAATAATTTCACTCGAAGACTGAATCATGATTTTTACGGAATCTTCATTATTTTCATAATGTCCGGCACGCATGGTATCTTCAAAATAGCTTTCAAAATCATCTGGTGCTTTTAACGTTGAAATTCCCCCCTGGGCCAAATAAGAATCACTGTTTTCTACCTCGTCCTTTGTAATCATCAGCGTCTTTACCTGTTCCGGAAGACTTAGTCCAGCAAACAGACCAGCTGCTCCAGTTCCTACAATAATTACGTCATATGTCTCAGACATGTCAAAAGCCTCCTATTCTGCCAATTCCAGCATTTTATCCAGCGGTTTTTCCGCATTTTCACTCAGTTCTTTATCCAGTTCCACCTTTGTTATATTTTCTTCTAAGGATTTTACTACTTTATCCAGCGTAATCATTTTCATATTCGGACAGAATTGTCTATGCCCTACCGAATAAAATTTCTTATCCGGATTCTTCTGATTTAGTTCAAAAAATACACCCATTTCCGTACAAATGATAAATTCTTTTTTATCACTCTTTGTGGCGTAATCAATAATTCCAGAAGTACTTCCAATATAATCTGCCAGTTCTAATACATCCATTTTACATTCTGGATGTGCCAGCACCAGTGCCTCCGGTCTTGCTTCTTTTGCTTTTTGTACATTTTCACGAGTAATGCTTTTATGTACATGACAAAATCCATCATTAAAAATAAACTTTTTCTCTGGAACCTGTGATGCAATATATCTTCCCAGATTTTCATCTGGTATAAAATAAATTTCCTGATTCGGAAGTTTCTTTACAATTTTCAATGCATTAGAAGATGTCACGCAGACATCTGCATACTGTTTAATCTCTGCAGAAGAATTAATGTAACAGACTACTGCTACGTCTGGATGTTCTTCCTTCACCTTTTTTATCTTATCCACATCTGCCATATGTGCCATCGGGCAATCCGCCGCAGGCTCCGGCATCAATACGGTTTTTCCCGGGTTTAAAATCCTAGCACTCTCTCCCATAAAGGATACCCCACAAAAGCAAATCACTTTCTGCGGTACGCTCTTTGCAATTTTAGCAAGGTAATAGGAATCTCCAACATAATCTGCTGCCTGCTGCACTTCATCACAGACATAGTAATGTGCTAAAATGACAGCGTCTTTCTCTTTCTTTAACTGTTCAATGCGATTCACTAAATTCTCCATCATCCACCTCTAAAAGTTTAATCTTCGCAGCCCTTAATAATAAACTTTCTCTTCCTCTTTTCCGTCCAGAAAACTGATACGGTTTGATACTATATTATGGCACAATTTTCTGATTTGTCAAGTCAGGTGTCTTGTCATGTGATTAAACAAGTGTAAACATCATATAATCTCACATAGAAAAACAGGTGCCAGCGTTTTTTATACACGCTGACACCTGTATCAATCTCCTATCTATTCCCCTTTTGTATAACCGATTAAATCATTTGTATATTTTGTTCCTTCTACTGCTGCATTACTTGTACAGTCCTGATTCATGCTTCCTACATTGAATCCAATAAGTCCGCCTACATAAATAGTACCTGTTACTGAGGCTTCACTATTACATGCTTTCTCCGTTCCGCCATATGCATAGCCGATTAATCCTCCTACATAAGTAGTACCTGTTACCGAAGCATAAGAATCCGATAATTCAGCAACCGCTGTTTCATTTGAGGCTTTCAGCAAAGGAAGCACATCTCCATTAGTATCTTTTAGATTCTGGCAGGTATCAATCGTGGCACCATTGTTATAGCCGATAATTCCTCCCACATATCTCTTTCCGAATACGCTTGTAAAGCTCTGACATTCTTTTACAATGCCAATATTACTGTATCCAGCAATTCCGCCAATATAATTTGAGCCAGTAATCGTCGAAATACTTTCACAGGATAACAGCGTACTGTAAAAACTATATCCTGTGATTCCGCCAACATAGTTAACTCCATTTACATCTCCTAAACCAGAAGAGGTATTCACTAGGGATTCTGCTGCATATCCGACAATTCCTCCAACATAGTTTTTACCAGTTACACATACATCCGTTGTACATCCTTCTATTTTTGTATTTCCATCGGCATAACCAATCAGTGCACCAACCTTATTCTTACCAGTAACTTTCGCATCGGATAAAGTCAGGTCTTTGATTACTGCACCCTTTGTCTCTCCAAAGAAGCCAACACAGTCTTTTAAAGCTGCATCAAGAACAAAATTAGAAATCGTATGTCCATTTCCTAAGAATACACCAGAAAATGGTTTGATACTGTCTCCTATCGGAATCAAACCTTTTCCTTCTAAGTCAATATCATTTCCTAGTACAAACCAGCTGTTTGGTTCTAAGTCTACATTTTTCAGCTGTTCTAGTGTTGTAATCTGATAAGGATCGTCTTCCACTCCTCGTCCTCCTGGCCTTCCAGTCATATCTATCTGATATACAAACTCTGGTTTCGGCAGTTCTCTTAAGAATGGATAACTCTTTCCTTCTTCCAAATCCCAGACTGCTGTGAAATCCCATTCGCTGTAAGATGCTTTATAAATCATTCCCCCAAGTCTACAATAATCAATGCTCAGTCTTGGAATAATTCCTGTTGCAATTCCGTCATACCAGCTTTTTGTAACCGTAATAAATGTTACGGATGAACATAAGCCTCCGACAATCGTGCCAGTTACTACAATTCTTCCTGCCACATAGCATTCCACAATACTGCTGTCAAAGCCAGATACACCAATAATACCTGCTACATAATCAGTTCCGCTGACTGCACCATAAACAAAACAGTAATGAACCGTTACATCCCAGCTGTATCCGACAATTCCTCCAACATAAGTAACAGCAAATACAGTAGCAGTAGAATAAGATTTCTCAATTACAACATGTATTGCATATCCGACAATTCCTCCAACGTAGGTACTACCTGTTACTTTACCATATACATAACATTTTACAATGGTTCCAGCTGCATAACCAACAATACCGCCAACATAAGTTCCACCACTGATTGTGGCATCTGCTACATTACAGTTACAGATATAAGTATCTTCGCCGACTGCATATCCGATTAACGCACCAATATATCCAGCTCCTGTGATGGATACCCCTTCCATTTTCACATTTAGAATGACTGCATTTCTTACGACTCCAAATAATCCAAGATAATCCATTTCACTGTGTGTAATCGTAAGATTTTTAATCACAAAACCATTTCCATCAAAATGTCCAGTAAATGGAAGTTCTTTCGTTCCCAATGGATTCCAGTCTATATCCTTCAAATCAATATCTGCACCAAGTTTGTAATAAGCACCTAGTTCAAATCTGATGTTAACCAGCTGCGCTGCTGTCATAATAATGTAAGGATTTTCTTTTGTTCCAGCACCTTTTGGTGCATCTTTTACTGTAATGCCAAGAATATGTTCTGGTTTATTTAATGCTTTTAAATATGGATAAGACATACCTTCGTCAATCGTCCATACTGCTGTAAAATCCCATTCGGCAAAATTAACTGCACTCTTCATTCCGTTTGTCAGTCTGCTTGGGTCATTTTCTGTTTTTGGAACCAGACCAGATACAATACCATCATAGTAACAATGTGTGATTGTAATTCCAGTAACACATCCGTAAATTCCACCAGCATATTCTTCTGATGCCGTTATTTTGGCTGCGAAATAGCAGTTTATAACCTGAGCAGTTTCTCCACAGGCACCTACAATTCCACCTACATAATTTTCACCAGTAACACTGCCTAATACAAAACTGTTTTGAATGGTTACAGTCATAACATATCCAACAATTCCACCAACATAGGTAACGCCTGTCACAGTTCCCTCAGAATAACAGCCACTGATTCCTGCCATTACCCATCCAGCAATTCCACCAGCATATTCTGCAGCTGCTGTTACCTCAACTGAGGCATAACAATTAATAAGTCCATCTGCAGATCCACCTTCAAATTTACCAACAATACCTCCAATGTAGCTGCTTCCTTTTACAAAGCCATCGATAACATGACATTGTGTAAAGGATGTTGTCTCTCCAACTGCAAGTCCTGCCACACCACCAGCATACTGTGCACCGCTAATCTTCACACCAGAAATCGTCAAGTTAGAAATAACTGCGCCAGATACTACACCAAATAATCCGGTGTAATCTATAGTTTCTGTATTGATAGTGAAATTAGAAACCGTAAATCCATTACCATTTAAATGTCCAGTAAATGGAGTTTCAAAATTACCAATCGGCTCCCATTCCATTCCGCCTAAATCAATATCATTTGCAATTTCATAATAAGCAGTTAAATCATATTTTACGCTTATCAACTGCTGTTTTGTCTTAATCATATAAGGGTCTTCTTTGGTTCCAGAACCTTCTGGTAAATCCGTTGCCACTGGTCCCTCAATACCTTCTGGTTCATCCATTCCTTGTAAAGATGGATAGGTTTTATATTCATGAATGCTCCAGATTGTGTCAAAATCCCAATCCGTAAAGTTTGCTCTTCTCTTTAAACCGCTGGTATATCTTGCATGAGCGTCTACTACTGTAAGAGAAGGATTCACAGTTCTGTTATAATAGCTGTTTACTGCTGCAACAGCACCTTTGGTTCCATAAATACCGCCAACATAAGTACCAGTTCCAGTAATAACGGCTGCGGTATAACAGTTTGTAATAGAAACTTTGGTTGATGCAGCTGCACCTAAAATACCACTTACATAATTGGTTCCTGTTACCGTACCTAAATTGTAACAGTTCTCAATTTTTCCTGCTGTTTTATAGCCAACAAGGCCTGCTGTCTTCGTAGCACCAGTAATATCTCCCGTTGCATAACACTGTTCAATCACACCAGAACCACTGCATCCTGCGATACCACCAACCATATTGGCACCCTGGATATTTCCAGTTACATAACATTTTGTCACATTACCAACCAGATTTCCGACAAGTCCTCCAACACGATCACCCGTTGCAACAACTTCTACTTTGGCACTCGAATTAGTAATGCCATCTCTACCTGCACCTGCTACGTTACCAACAAGCCCACCGATACAGCCTACACCAGCAGTTCTTGTATTTGTAATATGACAGTCATCAATAACCCATGTCGTACCCATTACGTATCCGACTAATGCTCCGACATAATTCTTACCAGTAACTCTGGCATTATCTAAATTCAAACCTTTCACAGTTCCATTATTTATTACACCAAAGAAACCGATAGAACTTGCTGTGCTCTGGCTGACTGTAAAGTTGGAAATCACATGTCCATTTCCATCAAATGTTCCAGTAAATGGTGCATTTGTATTAATTCCAATTGGCTCCCATTCACTGTCTTCTAAATCAATATCATTTACAAGCACATAAGATGCCGTAGGTTCTTCTTTTACAAAATTAAGCTGTTTTGCTGTTGTAATCTCATATGGCTCCTCAGCAGTACCTTTTCCTTCTGGGAAGCTGTCTTTTTTTTCTACCGTTACTTCCTCTGGTTTTCCCGATTCCTTTAAATAAGGATAAGAACTGTTTTCCTCTATATTCCAGACCGTTTCAAAATCCCAACCTGCAAAGGATGCTTGACGCATTAAAGTTGGTGTCAGATAAGAACAGTCATATTTTGTTAACGGATTTAAATTACTTACCATTCCGTCATAATAACATTCTGCCATTTTTATATTCGTGTTTGCACAACATAAGCCACCAACATTTGCTCCTGCTGCTTTGATGCTGACACTGCTGTAACAGTTTGTTAAATACATCGTTGTGTAAACCGTTCCAACAACTCCACCAATGTAATTAGTTCCTGTAATACTTCCAACTGCATAACTATTTTTAATCGTACCGCTGTATTTATAACCAGCAATACCTCCGACATATGTTCCGTTTGTTGCCTTTACAACCGCGTAACATCTATCAATTACACCAGCATTACTGTATCCTGCAAGACCACCCACATACGTTTCGCCCTGAGTCGTACCTTTTGCATAAGAGTTCGTCAGATTTCCATATAAGTAGCCAATCAGGTTTCCAGTATAAGAGGCCGTACCAATTACATCTGCATTGGAAGAACATCCTTCGATATCACTGGTTCCCACTTTTGCCACAAAACCAATCAGACCACCTACATAGCTTGTTCCACAGACTTTTCCATTTTCTACATGACAGTTTGTAAGGATACGGTCTGCTGTACTTACTTTACCAATTAATCCACCAACATCATTTTTTCCATTTACAGTGAAATCTCTTACTGTAAAATCTTTAATTTCAGAACTGCCAATTACACCGAAAAATCCGATGTTATCAACGGTTCCTTTACTAATGATAAAATTGCTGACTGTATGATTATTTCCATCAAAACCACCAGAAAATGGTTTGGAAGCCGTTCCAATTGGTGTCCATTCTACTCCTTCTAAATCAATATCCTCTGCCAGCTTATAGTATGCAGTTACTTCATATTTTACTGCCTGCAGCTGTTCTGCCGTTCTGATTATGTATGGGTCTTCTTTCGTACCAGCACCTTCTGTAATCAGCGCTTCCACATCTGTAGTTACACCAGCTGGCTTTGGAAGGTTACGTAAAAATGGATACGTCTTCCCTTCTTCGATATCCCATGTATTTTCAAAATCCCATCCAGTAAAAGTAGCTTTCCGCATGAGGCTTTCTGTCAGCTTACTTGTCTGTGCTTCTCCAGAAGAAGCCAGTCCGCACAAAAGTCCATCATAAAAACTATTTGTAACTGTAATATTCGTTGCGACACCGGCAATTCCTCCTATCGTTTTATTTACTGCATGAATGGAAGCTGCCACATAACTGTTTTCAATCATAACTGCTGCATTTGCAGCACCAATAATTCCCCCAACGCCTGCTGTACCAGAAACGATTCCAAGTACATAACAGTTAGAAATGCTTCCCTTAGCAGCTTTATATCCAATAATTCCGCCTGCTCTGGCTGTTGTGGCTTTCACCTCTGCTGTGGAATAACAGCCTGCAATAGAAGATGCAGATACTTGATATCCAACAAGACCTCCAACATTGGAAGCACCGGTTACTTTTCCAACTGCATAACTTCCTGTCAGCTTTCCAGAAAGTGAACCCACAATTCCACCAGCATGACTTCCTGCAGCAGTTACTTCTGCACTGGAAGAACATCCTGACATATCATTTATACTAGCTGCTGTTGTATTACCAAAAAGACCACCGACAGATGTAACACCGGTAACTTTTCCGCCAGATACATGACAATCTATGATGTTCCAGCCTGTTCCCTGTATGGAACCTGCTAAAGAACCAACATAATTCTTACCAGTTACTAAATAATCTTTTACCGTAATATTTTTTATTTCTGCATTCTTTACAACACCAAATAAACCAACATATTCCATTGTACTTAATGTAATTGTAAAATTAAAAATCTGATATCCGGCTCCATCCAGTGTTCCTGTAAATGGTGCTGCAGATGTTCCGATTGGAATCCATTCCATTCCATTTAAATCAATATCATTTCCTAATACATAGTGTGCATTCATTTCATAACGGATATTATCTAAATCTTTTACTGTACGAATCACGTAAGGATCTTCTAATGTTCCGCTTCCCGTCTGTTCTTCCGGCACTTCGCTAGCAATTCCGTCTGGTTTTGGAAGAGTTTTCAAATATGGATAGGTTTTTCCATCTTCCATATCCCATACTGTTTCAAAATCCCATTCTGTATAAGAAGACTTTTTCGTCATTGCTTTTGTTGTTTTGCTCACCTGAACCAAATCTCTTGGTACAACACCGCTTACGGTCCCGTCGTAACATGTATTTTTGATAGTAAGATAGGAAATACTTCCTGCAATGCCACCAAGAGATGCTGCTGCACCACTTAATTTTTCTGCTCCATAACAGTTACTAATTGTAACTGCTGATGTTGCAGCACCTAAAATTCCGCCAACAACGCTGGTTCCACTTACTTCGCCAAGAGCAAAACTGTTGCTGATAGTACCTTTTACTTTGCAGCCAACTAATCCACCAATGTTCTTTCCTGTGGCAGCAACCAACACCTTACTATAACACTGTGTCAAATCAGCTGTACCTGCCTGTAATCCAACTAAACCACCAATATGATTGGTTCCTTTTACAATACCAGCTGCATAACTGTTAGTCAGACTTCCTGTCAGGTTACCAACAATTGCGCCGGCTCTTTCTCCTGCTGCTGTTACCGTAGCATCTGCATAACAAAAACTGATTGGTGCCGTCGCTGCTGCAGATACAATTCCAAACAGACCTCCCAGATAAGAAGTTCCGCTTACGCTTGCGTTTGTAACTGAAATCTGTTCCAAGATCGTATCTGTTCCAAGAACCTGTCCTGCTACGGTTCCTGCATAAGATTTCGCCGCAATCACACCATGGTCAAACGTAATATTTTTAATTTCTGCATTGAAAACAGCTGTAAAGAATCCAACATAGTTAACTGTTGACTTTGTAATCTGGAAATTGCTTATAGAAAATCCATTTCCATCCAATCCGCCTGTAAATGGCATACTGGTGCTTCCAACTGGCGTCCACTCAATTCCACCAAGATTAATATCTGCACCAAGTTTAAAATAAGCACTTAAATTATTCTGAATCATGAAAAGCTGTTTCTTTGTTTTTACAATATAAGGAGAATCTTTTGTTCCATCTCCCTGCATATCTTCCTCTACTGGAGGACCTGCGATCTCTTCTGGTTTTGGAAGATTTGTTAAATAAGGATAAGACTGACCTTCCTCAATTGACCATACACTATTAAAATTCCAGCTTTCAAAGCTTTCCTGCTTTCTCATCTGAGCAGTTGTTTTTCCCGCATCACTGGTTGCCTGTACATCCAGTTCACTGACCGTTGTATCAAAATAGCTGTTCTGAATCTTAAGATTATCTTCTTTACTACAGATTCCTCCAACCATACTGTCATTTGACAAAGTAACGGCTGATACATAACAGTTTGTCAAATAGGTAATGGTTGTACATTGACCAATAAGACCGCCAACATAGCTGCTTCCATTTACTGTTCCAATAACAAAACTGTTCTCTACCGTTCCACCGCTGCTCTCACCAAGAAGTCCACCTGCATAGACATTTCCCTTTAATTCTTTCAGGCTGTAACACTGTTCTATGGTTCCGCCGTTCATAATACCAATCAGACCGCCGGTATACATATTTCCAGTTAATTTTCCTTTTGTATAAGAAACTTCTATGGTTCCACCAGAACTCTGTCCAGCAATACCACCTATGCAGTCATATCCGGATACATCACCTGTACTGCTGCTGCCATAAATACTTCCTTTTATATAACCAACAATACCACCTGTCTTATTTCCATCCGCAGTTACATCAGCATCTGAATTTACATTTTTAATTACGGTACTGCTTACGGTACTCTTTTCATCCGTGGCTCCTAACAGACCACCTGTAAAATCATGTCCATTTACGCTGCCCCCGGAAATCGTACAGTTTTCAATTTTCTTGTCTGCTCCAACTGCATATCCAGCAAGACTGCCAACATAATCATTTCCTGTCACCGAAACCGTTTCAAATGTCATATCATGTACATATGCATTTTCAATCACGCCAAATAATCCTGCATAATCCTGCTCTGTCTGAATCGTCAGATTTTTTACAGTGCATCCATTTCCATTTAATTCTCCTGAAAATGGTACATCTATGGTTCCGATCGGTTCTAGTGCTGCTTCTTTAAAATCAATATCACTTTTCAGTTTATATTTTTCATCTGGATGCTGCCTTACAAAATCGAAATCATCTGCGTTCTGTAAGAGATAGTATTCTCCATCCTTTTCCAATGTATCTTCTGTTACCTGTGGCTCTTTGGTCTCCTCTGGTACTTCTGATACCTCAGCTTCAGGTGGCAGAGTTTCGATTCCCTGAGTCACTTCTGGTAGTTTTGTCTCCTCTGGTAATGAATCATCTGCTGTTGGAGATGCATCTGGAGACATGGTCTGTTCTACTGTCTGCTGTGATGTGGTATCTTCACCATCACTGGCTTTTACCGGTGCTGCATCACTACAGATAGATGCCATCATAATTACACTCATAACGTATGCAATCAATCTGCGTTTTCCTATTTTACTCAATTTTTTTCCTCCATAACTATTCTAATGAATTACTATGATTCTGAAATACAACATTTGCTAAGTTATCACAATCTGTCAGACTTCCTTCTACACTGCTTCCTATCAGTCCATCCAAATCTTCAGCTCCCTCTAATACACCTCCACTGATGCACTTTATCAGATTAGTATTCTCACTGTATCCAATAATGCCACCTATGCTGGAATATCCTTTTACTGTTGAGAAATCCTCACATTCTACTACATCTGGTATATAAATCAGCCCGTCCTGATTCCTTCCATTGTGACAGCCAATAACACCTCCGACTTTGTCATTTCCAATAACCGTAGAAATACTCTGGCATGTCTCAAATCTACATTGACTGCTGCGTCCGGCAACTCCACCAACGCATTCTTTTCCAGTTACGGTTGCAGTGCTATAACAGTCTTTTATTAGTACCCCCGTAGCAGAACCTACAACTCCGCCAATATAAATACTTCCGGAAACATCAGCAGAACTTACGCATCCTACAATACTTCCGTCTTCTATCCAGCCGACAATTCCGCCTACACTATCGCTTCCTTGAATAACAGCTTCCTCTATGCTGCAGTTTTCAATAAGTGTTTTACTTCCGGTTACATGTCCTGCGATACCACCGATATGAGAACCACCTTTTATAACAATATTGATAATGTTTAAATCACAAATTTCTCCATTGCTGACATAGTCAAAAAATCCAGTATAACTTCCTGAGCAAATAGTCACATTGCTGACAGTGAATCCTCTTCCATCAAACCCACCACAAAATGGATTGTCCGAACTTCCGATTCCTGTCCATGTCATTCCTTTAAAATCAACATTTTCTGCAAGTGCATAATACGCATGCATGTTATATTTCATACTGATAATCTGTCCTCGATTATGAATCATATAAGGATTATCTTTTGTTCCTTTTCCCTCTAAATATGTAATCTTGTATAAAATGTAATTTGCAATTTTCACAATAGATGCATTATAATCACCATTCTCTATAAATGTTCCATTTCCGTTATTCTTTTCAATAAATTGTAACGATTGTGTTTGATTTATCGAATTTCCCCATCCAATGTAGTAAATACCTTTTGCTTTAGTAAAATCCGCGGTTTTCTGCATGCTGCTATCTGTACTTAGGGACGATTCCAGTTCATCATTTAAATTAATGACAAAATGGATGGAATCATCGGACCAGTTAGTATCAGTTAAAACGGTGGATAAAGGTTTTGTCTGCTCTGTTACAATTGTAATATTCCGAAACTTCGCATAAGGCTGACTATAGGAAAAGAACCCATAAGAACCAGACAGAATAGGATTATTCTTGTCCGTATAATCTACAATACACTGATTATTCATATACACTTTTATATTGCTCCCTTTAGCTACAAATCGGTATTTGTCCCAGCTACCACGATTCCATCTTTGACTTACTTCCTGCAATAAGGTAACTTTAGTTCTTTCGAATGGCTTATTTACAATTTTATAAAGTCCTCCACCACCTTCAGCTGTAGAAACGCCACCGCCGTTATCTCCACGATCCATACTAAATGTATATGTTGTAACACTTCCATCTGCATTTTTATTAAACCGGATCATTGCCCCCATTACATCATCATCAGGATCTGCCGATGTATTCTCATAGGAGAAATCAATATCACGGTAATCAAAACATCCTGGATAATAAAAACCAGTGTAATTATCTGTATTTTCTGCATTTACAATAACTTTATTTTTGCTATCATAACTCCATTGGCCTTTCCATCCAATTCTGCCCCAGCTGCTAAATATCTTTGCTGCATCTTCCATCTCCGTAGAAACTGTTTTTTGCTGTGTCGCAACAATATTAAAGTTCGAAGTATCTACTCCTCGTTCCTTAAGCTCGTTGCACAAATCCTCCTGAAAGTTTGACATGTCAACTGTTGAATTTCCAACCGCCAGCTGTATGTCCACTTTCGGGGGATCATCCAAGTATAAAGATATCTTTTCATCTGTCCCCGCCTGACTACCAGCATCGCTGGCATAAACTCCTGCATTTCCTGGATATACTATTATCAGTACAAGCAGAACACAAAGAAAAGTATTCAGCCTTTTCATCATATTTTTAATCTTTCCTTTCTTCTTACATTTAGAATTTTTACTTTATGTATATTATTTACCTGTATCCCGTAATTTTCTCTATTTAGTATAAGCTTATTTTCTTTCCAATCACTCCTATCACTATACATTTTTTATAATATATTTATCAATAACCTTCTTTATAATAACATGTATCATCATATTTTTCCACGTAATATTTTTACTTATTTTTATAAAATTAAATATATTATTTTTCAAATACGAAAAGAGGAACTAGATTTCTCCAGTTCCTCCTTTTCTCCTATAACGTATTCTATTGTTTATAGAACTTTATAAAATTTCTCAATCTGCTTTTCACATAAAGCATAAACATTTTCATGCTCAAATTTTCGATACCATTCTACCGTATAATTGATGGTTTCATTAATGGATAACCGCGGCTTCCACCCTAACTGTTCCTTGGCTTTTGTAATATCAAGGAATAAAAGCTTCGCCTCATGAACATCCTCAGGATTTGAAATATCTTCTAATTTACCAGTTCCATAGGCATCTACGATTTTCTGAGCAATATTCCATACAGTAACAAACGTTTCCTGCTCTGGGCCAAAATTCCATCCTCCAGAAAAACGAACCGGATCCTCATATAGCTTTTCAGCAAGCAGAATGTATCCTGAAAGTGGTTCCAACACATGTTCCCATGGACGTATCGCTTTAGGACTTCTAATTTTGATAGATTCTTTATTTCTAAGTGCACGGATACAATCTGGAACAATTCGGTCTTTTGCCCAATCTCCTCCACCAATTACATTTCCTGCCCGCACACTTACAAGTGCTTTTTTATGTTTATCATACTCTGCAGTCGGAAAATAGGAGTTCCTATAGGAAGAGATTAGAATTTCCGCACATCCTTTTGAAGAACTGTATGGATCATAGCCTCCAAAACGATCGTTTTCTTTATAACCTCTTGTCTGCTCCAGATTTTCATAACATTTATCCGTGGTTATCATAATGCCTTCCTTCACACTGTCTGTATGACGGATACATTCCAAAATATTCATAGTTCCCATTACATTTACTTCATACGTCTCAACAGGTTTTTCATAAGAAAGACGTACCAACGGCTGAGCCGCCAGATGAAATACAATCTCTGGCTGGACTTCTCTGAAAACTTTTCGAAGAAATTCTCTATCCCGTATGTCACCACGAAATTCCTGCATTTTATTCTTCAGTCCTGTGACCACATAATTATCCTGTGCTGTATAAGGCTCCAATCCAATTCCAATAACCTCTGCCCCCATCTTCATTAACATAATAGAAAGCCAGGAACCTTTAAATCCAGTGTGTCCCGTAATCAATACTTTCCTATTTTTCCAAAACTCACGTTCCATACTATTCCTCTCAATCCTACGCACTATTTATCCCATATCTTCCAAGGAGCATGTCCCGTCTTCCAATGGTCTTCCAAAAAATTCTTGTCCCGCAGCGTATCCATAGGTGACCAAAAACCAGTATGCTTATAAGCCGTCATCTGCCTGTCTTCTGCCAGTCGCTCATAAGGACGCTGCTCTAACATCTGATCTGCCTCCAGATAATCAAATATCTCAGGATTGAATACTGCAAACCCAGCATTAATCCATGCCTGATCTTCTTTATCCTTTTCCTTAAAAGAAGAAACTAGGTTCTGTACCTCATCCACCTGAATGGCTCCCCAGCGTCCAGCTGGCCTGGTAGCCGTAATCGTAGCAACCTTTCCCTGCTTCTTATGATATTCCACTAATGCTGGAATATCGATATCAGAAACCCCATCACCATATGTCATCATAAAAGTTTCATCCTTTACATACTTTTGAATCTGCATGATTCGTCCAGCCGTTGGTGTTCCAAGTCCTGTATTTACTAAGGTTACATTCCAAGGTTCCGTAATATTCTGATGTACCGTCGTAGAATTATCTTTTAAACTAATAGTTACATCAGATTCATACATATAATAATCCATAAAATATTCTTTTATCATATGCCCCTTATAACCACAGCAAATGATAAAATCGTTAAAACCATAATGGCTGTAAATTTTCATAATATGCCATAAAATAGGTCGTTCACCAATTTCGATCATTGGCTTAGGACGTAAATGCGACTCTTCACTTATCCTGGTTCCCATACCTCCGGCTAAAATTACAACTTTCATATGCTATCCGATACAAGGCATTTTCTATGTCTTATACTTTTCCTTTCCCCAATTTCTTCTAACGTCTTTCCTTTACAAAAGAACATATCGTCTTTATCATATAGTTGATTTGGCTCTCTTTCATCCCAGGATAAACACCAATCCAGAAGGAACTTGTCATTATTTTATCTGTATTTTTTAATTCTCCTACAACACGATATCCAGTCTGGCTTTCTCTCATTTCATCAAAACAAGGCTGCTTTATAATATTTCCAGCAAACAGATTCCTTGTTTGAATATTTTTTTTCTCCAAATGACTGGATAATTCATCTCTTGTAAAAGGTGCCTCATCCTTCACTGTCATCAAAAATCCAAACCAGCTTGGTTCAGAATTCGGTGCCTTCTCAGGCATAATAATCATATCCTCTACTTCTTTAAGACCCTCCCTAAGCATAGACCAATGCTGTCTTCTTAATTCGGTAAATTTATTAATCTTTTCAAGCTGGGCACATCCGATGGCTGCCTGTAAATCAGTCGCTTTCAGATTATAGCCGAAATGGGAATACACATATTTGTGATCATATCCCAGTGGTAAATCTCCATATTTCTGGTCATATCTATGATGACAGCTTCCATCCTTTCCTGGCGGACACCAACAGTCTCTTCCCCAGTCACGAAATGAATTTATAATCCTATGTAACAATGGATCGTTTGTATAAACAGCCCCACCTTCCCCCATTGTAATATGATGCGGTGGATAAAAACTAGAAGTTCCAATATGTCCGATTGTTCCAGTCTGTTTCCACTCACCATTGTAGCAATACTTAGAACCTAATGCATCGCAGTTATCTTCAATCAGCCATAATTGATGTTTATCACAAAAATCACGGATATACTGAAGATTAAATGGATTTCCAAGTGTATGGGCAATCATAACCGCTTTTGTTTTCTCTGACAGTGCTTCTTCCAGCTTAGAAACATTCATATTATACTGCGGTATTTCAACATCTACAAATACAGGTACAGCCCCAGCCTGAATAATTGGTGCTATGGTAGTAGGGAAACCAGCAGCTACGGTAATGACCTCATCTCCCTTTTGAATTCTACGTTCTTTCAACTTTGGAGATGTTAATGCCATAAACGCCAGTAAGTTAGCTGATGAACCTGAGTTTACAAGAGAACAATACTTCACATTCAAAAACTCAGCCATTCCTTTTTCAAACTTTTCCCCATAAGGTCCTTGCGTTAACCAGAAATCCAATGATGCATCCACCAGATTCACCATTTCTTTTTCGTCAAATACACGACCGGCGTAATTTACTCGTTCTCCTTCCACATATCCTGTCTCTTTTGCAAAATGTTCTTCATAATATTCCTTCGTTAACTCTAAAATCTGCTGTTTTATCTTTTCAGCCTCCATCACAAAACCTCCCTAACTGTATTTGTATTTTATCGTTTTTAAATATGCATATGTGGTATCTGGAACCAGTTTTCGAAGCATATCATCCTCGCCGCTTTTTAAACAGTTCCGAACAGTCGAAGCAGAGACAACCCGCCCATCCTGTTTACAACGTGGAATCTCTATAAATTCAATACCATAATTTTCAAGACGCCTTTTCATGGTCTCATTATACTGTGATGTGACATAATCATCCGGTTCCGTTCCGGCAAAACGTTTTGTTATATGAAGCTCTGGCGCAATATATACCCCAAACAAATCAATGTCTTTTGTCATATCAATTTTCTGTTCCTGTAGTTCACTTTTTTGAAAGTATTCTGGAAAAGTAGCAGATGAAATAATAAACTTTCCACTTGGAAGGACTTTTACATTTTTCATCCCAGCGACTCCCGCTTTCACCATGTTCAGACGATCTTTAAAAGCAAACTCTGATTTGTCCTCTTCTACAACAAATAAGTATAGGACATCAACATAATTTCGTGCGGTTTCGATTAAGTATTTATGTCCATTGGTAAAAGGATTACAGTTCATAACAATGGCACCAGCAGTGTCCCCCCTGTCTCCCAGTCTTTCACTTTCCAAATAGCTTAAATATTTCTTAAGTTCTACATTTTCACGAAATTCTTCAATTGATTTAGAAAATCCCTGTTTTATCTGCTGTTTTCGTGTTTTTCCAGCACTTTCAAGATAGTTATATTCCTGCAAATCCTCAAAAATTTTATCTGCAATCCGCTTGCTTCCTTTATAATTAACATGAACAGGCTGATCATAAAACCACATCCCCATATTATGTTCACAGTCAAAATCTTCTGATAATTCATGATAAGGAATAGCAATATCTGCTAAATTAGCAGCCATCTTGTCTGAAAATTTCTCCATAATAATTACAATATCATCTGGATGAAGCATATTCTTATTTAAGTGCAACAGCGTATCAATTGTACTTATATCCTGTAATCCATAATTCATCATTTTATAAGAATTCGGATTCCATTGATTTATCCTTCGCTGAAGACAGCTTGAAATCGTAAATTTATCTTCAACCATTGTTCCATATACAATGCAAGGACCAAACATATGTATGGTCGAATAACTTTCTTCTGGAATATCCGTTGTCAAACGTTTTCCATCCATTATATTCAAATAGGTACTACGATGATCTAACAGGCTGCTTTCTCCATTTTTCGTAAAACGACGAATAGCATACCGTATATCTTTAAAAAATTGCTGGGAGTATGATTCTCCAAAAAATTCTGCTTTTATTTCCTCAGATGCCATATCTATGGCATTTGGTGCCAGACGGCTGTTCAGCCGTGTCTTTTCCTCCTCTGTAAAATGTGTAATTTTATCCAGCCAAGGATATTCATAGTATAATACCTTTACCTGATTCTGCTTCAGTATCAGAGTCTGATTGATATAATTGAGTTCACTGTAGCTTTCTTTTACAAAGGAACTACTATCCTGAATATAAATATTTTCCTTGCAGAATGAACTAATCAGCTTCCTCTTCTCATCACTTTCCACAAGAATCAAATCTGCATCCCATTCCCTTTGAATTGAACGAATATCTTTAAAATCAACTCTTTCAACTTCCAAACTCTCACTATCTTCTAAACAATACAGTATATCCTTGTCTTCAATATTCGTATCCCATAAAATTTTGTGAATATGAGCCGTGGTTAAATATCTGTCAAGGGAATACTTTGATGTAATAACAGCTTTTACTTTTTCTGGTTCAATTGGTTCTTTCCTTTCATCCTCAATGAAGTATTCACCAATAATTTTAGACTGCTCATTCACAATAGGAATCTTCTTTATGGCATAACTTCTGCTAAAAACCTCATTTACCTTACTATCAGGAGTTGTTTCTGAAACCATTGTAAATTTACGGTTTACCGCATTCGCAGCTTTTCCATCTGCTCTTCGAAAATTCCCCAGTGTAATAATACCAAATAACTGCTCTTCGTTATTTACAACATAAATAATTTCTTTAGGACTTTTCCAAAAAATTTCAAACACTTTTTGATCGGTTAATTCCTTTTCCTGTAGAACAATAATGTCACAATTTCCTCTCCTTTTTATCTCCACCATGCCCTATTTATCCTTTCCTGGTTCTTCTCAGCTAACGAATCGGTATCCTTATGAAATCATAAATTTCTCCATCTGTTCTTTTTCAAGCTTCGGTGATAATTCATGAAGTGGATCAGTTACAAAGCTACCATCCTCCTGCATCGTAGAGCCTACTTTCAGATTTGGAATTTCATCTATCCGCTCTTTTACTTCTAATAGACAGCTTCCTTTTTGTTCCTGCATCCATTGAATGGATTCATCTAATTCCCCAGTACAATGACAGCATTTAAATGGAAGCCCAAATGTATCTGCAACTTTTGAAAACTCCGGAAAACTTACACCACTTTTTTCATCACATCCAGTATAGGTACCATGGAAGAAGTTCGTACACGTATTTCGAATTGCTCCATAGCCATGATTAGAGAATACAACCACTTTGACCGGCAGATTATAATGACGAATCGTTTGAAGTTCCTGAAGGTTCATCATAATAGAGCCGTCACCAGTAACAAGTGTTACGCTTTTTCCAGATGCTTTTGCGGCACCAATTGCATTTGGGAGATCATGCCCCATTGAGCCAGCGTTGTAATTCACCAGAACACGCTGCTGCCTGTATTCAGTTCCTTCCCAGAGTACTCCCGAGATACAGCTGCTGTTGCCTAATGCAATAATTTGATCCTTTGGGGCACTGGCCATATAATGTTTCCAAAAGTCCAACATGGCAACAGGATCTGTTTGCTGAATATGGTCTCTGTTCTTTTCGAGCATTTCATATCTTGGGAAACTGTTCTTCACCATATCACAATATTCTCTCCAAGCTGCCGGTGCCTCAATTTGTCTATGCATTTTATTGCTTTTTTCAAAGAACTTCCTTAAATCACTTACCAAAACACGTTCAATATGCAGACCTTGCTTCTTTGCTTCATCTTCTTCGGCATCTATCATTATAATCTTTGCATGCTTCGCAAATTCTTCCTGGTTAAATCCTGTCTGCTTATAGGACAGACTGTTTCCTAATACTAAAATCAAATCTGCATTCTGTAGTATAAAGTTTCCACATCTTGGGCCACTGTTTCCAGACATTCCATAGTAACCTTCGTCCTCTTGAGAGTTAATGTCTGCCTGTATACATCCTCCCACAATTGGAATTTTTACATGCTGAATAAACTTCTGATACTCATCCCATGCCATTCCCGTTCTGATGCCAGAGCCTGTCAGAATACAAGGTCTTTCTGCCTTTTCTATTTCAAGAAAAAGTTCCTCTATTTCCTTATCCTTAAGGGTATTTAAAGTTTCCTCTCTCTGATACTTCGTTAATTCGGATTCTTCCACCAGGGCCCCCTGCACATCAAGTGGAACATCAATCCAGACAGGGCCTCTTCTTCCATCCAGTGCAATATCAATGGCTTTCTCTACCTCATACTGGGCATATTTCGGATCGTAAACACACTTGGCATATTTCGTTACTTTTTGAACCATCGTAACAATGTCATTTTCCTGAACTCCACGACATCTAAGATGCTTAAGCCCCGTCGCTTCTACTGTAGTTGCATATCTTGGATGACCCGAAATCACTATCATCGGAAGACTATCCACATAAGCTCCTTGTACACCATTCACTGCATTTGTTCCACCAGGACCGCTGGTTACGCATACCGCTGCAAGTTTCCCTGACATTCTTGCATATCCCTCTGCAGCCATTGCGCATGCCTGTTCATGGTGATTGTACATAAGATTTATATCTTCATGAATGGCAAATGCATTGTTTAAATGCATAGCTCCTCCTCCAACAACGGAAAAACAATCTGTTATGTTATGTTTTATTAAAGTCTCTACTATAATATCTGCTACTCTTCTCTTCATACTTGTCTCCACCGAACTTTCCTAGGATATTTTTATTTATTCAAAATACAATAATGACATTAAATCAATCGTTTCTTCTCTCTGCTCATACCATTTATATAATTTCTGTATCGCTTCTCTCTTGGCTGTAAACTTAAACTCTGGAATTTCCTTCATCAGTCGTTCATTGCTGCCCGTATATTCATTTGCCAGTCCTTCTTTACAGACATAAATCGGAATATCTTTTCCGCTGACTTTACGGACATCCTCCGCAAGAGACATTAAATCAACCTTGTTTCCAGCCGTTATATTGTAATCATGATATTTTGGTGTATGATCCAGAAACCACTTCACAATCTGCACAAAATCTTCAATCCACACATATTCAAAAAATACATTCTGACGGATTGTAATCGGTACCCCCTTCACTGCTTTACAGCAGGCTCCGGATATAAATGTAGTCTTCCAGTTTTCATAAGGGCCAAATAAACCAAAAACACGCATATTATAAATATTACTGCTGTTACGGATTTCCTTGTTAATAATATATTTAGCGAAACCATATGCAGAAAATGGAACTCTTCCAAAGTCCTCTTCCCTCACATTCACAATTGGGTACTCTTTCACATATTCTGCACCAGAACCAAAATAAATTATCTTTTCAAATTCATCTGCATGACGCTGTAAATAATAAAAAATACGCATATCGTGATCCAGAATATCTTTCTGGGATTCATAATTCTTTGGTATAAAAATAGCTGCACAGACTACGATATCAAATGTATTGTTTTCAAAATACGAATTCACGTTTTCAAGATCCAGCATATTCAGTTCCTTGCTGCTTGGACAGGATAATTCGTATTCATCTGGAAACTTCTCTAAAAAATCCTTTAAATTGTGTCCAATAAAACCACTTGCCCCTATTATCAGAACTTTTTTCATCTTGGTTCTTCTCCTTCTATCTGTATAATTCCAGTACTGTTAATTACATAAAGTGGATACTTGAAATGCTCCTTTATAAACTTAATCACATCACTTTCATATTTTACTGTAGATATCACGATACAAAATACTTTTTCCTGAGAAAGAGAATATGGAGAATGTATTACTTTTTGAAGCAGTTCAAAATTCTTTCCATTTTTCATTTCATTTCCATCTACAACATAATCAATATTCTCTTTCAACTGATTGGAATGACTGATGTAATCTTTTGCAACATCACCTGTCCCCCACAGCACAACATGACCATCCTTCTTTTCAAACAGTTTTCTTAACTGTTTTTCAAACTGTGCGGATGTAAGTATATTAAAAAATGATGTCTGGGTTTTTCCTGCTTCCAGAACACGCATTGCAAATTCCGGATTCTGCATCCTATCTTTCAGATAAGTCATACAGTATGGATGTTCTACTAACAGCTGCTTTTTATATCCTGCCAGATTAAAATATCGTTTTAGTGTAACTTCATCCATAAACTGGATATATTTTTCCCGTACTGCTGGATCAATATGACATTCTTCAAAGGTTTTTATCCACCTAGGAAGAAATGTAAGAAAACGTATAGAAAAAATTTCATCTACATTTTCGCCAGTTCCCTGAACCACACAAGGTTCACCGTAATAATAGCATGGCTTTCCCATCATGTTTTTTGCAAAATTCACAACTTGGGGACTCCACACAGAGTAATACCAGTCTAATGTATTTCTGTTAAAAACATCAGAAGGTCTTGGAATATCAAAATCAGGTGCATCATAATTCCACATGCCCCTCTTAAATAAGTGATTTCCAATATACAGCATATTTACTTCTTGAAATTTTCCCTTATACGTCAGAAGTTCTTCCCACTTATCTATAGAATGGGATGTTAAATCATAACATTCACATTCATCCGATGTAACAGAAACCTTTCCCTTATTTTTTATAATTTCCTTTAGCTCATCAAGTGGTTTATTTAAATGATTCATATAATAATAATCACTTGGATGCTCTTTCAAAAGTTTCAAAATTCGATGCAGTGCACCATTAATAATAATGTCATCATCACCAATTACCCAGACATATTCTCCATCTGCAAGATTCTGTGCCGTATAGGACCAATTTCGATACGCATGCACATCCTCTTTCATTTCATGATAGGTAATCTCCATTTTATTCTGATACGCTTTTACTACTTCATTGGTGTTATCCGAACTATGATTATTAGATATACAGATTTGTATCTTATCCTTTAGTTCCTCATATTCCAAATAAATTGAATCCAGCATCATTTTTAATTTTTCTGCTCTGTTATATGTTGGAATACAGATTGATAATCTATAATTTTCCTGCTTCATTAGTTTTCCTTTCTACACTTCTAATTCTATTTCTTCCAGATTTCCGTCAAATCCCATTGCCTTTAATCCGTAGAAATCGATCATTGCACCACACTGGTAAACCCTTCTGGGATAATAAATTACTTTTTTTGCTTCTGCACTTTCAATTAAATCACACAAACCGCTTCTTAACCCAATAAAAGTACCTGCATACTCTACAAATGTAATTATCAGTTCAATTGGTACAAATAAAGCCTTTGTTCCTGACACTGCTGGTTCTTGTTCTCCAGAACTATTTGTAACAATGGTATAATCCATACTCTGATATTTCTTCACAATATCAGACCAGAATTTCTCTGGCAGTGCTGCTACCGTATTCGCATAAGGTGCAAGGACTACTGTTTTTCCTTTCTTCAAGTGATATTGTTCAAATAACTGTTTTACCATCTCAACATCTGATTTCTTCTGAGGTTTTTGAAAGTCTGTCTTCTTTAGTCCAAAAATTCCTGATGCAAACAGTGTATTAAAATCGATTCCTTTATAATTACCGCAGGCACCAATGCGGGATGTATATGGAAAACGCTGATGAAGTATTTTCACATTACATTTCTCTAATCCTAAGAAAATACACGTCTGTACCAGACATTCTGTTTCTTTTACTGTCTTCACACAAATATTCTCGATTTCAAATAGTTTCAGTACTTTTCCACATGCTTTGGAAGTCACAACCATAACAAAGGATTGGATTTTATGTTTTTTGCAATAGGCCTTTATGTATCCTCCTGCAAGATACACATCACCAAGTGCAGGATAAGGACAGATAAAAATTTTATGCTGTCCCCATTTTTCCGTTATTCCTGCTAATAGCTCCAAACCCTGTTGTATATAGCTTTTTCGTTCCATAAATACATCATCCGCTAAAGAAAAACTGCTATTCTGATTCATATGAACAAGCTGAAAAACCTGCTTATTTTCCACATATCCCATGCCAGCCAGCTGACGTCTCATTTCTTCATAATATTTAGAAGCAATTAAAATCAGGCATTCTGACTGAAAAGGACATAAACATTCCTCCGGTGCAAAAACCGGAATGGATTTTATCTGCGTCCCCTGCTTCTTTTTATTATTATCCACATAAGCGCTGACTTGAATCTGCTTCTTCTCTAAGTAATGAGTAATGCATTCTGCCGGCTCATTACTTCCAAATACAATAATCTTTCTTCCAAAGAACATATTGTTAAGATACATTTTATCCAAATTGTTCTGCATTTCTTTTAACTGATATGCAATCATAAGTTTTCATCCACCTCAAACACCATATTACAGGCTTCATCCCTATTTGTATTAATTCCGATTGACATGGAGAGACCAGATGGTTTTCTGTCATTAATCAGAATTCGTTCTCCATAAGGTGCATTATAAATAATCTGATCAAACCGAATATGACACTCCTCTAAAAACTTCTCCGTCAAATCGGCATACTCACTTTTTCTTGATGTAACAAAGATAACCATATCCTGTGGCGCAATCTGTGATAAAAGTTTTTCTACACCAGGAAGCAGGGAATCCTTTCCATCTATTTTATATCCATTGTGCTTTACAATGGTTCCATCCAAATCCAATATCCACGTCTTCCCAAGTGCAGATACTGTTTTTATCTCATTTGACTGCTTCATTTGCACAATACCTCATCCTGAAGCAGCTGTCCGATATGACCACCTGGGTGGTTTCTCTTAAATTGTTCAATCGGAATATCCAGTTTTCTTGCTAAATTCATTGCTACTCCTTGAAGTACAATCAGATTTAACGTAGTAGAATTATTCGGCATAATATTCCACATATCACACTCATGTTCCAGATTTAATTTCAAGGATTTGGGAATCATTCTGCTAAGTGTACTCTCTTCTTCAAATGTAAGCAGCCAAAGGTTTATTCCCCGTTCCAAAAGCAGCTTTGCAAGATAAATGGATTCTTTCGTTTCCCCGCTCTTTGTCAAGAGGATTACTAAATCCCCTTTCTTTACAATTCCCATATCTCCATGAACCGCAGAATTGGTATGTAAAAAATAAGCATCCAACCCCAGTGACACAAGACTCCCTACAAACTTCTCACAAATAGGAACATTTTTTCCTAGTCCAGATGCAATCAGTTTATGTCCGTTTTTAATAGTTTCTGTTGATTCCTCTACCAGTTGTTCGAACAGCGAATCGTCCATACTGTGAATCGAGTCCGATATGATTCTTAACTCCTCTTCAAAATATTTCATAATACTCCCTCCAGATAATACAATCCATTATAAAAAGCTCCACATATAGAATCATAATCTTCCCATGCATAGGTCGTCAATGAAAGCCAGATAACTGCATGAATCAACTGAATGGACTCTCTATCGGCTTCCTCCGCTGTCAGTTCAAAAAAATAATCTTCGACATCTTCAAAACCATTTGACTCAATCTTCAAACGAATTTCCTCATCCATAATATCTAACGAAAAATTTTTTACATTAAACTGATCGTAGTTTCCTGCAATCGAATAATATAATTTTGCCCAGTCATATGCCACATCCCCATACATTCTGGTCTTTCCAAAGTATCCTCTTGGATCAATCAGTACTGCTTCTGTATCATTTCTAAGCATCATATTGGAAAATGTGCAGTCTCCATGCAGAATACAAAAGTTTTTTGCTTTCAGGCGGTTGAGCCTGTCTTCTAATTCATCTCGATAATAAAATACATTTCTGCACTTTCTTCCATTAATCATGATTTCTCTTTCATTGGCAAATGGAATCAGATTACGTACTTTATCAATTCGTTCAAATGTTTTATCTACATAATTCTCATGCATACTAAACATATCTGTCTCACAGGTTCCCAGTGAATGCAGTTCTTTCAGTGCATCTACAATACTTTTGACAATTTTCTTTTTCTCCTGAAACGTTCTGTTTTTATATTCATATATATTTCTTCCCTGTATTTTTTCCATAGTAAACGGCTGATAGGAGTAAATCTTCGGTATTCTTTTATATCCTAATTTTTCAACAAACTGATACCATTCCTGCTCCTTGACTGCCAGTTTTCGTCCCTGGTCATCAATGCCCTCTTTTATGATCCGTTCTCCCTCTACTGTCATTTTGTTAAAAGGGCGGCATTTGCTTTCCGGCAGTTTTTTATATTCATCCAGAATGCCGTACTCTTTTGTCTTTTCCAAGATAATTTCTTTTAACTTCCGTTCCTTCTGCCCGAGCCAGCGTACAAACTCTCCTTCTTCCGGTACGTCTTCAATTTCTTCCTTTCCTTTAAATATAAAGAGCCCGGCTACCCCACGTTCCACTGATGGTTCTTCTTTAAATTCTCCATTCTCATAACTCCATCGGCATCGGAAATCACCAGATAAACCAACAAAATTTTCATTCTCTTCCGGCATTTCAAAAGAATCAGAAAGAATTAAATCTGACCAGATAAGCATAAAGCTCTTCTTTTCCGGCAGCAAAGCCAATGCTTTTTTTAATCCTGCACAGGTTCCTTTCTTTCCATCTGCATTTACCATCAGATATTCCGTTTCTGCAAAACACTGCAGATATTTATGTAGTACATCATATTTGTAATCACCAATTATCACAAATTTTTTATCTGGGTATTTACGAAACAAATGAAACAGCATTGGCAGATTATTTACAGGAACCAATGCTTTGGGTTTATTTGCTGTTAAGTGTTCCATTCTAGTTCCCTTTCCTCCAGCCTGTACAATAATATAATCGCTCATATCTTCCTCCATTTTTAATTTATACATCCTGATACAGTTCAAAAGCAACTGCCCCAATTGCCTCATCCTCTGTAAGATACTTGCTATTTACCAGATATTCACCCTGTCTTCCAGCAGGCTCCGTTAATGAAACTATAATAAAATTAGAAGTAAACTCATAAAAAGAATACAGCTGCATTAACTCTTCTGCTTCTTTTCTTGTAATTATCTTTTGATAAACAACACATTCCTGATCTGCAAAAGAATATATCATATTAGTTACGGATAATAAAAGTATTTTTTCACAATTCTTTTTTTTGATGAATCTTTCCAGATATGCATGTAAGACACTGGTATAATCTCGATGAGCACATGGCAGCAGAATAATATAAGAAGTATCCGTCAGCACATATTCTTTCTGAAGTGTCTGCCATAAATGCTTTCCTTCCTCTGCCTCTTTTATCTTCTGAGAAAACAACTGTTTCAGTTCTATCTGAAAGCTGCTTTTTTGATTTTCCATAACCTTTTTCCTCTTTTTCTGCATCTATCTGTCCTTCTTTCCATGTTCTTCCCTGTTTATAATAATATATATCGACAAACAGAATAAACAAATTTATACCATACTATTTCTGAAAAGAAAATACATATTGCATTCTACTAAAAAAGTGTTTAAACTGAATATAGAATTATCAGGTTCGTTAATCCGTTCCTACAAATATTGAAGGGCTGTGAAACACTTATGAAAGATATCGTAATTATTGGTGCTGGCGGCTGTGCCAGAGAAGTTCAGTTTTTAATAGAAAGGATTAATAAAACAGTTCCAACCTACCATCTCCTAGGGTTCGTTGACGAACAGCTAGCTGTTGGAAGCATTGTAAATGGCATTCCTGTTATTGGTGGAAATGATTTTCTCATACACTATCCAAAACAATTAGCAGTTGCCATTTCCATTGGGTCAGGACATATAAGAGAAATTCTATATCAGAAATTTAAGATTAATCCGAATTTAACGTTTCCGAATCTTATTGACCCCAGTGTTATTGATTCAAACCGCATTACACTTGGAATTGGAAATATTATCTGTGCAGGGTGCATTCTGACTGTAAATATTCAAATATCGGATTTTGTTGTTCTCAATTTAGATTGTACCATAAGCCATGACTGCATTTTGGATTCCTTTGTTACGGTTTCACCTGGTACAAATGTGGCAGGTAATGTACATATTCATTCCCTTTCCTATCTAGGGATTTCTTCTACTGTTATTCAGGGAAAAATCATCGGCAGAAACACCACTATCGGTGCAGGCGCCGTTGTGGTGGACGATATTCCTGCCAACTGCACCGCAGTTGGAGTGCCTGCAAAACCAATTAAGTTTTTATCCTAACTATAAACAATTTCATAATTATTCAACTGAAGATTCCTCTTGTGTTGCAGTTTTTAATGTCTGATATGCATGCTCCATTGTATTGATATTTTCCGTTTTTCCTTCCAGACAGTCTATGAAATACTCCATTTCATTCCTGTAAATATCCTCGTTTGGAAACTGCATTTTGTCCACAAGCTCATTATTTCTATACTCTAAAATTGTATTATTTATCAAGTCTACATCAATTCGTTCCTGATTTGTAAAAATCTGAAGAATTCTCTCTGTTTTTTGTCCAATATAATCCAAATGCATTTCCAGCAGCATCTCTGGATATTTGGCAATATACAGTGCCACGTCTTCACAATCCATCTTCAGATTAGATACATGTCCTGTAGCCTGAAATACCTTCTGTGGAGTTCCAAACAGGTCTATGGCATAATCCCATTCATGAATTAAATCCCTTGTAACGCCTCCACCCATTTTCTTCTGGGCAGAATATACCTTTGTGTAATCCACCCCTTTTCTCCAGTCTGGTAAGTAAGAGGTAGACCATATTCTTGCCATAATTGTTTTTTTCCGGCTCACTATCTGCTCTTTTACATATTTCAGAATGCTTTTATGTCTCAATGGGCATGCCACATAATAAATCCCATTCTGTTTTCTTTCAATAGACTCCACATTATAATCACAGGAATCAAAAACCGGCTTTTCAATGAACATGTGCTTTGTTTTCCGTACTACCTTGTTTATCATGTCGTAATGCAGAGAAGTTGGATTTGTAATAAAAATAAGGTCATAATCCTCCGGCATCTCATCCACGCTATGATATTGATTTTTTAAGACATCATCCCATTTTAAATCCGTTTTTCCATGCCCACTCCTCAATGCATCTATCTGATAAGCAATTCCCCGCTGTTCTAAAACAGCTATTACGTTCCCAAGATGCCTCTGTCCTATGGAACCAAGTCCAATCATACAAATTTTCAAATCATCCACTCAACTTTCAATTCTATCTAAAATAGCAATCGTTTCTAAATCCTCTTCAAATCCATATATCTGCTCTTTTCCCTGAATAACAGAAAAGAACTCTTCTATTTCTCTCAAATACGCATATTCATTTATAAAATTTCCATATCCTTCCTCATGTATATACTTTCCAGTCTCTACTGCTTTCAGTTCTCCACTATCCTTCTCGTATAAAGAATCTGGTGTACCATCCCATCTTAAATAGAAATCCTCATTTACAATTTCCAGTTTTCTAACTGCTTCTCTGCTCACAACGTCAATCAAAATACTGCCTGCATTACCACCCTTATGTTCTAGCTGAATCATATAGCTATCTGGAAAATCCAGTTCCAAATCAGTAAGCTTCCTTTTTATTATATGAACATCTTCAATCTTTCCAAATATATGCTCAATCCATGGCAGTTCAATTGCTAGAAGTTCTCTACATCCATTTGTTCTCTTATCACTGACAAAAAATTCTTTTAAATTATCCCAAGGATGCCAATCTGGCAAATACTGCCCTACATGATATTGATAAATAGAGTTTTTGTGCTTCCCATCTAACTTATTTTTTATGTATTCCATTTCTGACTTGTATAAGGCCGTAGAAGAAAGAAAGAGTACCTTCCCCTTTTCTTTGGCTAATTTTATATTGGATTCATACATATCCTGTATCAAATTAATTTCAGAAAATACATGACAGCCTCTCAATAAACCTTCCCTGATAAGACCAGCATGGTATTTGGGAGATGTACAGACAAAAACACAATCCACTTCACATTTTACCTCTGTGAGAGACTGACATCCATGAATACCATATTCCCTCTCTGCATTCCATACTCTTTCCTTATTACTATCAATCCCAATTATGTTACAGTCTGGCTTTATTACTTTTAACAACCGGATTCTTCTTTTTCCCATAGAACCAAGTCCAATTACTGCAATATTCATTTAGCCCTCCTCTTTACAGGTTTCCTGTCTGCTTACCACTTGATATCATAAAATTTTTTTTCTACTCGTATACTTTCCTTTTGAATCAAGCTTCTCAATATTTCTACAATTTTAGAAGATGTGTTGCCATCTCCATATGGATTTGACTCTTCTTTTATCTCGTTCTGAAAAGCTTCTGTTTTTCCAAGTATAATTGCTTCCACAATTTCTTTCTCATTTGAACCACAGTTTATAACGGTTTTTCCCTGTAATCTTCCCTTTTGTCTGCTTCCAATATTAACTGTAGCAATATGAAAAGATGGTGCTTCTAACAATCCACTGGATGAATTTCCAATCACCATGCTGGAATACTTAAGAGCACTCAAATACCGCCTCATTCCAAGAGAATCAAAAAGAACGGCATTTTCACAATCCGCAGAAAATTTTTCAAATAACTGATTGATTACTCGTCCCTCTGTATCTGCATTGGCCTTTGTTATAATAAATTTCATATCTTTAAAATGAGAAAGTGCCTGGATCAATTCCTCTGCCTGTTGCCTGGCAGTATTTTTCTCCAGTGTAACTGGATGAAATGTCACTACTGCATAGGGCTTATCTAATCGAAAATTAAGGCTCTCTTCCAACTCTTTTTTAGAAAGCAGTGGTATATGTAGTGCATTTTCCACTCCCATGGCACCAACACAAAAGACACGTTCCGGTTCTTCTCCCATCTGGATTACACGATTTTTGTATTCTTCGGTACTTGTAAAGTGAATATGACTCATCTTTGTAATTGCATGACGGACCACTTCATCTATGGCACCTTCTGTTGTTTCACCACCATACAAATGAATCATCGGAATTCTTGCATTCATTGCAGCACAGCATACCGCTAATGTTTCATACCGATCCCCAAGAATCATTAATGCATCCGGCTGGCTCTCTGCAAAATACTCTGCAAAACTAATCATAGCAAGACCCATGCTTTTGGAAACAGCAGTTGGTGTATCCGAACTTAAAAGAATCTCTATCTTTTTATCAATTGTAAGACCATCCTTTTCAATTTCTTTATAGGTCTCTCCAAACTCTGGTGAAAGATGTGCTCCAGTAACTACGATTTTCACGCTGATTTCCGGTACCTGCAGCATTTTCTTTATAATAGGCTGTAACAATCCATATTCTGCTCTTGTTGCTGTTAAAACTGCTATTTTATAGCTCATGAGAATCCTTGTATGATATTTATATAAGCTAAATATCACATTTCCTTTCTTTTTTATTTGTGATTTATAATACATTCAGATG
>CAKSBP010000012.1 GCA_934438135.1 uncultured Clostridium sp. | reverse complement strand
GCAGTTGTGGCGGAATTGGCATACGCGCATGATTCAGGTTCATGTCCACGCAAGTGGGTTCGGGTTCAAGTCCCGTCAACTGCATAAAGGAATGCCTTGATTCTTAGGAATCGAGGCTTTTTATTTTTTAAAGTAAACAGCTTTATAAAGAGTAATATAAAAGTAATATAAAAAGGAGGCATCTCTCCCCAGACACCTCCTTGTATCTATTTATAATACTCCCTTAAATCTATTTCTTCTCTTCTTTCGAATCACTATCAAACCTTCCATTTTCTACACGGAAACACCAGATTCCTGCAGCCAGGGCCATAATTCCCATTACTGCAATCAGAATATTCATTCCCATAGATTCTATCTCCTTTCACAAAATAGAATTTATTTTGTGAAAGTTCTATCTTTTTCTCCATCCTGATTATGTATGTAGCGCACAATATAATTTAACTTCCAGACACCACCACTGCTTACCCAAGTACCGGTATATTTAAGATAATGATAATAAAACGGCAGCACTGCAAAAGCAAGCAGGACATAAAAAATACGAACAGGCAGCTTCTGCTGTACCTGCTTTTCCCCAAGAACAATACTGTTCTGGATGTGAATACCCAGATATTTTTCAATAGAGACGTCATTCGAAATATTTACAAACTGTGATACAAAACTTTGAGGTCCTGAGTTGGCATGATTATAGCATACAAAGGAGGAATCTGTTCTGAGTTCTTCAAAACACATCCCGGCTACAGGCATTATGACTATAAAAAGAAAGATAATTACCCTTTTCCAGCTCTTTAATCCTTTCATGCTATTCTCACCTCATCTCTATTTTAACATTTTTTTCCCAAAGAAACAATTATTTTTATACCTTGACACAATATTTCATTTTATAGCATAGCAGATTTCTATCTTTCTATTTGGAAACTAGCAATCCTAATACAGTAAATTCATTTCCTTTGGAATTCTCTGCTTTCTTAATGGTAATCGTATGCTCTGCTACTTTGTCTGATGTATAACACTCTGCTGTGTTTGCATAATTACCCCAGCCGCCTGTAAAATCAGCATCCAAAGTAGTTACCTTTTCTCCATCTATATAAACATCAAACTGTCCACCATTTCCATCTGTCTGGCAGTAATACATAATACCAAGATTTTTACAGTTCAACTTAAAGGTCAATTCTCCAGAACCGTAAGAACAGGTCCAGTCATTTGGAAAAGTCGAGAAAACATTACTCTTAGAGAATGTTCCGAGGCTGTCTGGTGTTATATTGGAACTGTCCTTGATTTCTGCATTCATATAAATTTCACTGGTTACAGCATCTTTATTAAATGCTTTTGGTATACTATAGCTGTCAGATTTTTTATAAATGGAATTTAAATATTTCCAGATAATTTCACCGCAGATTGTATGGCCTAAAGCGCTTGGATGAACACCATCTCCGGATAATGCTTCTTTTGTATACGTTCCGTTATTCATCATATCATCCATAACATTCTTATAGCTGATCATCGGAAGTCCATATGTACTTCCAATCTCTGCCTGATTCTCCTGAGCACTGCTGTCGTTGGTTTGAGACATAAACAAAAGCATTACCGCTGGACTAACGTCAGATTTCAGAAGTTTTCGAACCAGGTTATCATAACTCTGTTTATAGAAATCTGTTGCTGCATCGTTTACTGCAAATTCCACCAATACCAAATCTGGTTTTTTGGATAATACATCAGACTGTACACGATGTACACCAAGGTAAGAATCTGTTGCACCAATGCCTGCATTTACAAATTCAAACTGTGCATTTGGGAAAGTCTCTTTCCACCAGTTAAAGAAAATCGCTGCATATGGAGATTTATTTTCTACTTTGGAATCTAATGTTCCATTGGAAACTGTTCCCTGTGTAATAGAACCGCCAATAGCTGCAATGGTTATTTTCCCGCCTGCTGCTGCTTTTTTCATAACAGCTGCCAATGCACTGGCATTTGCTCCTTTGAAATTTGTGGCCTTCGTTAGCTGTGCACTTGTTACATAATTAGATGGAGCTGCTACAATTTCTTTTCCATTTGATACAGAAGTAACTGTCACTTTACATACCGCCTGCTTTCCATAACGTGTTTTTGCTACAATCGTTGCTGTACCGGCACGGTTTGCTGTTACTTTTCCTGTCTTGGATACAGAAGCGATAGTAGAGTTTGTAGAGTACCATGTAATGGATGTATCTCCTTTACCTGATACTGCTGCTGTTAACTGTTTTGTCTTACCCTTCTTTAAAGAAAGACTGGATGTCTTCATTTTGATTGTCTGTGCTTTTAAATTTTTACATGCTGCAGTACTTGCTTTTACAAAAGAAATTTTTGTTGTCTTTGTATTTACAGCTGTAACTGCATCATAATATAGTGTTCCGCTTACTCTTCCATCTTTGACTGCTGGTGTATCTTTTAATGCATTTACCCAAAGACCTACGGATGTAACTGCCTTACAGTCTTTTTCCAGTCCGCCTTTTGGATTGCCTTTCGTATCACGCTGGCAGAACTCTGAGAATGGAATCGTTACAAGAATTGGTGTTTTGCCCATTTTCTTGTATGTACTGTATGCATTTAAATATGTTTCGTAAACAACGCCACCTGCTGTTATCTGAATAACGGTCTTCTGATTATTTCCATCTGGAATCATGTAGAACTGTAATGCATTACAGTTGGACCAGTCTGCATTTTTATTAATGGTAGATCCACCCCAGCCTGTAGATGTTTCATCATAATTGAAAGTTAATCCGTAAGAACCAGAGAATACTTTACTTTTATTTAAAGTGAATGAAATATTACAGTTTGTATCCTTATTTGCAGTCCATGCCTTTGTCAACTGAGAATCTACACCATTGTAATTTTCAAATCCATCAACTAGTGTTTCATCTTCTACTGGTGCTGCAATATTATAGATTTCAGAAAGGCTCTGTGCTTTCTTTCCATCAATATACAATTCCAGAGTACCAACCTGTTTTCCTAAAGAAGCCAGCTGTTTTTTGGATAATGCTGCTTTGTAATAGCCGCTTCCCATTAATCTTGCGTTTAAGGATACGGTTTTCTTCTTTGTTTTCAAGACAAATTTAACAGCTGTATTGCTCTTTCTGTTGGTAATCTTAGCAGAAATTGTGGCTGCTTTTAAAATACGGCTTCCAGAAATCGGAGTAACAATATATCCGGCTGCTTTCTCTGTTACTGCACTTGCTGTTACTTTACTGATGCTGTCTCCTGCAAGAACGGCTTTCTGGTTTGCTGCAAAAATGCTTCTTCCATCGTTATAGAAAGAAATAAAATTATCTAACATTTCATGTCCATGAAGACTTCCATCTTTATTGATTTCATCTACATACGGAGAATAGAAGCCATTTGTCTTTGCAAAGTTTGCCCAGGTTAAAAAATAAGAAGCATCTGTTTCTGAAACAATGTTAAGTACCTGGTTGTACCAGTCTTTATTTCCATTGTTACTCCGCAATAAAGCAGTCTGGTTATCACCGTCTGCTGTATCATTTGCAGGTCCTGTTTCTGTTACTGTAAACAGTTTTCCATGATTTTTAGCAAACTGGTTTACAATCTGTAACTGTGCCTTAAATTCTTTCATCCATTTTCCATCTGTAGATGGTACACGATCGTACATATCTACACCCATGATATCAACATAGTTGTCACCTGGGTATCTTTCTGCACATTCTGCCAGAGAAGCGGAACCTGTACTGCTTGGACTATATTCAAACAACATATTATGTACGCCTTTTGTATCACGCAGATACTCAATCGTATAACGGTATACATTTTTATAGGTTTCTGCATCACAGAATGCAGCCCCCCACCAGAACCAGCTTCCTGTGTTCTCATGGAATGGACGGAATAAAATAGTTCCATTTACCATATCAGCATAGTCTGCAATCATGTCCAGATAAGCCGTATAAACCTTATTGTACTTTCCACCTGGAAGAATATTGTTGATGGTGTCACCTGAAGTATCATTAAATGTTGTTGGTGAGAAATCATATTTTGCATAGCTTGGATCTGTCTGATAATTATAATTTGCATTTTTTGTAATGCCAGAAAAGTTTGGCATATGCGCAGACATGGTTACAATGGCACCTTCGGCAATCGCTTCATTGGAGACATTGGCTGCTGCAATAATATTTCCAGAAACATTTTCTGGAAGTGTTGTTCCATGAGATGCATTGTACTGAGATGCACTATATTCATTTCCACACAATGTTAATGCATCAATACCAAAAATACCGGAAATAGAACCTGTCACATCTTTTGTATCGGAATTTGTCAGTTCACTGGAACCGGCCTTCTGAAATGTATCATCCTGATGTCCGTAAATTACACTTTGTGATGCACCTACTGCTTTTAAATACGCATAGATTTTCTTTGTATTTTCGGTTGCTTTTTTATCTACTAAAACTGCTTTCGTGGAAAGACTTGTTTTTTCTTCACTTCCATCTTTTGTAGCTGTTATCAGCTTGCCGCCTGAGACGATAACCTGCTGTTCATCTGCTGATTTCACTGCAACTTTTGAATCCACATCATCTGCGGTTAAATCCACTGGTTCTCCGCTGACAACCAGATTATCAAACCAGACGGAACCTTTGTAATCTGTATTATTTCCAATCAGACAGATGGCAAATCCATTGTCTGATGCAGAATTTCCTAATGCATCGAAAGAAATGCTAACTGATGCTTTCTTAATTGTACCAGATACAGTTTCTGCATTTGCTGTATTTACTGGTACATTTGCATTAATTCCTGCATTGGAAAATACCATAATGGTAAAAAAACCTTTGGTCAGCTTCGCTGAATCATACAGAAAATCCAAAGTTACTTTATTTGCTCTTGAAAACTTATTTCCATCATTATTCCAATAACTTACGGCAGCCTGTGACCAGGACTGTTCTGCATCTTTGGAATAATCCACATTCATTTTCAGCATGCCATTGTCTGCTTCTACCGAAGAGTTATCCTTTCCAGAATAATTGTACTCCCATCCAGAACCATAAGACCAGCCATCGATTCCGCTGTTAAAGTTCTGAGATAATAATGTTACTTCGTCCTGTATCTGAGATGCCGCGGAAACAGAAATACTTTTTGCAAATCCATAGTCGTTTATGCTGGTAAGCGTCAAAGCAAACGCCATGGAAACTGCAACTCCCTTCTTGATAAACTTATTACTCATTGTGCCCTCCTTGAAATTTTCTACGTTTCATTGGTTTTGAAACGTATCTTTGTTGCTTAATTCAAACTTATGTATGACTATTTTTATAGTCATATATTAAGTATATTTATTAGTTTAATTTAGGTCAAGCAGCAATTTAACGATAAATTTCATGAAGTTTTTTAGATAATATTTACTTCTATTTCTGATCAGTGCAAAATGTTCCATTCTAAAAGATCTCAATTTTTTTATCACTATCGTTTGCGACTTCCAGTAATGGACCTTTTGCAAGACAGTCAAACGCAATATTACTTCCTCTTATTACAAGAAGTTTGTCTCCACACTTTACATTAAAATGATTCTTTATTTCTTCTGTTAACTGTATATGACATGCATCCATCATCTTAATGCGGCAGTAACTTTTCCCCTTGTAATCAATAATCTTTTCATTTGCCTCTTCTGCTTCTAACTCTGGATTATTTTCTAAAATTTTTGATAACTTAGAATGTTTCAGTTTTTCCACTCCGGTTATACAAAACCCACCTGATATCTTACTACTTGTAAATAATATTAAACATGATTGTTCTGATAGCTTGTATTCTTCTACTGTCTGCGGAGGAATAGAGAAACTATTATCCTCTCTAATAACAGACCATCCGAATACAAATTTTCCTTGATGTCTTAATTGTGGCATCTTATCAACTCCTTATCATTAACACGCTACTGTTTTGACAAAATAAAAGTGCGTACTTTAAAGCCATGCAAATGTTTTCTTACCAGTCTTACAATAATTCACAATTATACCTCCTATAAAACATCTTTCTGTGTAGCCTGTCTGCCACACATGATTGTTAAGTTTCCATTTCTACATCTCAACTCGTCAATCATTTTCTTTTCTACGGCAGCATCTTTTAATGTAATTTTATATCGTAAATCAAACATGCTTCCCAAATTGGTTGTTTTTACACTTTCCAAAAATACTTTGCTTGTGTATTTATCAAAAATATCATCGAATAAAGATGTATATTCAAGATTTTCAGGAATTGTAATTTTTAAATCTTTCTCTAACTGTGCACCTTCGCCAAATTTTGTTTTGCATAATACTAAGTATAAAATTCCTATGAGAACAGCTGCAAATACAGCAAATCCCACAAATCCCATTCCTGTCGCCAGACCTAATGCCATGGCAAAGAAAACACCAACAATTTCTTTTGAACTTCCTGGTATAGAACGGAAACGAACCAGACCAAATGCACCAAGAACTGCAACACTTGTGCCAAGATTACCGTTCACCATCATAATGACTACCTGTACCAGCACAGGCAGAAGTGCCAGTGAAACTGCAAAGTTCTTGGAACACGTTCCTGTATACATATAGATAAAAGAAACTGCCAACCCTAAAATAATGGAAACTCCTGTACAAATCAGCGCCTGCGATAAGATAAGCGTACCGTTGCTGTTTGCTAAAATGCTCTGAAACATGTGTTAACTCCCTCCTGTTATTAATGATTTCTTATAGATATTTCCGTACTTCGAAAACGAATGCGGATAAATTCCTAAG
The DNA here is from genome assembly GCA_934438135.1 of uncultured Clostridium sp. Lineage (GTDB taxonomy): Bacteria > Bacillota > Clostridia > Lachnospirales > Lachnospiraceae > Clostridium_AI. The sequence continues at coordinate 68,445 of CAKSBP010000012.1, read as the reverse complement.
CTGGACAAAATTTCAGCAAGCCAAATAGGCATAGCTCCTGGAACTTTTATTTCCATTAAATAATATTTATCTTTCATCAAAGGTTCCCCATAATCTCCTGCACTTAAATCAATATCGTTTTTCCTGCTTCTGATATTCTGGTCAACGGTAAGACGCAATGCAGGATTTTCGCTTCCAAAATATGCAAGCCTGTCATAAGCTAAAAACAATTTTCCCTTTGGTTTATAATACTCAAGAAAATAGTTAATTTCATGGATAATCTGACTATCTTCTGGTGCCTTCTGTCTCAAATCAAGATAGTTGTGTGCTTCTTCCAGAGTCATCGATGTCCTTCTTTTATAAACAATACCCTTATATTTTTTCTTAAGTTCTACAAATACATTTGATTCTTTTGTCGGAACTCCATAGCTTCTCAGTCTTAATTTTTCTTTATATTTCGGCTTCTCTATGGAATAACGGATTAAATCGTACTGGTCTGTATCGTAATAAAGTTAACAGGTACTTCTTTTCCACTCGCTTAAAAGCAGATTGATATGTATTTTCCGCTGCCATTATGCCCTCCTTTCTACTGGCTTCATTTCTTAAGAATGTCTTAATTATATGACATATTTGTGACTTTTCTATGTTGTCGTAATAAAAATGTAATATTTATGTAAGAAATTAAAAAAGGAGCCTCAATACGATGCAGTAAGTACTGCCTGTACTGAAACTCCTCTATTATGATACACTCTTATTATTGTAAATTATCTACAACATAAAATATAACTTTTTCTGTCCTTACATGTCCGTTATCATCACGAATCGTTAAAATAACATCATAATTTCCATCGCTGTTTTCTTCATAAGCAATTTCCATTTCCTTTGTTATATCGGTTTTATTATTATACGCTTTAATTCCAGATGCCATAACATAATCTTCATCCAAAATAACATCACTGTTTATTTCCAGTTTTTCTGGAATTTCAAACCGTAAAAAGTTTGTTATGGTATAGACCGCTGTCTTAACTGCTGTATTTCCATATTCATCTGAAACTTTATATGTTACGGTATATTTTCTGCTGGAAGATTTCTTAATCGTAACCTTAATATCAGACTTGTTCAACTCTGTATAGTTATCTTTTACCTTAATATTCTTCATAACAAGTTCTTCGGTTACCTCATCATCCCATGCAATTTCATAATCCTTTACACCACTGATAACAGGTTCCTGGTTATCTACAATCACTTTGGCTGTCTTAGTTACCATCTTGCCATTTGGTGCAGTTACAGAATATTTTATTGTATAAACCGTATCATTCTTTGTAATGTCTGTTTGAATCTTAGACTGTGAAAGGGCAGAACCGTTCCAGGATGCTGTTACGCCTTTTAATACATATGTTCTGGTAACTTTCGTTCCATTCTTCACGATACGGCTTTTAATTACTCCTTTGATTACTGGGCTGGCTGTACACTGTTTTACCGTAACAATAACTGTTTTGGATGCTTTCTTTCCACTACTGTCTGTTACACTGTAAGTAACCTTATAAATTCCAGGATTCTTCGTATTAATCTTAGAAACCTTTTTCCCATTGTATGTAATCGTAACTTTAATACTGCTGCTTATGTCGGCACCTGTAGAAGAAACTGCTTTTACCCCACTTGTCAGGCTGGATACTGCCTCACCATATGTATACGTTTTATTGGATGCTCCTGTAATAGAAACTTTTCTCCTGATATATGGATTGCCACTGGACCAGATATCGGTCGGGTCATATCCCGTCTTCTTACTTTCTGAAACTTTAATTCCAGAAGGCTTACCAAGCGGCCCCGGATTACTGCTGTCGTATATTACAACTGTAGTACCTACGGGACAATTGTCATAAATCCATTTGACATCTGCCACTGCAAGCCGGACACATCCGTGAGAACAAATTGTTCCCAGATTATTGAACTGCTTATTGGAAAGAGTAGATGGATCTTTCTGATAATACCAGACCGAATGAAACAGTATGCCGTTAACAATTCTAGTAGAATACTGTCCCCATACATTTCCACTTAATATCTTCCATCTGTATTTTACTTTGGTATGAAACGTCCCAATTGGCGTATCATATCCTGGCGAACACAACATCGCCTTTACCGGTTTGGTATATTTTCCTGCAGAATCTTTTTTATAAACCGTTACTGTACACATTTGGCGGTTTACCTTAATCAGATATGGATATTCTGAGGAAGCCTTTACTCGAAATGTTGTACAGTAAATCAATATGGATACTGCCAGTACCAGAAATGCCGGAAGTACATACTTTAACTTTCTGTAAGCACACTTATCTTTCATAATACTTCTCCTATTTTTTTATAAATTCCCCTTACTACGGGGTTACGTTATTGGGAACTCCGACACAGAATTTCTCCCTTTAGCCTGTCCCCTACTATACTTTATGTCAAACAGGTTCATGCGTCAAGTATAAACCTGATTCGTCCTGTCTTTTATTATATATATTAAGGAGCTCTCTGGATAGAACTGAATGATTTCCAATAAATATTACATGTTTTTCTTTCTATTTCCATATAATAAATTAAAAAATAGTGGAGTCTCTCTTATGTCCTTTTTTATGAATCTCTTTTCCCAGTATGGAATCTGGGCAATGTTTTTTCTTATTCTTCTGGAATATGCCTGTTTCCCTGTGTCAAGTGAAATTGTACTGCCTTTCACTGGTGCCTTTGCCTCCGCACAGCAGACCAGTTATCTTTTTATTCTGATTTTAAGCATTATCGCAGGACTTATCGGCACAAGTATCTGCTTTTTCATCGGAAAGACGGGCGGTACACTTCTTATTAATAAGATAAAAAAAAGATTCCCCAAATCTGAGAAATCTTTTCAAACCTGTTATGAAAAATTTGACCGCTACGGTTCCACCTTTGTCTGCATTTCCAGAGTCATTCCTTTATGCCGGACCTATGTTGCTTTTGTGGCAGGTGCTATGAATTTAAGCTATACCACATTCCTTATCGCCTCCTTTGCCGGCATATCTGTCTGGAATGCTCTTTTAATCGGACTTGGCTATACCCTGAAAAACAACTGGGGAACCGTTGCCTTTTACTATAAAGAATACAAAGATATTTTCCTTATTATTGTGATTATATCGGCTGTCTCCTTCCTGATTAGCAGGTTTCGGAAAAAGCGGCGTGAAAGTCAGCCATAAATTCCTTTCAGTAGTGCAATAAGAATCAAAAGACATCCAGAAAGTACACCACATAATTTGGAATCCATCTTCTGGATAACCCTGCTTTTTCCAGCCATAAAAGCACCTAAGTATAAGAAGCAAAACTGCATCAGACCTACTGTTACAGGAACCAGTTTTCCAGTTAAATCAAGAACTGATAATGCAAATCCCGCACTGAACGCATCCGCTGACAGTGCTGCTCCTAACACTACTGCTTCTGTCCATTCAATATTTTTTGACTGGTTCCTGTCATATCTGCCTGTTTCTTCTCCAAACAAACTATTCTTTATAAAAGTTATGCCAATCAGGCACAAAACTGAAATTCCAATAATCCTCATAATCACATCTGGAAAGAATACCATGCAGGCTTTTCCTAAGAACAGCGAAATATACATAATAATCGTTGACATCAGTCCCATAATAAACCTGGATAATCCATTTATTTTCACACCTTTTAATTCAAAGGACAGACCAATTCCAAATGCATCTATACTTAAGGACACAGAAATAATCAACATCTGCAGCCACACATAATCCACCTTATTTCTATCTATTATCGTGGTTTTTCACCTATATTACAATATGATTTATTGTGCCAAAAGGTGTCTCTTCACACACCCTTGTTCTATATAGATATGCTAAAACATGAATCAGATGACGAAAGAAGTTCATCTGATAAAGATATTTCCTATCCTGCCGATATATAATTTGTAACAGAAAATTCATGGAATCTATTGGATTCCATTCCCTATAATCAAGGAGGATTCTTATGAGCGTAAATGGAATTACAAATCAGACTTCTTATTATGAAAATGCAGTTTATTCTAATTCTTCTGTAAAAAAAGAAACGGTTACAGAGAAAAAGAATAAAGCAGTCTCCGATACGTATGAAAAATCATCGGATACCAAGACAGACAGTTCCAAACAGATTTATAGCAAAGGCACTGACAGAAGTGCCATCGTAGAACGTATGAAAGCAGATCTGGCACAGAGGAAACAACAATTAGCTGATTTGGTAAATAAAACATTTAGCCGACAGGCCGGTAAAGCAGGCTCACTAAGTGATTTATTTAATCAGATTAAGAACGGTGCAGTCTCTGTTGACCAGAGCATCGTTGATCAGGCAAAAAAAGATGTTGCTGACGATGGATACTGGGGAGTTGAACAGACATCTGACCGTCTGGTAGACTTCGCCAAAGCATTAAGCGGTGGGGACACTTCCAAAGCAGACGAATTAATTGCTGCTGTAAAGAAAGGTTTTAGACAAGCTACTAGTGCATGGGGAAGCAAACTTCCTGACATTTCCCAGAAAACACTGGATGCCACATTGAAGAAATTAGACGACTGGAAGAATGGGAACAAAGACAGTTAAAAAAATTAATAAAAATTATTTCTGACACTTTAAAAGACGTACCGCAGGAGAACGATGCTTCTGCGGTACGTCTTCTGTTATCTATATAGTATGCTTATTCTACTTTACTGCCCTATTCTTTGCTCAATTATATAAAATAATAAGAGAAATTTTATTACAGTTATTTTTTAGGCTTTTGTACATATATTGTGGAAGGGACACTACACGAAAGGAGCGTTATGCATTGTCAACAGCTACAAAATCAGGTTCTGTTACCCCAGAAAATTTATCCTCTGTCAGCTGGCACAGTCTCTCCAAAGAAGATGCCATTTCACTGCTGGATTCCAGACTGACATCCGGACTTTCCTCTTCCCAGGTTCAGAAACGCCTGAAAAAATTTGGTACAAATGAGCTTGAGGGGCAACAAAAGAAAAGCCTTCTTTCTCGCTTTTTCGAACAGTTTAAAGATTTTATGATTATTATTCTAATCCTTGCTGCAATTGTTTCATTTGGGGTTTCGTATATGCAGGGTGAAGCTGATTTCATTGATCCAATTATTATTTTCGCTATCATAATACTCAATGCCCTGCTGGGAGTCATTCAGGAGGCAAGGGCTGAAAAATCACTGGATGCCTTGAAAAAACTTTCTGCCCCCAATGCAAGAGTACTACGGAATGGAGAAGAAAAATTTATCCCGTCTAAAGACCTGGTTCCAGGCGATATTATTTTTTTGGAAACCGGGAACTATGTTCCTGCCGATGCCAGGCTGATACAGTCTGTAAACCTGAAAATAGATGAGTCCTCTTTAACCGGTGAATCCCATCCTGTGGAAAAAAACAGCGATGTAACCTTAAAATCAGATACCATTTTAGGTGACCGCATCAATCTTGTATTTTCCACTGGAATTGTTACCTACGGTCATGGTACAGCAGTAGTTACTGGAACCGGTATGCATACGGAAGTTGGGCACATTGCGCGTATGATTTTAACGAATGAGGTTCCCCAGACACCCTTACAGAAACGTCTGGATCAGACGGGAAAAATCCTCGGTATTGCAGCACTCCTTATCTGTGTCATTATTTTTATTTTAGGCACTATTCAGGGACGCCCACCATTTGATATGTTTATGACCAGCGTTTCTCTTGCTGTTGCTGCCATTCCAGAGGGCCTGCCTGCCATTGTTACGATTATGCTTTCCCTTGGCGTACAACGCATGGCAAAAAACAATGCTGTAATTCGAAGGCTGCCTGCTGTTGAAACACTAGGAAGTGCAACTGTTATCTGTTCTGATAAAACAGGAACACTGACACAGAATAAAATGACAGTTACAAAAATTGCTGGAAAAAGAGGATTTGAGAAAAACGACAGCCGACTTGCAAAAGACATCCTATATCTGGCTGCTCAATGTAATGATGCAAAAATACAGGTACATAAAAAGAAAATCGAGCTTCTTGGCGAACCAACCGAAACAGCTTTGACACTAGCTGCCTTCCAATGCGGCATTGATAAAACCAAACTGGATTTAATGCAGAAACGGATTTACGAGATACCATTTGATTCTACCCGAAAAATGATGACAACCGTCCACCCATATCAGTCTGAATTCGGCTACCTTACACTTTCTGAAAAACCCGCTTATTTAAGTATTACAAAAGGAGCACCAGATGTTCTTTTAAACCAGTGTAATTTTGTCTACCATAACAACAATATTTTGACCTTGACTCCTCATGACCGAAAAAGAATTGCCGATATAAATTCTAGTATGGCAAAAGAAGCACTACGTGTGATTGCTGTTGCTTTCAAAACTCAGTCCAATTTTCAGATACCATCTAGTGCATCTAAAAAAGAGACTGTAAATACACAGCTGGAATCCAATCTGGTTTTTGCCGGACTAATTGGTATGATTGATCCACCTCGTCCAGAGGTTAAAAATGCCGTATTTACCTGCCTTCGTGCAGGAATTAAACCGGTCATGATCACTGGCGATCACATCTCCACTGCATGTGCCATTGGCACTGACCTTGGAATTATTGAAAATGAAAAAGAAGCACTGTCCGGCCAGGCGATAAATAAAATGAGCGACCAGGAACTTTCCAGAAACATTGGGAAATATGGTGTATTTGCCCGCGTTTCACCAGAACATAAGGTACGGATTGTAAAAGCATTTCAGAAAAACGGTGAAATCGTTGCTATGACAGGTGACGGCGTCAATGATGCCCCAGCCTTAAAAAATGCAGATATCGGCTGTGCCATGGGCATTACTGGAACCGATGTTGCAAAGAATGCTTCTGATATGATTCTGACAGATGATAACTTTGCAACGATTGTTTCCGCCGTTAAAGAAGGAAGAGGGATTTATGATAATATCAAGAAATCCATCCACTTCCTGCTCTCCAGTAATATTGGGGAAATTATCACAATTTTTATTGCCATTTTATACGGCCTGCCTTCTCCTTTAGTTGCGGTACAGCTTTTGTGGGTAAATCTAGTTACAGATTCCCTGCCGGCAATTTCACTTGGCGTAGAACCAGTTGACAAAGATATTATGAAGCGAAAACCCGTTCCCCCATCACAAGGAATTTTTGCAGAAGGTCTTGGCATAAAGATTATTATTGAAGGAATGATGATAGGTGCACTGGCCTTATGTGCGTATGTACTTGGACTGAAAACACTTCCTGGTGCAAACCTGACATTAGGCCGTACTATGTGTTTTGCAGTATTAAGCATGTCACAGTTGTTCCATGCCTTTAATATGCGAAGTGAAAAATCCTTATTTGAGATTGGAATGTTTTCAAATTTTAAAATGGTACTTAGCTTTATTATTGGAATGCTGTTACAGATGTCTGTTATTACCGTTGCTCCACTTGCTTCCATCTTTAAAGTCACTGTACTCACCAGAACCCAGTGGACAATTGTACTCCTATTAGCTTTTCTGCCGATCGTACTGATTGAATTTCAGAAAAGAATCGCAAAATCTTGATTTTTTATTGCGAACCTGTCCGTAAAACGTTATAATTAGTTTAATATAACAACCATTTAAAAAGAAATGAAGGTGAAGAAATGGCTCCATTATCAGATAAACAGCCTTCCCATTTAAGGCCTTATGACAAAAGCCTGGAATATAAAAATACGATGTATGACAAACAGGCTTATAAAAAAGACCCAGATTTATGTTCTACTGAAAAAGTCAGGCTTGTCAGTGGAAATGTATATAAATCCTATGCCATTGATTATCAGTCCGATACTCCTTTTTCAATCGATACACAGGATGAACAGACGCAGAAAAAGCTCAGAAAGCTTCAACATGAACTGGATGTACAAAAAGAGTCCGAAGAATCCGATGCAGAGGAAGAAACCGCTGTATCTTCTGAAACAGAGTAATATAATAAAACAGGCTGTGGCACTTAAATCTTAGTGCACAGCCTGTTTTATTATCTTTTATAATGGAATATTTCCATGTTTTTTATGTATTGTTAATTCTTCTTTATGTTCAAGAGCCAGTAAATCATGATACAAACGGTCTCTTGTTTCAGCCGGTTGAATGACTTCGTCTACATATCCTTCTTCGACTGCCATGTTAGCATTCATCATATTTTTATTATATTCTGCAACCTTCTGATCATAAAACAGCTTCTTGTCTTCTGGCTCCATGCCACGCATTGCACTCTTAAAAATAATCTGAACAGCTCCTTCTGCTCCCATTACTGCAATTTCACAGTCTGGCCATGCATAAACAAAATCTGCTTTCAGATGTTTACTGCACATTCCGATATAAGCACCACCATATGCCTTTCTTAATACTAACGTAAGTTTTGGTACCGTTGCTTCTGCATAGGCATATAAGAGTTTTGCTCCATGACGGATAATTCCCTGATGCTCCTGCTCTATACCAGGCATAAATCCTGGAACATCCACAAGACTGATAATTGGAATATCCTGTGCGTCACAGAAACGAATAAGTCTTGCTGCCTTATCACTGGAATCACAGTCTAAGACACCTCCCATAAATGCAGGCTGGTTCGCAATAATACCAACGGTAATGCCACCCAATTTTCCGATTCCAACTACAACGTTTTGTGCAAAATCTGCCTGTACTTCTAAGAAGCTGTTTTTATCCAGAAGTTCATCAATAATTCTCTTTACATCATATGTTTTTCTGGATTCTTCCGGGAGAATAGAGTCAATTTTTGTAAATCGTTTCTTAATCGAAGACTCTCGTTTGACCGGATAAATATTTTCTTTGTCAATCAACTGTAACAACTGTCTTACCTGTGCAAGGCAAGCCTTTTCATCCTGATGATAAAAATGAGCAACTCCGGACTGTGTCGCATGAACTTTAGCACCGCCCAACTCTTCCGCTGTACAAACCTGACCTGTTACACTTTTCACTACATTTGGTCCTGTTACAAACATCTTACTGATGTTATCAATTACAAATACAAAGTCTGTAATACCTGGTGAATATACAGCTCCACCAGCACATGCTCCCGCAATAATCGAAATCTGTGGAATGTAACCAGATGCCATCGTGTTATAATAAAATACATCTCCATATCCAGCAAGTGCATTAACAGCTTCCTGAATTCTAGCTCCGCCAGAGTCATTTATTCCAATAATTGGACATTTATTCTTAATAGCAAGTTCAATTGCATGTGCTATCTTTCTTCCATGTTTTAATCCAAGTGTTCCACCGCAAACAGTGAAATCCTGGGAATATATGTACACTAGTTTTCCATGAATCGTACCATATCCCGTAATAACTCCATCATATGGAAATTTCTTCCCTTTAAAAGCCTCTGGACTATAGTTCGTAATTCCTGAACCAATTTCATGAAAGGAATCTTTATCCAAAAGAAGTAAAATCCTTTCAATTGCATGTAGTTTTCCTTTCTTATGCTGTGCCTCTAAATTATACTCAATCGACATATATAGCTCCTTCCTTAAGCAATTGCTCTTTTTCAATTTTCACAGATTTGAATTTTCCATCTCAAACCCCATTCTAGATTGTTTCAAATTTGTGCTTTTTCGTAGAAGTTTTAAGTAAAAATTCTCAATACAACTTATATAGTATTATATACCATATAATGACTTGGTTCAATAGTTCAACTAAAATAAATTTTGTCATTCAAAGTATTTTTTTATTTTTTAAATTCAGAGGAATTTTTTTCAAATTCCTCTGAGATTCTATCTTATTTGATTTTAAACGCCTTTTTTCCCAAATAATGTGCGGTACTTCCAAGTTCCTCTTCAATCCGAAGAAGCTGATTATATTTTGCAACACGATCACTTCTAGAAGGTGCACCAGTCTTAATCTGTCCCGCATTAGCTGCTACTGCAATATCCGCAATCGTCACATCTTCCGTTTCACCAGAACGATGAGATACAATCGCTGTCCATTTGTTATTTTTTGCCATTTCAATAGCATTTAATGTTTCCGTCAATGTACCAATCTGGTTTACCTTAATCAGAACTGAATTGGAAACACCCTTTTCAATTCCAGTTTGAATACGTTTCGTATTAGTGACAAATAAATCATCACCAACCAGCTGAATTTTATTTCCAAGACGGCTCGTAAGTTTCTCCCAGCCATCCCAGTCTTCCTCTGCAAGACCATCTTCCAGGGAAATAATCGGATACTTGTCGCAGAGTTCTTCCCAGTAATCAATCATACCGTCTACGGATTTATACTCCTTGGATTTCCAGAACAAGTACTCGCCTTTTTTTCCTGCTTTTACTGCCTCTTCATACATTTCTGTTGCTGCTGCATCCATGGCAATCAAAAAATCTTTTCCTGGTTCATAACCGGCTGCATCAATTGCCTTTACAATGTACTCAAGCGCCTGCTCATCACTTGTAAATTTAGGAGCAAACCCTCCTTCATCACCAACTGCAGTTACGTAGCCATCTGCTTTTAATAATTTCTTTAATGTATGAAATACTGTAGTCGAAGATTCCAGACATTCTGAAAAGCTTTTTGCTCCAACTGGCATAATCATAAATTCTTGAATGTTAAGACTGGAATCCGCATGTTTTCCACCATTAATAATATTCATCATTGGAACCGGCAGAACCGTTGCATTGCATCCGCCAATATATTGATATAATGGAAGAAACAAGGAATTTGCTGCTGCTTTTGCTACTGCAAGAGAAACACCAAGAATTGCATTTGCACCAAACTTTCCTTTGTTCTTAGTCCCATCTGCTTCTATCATCACCTGATCAATCTCAACCTGATTAAAGGCATTCATTCCTTTTACTATATCAGCAAGTGGTCCATTTACATTGCTAACGGCTTTTCTTACGCCTGCTCCAAGATAACGCTGCTTGTCTCCATCACGAAGTTCCACTGCTTCAAATGCACCTGTGGATGCACCCGATGGCACCGCCGCTTTTCCTGTACTTCCGTCTTCCAAAACAACTTCTGCTTCTACCGTAGGATTTCCTCTGGAATCCAGTATTTCACGACCATGTACTGCTGCAATTCTAATTTCTTCGTTCATGCCATGTCCTCTTTTCTTATAATTTACACTTATAATATGGACAACATGAAAAAAAATATTCTCATTTCATTCTTCCGAAAACATTACTGAAGGCCATAAATCTTACTGTATTTTTCTTTCAGATAACGAATATAGTAATCTGGGTTGAATTCTTCTCCGGTAATATCTTTTAATATCTCCTTGGTCGTTTTCATTTTTCCATACTTCCAGATTTTTTCTTTTAGGAATTCACGGATTGGCAATAGGTTTCCTTCTTTTAAATATTGCTCAAATGGCATGGCATTTTTCATATAAAAATAAAGCTGTGCTGCTACTGCACTTCCAATTGCATAAGATGGAAAATAACCAAATTCTCCGGTTGCCCAGTGAATATCCTGAAGTATACCTTCTGCATCATTTTTCGGCTCTACTCCTAAATACTCTTTGTATTTTTCATTCCAGAATTTTGGCAGTTTATCCACATTTACATTCTTTTCAATAATCATTTTCTCAATTTCATATCGCACCAGAATATGAAGGGGATAAGTTAATTCATCTGCCTGAGTACGGATTAAACTTGGAACAGATCGGTTTACTCCCTTTATAAAATCAGAAAGAGAAACTTTTTTCAGCTGCTCTGGATAAGTTTCTACCAATTTATCATAAATCGGAGTCCAGAATTCTTCTGATTTTCCAATAACGTTCTCAAAGAATCGTGATTGGGATTCGTGCATTCCCATAGATGTTCCGGTCCCTGCCGGTGTTAACGTCAGTTCATCCTGAATTCCAAATTCATATAATGCGTGCCCCGTCTCATGAATCGCAGAAAATATCGCATCTTCCAGATTATTCTCATCAAAATTATTGGTAATACGCACATCATGATTGTTCAGATTCGTTGTAAATGGATGAGCACTTTCCATAACTACTCCGCGGTTAAAATTAAACCCTACATATCCAGAAATCCACTTACAGAACTCTTTCTGTTTTTCAATAGGATAAGAATCATAATTATAAGACTTGCTGATGAAATCTTTCTTTTTCGCAATTTCCTGAATAAATGGAACCAGTTCTGTCTTAATTTTTTCAAAAAACACATCCAGTGTTTCCATTGTAAACCCTGGTTCAAAATCATTTAACAGTACATCATATAATTTCTGCCTTCCATCCTTTCTATATTTTGCAAATTTGCGCTGATAATCAATAATCTCCTGTAACACCGGTGCAAAAATAGAAAAGTCCTGCTGCTTCTTTGCCTTTGACCACACTCCTGCTGCTTTAGCCGCCAGTATGGAAAATGCTTTATTTTCATCCTGCGGAATTTTACTCATTTTCTCGGATTCAATGGTTATTTCTTTGACAATCGCTTTTTCCTGTGGCGTCAATGTTTCCTGTTCTTTTTTTGTATTCAGTTTCTTTAACAATTCCTTTATTTCATCAGAAATCATAATTTTCTGATGTTCTTCCGATAATGTTCCAATTACCTTAGACGTATATTCAGATGCCTCTGGTGGTGCCTGAGTCTCCGTATCCCATTCAAATAACGTCAAAGATGTCTGTAATGCCATTATCTTTTCAATTATTGGTTCTAATTTTTCATAATATTGATTCATATTCCCTTCCTCTTTTCCTTTTTTATGTATATCATACCCATTATACATAAAAAGATATTCTTTTGGCAAATGAGAAAATGCTTTGTTTCGATAGAATCTTGCAATCAGTATAAAAAACAGGTAATATAAAAGAGAAAAATAAATAAAGTAATTGATTATTCAATCAATTACTCCTAGAATCAGAAAGAAACGAGGTAACTAGAATGAAACTTTGGGGAGGACGCTTCACAAAAGAAACTAATCAGCTGGTACATAACTTTAATGCTTCCATCGGATTTGACCAGAAGTTTTACAAACAGGATATTAACGGAAGCATCGCACATGTCACCATGCTTGCAAAACAGGGAATTATTGAAGAAAGCGATAAAGATGCAATCATAGAAGGATTAAATGGCATTCTTACAGACATTGAGTCCGGCAAATTAATTATTGATGGAGAAAGCGAAGATATTCACAGCTTCGTAGAAGCACATCTTATCGATCGCATCGGTGACGTTGGAAAAAAACTACATACCGGACGAAGTCGAAATGACCAGGTTGCTCTGGATATGAAGCTTTATACAAGAGACGAAATCAAAGAAGTAGATGAACTGTTAAAAAACTTATTAAAAGAACTGTATGTATTAATGAAAGACAATACTCAGACTTTTATGCCTGGTTTTACTCATTTGCAGAAAGCACAGCCGATTACACTTGCTCATCATCTGGGGGCATACTTTGAAATGTTCCGTCGTGACCGTGACCGTATGACAGACATTCTGAAAAGAATGAACTACTGCCCATTAGGTTCTGGTGCACTTGCCGGTACTACTTATCCACTTGATCGTGAACTAACCGCTTCCTTGCTGGAATTTGACGGTCCTACTTTAAATAGTATGGATTCTGTTGCAGACCGTGATTACCTGATTGAATTTTTAAGTGGACTTTCTACTGTTATGATGCACTTAAGCCGTTTCTGTGAAGAAATCATCATCTGGAATACAAATGAATATCAGTTTGTAGAAATCGATGACTCTTACAGCACTGGAAGCAGCATTATGCCACAGAAGAAAAATCCGGATATTGCAGAACTGGTTCGAGGTAAAACAGGACGTGTTTATGGTGCATTAATGTCTCTACTGACAACAATGAAAGGACTCCCACTTGCATATAACAAGGATATGCAGGAAGACAAAGAACTTACTTTCGATGCCATCGATACAACAAAAGGATGTCTTGCTTTATTTACTGGTATGATTTCCAGCATGCATTTTAATAAAGATGTCATGGAAGCAAGCGCAAAGAATGGTTTCACGAATGCTACCGATGCTGCTGACTATCTGGTAAAACACGGTGTTCCATTCCGTGATGCACATGGTATCGTAGGACAACTTGTTCTGTTCTGCATTGAAAAAAATATTTCTCTGGATGATATGACCATTGACGAATACAAAGCTATCAGCCCAGTATTTGAAGACGATATTTACGAAGCAATCAGCATGAAAAACTGCGTAGAAAAAAGAAATACAATTGGAGCACCAGGTAAAATTGCCATGGGTAAAGTTTTAGAGATTTATAAAAACTATTTAGGACTGTAACTATTTTTTATTCTAAAAAGAGAGTACTGCAAGTGAAAGATGCAGCACTCTCTTTTTTCCACTATATAAAACTCCTTACTGTTTTTTATATTTCTCGCTCACATCAGTTTATTTCATCCAATAAAAGAACAGATATAGCACATATGCCACAAAAGCAGCAGATGCAAATGGGTATTCCTTTTCTTCTTTTCTCCAGAACCTAATTGCACATAATATTAAAATAAACAATGCTGTCACAGTAATTACACAAAGTTCCCATCCAGGAAGATAGCATGCCATCACAAACAGCAGTTTAATATCTCCTATTCCAACTGCCTCCTTGTTTATCATCCACCCTGTCAAATAAATCATTCCAACTATCAAAAGACTGAACGTTGTTGAAAGACAAAATGAGGTAACAGCATTTGATTGTAAACTTTCCTCCACTGCCAGCAGAATCAGTCTTCCTGCAATTCCAGCGAATATATAACCATTCCAGATAAGCCGCTCCCTTAAATCTTCCCATCCGACACATCCAAGAAATATAAGCAGAAACAACGCCTTTCCCCAATCAGCCGCCAGCTGTAACTGCAATCTCCCCTCTCCTTTCTTTGCTTCATTATAGCATAAAAATGAGGCGATGCACAAGTTTCTGTGAATCGCCCCATCTCTGGTTTATTTTCTATATTCCATTCAAAATTAAACCTCAAATAATAAATCACCATAGCTTGGCACTGGCCAGAACTGTTTGTCAACAATCATCTCTAATTCATCGATTGGTGCACGAAGGTCAGCCATTGCCTGAATAACATTATCTTTAAAGTAATGTGCCTGTTCTTTCACATCTTCTACTTTCGCAGCTTCTTTCGTAACTGTTTCCAGTTTTGCAAGAGCAGCACTTGCATCAGCAAGTAAATCAGATGATTTCTTTAACAAAGCAGACTGAACGCTTACATTTACATCTCCACATGCAGCCTTTACGCTGTTGATGGAATCTGCAAGACTTGTAATGTATTTAATAACAGAAGGAATGTATTTCTTTCCTGCCATTTCAATCATAGTTTTTGCTTCAATGTTAATTGCTTTTGCATATCCTTCATAATGTATTTCAACACGAGACTGTAATTCCAGTTTAGAGAATACATGCTGTCTTTCAAAAATTCCAACTGTCTGATCGGAAACTAATTCTGGAACTGCATCAACCATTGTTTTATGATTTGTAAGTCCTCTTCTCTCTGCTTCTTCTACCCATTCGTCAGAGTAACCATTTCCGTTAAAAATAACTTTCTGATGTTCAGAGAATGTCTTTTTAATTAAGTTGTGTAAACAGCTGTCAAAATCGTTTGATGCTTCTAATTCATCTGCCATTTTTTCTAATACATCTGCAACAATAGCGTTTAACACAGTATTGGCATCTGCGATAGACATAGAAGAACCAACCATACGGAATTCAAATTTATTTCCTGTGAAAGCAAATGGTGATGTACGATTTCTATCTGTAGCATCTTTCTTTAACTCAGGAAGTGTATTAACACCAATGTTTAATTTTCCACCCTGTTTACTGGATGTTGCTTCACCTGTTTCTACCAATTGAGTAACAACGTCCTCTAGCTGCTCACCAAGGAAAATGGAGATAATAGCTGGTGGTGCTTCATTTGCACCAAGTCTGTGATCATTTCCAGGATTGGAAGCGGATAAACGAAGTAATCCAGCGTTTTCATCTACTGCTTTAATGACAGCGGATAAGAATAGCAGGAACTGAAGATTCTCATGAGGAGTTTTTCCTGGGTCTAACAGGTTCTTTCCTGTATTGGTAACAATAGACCAGTTATCATGTTTTCCAGAACCATTTACACCATCGAATGGTTTTTCATGAAGAAGACACTCTAAATTGTGACGTTTTGCAACTTTTTTCATAATCTCCATAACTAACTGATTATGGTCTGTTGCAATATTTGCTGTTGAATAGATAGGAGCCATCTCATGCTGTGCAGGTGCAACTTCATTATGCTGTGTTTTAGAAAGAATTCCCACTTTCCATAATTCAATATTTAACTCTTTCATAAAGGAAGCAATTCTCTCTTTGATACTTCCAAAATAGTGATCGTCTAATTCCTGTCCTTTTGGAGCCATAGCACCAAATAACGTACGTCCCGTAAAGATTAAATCTTCTCTCTGCAGATATTTATCACGATCTACTAAGAAATATTCCTGCTCTGCACCAACGGAACAGGAAACGCTTGTTACATCATCATGTCCAAATAATTTTAAAATACGGACAGCCTGATTACTGATTGCTTCCATAGAACGAAGTAATGGTGTCTTTTTGTCTAATGCTTCTCCTGTATAAGCACAGAATGCAGTTGGAATACATAAAGTAACACCTGCTGCATCTTCTCTTAAAAATGCAGGTGATGTACAATCCCATGCTGTATATCCTCTTGCCTCAAATGTAGCACGGATCCCACCTGATGGGAATGAAGATGCATCTGGTTCCCCTTTTACGAGTTCTTTTCCTGAGAACTCCATAATTACACCGCCGTCTCCAGTTGGTGAAATAAAGGAATCATGTTTTTCTGCCGTAATTCCAGTCATTGGCTGGAACCAATGTGTATAATGCGTAGCACCTCTTTCCAATGCCCATTCTTTCATTGCATGAGCAACTGCTCCCGCAATATCAAGGTCTAATTCTTCATCATTTTCAATTGTCTTTTTTAATTTTGCATACACAGGCTTAGGCAGTCTTTCTTTCATTACAGCATCGTTAAATACGTCTACCGCAAAGACCTGCTCAATAACATTCTTTTCCATAATACATATCCATCCTTCCATACATAATCTATGTTGTTCATTGCCTCAAAATACTATGTAAAAACACAGAAATTCCTATGGCATGAAAAAAGGTGTTCTCAAATACTCTTGAGAACACCTTTGCTCCAAAACGAATTCAACATTTCGTTGTTAATAAGATAACACGTTTCTTAAAAAAAATAAAGTGTTTTTTGAAAAAATTTAAATTAATTTTTCCAGTGCCATAAAAAATAGACGCCACGCTCTATTTTTTTAGATTTACATCTAACTGATTATATGGAATTACCACATGATTGTGATCAAAAGTTTCCTTAATTTCTTCTAGTAAGTGCCACTTAAGCTTCCAGTAATTATCTGTCTCGACCCAAACCCTTATCCCCATACGAATGGAGCTGGCCTCAAAATTATCAACAAAAATGTCAATCGGGTGTTCCCCTTTCAGAATCATTTCATTTCTATTGAGAACCTGTAATAAAATGTCCCTGACTCTTTTTACATTTTCAGAATAATCTATATCGACAAATAAGTCAAGCCGACGTTCCTCTTCTGATGTAACATTTGTCAGATTGCAATTGGATATTTTTCCGTTTGGAATCACAACAAAACGATTGTCTACCGTCTGAAGCCTGGTATAAAAAATGTCAATTCCAGTAACAGTTCCTTCATTTCCTTCGGCAATAATATAATCTCCAACTTTAAATGGCTTTAACAGAAGAATCAAAACTCCTCCTGCAAAGTTGGATAAACTGCCTTGAAATGCAAGACCGATAGTAACACCAGCAGAACCGATAATTGCAGCAAATGATGTAGTCTGAATTCCTAAAATGGATATAACAGTCATAATCAGGACTACATATAATAATACCCGGATCATAGAAATCAAAAATTTTGATACCCCTTCATCCACACTAGTCCGCTCAAAAGATTTTTTTAACAGACGTATAATAAAATTTATCAGTTTTTTTCCGATAAATGCAGCTATAACAGCAGCCAGAATCGATAGTCCAAAACTGACTGCCTTATCTCCTAAATTTTTTAATAACTCATCCCAATATGTTAATTTTAATTTTGCCTCTTCTACCTGCTCAGTCAGGTCTGTTGTCAGCAAAACATATGGAATAACTTTCATTACTTAACCTCCTGGCGTTTCTTTCTTCCCTTCTGTGTTTTGGCCTGCATTTGAACCGGCGTACAGGTAAATGCCTGGAATGCCAGCGGTGCCAGCTTAATTTTAATAGAATCGTCTCTGCCATCACAAGCAGCCTCCTTGGAAAGCTTCACTCTTGGATTGACAAATCCACTTCCGCCGAACTCCACACGATCACTATTAAACACTTCTTTATACTTCCCTTTAAATGGTACCCCTAAAGTAAAGTCATCATACGAAACCGGAGTAAAATTACATACAATAAACATGGTTTCTTCTATTTTTTCTGTTTTTCTTAAAAAGGTTACCACACTGTGATCAGCATCCAGGCTGCTGACCCATTCAAAGCCCTCTTCCTGATAATCCAGTTCATAAAATGCCTTCTGCTTCTGATAGAATTTATTCAACTCCCTTACATAATTCTGCATATTTTTATGAGAATCGTATTCAGAAAGCAATTCCCATTCCAGTGCTTTCTTCTCACTCCACTCATCAAACTGCCCGAATTCCTGTCCCATAAACAGCAGTTTCTTTCCAGGGTGTGCCATCATAAATCCATAACAGAGTCTAAGACCAGCAAATTTCTGCTCATAATCCCCCGGCATTTTCTGAATCATGGAACCTTTGCCATGAACCACTTCATCATGGGAAAAAATCAGGAAAAACTTTTCGCTGTATGCATAAACCATACTAAATAAAAGTTCTCCATGCTTTCCTTTACGAAAAAGCGGATCAGTCCTCATATAGTCGGTAAAATCATTCATCCATCCCATGTTCCACTTAAAATCAAATCCAAGTCCATCCTTTTTCACATCACCGGTTACTAACGGCCATGCCGTGGATTCTTCTGCAATGAGCATTTTTTCGGGATTTCGTTTTTTAAAGATTGTATTTAAGTGTCTTAAAAATTCTACCGCATCCAGATTCTCATTTCCACCGTAAATGTTTGGTATCCATTCACCGTCCTGTTTTCCATAATCCAGATAAAGCATAGAAGCAACAGCATCCATGCGAATTCCATCAATATGATATTTTTCTGCCCAGAATAATGCATTGGCAATCAGGAAGTTTGCTACCTGTGGACGTTTGTAATTATAAATCAAAGTTCCCCAATGAGGATGGCTTCCCTGTCTTGGATCTAAATGTTCATACAGGCAGGTTCCATCAAAACCGGCAAGACCAAATCCATCCCTTGGAAAATGCGCTGGAACCCAGTCTAAAATAACACCAATTCCCGAAGCATGCATCTTATTTACAAAGTAAGCAAAATCTTCTGGTGTTCCATATCGTTTTGTCGGTGCATAATATCCAGTTACCTGATATCCCCAGGATTCATCCAACGGATGTTCCATAATTGGAAGAAGCTCTATATGCGTATAATGCATATCTTTCAGATAATCTGCCAGCATATCTGCCAATTCCCTGTAATTATAAAATTCTCTTTCATCCTCCGGTTTTTTAAAGGAACCAAGATGTACTTCGTAAATAGAAACAGGACTTGTCTCTAAATCCTTTGTTTTCAACTGCTGCTGCCATTTCTCATCATTCCACGACAGTTTGTCAAGATTACAGATTACACTGGCGTTATTTGGACGGAGTTCCGTCTCAAAGGCAAATGGATCGGACTTTAACATGGTTAAGTCACCCTTTACCTTAATTTCATATTTATAAATCTCACCTTCTTTAAGTCCAGGAATAAACAGCTGAAAAATACCAGAGTTTCCAAGACGATTCATTGGATGTCTTCTGCCATCCCAAAAATTAAAATCACCTACCACACTAACCCGTACTGCATTGGGCGCCCAGACAGCAAAACTAACACCTTCTACACCATTTAATACCATCACATGGGCACCAAGCTTTTCGTAAACCGTATAATGCACCCCTGCCTCATACTGCTTTAAATCTGACGCATTCAGGCTTTGTGGAAAAACATACGGATCATAACAGATTTCTACTCTTTCCTTAGCATAAACTACTTCATAGTGATAATCAGGAACTTTCTTACCTGGAATTAGAACAGCAAAAAAGCCTGCCTCATCCACCAGTTCCATTTCATATGGTTTCTTTCTTTTATTTGAAACAACCAGGACTTTCACTGCATCCGGAAAAAATGCCTGCACAAGTATCCCCCCGGAAACTGCGTGGGCACCTAAAAATTTTCCTGGTTCGTCATTATCAGAATATACAATACTTTCGATTCTTTCCCAGTTCATTAAATCATACAATTTCTTATCCATATAAATCCCCCAGACTCTTCATTCACACAAAATTTATCCTATATAGAAAAGGCTGCTCTTTTGTTTCAAATAAAAAGATGCAGCCTGATTCACTTTCTTATTCTAAGTACCACTCATCGCGGTTATCACCTTCATTTGCATGAGGTGTATACTTCTTTAAAATTGGTTCCATCATCAAAGAAAACAGAAGTGTTCCACATACTGGTACAAAAAATGACATAATTGGCTGTAAGTAAATAAAAAATACAGATGCAGCTGTAATGGCTGCTAAAACCAGACTTCTTGGAAAATACTTTAACAGCAGAAAGGAACATGTTTTAATTAACGGAAACAGTTTCATAGTAAAACGGGACATAACAGGGAAAATGTACATACCTGTTCCGAGTACCATTGCACACATTACAATATATACGGCTTCTAATACCATTCCAAACTGGCTGTCTAGATTTTTAGCAAACATAACATTGGTTGCAAATAATGCACCACCAATCATAACAAGAATCCATGCAAGTGTACTCTGTACCAGATTTACCTTAAAACTTTTCCAGAACTCCTGGAATACATACCCACGTTCACGACGAATCACCTTTACCGTTGTATAATACATCGCTGTCGTTGACGCTCCGATTGTGATAATCGGAAGTGAAAATAACCCCCATAGTACACTTAAGTACATTACATCAAATACTTTGGATAAAAAACGCATAACTGGGTTATCCAGGTTAAACAAACTATTCATTTTAAAACTATCCTTTCACCTTTTTATACATAAGACATCACAAGCTCCATTTCACCCTTTAATACATATTGACCGTATCCAGCCGGTATAATGAAGTGGCTTCCTTTGGAAATTTTGACATCATCTACATATCCTTCGCCGTCTATCACACTCATAATCTGAAATGGTTTATCCTGGGTAAATTTTTCTTCACCAGTTATCTTAAGTCTGTTTACAGTATAAAAACTACACTTTACCAGTTCTTCCTTTTCTCCATATGTTAATTTTGTAATTTTCCGTTCCAGACTAACATCCTTATGTGGACACTTGATTACATCTATGCTCTTCGCCAGATGAAGTTCCCTAGGCTTTCCATCTTTCAGCCTTCCGTAGTCGTACAAACGATATGTAATATCACTGCTCTGCTGGGTTTCTAATATAACCGTGCCTTTCTTAATCGCATGAACAGTTCCTGGTGTAATCTGAAAGAAATCTCCCTTTTTTATCGGACGCACTTTAATTAAATCATTCCACCTGTTTTCTTCTATCATTTCTTTCAGTTGTTCTTTTGACTGTGCATTATGTCCAATTACTATCTCTGCATTTGGTTCACAGTCCAGGATATACCAACATTCTGTTTTGCCAAGCGAACCATTCTCATATTCTTTCGCATAGACATCATCAGGATGGACCTGGATACTTAAATCATCTTTTGCATCAATAATCTTTATTAATAATGGAAATACATTTCCTTCCAGATTGCCAAACAACTCTCTATGATGTTCCCAGAGCCAGCTTAGATGTTTTCCTTTATAGGAACCTTCCTTTACCAGACAGTCACCATTTGCATGTGCACTGACCGCCCAGCACTCACCTGTTTTATCGCTCGGTATTTCATAGTGAAAGTCTGTCCTTAATCGGTTTCCGCCCCATATTGCTTCTTTAAAGACAGGTTCTATTAGAATTAATTCTTTCATGACATATCTCCTTTAGCTTCATACAGAAAAATACTGTACCTATTCTTTAACATGTCTATTGTAGCATAAAAAATCCTGTATGAGAAATAAAATTATTATAAAACATGGGATTCTTTCCGAAAAACAGTTATCTATACTAAAAAAGGGAGATCTTACGACCTCCACATCTTCTTTTCTTTATGCTCTCTTTTTAAGCACTGCCGATTTTCCAAGCAGCAATGCCCCTTTGATACCAGCGTCATCCCCTAATCCGGCCCAAACAATATAATCTTCCAATGTTCCATCAAAGACTGGATGTGACAGATATCCGTTCAGCTGTTCTTTCACTTTCTTTCGAATCAACGGAAAAAGCTGTTTCTGGTGCATAACACCTCCAGACAGAATAATTCGTTCTGGAGAATATGCCAATATATACGTAGAAACTGCCTGAGCAATATAATCTGCTTCCAGTTCCCAGACGGCATCATTATCTACCAGTTCCTTTGCATCTTTTCCCCATCTTGCACGAATGGATGGTCCCGAAGCAAGCCCCTCCATACAGTGGTGATGATATGGACAAATCCCCTCAAATGGATCGTCTTCCCTTTTTGTAAGCATAATGTGACCTGCCTCTGGATGAATCAGTCCATGAAGGAGCATACCATTTAAATATACGCCGACTCCGACTCCCGTACCAATTGTAATATAAATTATGGTATCCTTTCCTTTTCCAGCACCCAGAACGGCCTCACCTAATGCGGCTCCGTTTACATCAGTGTCCAATGCTGCAGGAATATTCAATCCTTTTTCAAATTCGCTTAAAATATTAACATTTCTCCATGCCAGTTTTGGTGTATTCGTAATAAATCCATAGGTATTTGATTGTGGATTCAAATCCAAAGGTCCAAAACAGCCGATTCCTAAGGCATCCAAAGGAAATTTTGTAAAAAACTCCAACATCTTTGGTATAGTGATTTCTGGTGTCTCTGTTGGAAATACTGCTCTTTCTGTAAAAGAACCGTTCTCATCTCCAACTGCACATACCATCTTGGTTCCCCCTGCTTCTACTGCTCCAATAACCAAATTAACAGCCCCCATTCTACCTGTGTATACCCATTCAAAATCTGATTATTTTCCTGCGTAGCGGATTACAGATGCTACTTCATAGCCGTTCAGCTTTTCTCTTCCTTTGAGTCCTTCTAATTCCATTAAGAAAACAACCTTAACAACTTCTCCGCCTAATTTTTCAACTAATTTAATAATTGCTTCAATTGTTCCACCTGTCGCAATTAAATCATCAATGATAACAACTTTCTGACCAGGTTTGATTGCATCTTTATGCATTTCAATCACAGCTGTGCCATACTCTAAATCATATTCCATTTCTACTGTTTCACATGGAAGTTTTCCTTTTTTACGGACAGGAATGAATCCTTTGTTCATATTGTATGCAACTGGTACACCGAAAATAAATCCACGGGATTCTGGTCCAAGTACTAAGTCAAAATCTACGTCTTTTAATTCTTCCTGAATCGCATCAATAGACATTTTTAAACTGTCTTTATCCTGAAGAACACTCGTTACATCACGGAAAATAATTCCTTCCTCTGGGAAATCTGGTATGCTTCTAACGTACTCTTCTAATTTCTTCATCTATTATCTACCTTTCTTCTGTCAATTTCCGCTGACTGCTAATTCTGCTTCTCTGTCAGCATCCACCGTTTCTTTCAAAATCAAATAACTTCCAACTTATTTATTTTATCATTTCCTACATAAAAAGCAAGATCCATTAACGAAAATGTTGAATAATATACTGTATAGTGCTTCTCCCATTATAATCATTTCTATTTGGATAAAATACTATGTCCATATAGATATCCTGGGATGCCCCTGCGTAAAGACCAGAAACTGCATTTTCCCCATATTTCTCTGAAAGACGTTCTTCAAACTGTTCTAGATTATTAAATAGCATTGCTGTATAAATATTTCTGCTTCCCTTCGAAGATACCGTCAGCTTTAATACATTCTTATCTTTTCCCAGAATTTTTGCATTGATTAATTTTACATCTTTCAAAGCGAACAATGGTTTTTCATTTGCTTTTCCAAATGGCTCCAGACGTTCTATTTCATCTAACAGCTGAAAGTCCACTTCTTCAAATGGAAGTACCATATCAAACGATACTTTCTTCACCAAATCTTCTTCTGATAAACCAGAGTTTTCATTCAGCTGTTTACGAAGTATAGGAACCTTTTCTGCCTGCAGAGACAGACCAGCAGCCAGAGGATGTCCTCCAAATTTATCTAATAGTTCTTTGCATTCGTTCAGTTTTTCAAACATATTATAAGCTTCAATAGAACGTCCTGAGCCTTTCACACCTTCTTCTGCTTTTGTCAGGACAAGAGTCGGTTTATTATAACGTTCCCTTACTCTTCCTGCAATAATACCAGCAATACTTTCATGACAGTTTTCCAGATAAATAACCAGCACTTTATCATTCATATACTGTTCTTCTGCCTGCTGACATGCTTCTACAATTCCTTGATTGGTAAGTTCTTTCCGTTCTTCATTCAGTTCTTTTAATTTCTTTGCATATTCTGTAGCAGTCTCCATATTATCTGTCAAAAACATACGAAGTGCCAATTTTGCCGACTCCAGTCTGCCAGACGCATTGATACATGGTCCAATTACGAAACCAAAGTGATAAGAAGAAATTTTTTTATCTTCCAGACCATTTTCTCTTAATAATGCCTGAATTCCAAAATTCTTAGACTGGGATACTGCCTTTAAACCGTATTGAACGAACGTCCGGTTTTCTCCAGTCAAATCCATAACATCACATACCGTTGCAATTGCAGCAAATTCCAACAGCTCATCTAACCCATCAAGGCCGAACATATTATATAAATACTGTGCCATTTTATACGTAACCCCTGCACCGCATAAATTTTTAAAAGAATAAGAACAGTTCGGCTGCTTTGGATTTACAACAGCATCTGCATTTGGTACTATATGAACTTTCTCCCCATCGATTTCATTAAATGGAATATCATGATGATCTGTAATAATCGTGGTAATGCCAAGTTTTCCTGCATGTTCCATCTGTTCAAATGCTGCAATACCATTGTCGCACGTAATAATGGTATCAATTCCATCTTCATAGGCAGCCTGAATAATAGAAATATTCACTCCATATCCATCTTTGATACGATCAGGAATCTCATAATCTACATGGGCACCACATTTTTTCAAAACCGTGATCAGAATATACGTAGACATGACTCCATCTACATCATAATCTCCAATCACACGAATCCGTTTTCCTGCCTCAATTTTCTCTTTCAGAATTTCACAGGCTTTCACCAAGTCTTTCATATGATCTGGTGCTTCCATCTGCTGAATATCCGGACGCAGATACTGTTCCATCTGTTCTGCAGAAGAGATTCCCCTGTTCACAGCAATTCTTGCTGTTACTTCACGAATTCCAAATTGTCTGGCAATGAGACTAAAATCCGCTTTTTTATTTTTAATAAACCATTTTTCCATACTTATTCACCCATTTTAATTTTCCAGTATGTGCGCCTAAAAAATGCCATGAAAGAAATCTTTCATGGCATTTTTCATATATTAGATTCACATCTCTTAAGCGTTCTTTCTAGACGCCAGTTTTTTAAAGGAATACCATACTGTACCTGTAATACATACAGAAGAATAGCATCCACAAACAATACCTACCATTAATGGAACTGCAAATTCTTTGACAGAAGATACACCCATAATACCTAAAACAAATACCATAACAAATGTTGTTAAGGAAGTATTAATACTTCTTGTAAATGTCTGATTAATACTATCATTAACAATTGCTTCAACCTGTTCAATTGATTTTGTACCTTTCTTATTTTCACGGATACGGTCGAAAATAACGATTGTTGCATTGATGGAATAACCTACGATAGTAAGCATACATGCAATAAAAGTACTTCCTACTGGAATCTTAAATACAGAATAAACCATAAATACAACTAAAACATCGTGAAGCAGGGCGATAACGGCACTACTACCAAATGCAAAGTCTTTGAAACGAATCCAGATATAAATCAACATACATACGGCTGCAATTAATACTGCAATAACTGCATCTTTTTTCATTTCATTACTTACAGAAGCACTAATGCTTTCTGTAGAAATGTTTTTCTCTTTGATAGCGTATTTTTTATTTAATTCACTTGCTAATGCTTTTCTCTGTTTTAAGGATAATGTCTCTGTCTTCGCAAGAACAGCGTCCTTGTCCTGAATCGCAGAAATCTCAGCTTTAGAACCAGTTGCATCTTTGATAACAGCTTCTAATTCAGAATTTGCTGGAATATTGCTGTCATTAAATGTAATCTGTGTCTGGGAACCACCCTTGAAATCAAGGTCATAGTTTAAAATAGTTCCAATTTTGGATTTGTTTACAAATAAAGCTGCAATACCAATTAAAATAACTACAGTAGATAAAGCAAAATACTTTTTCATATTCTTTGTGTAGTTAATCTTAGCAATGCCTTTCTGTTCTCCAAAGTATTTTGCATCGTCACATCCTAATGCATAGAATGCATTTAAAATAGTCTTTGTTACAAATAATGCTGTAATCATGGAAATTACGATACCAATTGCAAGTGTCTGTGCGAAACCTTTTACAGTACCGGAACCTTTGAAGTAAAGTACAGCTGCTGCGATTAATGTTGTAACGTTACCATCGATAATAGCGGATAATGCTTTATCAAAACCGGCTTTCATAGCCTGACGCACTGATTTTCCAAGTGCAAGTTCTTCACGGATACGGGTAAAAATAATAACGTTGGCATCTACCGCCATACCAATGGAGAGGATAATACCTGCAACACCAGGAAGTGTCAGGGTTACATCAAATGCATTAATCGTTACAAGTTCTGCAACAACATATAAACAAAGTGCAATACTTGCTGCAAGACCTGGAATTCTATAATAAGCAATCATAAATAAAAGAATCAGGATAAAACCAATCAAACCAGCAATTAAACTGGTATTCAGTGCTTTTTCACCTAATTTTGCACCAACAACGTTAGAACGGATTTCTGTCAGTTTCAGTGGAAGTGCACCGATACGGATGGTAGAAGCAAGATTTTCTGCTTTTTCCATACTTTCCTGTCCTTCAATAACCGCTTCACCATTTGTAATTGCAGTATTTACAGTTGGAGACTGAATTGTCTTTCCATCATAAACAATGTTAATCGGTTTACCAATATTATTCTGTGTTGCCTCCGCAAATTTCTTTGTACCAGATGTATTTAAAGTTAATTGAACAACATACTTTTTCTGTCCAGTAGTCTGATCTTCCTGGATATTTGCTTTTGCACTTGCAATATTAGAGCCATTGATAACTGTTTTTCCATCTTCTGTCTGGAATTCAATGTCTCCGGCTTTACCTAATGCTTCCAGAATTTCATTTGCATCCGTTACACCAGGAATATCTACATTGATACGGTTTGAACCTTCCTGATAAACAGCTGATTCTGTACTATAACCTTCTACACGCTTCTGGAGCTTATAGATAGTATCTTTAATCTGCTGTGCTGTTGGGTTGTCTTTATCTGTTTCATATGTTACGCTGACTCCACCGGCAAGGTCGAGACCTAATCTGATATTCTTTGCACTACCCTTATGC
Organism: uncultured Clostridium sp.; assembly: GCA_934438135.1. Lineage (GTDB taxonomy): Bacteria > Bacillota > Clostridia > Lachnospirales > Lachnospiraceae > Clostridium_AI. The sequence continues at coordinate 40,681 of CAKSBP010000012.1, read as the reverse complement.
TGTGCACCTATGCCTACAAGTGTTGTAAAGCTTAGTACAATTAACGCAACTACAACAAGGCACAGGTTGATAATACCTTTCTTCTTATTCTTCATTGCTTTTTCTCCTTTACCTCTTACTTTTTGTCAAACGTAAATTTGATGCCTATAATGCTTCTGCTGCTTTCATCATAATAGCACATTCAATACGTTTTCTCTGCAATTCACATCCAATGTCGTAAGCATCATTAATTTTGCCATGGAAATTGTAAGAGTTCGCTGCACAGCCACCGCTGCAGTAAAATTTTGCAAAACAGTTCTGACACTTGTCCTTTGCATATACATTGCAAAGCTTAAACTCATCTCTGATATCGGTTCTCTTTACCCCATCGAAAACATTACCCATCAGAAAATCTTCATTTCCTACAAACTGATGACATGGATATAAATCCCCCCACGGCGTTACCGCTAAATATTCGGTTCCTGAACCACATCCAGATAACCTTTTTGCTACACATGGTCCGCCACTTAAGTCGATCATAAAATGGAAAAAATTAAATCCTTTTCCGGCTTTTTTACGTGCAAGCATTTCTTTTGCGAGCTTATCATACTCCAAAAGTACCTGTGAAACATCTTCTTCCCTGATAGAATATGGTTCTTCTTCACTAGAAACAACCGGTTCTACAGAAATCTGCTTAAATCCTAAATCAGCCAGATCCAGTACATCCTTTGAAAAGTCCAGGTTATTACGTGTAAAAGTACCTCTTACATAATAATTCATCTGGTTTCTTTCTTCCGCCAGCTTCTGGAATTTCGGCATAATTAAATCGTAGCTTCCTTTTCCATTTCTTGTCGGTCTCATCAGGTCATGAACTTCCTTACGGCCATCCACACTTAACACAACATTAGACATTTCCTTGTTCAAAAACTCTGAAATTTCATCATTTAAAAGTACACCATTTGTTGTCAAGGTAAATCTGAAATTCTTGTCATGGATTTTTTCCTGTTCCCGTCCGTACTCAACCAAACGTTTTACGACATCAAAATTCATAAGTGGTTCGCCACCAAAGAAATCAACCTCTAGGTTTCTCCTGTTCCCAGAATTGGCAATCAGGAAATCTAAAGCTTGTTTACCAACCTCATAACTCATAAGAGCCTTATCACCCTGGTACTCTCCTTTTCCTGCGAAACAATACTGACAGGCCAAATTACAGTCGTGGGCAATATGAAGACATAGTGCTTTTACTACTGTCTGTCTCTTCTTAAAGTCCATTATATAGTCTTTGTATATATCCTCGGTAAACAAACAGCCTTCTTCTTTAAGCTGTTCAATTTCTTCCATAGCCTCTGTTATGTCCTCTTTACTATATTCAGACGCCGCATATTTTTCGGTCATCTTTTCAATAATGGATTCCCTATCACATTTTTCATATAATGCGATCATATCATAAACCAGGTCATCCACTACATGGACACTCCCGCTATTTACGTCTAATACGATATTCAAACCGTTACTCTTATACTGATGTATCACGGTAATACTCCTTTCACTTTTAAGCCGTGGGGCTGTCCTCCCTGAAAAAACATGCGGGGTACAAGCCCCACATGGAATGGGCAGCGGCTTATGCCGCTGCCCAATGCCTATAATTATTGATTCTCACAGCTCTGATTTCCTACTGTGCAAGAAGTCTTACAAGCTGATTGGCAAGAAGTCTGACATTCTCCACAACCGCCTTTTTTCATTGTATTTTTTAAGTTACGAGTACTTAAAGTTTTAATATGCTTCACTGCAAGTTCCTCCTTTTTTTGAACTTTTTGTTCCTATGTAACAAAAAATTCTTGTCAGCTTTAGATATTATACCACAGTTCATAATGTATTGGAAGTTTTTTTTTATGAACTTAGCATACCGCCAAGCATACCTCCAAATGCACACATAATAAATACAGTCAGGGTGCTTCCCATTTTACTAACAATATCTTTATTCATTAAAATGGATACCGCAAAAATAATAGCAAAATACAGCACTCCCAGCACAATTCCCCACAGGAATTTCTTTTCAGGCGTCTTTTTTCCAACCAGCAGCCCACCAGCAAAAGCGGAAAATATATACGAAAACACCACTCCGGAGCTGATAACGATACTGGACGGTTCAAATTTGTACATTATCAATGCCAGAATTAGCAGAATAATTCCCGTAATGATATAAGATGCAAATAGCGCCTTTACAAGGACCATTCCCCTTGACTCTTTTAAAGCTGTCTGACCCATAAGCCACCTCCAGTACATGTACTTTCTACTCTTATTTATATGGATGGATTTTTAAATATAGAACTATTTTTCATGAAGAAGAGATTATGCTATAATAGCACTGACTTTACCTAAAATTAAAAACAAAGGACGGGATACTATGAAAACCATAGATTTACATGTACACTCCAACTTTTCAGATGGAACCTGTACGCCGGAAGAATTAGTCGACTTAGCTGTAAAAAGCGGCCTTTCCGCTTTTGCTTTGACTGACCATGACACAATTGACGGTGTCTCTTATGCCATTTCCTATGCGGAAACATTAAAAAATAAAGGCATGGATATAACTGTAATTCCTGGAGTAGAACTTTCTGCCGGTTATAAAAAACGGGATATTCACATTCTTGGTCTTTACTTAAACTGCCAGGATCAGAAATTGAATTCAACTCTGAGTGCCTTAAAAAAAGAGAGGGAACAGCGAAACCAAAAAATGATACAGAATTTTCAAAATGCCGGCTTTGATATAACCATGGAAAATTTAATGGAAGAATCGAAAGATGCTGTTATCACAAGAGCACACTTTGCCAAACAGCTGGTAAAGAAAAACTATGTTTCTTCTTCAAAAGAAGCATTCCAGAAATATCTAGGCGAAGATGGACCATTTTATGTAGCGAGAAAATTTATCACTCCGGAAGGTGCCATTGATTTAATCAAAGAAGCTGGTGGAATCCCAATTCTTGCTCACCCAATTCTTTACCATCTTCCGGCTTCCGAACTGGACAGCCTGGTAAAACGTTTAACCGACCACGGTCTCAAAGGAATCGAAACAATTTATTCGACCTATTCCATAGAAGAACAAAACATCGTCAGCCGCCTTGCCGCAAAATACAACCTGGTCCGAACCGGCGGCTCCGACTTCCATGGCAGAAACAAACCTGACATCCGCCTAGGCACCGGAATGGGAAATTTATCTATTCCTTACAGCATCCTCAACGAACTAACAGCATTTTTCTAATTTTTGTTTTGATAGTTAGTCTATAAAACCTAAAACAGGCCTTCCGATTTTAAATCAAAGGGCCTGTTTCATTATGTGATTACATTTGTTTTAAGTATTCTTCATAACCTAATTTATCAAGTTTATCTGCTTTTTTCACAACAGCATCTTTTAATCCTGCACAATAATCTTTTACTTTCTTTCTTAACTCTTTGTCTCCAATAGAAAGCATTTCTGCTGCAAGAATAGCAGCATTTGCTGCTCCGTTAATTGCTACTGTTGCAACTGGAATTCCAGATGGCATCTGTACGATAGAATATAAAGAATCTACACCGCCAAGGGATTTTGTATGAATTGGAATGCCGATAACAGGAAGCTTAAATAATGCAGCACACATTCCTGGAAGATGCGCTGCTCCACCTGCACCTGCAATAATTACATCAATACCTCTGTCTTCTGCATTTTTTGCATAATCAACAAAGATTTCTGGCATTCTATGAGCGGAAATTACTGTCATCTCATAGTCAATACCGAACTGCTCTAACATTTCTGCCGCTTTTTTCATAATAGGAAGGTCAGAATCGCTTCCCATAAGGATACCTACTTTAGCCATTTTTTCTTGCTCCTTTCTTACACAAATCCTTGTGTAATTTCCAAATGTACTAAAAACTCCTGCATATTCGATTTCATTATAGCATACTATGGAAAAATGTAAATTTAGGATTAATTATAAAAAAAGGGCAGAATGCTTATAAATAAACCTTGATTTATTTTTCTTCACTTTGTAAAAAACTCTTCATATGTTCCTTCATTTCATCCGAAAGAGAATCCAGAATCACATTCTTCTGCTTCTCCTTCTTCGCCTCAAAAAAATCCCATGCTTCTTTATTTACCCTCTTTACTTCTTCCTCCAGCTCTCTGGCAGATAACAAAGCACATCCGGCTCCACGGATAATAACCTGCTCCACTCCATCTGAAGTTGCAACAGTTACATTATAATTAGAAGAATGTTTCTGCACAAACTTTTCAATATAATTATCTGCTGTCTCTGCCTCCTGCGTGTAAACCACATGAATATTCCGGTAATCAGACACTTCTGTCGGATGCCCCTTCACTCGGTATGCATCGAATACAACAATCACATTGCACTTGCGGATTCCCTGATAATTACACATTACATCTAAAAGCTTTCCACGGGCTGCTTCCACATTGATTTCCGCCAATTCATTTAAGTCATTCCATGCAAAAATAATGTTATAACCGTCCACTAAAAGATACTCTTCCTCTGGTTCCACAGGCTTTTTCCGATAAACTACCGTTGGTGTCGAATCCATTTTATGAGAACCTCTCGTTTTTCTCCATGATATTTTCGCTCCACTATTAGAATAAAATGTTTTAGAAAGAATATGGTCAATTTCTTCTGTATCAATCCATTCTTCCTCTACATAAGAAGCCATTTTCACAGCCTTTTCCTCTGGGGCTCTTCTTTGTCCCCCATGTAGACAGCTTTCTACATGCATATAATTCTTTACTTCGTCCCAAGGTACTAAGAACCCAGCACCATGGGCACAGAATACAGAACCAGTTGGATTGAATACGTCTGCTTCTGGATCGTATCCAGCTGCATTAATAATTTCTTCTGTATTATGACACACATCATACCCCTTCAGGCTGAAAAACATCCGTCCCTGCCCTTTTGTATAAGCAGTTACTTCATTGCTGTAGTTTTTCATTGTAGCAACCGGTGCACTTCCAGTTAAAACAGCCATATTTTCTTTTACCTCAGAAATTTCACAGGTTCCCTGCATCTTTTCCACATCCGTCATGGCACGTCCTACCATTTTTTCCGGCACTTCCAGGGTAAATGCATAATATGGCTCTAAAAGGACGGATTCCGCCTGTCTTAATCCCTGACGGACTGCACGATATGTGGCTTCACGGAAATCTCCTCCTTCTGTATGCTTTTTATGAGCACGTCCTGCTGTAAGAGTGATTTTCATATCCGTAATGGCTGCTCCTGTAAGCACACCACGATGTTCCTTTTCTTCCAAATGGGTTAAAATCAGACGCTGCCAATTTCGCTCCAGCTCATCTTCACTACAGTTCACAGCAAAAACAAGTCCGCTTCCCCGTTCTCCCGGCTCTAATAATAGATGTACTTCCGCATAATGTCTGAGTGGTTCAAAATGTCCAATACCTTCTACGGTATTTGCAATAGTTTCTTTGTATACAATCTTTCCAACACCAAATTCTACTTTGATGCCAAAGCGTTCTGAAATTACACTCTTTAGGATTTCAATCTGAACTTCCCCCATAATCTGTGCCTGAATTGCCTGAAGTTCTTCATCCCAGACAATATGAAGTTCTGGAACTTCTTCCTCTAGCTGGTGCAGTTTTGGAAGCATCATCTTCGGATCACATCCAGTTGGCAGAAGAATTTCATAGGAAAGAACCGGTTCCAGAATCGGCATAGCAGATGCTTTTTCCACACCAAGGCCTTCTCCTGGACTTGTCTTAGTAAGCCCCGTAACTGCACAGACTGCTCCCGCCTGAATTTCATTCACTGAATCAAACTTTTCACCAGAGTAAATACGGATTTGATTCACTTTTTCATTCCACTCTTCTCCTGTATGCAGAATTGTTCCGCTAAGTGCCGTCCGCACCGCAAGGCTTCCACCAGTAATTTTCATATAAGTAAGACGGTTTCCTTGATTATCTCTGGCAATTTTAAAGACTTTTGCTCCAAACTCAACTGGATAAACAGGATAACGGATGTATTTTGTAATCCCTTCAAGAAATTCTTCTACACCAGTCAGCTTTAATGCAGAGCCAAAGAAGCATGGAAAAACCTTTCGATTCTGAACAGCCTGCTTCATTTGTTCCATCTCCACCTTACCTGATTCCAGAAATTCCTCCATCAAGGATTCGTCGCACATGGCAAGTTCATCGTAAAAACTTTCGCCCTCATCTTGCGTAAAATCAATGCATCCATCATCCAGCTGCTCTTTTAACTCCTGTAACAGTGACTCTTTATCCGTTCCGTTTTGATCCATTTTATTAATAAATAGAAAAACCGGTACCTTATAAATAGAAAGAAGACGCCACAATGTCTTCGTGTGTCCCTGAACACCATCGGCACCACTGATTACCAGAACCGCATAATCTAACACCTGAAGTGTTCGCTCCATCTCTGCTGAAAAATCCACATGCCCCGGCGTATCAAGCAATGTAACAGATGTATCACCAAGTTCTAACTCCGCCTGTTTCGAAAATATGGTAATGCCTCGCTTACGCTCTAATTCATAAGTATCTAAATACGCATCTTTGTTGTCTACCCGGCCAAGCTTTCGGATTTTCCCGCTCAGATAAAGCATGCTTTCGGACAAAGTTGTCTTTCCAGCATCGACATGCGCTAATATTCCAATTACTATTTTTTTCATCATCTATTGTAATCCTCTGCGTATTGGTGGTGTCTATTCCAATGCTCCATTCAGCCATTCTGTACCTTCTAGTACAAACTTTCCGTCGCGAATAATCGCAACACTGGTTCCATCCTTTTTCACAACCGAAATTTCTTTCAATTCATCATATGGAATTGTAATATCTGTATGACAGTTAAAATACGCCTTATCAATATCTGTTTTTCTTAATACGGAGCATTCATTTTCCCTGGCAACAATCTCCTTGCCATCTGGATTATAAACCTTATGGTCCTCGCTCATGGAATAACAGGTATCACCCACTGCAAAATGAGGTCCTGTCTTTTCTGCAATCAGAATCGGCATCTTCGCCTGAATATCAAAGGTACGTGCCATTTTATAAGCAGTCGTATTGGTTCCAATAGCAAACTCTCCGATTGGGAGTGTATCATGCTGGCATAATAAATTTTCTTTTACAAATTTCTGATTTTTTTCAGTATCTTCAAAGTTGGAACAGCTGTATTCTGTTACCATTCCGTCCTTAAATGTCAGGGAAAGATTTTTATATTCCAACTCATTTAAAAATACGCGGGTAACATGAAGAACACCGTTTGTTCCTGTTAAACGTGGAGACGTAAATACCTCTCCAACTGGAATATTTACATCTGCCAGGCAGTTTTCAAAAATCGTCTCTTTCTCTGGATTTTTCAGGTCAATTAGATTTACTTTAATATCCGTTTTATTTTCGCCGCTTCCAAGAACATGAACATAATCTCCCTGATCCAGGCAGTCAATCAGACTTTGATGAATTTTACGATAAACATTCATATCCAGCGTATTCACTTTTACCGTCTCTTTGAAAATCTCATCAAACTGTGATCCAATTTCCGGAATTGGAAATGCTATAATCGTAAAACTAATTTCATCACTCTTTAAATACTGATTTGTTATCTTAGCAGACTCTCTGGCATAATATACCGTTAGCTTCTGCTGCTTTTCTGATAATGTGACACATTCTTCCTTCGCAAGTGGTTCAAATGGTTTTTCACCAAAAATCTCAATTACAGCAGGACCGGCATACTGTTTCGCCAAATCTGCATATTTTTCATATGCCTGATGAAGCGTTGCCAGCTTCCGCTCTACAAATCCCTTGTCAAGATACAGTCCATCATCAAAACGGTGATCATAATCAAACTGTTTTACAGGAAACACGGATGTATAACCAATTTTTAAATTTCTTCTCTTATGAATACTGCTTTTTGCTGCACCATAAATTGTCGCCTTCAGACCCATTTTTTCAAACTGTTCCATAGCCTTTTTTACAACCCGCTCAAAACCTAAATTATAACGGATGTTAACTACTGATTTTTTAGATAAGTCTACCTTATTCTGAATAAATCCAAGACGATATCCTTCTGTATAAGTACTGGCAATCTTTGTAATTTCTTCCTCACTTAATGTATTTAAATAGCGGGCAATACCGATTTCATTTTCACCAATATACTCACCAAACAAATACAGATAACGTAAATCACTTAAATCGGATTCTTCTATCAGCTGAGAAGCAAAACTAATAGATGGATCAAGGATTTCCCTTGTTCTCCATTCCATCCGCACGTCGCTGTAATCACTGATATAATAATAAACGGCTGATTTTGCTTCTTTATAACTATTTTCATCATAATCGTTATAATATCCAAAAATCTCCAAAAACAATTCCACACCAATGGTAATATCAAACAGCTTCTGGGTAAATGCATAGGAAATCAGCCCTGTCAGCTCTGTAAATAGAAAGGATAGAAGCTTTCCATCTTTCTTTCCAAGCATTTTTACTGCATAGGCAGGATTCGTAAAACTGTTTTCATAAGACAGTCCTTCGATTTCTTCTCCTGTTATCCAACCATAAAGACCATGATTTAACTGCTTCAGGGCTTCAATTGAATAGTTTTTGATTTCTCCGCTTTCTACTAATTCATATGCTGTTTTTATACTTTTTAAAAAATTCTGTACATGTACAAAGTACAGAAAATAATTATAGTTTTCTTTTTTCTTAAGCCAGGAAGAATCACTTTCATCAAACAATGTTTCTACACGCTCCATAGCAAGTTCATAACGTTCTTTTACCGATTCGTTTTCTTCTCTGATTTTCTCTAAATACTGCAATTTACCTATCTTTCCTTTCTGTCTTCTTTTAGATTTCCATTTGCCACATTTGGTTCCAGAAAATGCTTCAGTGCATATTCCCATAATTCTTTGGAACCTTCTGGTGTTTTCTTATTCCGGTTAATAACCTGGGAAATACCGATTCCATGTTCCTTCCAGGAACGACCTCCAGATGCATCATTTAACATGGTTGGTTGAATCTTGTCTAATGCCAGTGCAAATTTTGCTTCTGGTGTATCCGATCGCTCAAATTCTTCCCATAGTTCACGCATATAGACTGCCTGATCCTTCGGAAGAAGATTAAAAATACGATCGGCTGCCTTCACCTCTCGCTCCCGCTTAGTCTGATTTCCAGCTTCATCATAGGCATACGTATCCCCTGCATCAATTTCAATAATATCATGAATCAGCACCATACTCATTACCCTGAGTACATCTACCTTTTCTGCCGCATATTCATTTAGAAGCATTGCCATCAATGCCAAATGCCAAGAATGCTCTGCATCATTTTCTTTACGGCTTGCATCACTTAAATAAGTCTGTCTTCCGATTTTCTTCAATTTATCTACTTCTTTGATAAAATTTATCTGCTGTTCGATTCGTTCCATTGTACACCTCCTAATTTTATACTTCTGCCAGGTTATACTGCCAGATGCTCATTCCAAATGTCTCCGAAAAACTACACATCTTATCCGTTAGACAGATAATCCGGCTTTCCCGGTAATGCGGCCGATGCAGAAACGTCAGCGGCCACATATGATTTACAATAATATCTTTTTCTATGTTCGTCAGCTTAAAATCACGGTCTGCATTTTCAAGTGCCTGAATCGGATGATAAAAGCCATGTAATTTTCTTTTTTTATTTTTTATATGCCAGTCATACAAAAAGTAATCATGAAGCATAGCACCACGGATTAGGCTTTTCATATCTGCTTTCACATGATACCGGATACAATACGCATAACTTAAGTATGCCACAGAAATACAGTGTTTTAAACAAGTTACATTACCATGCTGGATAAAAGCATCCATCTGTCTGAATTTCGGGTCTTTTAAAAGTTCACGCAGCTCATTTCGAATAAAGAGCTCTTCCTGCTCAGTCATAACATCACCCCTTTATATTGGGTATTATAGCACTAACTGGACTGTTTATCCATGGGCAACTTCATATTCATATGTCTACCTGCCGGTGAACCTTCCTTCCGATACTTTCCCAATATAATCACAATCATGCTGAAAGCATCCCCTTCGCTATATAAAAAATAAAAAGCCCACTTTGAATAGACAGAGTAACTTTCTCTTGTCATTCAAAAGTGAACTTTTCTTAAAACAATTTCTATTATTTAAAAAGATTATACCGTCTTTCTTTTTTGCTCTATTTATTTCTCATTAATATAATTCATTAGACCGCCGGAAGTAATGATTTTCTGCATAAATTCTGGAAATGCCTGCCCCTGGAATTTGGTTCCTTTTGTTTTATTATAAATCATACCGGAATCGAAATCGACTTCTACATCGTCTCCAGCTTCAATATTTTTTGCTGCTTCCGGACATTCAATGATTGGAAGTCCAATGTTAATTGCATTTCTATAAAAAATTCTTGCAAATGTTTCTGCAATAACACAGCTTACACCTGCACACTTAATAGAAAGCGGTGCATGTTCTCTGGAAGAACCACATCCAAAGTTTTTATCTGCAACAATAATATCGCCTTTCTTTACTTTCTTAGCAAAATCTGCATCAATATCTTCCATGCAGTGTTTTGCCAGTTCAAATCCATCTGAAGAATTTAAGTATCTTGCCGGAATAATTACATCTGTATCTACATTATCACCATATTTAAAAACTGTTCCGTTTGCTTTCATGCCTGCTTCCTCCTATAATCCTAATTCTGATGGTTCAGAGATTTTACCAGTTACTGCACTTGCTGCTGCAACAGCAGGGCTTGCAAGATAAACTTCTGATTCCACATGACCCATGCGGCCTACAAAGTTTCTGTTTGTAGTAGAAACGGCTCTTTCGCCTGCTGCTAAAACGCCCATATGTCCGCCTAAGCAAGGTCCGCAGGTTGGAGTGCTGACAACTGCACCAGCCTTAATAAATGTCTGAATTAATCCTTCTTCAATTGCCTGTAAGTAAATCTTCTGTGTCGCAGGGAATACAATAACACGGATTCCTTCTGCCACATGTCTTCCTTCTAAAATTTTCGCAGCGACTCTTAAATCATCCAGACGTCCATTTGTACAGGAACCAATAACAACCTGGTCAATCTTTACTTCACCAGATTCTTTGACAGTCTTTGTATTCTCTGGAAGATGTGGAAATGCAACCGTTGACTCTAATGTAGATAAGTCAATAGTGTATGTTTCATCATATTCTGCATCTTCATCTGCTGTATATGCTGTATATTCTTTCTTAGAATGTTCTTTCATGTATGCGATAGTTTTTTCATCTACTGGAAAAATTCCGTTCTTTGCACCAGCTTCGATTGCCATATTTGCAATGGTAAAACGGTCATCCATGGAAAGATTAGCAATACCATCTCCTACAAATTCCATGGATTTATAAAGTGCACCGTCTACACCTATCATTCCGATGATATGTAAGATAATGTCTTTACCGCTTACCCATTTTTTGGGTTTTCCAGTTAAAACAAATTTAATAGCGGATGGTACTTTGAACCATGCTTTCCCTGTAATCATTCCAGCACCCATATCAGTACTTCCAACACCTGTTGAAAATGCTCCAAGTGCACCATATGTACATGTATGGGAGTCTGCACCGATACATGTTTCTCCAGCAACTATCAATCCTTTTTCCGGAAGCAGTGCATGCTCAATACCCATTTCTCCTACTTCAAAGTAATTCTCAATTCCCTGTTCTTTTGTATACTGACGTACACATTTACAATGTTCTGCGGACTTAATGTCTTTATTTGGTGTAAAGTGGTCTGGTACTAAAGCAATTTTGCTTTTATCAAAAACTGTCTTTTTATTTAATTTCTGCACCTCATGAATTGCCACTGGTCCAGTAATATCATTTGCTAACACTAAATCCAAGTCTGCCTCAATCAGCTGTCCAGCTGTAACCTTATCTAATCCAGCATGTGCAGCTAAGATTTTCTGCGTCATTGTCATTCCCATAATTTATTCCTCCTTAAGATTTTCTCTTGCAGTTATGGCTCCTGGAAATTTTATCACGTTTTCTCACAACTTGCAATTTCTATGTTGTTATTGTAACATAAGCTTTGATATAAATAAAATACATATTAACTATATTTACTATAACCATTAGTTATATTGTGAAAGGTCTGATACAGAACATGGAAAATACTCTCTCTCTTTATCATATTTTTTACACCGTCGCCAGACATGGAAATATTTCCAAAGCAGCAAATGAACTTTACATCAGCCAACCGGCAATTTCCAAAGCGATTAAAAAATTAGAAGAAAGCCTGTCTGTCACCTTATTTCATCGAAACTCCAGAGGAGTAACCCTGACGGATGAGGGAAAACTGATTTATAATCAGACGGCTCTTGCATTTGAAGCACTTGAAAAAGGCGAGGAAGATTTAAAACGAATACGCAAACTTGGAATCGGACATCTGCGGATTGGCGTCAGCACTACTTTGTGCAAATATCTGCTTCTTTCTTACCTAAAGGAATTTGTAGAACGTTATCCACATATTAAAATCACAATTCAGTGCCAATCCACCTTTGACACCATGGAACTGCTCCTAAAAGATAAAATTGACATTGGATTAATCGGACGTCCAGAGCATTGCAGACACCTGAATTTCTTTCCACTGACTTCGATTCAGGATACCTTTGTGGCAACCAGTACCTATCTGGAAAATCTGAAACTGCGTTCTGACACAGAAGATATTAATATTTTCCAGAAAGGGAACCTAATGCTCTTAAATGAAGAAAATATTACACGCCGCTATATAGAAAGTTTTTTCAAAGCTCATAACATCCATACAAATCAGGTACTGGAAGTCAGCAATATGGATCTTCTAATTGAATTTGCTAAAATCGGCATCGGTGCTGCATGCGTAATCAAGGAATTTGTCCAAAAGGAATTAGACAGCGGCCAACTAATGGAAATCCCTCTCCCAGCCTCCATTCCAAAGCGTGAAGTTGGATTTGCCTATTCCTCCAGTTCTTATATTTCTGGTTCCATGGAAAAATTTATAGCATTTTATAAGGAAAAGTCCGCATATATATGATATAATATGATAAAAATACCATTTTTTTACGAAGCGAAATAGGAGGATAATCACAATGTTTCAGATTAATTCAGCAGATACAAAGAACCGTAAACTAATAGAAAGCCAGGGGCCTTTTCAAATCTATGAATACGAAAAAGATTTAAGCGTCTCCCCGTCAAATGCAGCTCAGGCATACTTTGCATCCGAAATGAACATTAAAAAAAGACAGGTTTTCGTAACCCTCAATGATTCTGATGTAGTTCTTCAATCTGGTGCAATGCAGTGGATGGCTGGAAATGTCAGTGCTGCAACTAACATCAAAGGAGCTGGTGATTTTATTAAAAAGCTGGCTGGTTCCAAAGTAACAAAGGAAAGTGCCATCAAACCCCGTTACCACGGCACCGGTTCCGTTGTATTAGAACCAACTTACAAATACTTATTAATTGAAAATGCCGCTGACTGGAATGGCATGGTCATCGAAGACGGATTATTCCTTGCATGTGAAGGTTCCGTTGACATGAAAGTCGTTGCACGTTCCACCTTTTCTTCTGCTGTAGCCGGCGGAGAAGGTTTGTTTAATACCTGTCTAAAAGGTGCCGGATACGTCGTATTAGAATCTGCTTATCCAAGAGAAGAACTTCTGGAAGTAAATTTACAGGATGATGTTTTAAAAATAGATGGCAGCTATGCTATCGCCTGGAGTCAGAGCCTTCAGTTTACAGTAGAACGTTCTACGAAAAGCTTAATTGGTTCTGCTGCTTCTGGGGAAGGTTTAGTGAATGTTTATAGAGGAACTGGTAAGGTTCTGATGGCTCCACTGTAAAGAGGGTATAATTATTTTCGTGTCGAGTAAATCATAAAATTCAATTTGATTGAATTGAGATATGTAGAAATGATTTGTCTGCTATCGGTAGTATTTTTAATTACCGACGGTATCTTAATAATATAATGCGTTATAGATATTGTCTAAGTCTGTCATCATAGAGCAGATTCAGCCGGCTTAACACCAGACCCCAATTTCTGTAACGCATTATCCATTTCTTTCTCGCATTTACTCCCCTATATATTTGTAATTCAAGAATCCATACGGGACTTTTGCTTACAAACCATACTATATTTAGAGCTAGGTATAGATTTTCAGTTTACAATTCACATAAGAAACAAGGAGCTCACGCCTCCGCACAAAGCTCCTGTTTTTCTACTCCTATTCAAATTCCACCCTAAATCTTCTGCACTCCAATCCATCGGAACGAATCCCTTAGACATAACGCCCCAAATCCAACTTCTGGATTTGGATAATCCCTGGCAAAGGGCAGTTTCCTCGCCCCAGCGATTAAGTATGCTTTGACTTTCTCTCCGTATAAAAACGGGTCCTGTCGCCGAACAATTCCCCATTCCATAAGCAGTGCCGCTGATCCCGCCACAAACGGCGTGGCCATAGACGTCCCCGTCTTCGTCGTATAACCACCACCGATAGAAGCTGAAATAATATCCACACCGGGTGCCACAATATCCGGCTTGATTTCCCCTGTAATCGTGTAGCCACGTCCGGAGAAAAAGGCAATGCTGTCCTTATCGCTGTCATATGCACCTACGGTTATCACTTTCTCTGCTGTTGATGGAATCGTCAACGTAGTATCCAAAGAAGGACGAAGGAAACGAGTCAGTGGATTAATTGATTCTGCCGTTGGAAACCACATTTGATATGTTCCATTTACAATAGTTTTCGGAATCAGTTCCAGACGCCACTCACCACTCGTTAGATAAGTATTACTTCCAGACGGAATAAATTCAATGTAAATTTCCTGTAGAACACTGTAAGGAGTTGGCTCTCCATAATAAATCAGGAGTTCTGTTCCCTCCAGGGTAAACTGCTGCTTCCCGGCAACTTTCGTAATCGTCCCGGACTGAGTTGCTCCCGGTGCATGAACAATAATATCAAAATCATCATAGAAGTTTTTCCATATCTGCAGATTCAGTGTATTTTCCCATTCTGCAATGGAAAGCTCAATATTATCTGTTACACCATTTCTAAGCTGACCAGATGCATGATGACCAGATGCTGCTTCATTTCCAGAACCAACACAAATAGTCGTTCTTCCTACACCGGCTACATCATTAATGTATTGCTCCAGAATAGAATTATTTCCATGGGCACCATAATTATTTCCAAAACTCACATTGATAACCAACGGCATTTCCAGTTCAATAGCACGTTTAATGGAATAATCAATCGCTGACATAAGCTGGGTTGTTTTTGGAAAACTCTCACCAACGCAACTTCCCAGTTTCACCACAAGAAGATTGGATTTACTTGCAACTCCCCGGTAAACTCCATTGCTGGCTCTGCCATTTCCTGCGGCAATTCCCGCTACATGAGTGCCATGACCAGTCAAATCTTCACTTGGAATCAACTGTTGACGTGTAGCACGATCTGTCTCCTTTAAAGCAGCATTGATAGCCTCCTCCGTGTACAAGGTTCCTATGGCATATCCAGTAGGTGGTGCCTGCCCTTCTCCTGGTGTTATAGTCTGATCCCATAAATCTACAATCCGTGTAGTCCCATTCTCATTAATAAAATCCGGATGGGTATAATCAATGCCTGAATCAATAACCGCAATTAAGATTCCATCTCCAAACAAGCCATTGCTTCCTGACTGCACCTGATTAATGCAGGAAGATGCACGGCCGTCAGAGACAGCAAAAAACAGTCCCTTTGGCATTTCAATATACTCAATTTCCTGGTATTCTGACAGCTTGCCAATCAGAGACTGTTTAATTGTAATAATTGCATAGTTCGCCATGAGTTCTACAACGGTGATATCCAGTTCGTCTCGAATTTTGTCGAGACTGAATGAATATTTTACAATCAGTTCCCATGTATTCGCTTCTTCATCATATCCAATATTTAAATCTGCAGTCCTATCCCGCTGTTCCTGACTGCTGCTCAACGCCAGATTGAGCTGGTTATCAATCTTCTCTGTATTCATATATGCTTCTTTCCCATAGCTTTTCTCTTCATTCTATGAGAAAACAAGCCAATCAATTACAGCTTTGATATGCTTTCACTGTAAAAATTCCAAGCAGCGTCCCGATAATCGCTCCTCCTAACACATCGGATGGATAATGTACACCCACATATAGCCTGGTAAATCCCATCAGAAATGCTGCTACTAAAAGCCATTTTCCATATTTCTGCGGAAGTTCCTGATACAATACTACCGCAGATGCAAAAGAACTTCCCGTATGTCCAGATGGGAACGAAAAATTCGGCTGTTTTCCCACAATACAATGAAGCCCCTTTATCACTTCGTATGGTCTCATTCTGCCAAAAAGCGGCTTTAAAATCATGTTATCCACTAAAAATGCAAATGCAAGAGCAGTGATTGACATAATTCCCGCTTTTCTTGTCTTAGAGAAGCACATCAGTACTAAGGAAATCAATATCCAAAGCATCCCCTTATTCCCCAAACAAGTAAAAAACACCATCGCTGGTGTAAGCACATCACTACGTAATGTATCCTGAATCCAAAGTAAAATAGATTCATCCAAATGAAGCAGAAACTGAATCATTCCAGTCCTCCTTGATTATGTCATCTTATCAAAATATATGCTTGTGTTTTATAATAATGCTTTCTTCAAATCTTCCATAGTCACAGGACGATATTTTCCCATATAACGCTCTTTTGTACAAATGGCCGCCTCATATCCCGGTTCCAGCGGATATACATAAAAATAGTAATCATTATGTCCATTCTCTTCAGTATACATCCGAATATCTCCACCATGAATTTCAAACCAAAATGAAGTAAATGACTTGGAAAGTCCCATGCCAAGCGCCTTTACATAGCTTTCCTTCAATGTCCAAAGTTTGCAGAAATATTCTGCCTGTGCTTCCTTTGGACACTTCATTAATTCCTTATATTCATAAGATGAAAAGAAACGCTCTGCAATATCCATCTCCCGATTCTTTACCTGTTCCACATCTGCTCCAACAGGTTTTGAAGATATGGCACAAATCACCCAGTCTCCAGAATGAGAAAGATTAAAATACAAATCTTTCCGGTCTTTTAGTCCGGGTTTTCCATACTCATTATGTACAAATTGAATATCCTCTGACCTCATTCCTTCTTTCTGTAACCCATATCGTAATAAAATCTCTGCGTACAGACTCCGGAGCCGGTCTGCTTCAAAATGAAACTTATCCAGTTTCTTCTCTCTCTCCTCGGATATCACTCCTCGAAACTGATTAAATAAGTCATCCTGTTTACACCCCTTTATATTAAATGCATACTGCACCAGCATAACAAACACCTCCCAGCAATTATTATTGATATCTTCATTTTATCCAATTATAAGCCAGTATGCAACTAAATTCCCCTGTGTTCCAAAAAAAGTACTGTGATTGATGAAAAATCACAGTACTTTTCGTATTTATTTGATTGTAAATGTTTTTCAATTTTACAGCTGAACTCTTACAATCAATGATTAACCCAGACAGATACCTTCCGGTCACGAGAAATCATCCCGTCCTTATATTTTCAGGCTTAAATTATGTAAATTGTAACCATGATGAGAAGCATGCGTGAGACAACTGTTACAAAAAATACCCTTTGATAATTTTCCCCGCTGCGTTCGTTCATCCATTTCACCTTATTTCCAGCTTTGTATCATTCTATTATAATCAGCGGGGGATTATCCTAAATCAAGCAGTCTTTTTTTAAATCAATTCCGCAGTTTAACATTTCATAATAAATTTTAGAGATCGGAAGGCCTACTACATTGTAATAATCTCCTTCGATACTTTCCACAAATGGTGCAAATGCTCCCTGAATGCCATATCCACCGGCCTTGTCCGCTGGTTCACCAGTCAGGACATATTCCCGGATCATCTGGTCACTCATTTCTCTCACATTTACTTTTGTTGCTTCTGCAAAATTAACACACTTTGTTTCATCTCCCTTAAGAATAAATATGGCAACACCAGTATAAACATCATGGCTTCTTCCCTGAATGCTTTTAAGCATTGAAAAAGCCTCTTCTTCATCCTTAGGTTTTCCTAAAATCTTGTTATCCAGTGTTACAATCGTATCTGCACCAATCACGATACAGTCTTCGCTTGCACACTTTCTAAAAATATCCTCTGCCTTCACCAATGCCAGTTCCTTCACAACAAGTTCCGGCTCTGTATTCTTTGTTTTTTCCTCCTTCTTACTAGGAACGACGTCAAAACAAACTCCACACTGGCCAAGAATTTCCTGTCTTCTTGGTGAGCCAGAGGCTAAAATACATTTATACATACTTACTTATCCTTTCTCATTAACAATGATTCATCTGCTTCTAAATGCGCATAATCATTAAACCTTTCCAGATAACAGCGTTTCGTTTTCTTATCATAATAAAGTTCTGTAAATCCTCCACGCTCCAGATATTTTCCAAATAAAAGCCTGTCTTTCTGCCCGTCGCCAAATAGTCCTGCCAAGAGAACACGAATTGTTCCCCCATGCGTTACTACACACACATTTTCCTTGTCTCTTTGTATGATTTCATCCAGAACCTTTCTGGCACGAATAAATACTTCCTGTCCGCTTTCCCCGCCAGGATATGCCCAGTCTTCTTCTACATGGTAACGCGATTCCATAAATTCCTTATACTTTATCTTGATTTCTGAATCAGGCAGTCCTGTCAATTCGCCAAAATCTGTTTCCCTAAGTCCTTCTCTTATTTTTATCGGTACATCCCTTTTACCAGCTTCTTCTCTGATAATCTCAGCTGTTTCCACTGCCCGTATCAGGTCACTGGAAAAAATCTCATCCAATCCATACTTCTTTAGTCTTTTTCCTAACAGGAAAGCTTGTTTCCGTCCAATTTCGCATAATGATGTATTGTCATTGCATAACACACTTTCCTGTCTGGCGTGCCTTACTAAAAAAATTCTCATAACCATCCTCCGTAAATTCAGCCTCCCTATGCTATATCATAACAAGATTCCGTCTATAAAACAAGTAATACCTGAAATCTCTTAATACCATCTTGTCATTGGCAGTTCATTATTTACACCATTCGACATTAAAATCTGATGCAGGCTGACAACTCCGTTTCGAAATCCAGCAGCACACGAACATAAATACAATTCCCACATCCTTGCAAACTCTTCTCCGTATTTCTTAATAACTTCTCCTTTACATTTTTGAAAATTTGCATTCCAGCGAAGCAGGGTTTCACAGTAATGAGGCCGTAAATTCTGCACATCTAAAATATGAAAATCCTCCTTCGGACACAGATTTACAATTTCCCGAAGGCTCGGAATCTGTCCTCCTGGGAAAATATACTTTCGAATCCAAGGATCCCCTTCCTGTTCAAGCTGTCCGCTGATATAATGAAGCAAAAACAATCCTTTTGGCTTTAATACCTTTTTGATAATATCCATAAATAATTCATAATTTTCTCTTCCCACATGTTCCAGCATTCCAACACTGACAATTCGATCAAACTGTTTCTTCAGCTTGGGAAGGTCATGATAATCCAGCATTTTTACGGTAAGATACTCCTCTAGATGTTCTTCCTCTATCCGCTTGGAAAATTCTTTAAACTGTTCTTCACTTAAGGTAATACCACAACCCTTTACTTTATACTGCTTTGCAGCACGGAGCAAAAGAAATCCCCATCCACATCCAATATCTAATAGTGTCATTCCTTCTTTTAAATACAGCTTCTCCAGAATATACTCCACCTTCTGCACCTGTGCCTGATAAAGCGTATCCTTGCTATTTTTAAAGTATCCGCAGGAATAACTCATGCTCTGATCCAGCCACATCTTATAAAAATCATTTCCAATATCATAATGACTAGAAACATCGTTCTTTTCCTTCTGCTTTGTATGAGCATGCCGAAGCATTTTCAGCATATGACTGCTTGCAGTAAAACCACCAATCTGACTTAAAAAATCAGAAAGTGCCTCATATAAATCCCCTTCAATTATCAAATTTTTTTTCATATAGGCTTCCCCTAGGGCAAGAGAAGTGCTATTCAATAAGTCCTCTTTCTTAATATCGCCATTTAACTGCACTGAAAATCTGGCGTCTCCCTCACCAATATGATGCCTCTTTCCATGAATTGTAATATCAAACGGCACCTTATCGAACTTTTTCAGGTAATGTAATAAAAAATTGTCTTCTAATGTCATGTGATTGATACCTCCATTGTCTTCTCATAATCTTCCAATTATAGTATTATCACATTCTGCCTATTTATTCGATTCTATGTCTTCCAGTACTAGATATCAGGTTCTTTACATATGATATATTACGATTACGAATTCTGTTCGAGGTAGCCATGAAAAAAATAAGAGAATCCATTCTGGCTGCTTCCTGTTTTATTCTGATTGCAGCATTATTCCTGCTTGCCAATCATTACAATCAAAAGGAAGCCGCTGTTTTTACTGCCTCCATCAATAAAAACTATATTAAATGGGTAGATTTTACAGTTACAGCAAATGCTATGGATGCCGCCTACAAATATGACATCGAAACCTATGGGCAAAAAATCCATTTAAACTGGATTGAAATGCTGGCCTATTATGCAGCTAGAACCGGAGGCAATTTTTCTAACCAATCCAAAGTAAAAGAATCCTTTCAGACATTAGCAGAACAGCTGACAAATCAGAAAACTACTATGGACGAACTAACAAAAGATTTAAAATATTATAAGTATTATTACCAGGCGTACCAGGCAGTTCTTGGCGGTATGGTCGGTGAATTCGAATTACAGACCGATGCCTCGGAAGGAAGTTCCCAGAAAAAATGGGAAAAACGATATGGACTGAAAGCCTTTTCTCCTATTGCCTGTGGCTTTTATTACAATGATTTTGATGATTTCGGCGTATCCCGTTCCTATGGATTTAAGCGAAAACATCTTGGCCATGATATGATGGGATGCACGGGAACTCCAATTGTCGCTGTAGAATCAGGTTATGTAGAAGCACTTGGCTGGAATCAATATGGAGGCTGGCGTATTGGTATTCGAAGTTTTGACAAAAAAAGATACTATTACTATGCCCACCTACGAAAAGACCACCCATTTGTTCCAAATCTAAAAATAGGTGACGTGATTACCGCCGGCGATGTTGTCGGTTATCTTGGAAACACCGGCTACAGTCGTAAGGAAAATGTCAGCAATATCTCTACTCCACATCTCCACTTTGGAGTTCAGCTCATTTTTGATGAAGTTCAAAAAGATGGAAACAATGAAATCTGGGTAAGCTGTTACGAATTAACTAAATTTTTATACAAAAATAAATGTCTAACAGAAAAAACAGCAGATGGAAAAGACAGTCAGCGGATTTATCAAATGAAAGATCCAGCTGTATCCAAATACAAAGAAAAGATTAATAAGAGGAAAAGGAAATTTTTTATTTTCAATTTTGACTCTTAAGCATTACATAGAAATACAAAAAAAACAGATACTATAACCGGTATCTAAAATGAACAGGAGGCAGAACAATGACTCTATTAGATGATCACAATATACCAATTGGATTTGGCATGGCATTGGCAGAAAACCTGGATGCAATGAACTACTTTGCAGGACTTGACAATTTTTCAAAACAACAGGTTATCGCAAAGAGTCATCAAATGCATTCCAAAGAGGCAATGCATGATTTTGTCTCTAGCCTTGGAAATAACAATTCTTATTCTTAGCCAGAACAGACCTGACAGATTTTCTGCCAGGTCCGTTTTTTATCCCGTATAAGTGTATGCAACACAAATTTCTTATGCGAGATCTTCTAATGCATTTTTTACATTATCCGTAATTTCTCTCTGATATGCTATTTCATGTTCCATATTCCTAGACACATTATTCGCAACATGTGCCGCCTCAAGAATCTGATTAAAAATCTCTCCAGCACTGGAGTTTACCTGATTCTGTTCTTCTACGATATGAATTAATTCTGACATGGATTCTCCCATATCTGTAGTAAAATCCTGAACAGAACGAATCGTATCTTTAATTTCTGTGGAAGATTTTGCAGACTGACCTGCTAAATCACGAACACTATCTGCAACGACTGAAAAACCTCTTCCGTGTTCTCCTGCTCTTGCCGCTTCAATAGAAGCATTCAGTGCAAGCATATTGGTTTTATTGGCAATTCCAGCAATATTTCCAGCAACGCCCTCAATTTTCTTCGTGAGTTTTTCCATCTCTTCCATATTTTCTGTTGTCTTCTTCATGACATCATTCAAAATTACAATACGATCTGATAATTCCTTGATACACTCAATCCCCCTTTTCACAAGGTTTAAAGATGTATCAGAAGAATTAATTGCATCAAATGCATTCTGCTCTACCTTCATCTGAGATTCATCTAGATTCATAATAATATTTTTAATTTCATCCCTATTCATTTTTATGCCTCCTTCCTCTTTCTATTTATAAAAAACTTAAAAGCTCTCGGATATTTCGAATTCCAGCTAACTTAATTCCCGTATTGGCTAAGTTTTTACAATTGGCTGCCGGAAGAATACATTTGGAATATCCCATTTTTTCAGCTTCCATAACACGTTGTTCTGCCATACTAACAGCTCTGACTTCTCCTGTCAATCCTACTTCTCCAAATACAATGCAGTCATCTGGTATAACCAAGTTCCGATAACTGGATAAAATCGCTGCAACAATAGCTAAATCTAATGCCGGCTCTGTTACCTTCATTCCACCGGCCACATTAACATAGGCATCACATTCTGCCATGGAAATTCCAAGACGTTTTTCTATCACTGCCATCAAAAGATTCACTCGGTTATAATCTGTTCCAGCCGATGTTCTTCGTGGCATATTAAAATTTGTCCTGCAAATCAGTGCCTGTGTTTCAATAAGAATCGGCCGGGTCCCTTCCATAGAACAGCAGACAACTGAACCAGCTTCTCCCTTTGGTTTTCCCTGCAGCATATATTGCGATGGATTCGCTACTTCAGCTAGTCCAAAATTTTTCATTTCAAATACGCCAATTTCATTGGTGGAACCAAATCGATTCTTTACACCTCGAAGGATACGGTATGCAGCACTGGAATCTCCTTCAAAATAGAGAACGGTATCTACCATATGTTCTAATACCCTTGGACCTGCCACAACACCTTCTTTTGTTACATGTCCAACAATAAATACTGTAATGTTCAGTGTTTTTCCAATTTTTAGCAACGTGCTAGTCGCCGCCCTTACCTGACTAACACTTCCAGGTGCAGCTCCCACATCTTCTTTAAACATAGTTTGAATTGAGTCGATAATGACTATTTGAGGTTTTTCTTTTGCGATAACGTCTTCAATAATATCAAGATTCGTTTCACTGTAAAGCAGCAGCTCACCTTTAAATTCTCCCAGACGTTCTGCGCGCATCTTAATCTGATGTAAAGATTCTTCTCCAGAAATATATAAAACATGTATTTTCTTCTCTACCAGCTGCTTACAAACCTGCAAAAGCAAAGTAGACTTTCCAATTCCAGGGTCACCGCCCACTAACACAAGAGAACCAATTACAATTCCGCCGCCAAGCACACGATCAAATTCTTTCATTCCGGTCTGAATCCGTTCTTTTTCTGTCGTAGACACCTCAGAAAGCTCCTGTGGCTTATTCTCCACCACTTCAGCTATTCCAAGCCCCATAGAAGAAATATTGCTTTTCTTTGCTTTTGGCTCTTCAACAAATGTATCCCATGCATTGCACCCAGGACATCTGCCAAGCCATTTCGTCGATTCAAAACCACATTCCTTGCAAAAAAAGACTGTTTTTCCTTTCGCCATTGCTGCCTCTTTCTCCTACAAATAGAACATCCATAAGCCTTTCGGTCTATGGATGTTCTTCTCTTTATTTTTGAACTACTTTAATCTGAACACTATCATTTGCTTCCAGTTCTACACTAAGTACAAGCTTTCCACCAAGATTTGTCTTCATAGTGCCTACATTTACACTATCCATAAATACTGTGTATTCTTTCTCCGGTTCTAATTCTAACGTAATCTGGGCATCTTCATTACCTTCTACTGTAAATTCAATTCCTCTGTCTGTTAAGTTTAAACCTTCTACTGCTGTACCAGGAACAGATTCATAAACGAATAATCCATTTCTTTCCAGCTTCGTAATCTCTTTAAATGTTTTTACTTTATATAGGTCTCCATTATGCTCAAAATCAGACAGCTTTGATTTCTTGTCCAATTCATAGTTGCCAAAGCTCAGTGTTCCATTCGCATCCTCGCGAATTAACTCTTCAATAATAGCCATTACTTAGTCCTCCTAATGCATTTTATTGCCTGTCTGGACGCACATCCCTGTGTTACCAAGCCATCTTAGCCACAGGCCCCCGTAACATCCAGAAGATTTACACTTGATTACATTAACCTTAGACATATTATATTATATTTCTTAAAAAATTACTAGGTTTTTTCTTGATTCGCTTGAAACTTTACATAACTTGTCTTTTTATTAATATAATCGGTTTCTAACGTATCGTAAATTTGATTTCTTTGCCTTTTAAGCGCATGGAAACTTTATTTCCCTGTTTTACCTCTCCGTTTAGAATGGCTTCTGCCAGTTTATCTTCCACCTTATTCTGAATAGCTCTTCGAAGCGGCCTTGCACCATACGCCTGATCATAACTGGACTCAGCCAGATATTCCAGTACTGTCTTGCTTCCTTTCAGGCTGATCCCCATCTGTTCTTCAATTCGTTTACTTACGGTGTCTATCATAATTGCAACAATCTTCGTTACATCTTCTTTCGTAAGCGCATGGAAGACAATGGTTTCATCAATACGATTTAAGAATTCCGGCTTAAAGAGACGTTTTACTTCCTCCATTACACTGTCTTTCATTTTATTATAATCGTGCTCTTTATTTTCTACAGAAGCAAAACCAAGCGTTTTTGGAGAAATAATTCTCTGGGCTCCTGCATTGGAAGTCATAATGATAATTGTATTCTTAAAGTTAACACGTCTTCCTTGAGAATCTGTAATATGTCCATCCTCTAACACCTGAAGAAGAATATTAAAGATATCTGGATGTGCTTTTTCAATCTCATCAAACAAAATAACGGAATATGGATTTCTACGGACTTTTTCACTAAGCTGTCCGCCTTCATCGTATCCGACATATCCTGGAGGGGAACCAATGAGTTTGGATACACTGTGTTTCTCCATATATTCTGACATATCTACACGAATCATTGCATTTTCACTTCCAAACATAGCTTCTGCAAGTGCCTTGGAAAGTTCCGTTTTACCAACACCTGTTGGTCCTAAGAATAAAAAGGAGCCAATCGGTCTGTTTGGATCTTTAAGACCAACACGTCCGCGACGAATTGCTTTTGCAATCGCACTGACCGCTTCATCCTGTCCGATAACACGCTGATGAAGAATGGTTTCTAAGTTTCTTAAACGTTCGCTTTCTTCCTCTGCCAGTTTTTTAACCGGAATTTTCGTCCAGGCAGAAATAATATCCGCAATTTCTGCTTCGCCGACGACAAGCTGTTTCTCTGCTTTTTCTTTTTCCTGTTTTACTTTTAATTTGTTTAATTTTTCTGTATTCTTAAGCTGCTGTTTCTTGATTTCTCCTGCTCTTTCATAAGCTTCACCACGGATTGCTTCTTCTTTTTCCGCTTCCAATCTTAAATTTTCTTCTTCAATTTTTCGCATCTCCGGCGATTCCATATACGTGCTTAAACGCACTTTAGAGGATGCTTCATCAATTAAATCAATTGCTTTATCTGGAAGGAAACGGTCGTTGATATAGCGTTCTGAAAGTTTTACTGCTGCTATAAGTGCTTCATCCGTAATTTTTACCTGATGATGTGCTTCATAGCTGTCACGAAGACCTTTTAAAATCAGGACAGACTCTTCTAAGGAAGGTTCTTCTACCATAACAGGCTGGAATCTTCTTTCTAGTGCAGGATCCTTTTCAATGTATTTGCGGTATTCTTCAATCGTCGTTGCACCTACAATTTGAATTTCTCCTCTTGCCAAAGATGGTTTTAAAATATTCGACGCATCAATGGCACCTTCTGCCCCGCCAGCTCCGATTATCGTATGAATTTCATCAATGAAAAGAAGTACGTTTCCATCATTCATTACCTCACTGATGACACGTTTGATACGCTCTTCAAATTCTCCACGGTATTTAGAACCTGCTACCATGCCGGATAAATCCAAGGTAAGTACTCTCTTGTCTTTAATCGTATCTGGAATATTTCCTTCTACGATTTTTTCTGCCAGACCTTCTGCAATTGCCGTCTTACCTACTCCTGGTTCCCCAATGAGACAAGGATTGTTTTTTGTACGACGGCTTAAAATCTGAATCACACGCTGAATTTCTTCTTCTCTGCCAATAACCGGATCCAGACGTCCTTCCCTTGCATATCTTGTCAAATCCCTGCTGTACTGATCCAGAGTCGGTGTAGATGATTTTCCTTTGCCTTTGCTCTGGTTGTATTCATTTTTTGCACTGGAAGTTTCCTGTCCAACTGATGTAAGCAGATCAATAAACGTTTTCTGAATATTGATTCCTAATGTATTTAAAAGGCGGACGGCAATACAATCTGTTTCCTTTAATAAAGAAATCAGAAGATGCTCGGTGCCAATTAAATCGCTTTTTAAACGTACTGCTTCTCTTTGGCTCTGTGCGATAATTTTCTTTACACGAGGCGTAATGCTTTCCTCATCAATAACTCCTACAGCTGCCGGAGGCGTAATAAATTCCTCAATCAGTTTTATAAGCTTATTCTCTTCTACTCCATTTTCTTCCAAAACTTTACCTGCCACTCCTGGTGCCTTTACCAGCCCCAGAAGCAGATGTTCGGTACCAATATAATTATGAGAAAGCTCTTTTGCAGCATCTGTTGCATACTCAATTGCCCTACTGGCGTTTTCTGTAAATTTATCGAACATTGTAAGCCTCCTGTCTTAATATATTTTAAAATTCCACATCCAAATGATGCGAAATCTTTTTGCTGATTATTCTACTAAATCCGGTAATGCCTGATTCATATACTGGGCACGCAGCCGGTCTCTTGTGCTGCTGCCGGTATTTTTTCCAATCCTTGACTGGAGAATATATGGCTGTATATTCATAATCATACTATAAATATTCTTTTCCTCATGAAACTTAAGAATACCATAATCCGCTCCAAGCATAACCTGTGTCAAAAGTCTCATGGCATCTTTGGCATCAATCTGCTTGGTATATTTAAGTATACCATAAGAACGATAAATCTGATCCTCAATTGCATCAAAATTTCTTGTAAATAAATATTCTCGGTGCATCCGCTCCTGCTTTACAATCTGGCTGACAATATTATTCAAATTCATAATAATATCCTTTTCTGAATGGCCAAGGGTTTTCTGATTAGATACCTGAAAAATGCTTGCCTGGCTCTTTCCATCTTCCTCATACATTCCTCGGAGCATAACTCCATATTTTCCAACTTCTGATATCAGCTTTGTAATTTTTCCTGCCGCATTCAGTGCTGGCAGAAACATATAATAGGATACACTTAACCCTGTTCCTACATTAGTCGGACAGGTCGTAAGATATCCATATTTCTCGTCAAATGCATATTCAAAATGTTCAGAAAGCAAATCATCCAGTTTGTCTGCTCTTGCATATGCATCTTTTGCATTCATTCCACTTGTAATGGTTTGAATCAGGATGTGATCTTCTTCGTTAATCAGAATGGAAGCCGATTCATCTTCCCGCATTAAAAGCCCTCGATACTGTTTTTTCTGTGCCATTTTCGGCGTAATGACCTGACGTTCTGCCAGCGCCATCCTTTCTGATTCAGTCATTTCGGCCAGGCTGCATGCCACCATATCAGAAAGTTCTGTTCCAGACTGTTTACATACCTCTTCTACTTCATTTACAAGTGCTATGGCCTGTTCATCGGAAATCTTCGGTGAAAACGGATATTTTCTGATATTTCTGGCAATCCCGACTTTCGTTGAAATTACAACATCCTGAAGATTTCCCTTTTGCTCATACCATTTAAGCATTGCTGATTTCCTCCTGCGACTTGGATGATTCCTGCTTCTTTTTCAAAGCACGGATTAAATCCCGGAGACGGGCTGCCTCCTCAAATTCTTCCTTTTCCACTGCATATTGAAGTTTCAGTGTTAGCTTCTCAATCTCAGAAATACTCTGAATTGCTTTATCGGCTGATGTAAGAAATCCTTTTGGAATTTTTCCACGATGAATTTCACTGCCCTGAATCTGTTCAAGGCTTCGGTCAAATACTTTGCCAAATGCATGATAACATTGGGCACATCCAAACCTTCCTTTATCTAGAAACTCGTTATAATCCATTCCACAGGATGGACATTTTGGCATTTCTTCCAGCTTCTTTTTCTGGTTTTCATAGGATTTTTCCAGTAAGTCCGACAAAAGTATTCTGGCAGACATTTCTCTGTTTCCATTAAATTTATTCATCTGAAAAGAAGTATACTGTGCAGCACATGTTTCACACAGATACTGCTCTTTTTTCTTTCCATTAACAATCTCAGTACAATAAATCTTTGCTTGTCGCTTATGGCACTTATCACATAACATCCGAATTCACCCTCCCCTCTTATTATACAAAATAGCTGCTATTCTTTTCCTGTATATGCATCAAAAATCTGATCAATTAATTCGTGTACTTCCTTTCTGGAAATATTCTTACAGATGCCTTTTGCTAACACAACCTTCATCTCTTCCATCATCTCCTGAAGAGCATTATATTTATCCACATCAATACAAATGACAGCACCTTTTCTTCTGTCAAGCTTCAGGTAGCCTTCCTGTTTTAAGATGGTATATGCTTTATTTACCGTGTGCATGTTAATACCGATATCATCAGCAAGTTCACGCACAGATGGAAGGTTATCTCCTTCCCGTATCTGAGATGTAGCAATTCCTATAATTATCTGATTTCGAAGCTGGACATAAAGCGCTTCCTCCGAATTAAAATCAATGGTCACAAGCATATTTACACCTCCGTTTGCGTTACAGTTGTTATATAAATAGTATAACAATATCTACTTACTGTCAAGTATACGAATATTATTCATCCCCATCTCTGTAATTTCCTGATTTTCTGCGTATTAGAACGGCCGCCAGTATAATACTTAAAATCATAATAATAGCTGCCAATATTACAACTGCAATCAGCATAGATGTATTACTGTGCTGTCTTTCTGAAAGTGGATCTTCTTTAGGATCTGAACTTTCTTCTATCTTCATACCGTCTGTATAACGTTGGATTGTCTTTTCTACCCGGTCATATCGGTAAAATCCTGTTTCATCCTCTGCATTCTTCAAATATAAGAGGACAAATTCGCTGGCTGCATGCCTGCTGTCCGCATAAGCTGTAATAGTCTCTTCTCCTATTTTAATAGAGGACTTTCCATATCCATCCGGAATTAACGAATCATTTTTCAGCTTCATCACCGTATAAGAATTTTTGAAATTTAACGTAATTGTCTGTCCTTCTTTTTCTGCAGTAATATTTCCTTGTTCATCCTCCGTATTATCTGCCCCTGTACCATCTGCTTTCTCCAAAGTTGATTCCTGAATATTCTCTTCCTCTACTGTTTTTTCATCCTGATACTGTCGAAATACCTCAATCTGAATATCCTTCTGTGCTCCGGACTGAGCCGTTACTACTACATGCACGAAATTTTTTCCTTCGGAAAGATTTTCATTCCCCTGTATCTTAACAGATGATTCAGAATCCGCCGTTTTCGTTGTTACAAAGAGCATATCACTCTCATATGGAATTTCGGTCTGATACTCTGTTACATCATTGCTGTATTCCGGTGAAAGTTTTCCTGGACTAATCTGCAGTTTAACCAGATTACAATTAGAACTTTTCCTTGATGACTTTAGAACAGAAACACTAAGACGGTTACTGGAAACAGAAAGCTGTTCTCCAGAAGCATTATAAACTTTTGGAGCTGCTTTGGTTTCAAATGTACAGTTTCCTTTTTTTAATGCTCTGAAATTAATAGAATATTTCTT
Organism: uncultured Clostridium sp.; assembly: GCA_934438135.1. GTDB lineage: Bacteria > Bacillota > Clostridia > Lachnospirales > Lachnospiraceae > Clostridium_AI. The sequence goes on along the minus strand of CAKSBP010000012.1, from coordinate 10,638 downwards.
AGAGCTGCCTACGCCTTCCGAGTCCAGCTCTGAAATTTTCAAAAGACCATTTCCTCCACTAACATGATTTCCGCCTTTTACATACTCTACCCGTTTTTTATCATAAGATATATATCCTTCAAATCCGCCAATGGAATCATTAGAATCCACATAGACAACTACGGAAAAGGTTTCACCAAGTACTACCTCTTTATTTTTCGCAGCAAATGTCAAGGTTGCACTGGCTGCTTTTACGGAAAAGGGTACAAGAAACTGTCCCAACACCAGAAATACTGCCAGTAAAAATACTCCTGCATATTTTCTCTTTTCTATTTTATGCTTCCCGCTATCCATGTAATCATTTCTTTTTTTCTGCACTTACGGTTTTTCCTCCTCACTATGCCCGCAGTACATAAATCGTATATGTGCGGACATCTCCGTTCTCTGCTTTTACTTTTACCTTTATTATATTCCTTCCATCTTCAATTTTCCAGATACCATCTCCGGAAATTTCTGCCTTGGAATTAACCGTTTCTGCATTTACCGTAATGTAATCTGTAGTCGCATCTACCATTATCGTATATATTTCTGATTCGTCATCTTTTATATGAAACTCCGGTTCCATAACCTGGCCTGTAATATCTAAGGATTTCAACCAGTTATTTGGATTTTTCCCATCCTTTGGCATGGCCGCTTTTTTAGCAGGCATATCCTTATAAACTGGAATTTTAAATACCACTGGAATGTCTTTAAAATCTTTGTATGCTGTATATGTTTTCTGTGCTTCTGCCCTTGGAGCTTCTACATTTGCCATATACTGATGGGAAAATGCATTTGCAGGTGTTGCATTAAATTTCTGAAGATATACTGTATTCTGTCCTTTATTAATGTAATTATTTCCAATATATTTTGCACCACCCAATATTGCATGATATGGGCTGACCCACGGAATCATATATATTGTTTTATTTTCACCAGACATGCCGTTTCCAGTCTTGGCAAATTTCAGTCCATTAAGTACCGCACCACCGGCTTTTGTACTATGGGTTGCACCAATATTATAAAAATTATAATATCCTTCATAACCAGACCGTTTTCCTGTCGCCGAATTACTAAATCCGGAAGAAGTAATTACTTCCTGCTTTACTCTGGTTGCCAGATGAAATGGATTCACCTGTGAATAAGCTGCTGCATCCATAAAGGTTTCACCATAGGTTGTTGTCTGTTTCTCTCCGGCACTGTCTTTATAAGTAAACTCAGTATTGTACATAACCGTATTTTTCAAAATGCTCTCCACACCACTTAACTGCTGATACTCCGGCATATAAGAAAGATATTCAAACTGGAAAATTTCATTGGCTGTCAGAAAATTTCTTGGATCCATATAGTATTTCAATGCATCCTTAGATACTGTCATCCAAGTAGAACCATCGAATGGAATAAATTTATCCTTCGCCCAATCGTAAGCACCTTCTTCTATAGACTTCCATCCATATCCTCTGGAATTACTAATCAGATTCTTGCCAAGCTGATTTTCTTTCTTCACCGCCGTATTCCAGTCATATCCGGTCTGATAAGCTTTAAACTGCCAAAGAGGATATTGTTTGTGCAGTTCACGAAGGGCTGCCTTATAGCTATCTGGAAATCCTTCCGACTTAAGAGCTGACTCAAATTGAATATCTGTCAATGGTTTAAACGATGGAGATGGAAGTGGCGACTCTGGGGCAGGCTGATTTGTCTTTTTCACCGTAGAAGTACTGGCGTACCCCGTTAACTTCTTTTCTTCATAGGAAAATCGGATTTTATACCATGATTTTTTTCCAACTTTTATTTTTGCCTTTAAAGTAACCTCTTTTCCTTTTTTGAGTTGAACTGTTTTTCCATCACAGATAAGTAATTTGGAATCTGCACCTGCTCCTTTTGCAACCGTGATACTATCTGCTGTCACTACGCCAATCGTTCCTGCTTTTATCTTTGTAACGATCCTTTTCTCATTTTTAGAAACTTCTGGTGATGGTTCCGTGGATGGCAATAGAGACGGAACCACAGAAGGACTTGGAACAGTTTCTTCTGCATTTTCCTGAAATGTAACACCTGCTGCCTCTACGTATCCTTTATATGTATTTTTACCGCTTAAAAAAGAAATATAAAACCATTTTGTGTTTCCTTGGGTTACTTCTTTTTGTATCGTCACCGTTCTTCCAGTTTTCAATGCATATTCCTTACCGCCGATTTCCAGTCTTGTCTTTTGGTCCGCTTTTTTAAAGACAGGAAGTGGTTCTTTGGTTGAAACATCTGCCTTTATTTCCAGTGCCAGTTTCGCCAGGTCAGAGTCTATATACCCAGAGTATGTTTCTCCGCCTTCCTTAAATAAAATATGGTACCATATTTTATCGGAAACTTTTGATTGACCTGCTATCGTAATACTTTTTCCTTTAGTTAAAATGGCTGTCTTTTTTCCAATCAGCAGTTTTTCCTGTGTCTGCCCCGGCTTTGTCCTTACGACTGTTTTATCAGCTGTCACTTCCGCCGGAACTCTGACTGCATCTTTTGCATATACTGAATACGAAAACTGCCTTTGTATACAAAACAAAAAAAGCACAAAGGCTGTGATGCAACTAAGCCAGACTGCTTGTTTTGTCATTCGAATTTTCATTTATAGTACCCTCCATATTATAAATTGGCTTTATTGTAAAAAGAAGATATGGCAGTATTATGGCATGAACTACTTTTTCATCTAGACTATACAAAAGCCATCCACAGCAAAAACAGCCGGCAAATCTTTTTCTTCTCTGCCAGCTGTATCTTTTTCTCTATTCTGCTTCATCAATTGCTTTTCCAATGTCATTTCTCATGTATTTATTGGAGAAGTTAATCCATTTTGCTGCTTCATAAGCATTCTTTCTTGCTTCTTTTAAGGTTGTACCCTTTGCTGTAACGCCAAGCACACGTCCACCATTTGTTACAATGCCTTCCTCCGTTTTCTTAGTTCCAGCATGAAATACATAGTAACCATCCTTGTCTTTAAATGTGTCCAGTCCTGTGATGACTTTACCTTTTTCGTATTTTACAGGGTATCCATCCGATGCTAGTACGACACAGACTGCTGCATTATCTTCAAATTCCAGATTCACATCTGCCAGTTTCCCATCTATGCATGCTTCCATGACATCAATGATATCATTTTTCATCCGCGGAAGAACAACCTGTGCCTCCGGATCACCGAAGCGTGCATTATACTCAAGCACTCTTGGGCCATCCTTTGTTAAAATCAGACCGACAAATAAGATACCAGTAAAGTCTCTGCCTTCCGCTTTCATGGCATCGATAGTTGCCTGATAAACATATTTCTTACAGAATGCATCTACTTCATCTGTATAGAAAGGACTTGGCGAAAATGTTCCCATTCCACCTGTATTTAATCCCTGGTCACCGTCTTTTGCTCTCTTATGATCCTGTGCACTTGTCATTGGTTTGATTGTCTTTCCATCGCAGTAACATAAAACAGATACTTCCCGGCCAGATAAAAATTCTTCAATGACGATCCGATCTCCGGCAGAACCAAACTGTTTATCCAGCATTAATGTCTTAACGCCTTCCTGTGCTTCTTCCTTGGTTTTACAGATTAAAACACCTTTTCCGAGGGCAAGACCATCTGCTTTTAATACAATTGGATAATTACTTGTTTCCAAATATTTTAATGCTTCATCAGAAGAACTGAACGTCTCGTACTGCGCTGTTGGAATATTGTATTTTTTCATTAAATCCTTGGAAAATGCCTTGGATGCTTCAATAATAGCTGCATTTTTGCGAGGTCCAAATACTTTCATACCTTCTTTTTCAAATGCATCTACAATACCAGCTGCTAAAGGATCATCCGGTCCTATAATCGTAAAGTCCACTCCTTGCTTCTTCGCAAATGCCGTCAGTTTATCAAACTCCATAACAGAAATATCTACGCACTCTGCTAAATCTTCCATTCCTGCATTTCCTGGTGCACAATAAATTTTATCGACACGTCTGCTTTCTGCGACGCTTCTTACGATAGCATGTTCTCTTCCGCCGCCGCCTACAACTAAAACCTTCACTTTCCGTTCCTCCTATTATTCGATCACCGTAGCAATTTTTCCTTCTACCTTTACTTTTCCATTTGCAATTAAGTCAATTGCTTTGGGAAGGATATGCCATTCTGCCTGTTCCATAACACGTTTTTGAAGAATTTCCGGTGTATCACCGTTCTTTACTTCCACTGCCTTCTGTAAAATAATTGGACCGGTATCGGTACCATCATCTACAAAATGAACCGTTGCACCAGTTACTTTATTTCCTCTTGAAAGAACTGCCTCATGAACTCTCAATCCATAAAATCCATCTCCACAGAAAGAAGGAATCAGGGATGGATGAATATTAATGATTCTATGTTCAAATTCTTTTACTACAATTTTAGGAAGAATTACCAGATAGCCTGCCAATACAACTAAATCAATTTCATGTTCTTTTAACGTATCCAAAAGCTTCTTATCAAAATCCGTTCTTTTTTCAAAGCTTTTTGGAGCAATACATATATTTTCAATGCTGTGCTCCTTAGCACGTTTCAGTGCAAAAGCATCTGGCTTATTACTTACAACAAGCTTCACCTGTGCATTCGTAATTTTTCCTGCATCAATATTATCTAAAATGGCCTGAAGATTGGTTCCGCCACCTGAAACTAAAACTGCCAGCTTTAACATAACTGCCTCCTACTCTACTGTTATGCCTTTTTCACCAGTTACAATTTCACCAACAATGTAAGGAGTTTCTCCTGCAAGTTTAATCAGTTCCATTGCATATTTTACATCTTCTGGTGCAACAGCAATCATCATGCCAATACCCATATTATAGGTATTGTACATCATCTTTTCATCGATATCTCCATCCACAGAAAGCATATTGAAAATTGGAGGTACTTCGTAAGAATTCTTACGGATTACTGCATGAACGCCATCACATAACATTCTTGGAATGTTTTCATAGAATCCGCCGCCTGTGATATGGCTGCATGCTTTAATCTTAACACCTGCATTTTTCAGTGTGCTTAATGCTTTTACATAAATCTTCGTTGGTGTTAAAAGAGCTTCTCCTAATGTTTCACCAAGAGATTCATAATACGTGTTCAGTGCATCTTCTTTCATATTAAACACCTTACGGACTAAGGAATAGCCATTGCTATGTATTCCGGAAGAAGCCATACCAATAATTACGTCATCTGCCTTTAAATCTTTTCCGCTGATTAAGTCTTTTTCGTCAACTACTCCAACTGAAAATCCTGCTAAATCATATTCATCAACTGGGTAGAATCCTGGCATCTCAGCTGTTTCTCCACCGATTAATGCTGCATTTGCCTGTTTACAACCCTCGGCAACACCGCTTACAATCGTAGCAATCTTCTCTGGTTCGTTCTTTCCGCATGCAATGTAATCTAGGAAAAATAATGGTTCACCGCCTGCACATGCGATATCATTTACACACATAGCAACGCAATCGATACCAATTGTATCATGCTTATCCATTACAAAAGCGATTTTTAATTTAGTTCCGACACCGTCTGTTCCGGAAACTAAAGTTGGCTTTTCCATGTTCTTAAAGCTTTCCATGGAAAATGCTCCCGAAAAACCTCCGATATTGGTCAGCACTTCTTTTCTCATGGTTCCTTTAATGTGTTCTTTCATGAGTTCTACAGACTTGTATCCAGCCTCTATATCCACCCCTGCATTCTTGTAATCCATCTTATTTTTCCTCCTAAGCTTCATATTGCGCTTCTTAACTTAAAGAAGAAGCCATTTCTATTTCGTATTGTATCACACTTTATGTTATTTGTCCTTGTTTTGACCTTATTTATTTCTTATGGTATTTATAAGAGGAAGTTATAATTAAAAGATGGTTTATTAGCAGATGTAAAGAAAAAGGGAGACATGCTTTTACGATTTATCTTCTTATTCAAATATAAACTAATCAATTTCTGCTGCCCGTCCAATATTACTATTTTCCCATTTTCATTTCGATAACCATACACTGGAGGTATAGGCATTCTACAGACTAGGGATACCACTAAATTCTCGACTAGTTCCTCCGACCATTGGTATGTCCTCTGAAAATTTGGTATCACATATCTTTTTGCTTCTAATCCACCCATTAGTGATTTGAATGCAATCTGTTTTGTACTTGTTAAAACAGCAGCATTATCCAATAACTCTGTTTCAATTGCCGTCTTTTTTGCTGTTTCCCATTCTAATTTCCACCCCACATAATATTTTTTCTTAATTATAGCATACCTCCCCCCATGAGCAGTGGATTTTTATCAAATTACCAGTTCTATATATCTATATACTATGAAAACTTTCCTACTACTTTCCCACTCCTGTCTAGTACAAACCACTTCACAGCAACATACCTTCCATTTGAATCATAAATCTTATTTTTGAAGTCTATTACCTCAATTGCTGCAATATAATATTCCCCTACATCCTGAATCATTCCATAATAATAGTATTTCTTATTCTGCTTATATGGTATTTTACAGAATGTACTCTGGTTTTTACGATTAGTTCCAGATGCAAAACGGGATATGGTCATGTATTTATGATTCTGTGGTCTGATGCAGTAAGTTTGTTTTCCTAACACCTGAAATGATTCGTTATCAGCTGTTTTACAGGTATAGGTAGTCGTTTTTCCTGTCTTTGTATTGTAAGCTTTATGTTTTGAAACAGATTCCCTCAGATTGTAATAAATCTTTAAGCTGCTGTATTCTATCGTAGGCTGGTCAATTAATTTTGCTACTACCGTCTTTTTACCAGTCTTCTGATCCAATCGAACCAAGGTACCATTCCAAATATCTGCTGTTCCTTCATAGGCACCATAATTGTAATAAAGAGAACCATTTAATTCTATGACATCTGAAATCATTCCCGCACCAGATGAAAACTGCTCATTTACTTTGTCCCCAGTTACAATTGTCATTGTTTTCGAATCTTCTGATAAAGAAAGCAGATTTAAACTGTCTGTTTTCTCATCATATTCACTGAAATACTGAGTACTTCCTATATTTTTAACAAAGGTTAATGTACTGTTTCCTTCATAAGTAGTCAATATATCCTTAAAGGAAACCTGATTCATTGCAGATAAATATTTAATACGATATACTATGTTGTTTTCAGCTTTTTCCAGCATCCTCGTTGTTCCGTTCTCATCCACATAAAGGGGATCTCCAAGACCATCCTTTCGACACTTTCCTGTTTTTATAGAAAGAGCAAATGTAGTATTCACTGAATCCCCTGCTATGTAAGTAGAATAATATAATGTATCACCATATCCATACATACGGACAATAGGATTGGCACAGATAACAAGCCTTTTTCTAATTCCTGTCGTCACATTCAGACAACACAGGCAGTAGGATGGATTCTCTCCTCCTGTCTCTTTTAGATAAAAAATACAGTCTCCTTTTGTCAACACTGGAGAATAGGTGTAAACCATTCCTTTCACTGCACTTTGTGCTGCCACTGTTTTCTGTTCATCTTTCGCAGATATACGGACTGGATTTTCGGAAAATACCGTTACAAACAAAAGTACCAGACTGAGTACAGCCGCTAAAAACTTTCTTCTTAATTTCATTGTAAAATCACTCTCCCTTAAAAAAACAAACCTCACATGATACTACGTTTTCTATTCACTTATAATAACATAATTCTCACATTCACTCTATTCATTAGACTGCATTTTTTTGCATCTGTCCTCCCCCTATGACGTCCATAACAAAGCAAAAATGCACTGCATTCCCAGTCTCCCAGTTCCGCAGCGCATCTAAAATTTTCTTAATTATTTGATTTTTCTACTGCTACAATGTTTTCCTTTTTCATTGGAATACGGCAGTTTTTATTATTTCCAAATTCAACAATTACAATTTCAGGCATAACGTCGATAACTACCCCATAAAATCCGCTTGTTGTAAGAATACTGTCTCCAATTGCTACATTAGAGACTAATGCTGCATGCTCTCTTTCCTGTTTCTTCTGTGGACGGATAGCAATGAAATAAAATACAACAAACATTAAAATAATCGGCAGAATACTTCCTGCTAAAGTAGCTGTTGTACTTGCTAAAAATACTGATGAAAATGCCATGTCGCTCCTCCTGTTTTTTATTTATGATTATTTATAACAAAACTAACGATAATAATTAGTCCTCACCCGCTGCCATACTATCAAGCTTTGCCTTTTTATATGCAGCGAAACGATGATTCTCGATAGCATCTCTGATTTCTTCCATCATCTTATTGTAAAAATATAAATTGTGCATTACTAAGAAACGAAGTCCTAACATTTCTTTCGCTTTCAGAAGATGTCTGATATAAGCTCTGCTGTAATGCTTACATACCGGGCATTCACATCCTTCTTCAATTGGTCTGTCATCCCGTTCGTATCTTGCATTCATTAAATTCATTTTTCCATGGTTTGTATATGCATGTCCATGTCTTCCATTTCTGGAAGGATATACACAGTCAAAGAAATCAACTCCTCTTTCAACCGCCTCCAGAATATTAGCTGGTGTACCTACACCCATTAGATAAGTTGGTTTTTCTAATGGAAGATATGGAACTGTTTTCTCAAGTATATCATACATTTCCTCATGGCTCTCACCGACTGCAAGGCCGCCGACTGCATATCCATCTAAATCCATCTCGGAAATTCTCTTTGCATGTTCAATACGGATGTCAGCAAATGTGCCTCCCTGATTAATACCAAACAGCATCTGTTTTTTATTAATCGTATCCGGCAGTTCATTCAAACGTGCCATTTCCTTCTTGCATCTCTCCAGCCATCTGGTTGTACGGTCTACAGAATCTACCATATACTTTCTGGTAGCTGGATGTGGAGGGCATTCATCAAATGCCATCGCAATGGTTGAAGCAAGATTAGACTGAATCTGCATGCTTTCCTCTGGACCCATAAAAATTTTATGTCCATCAATGTGTGACTGAAAATATACACCTTCCTCTTTAATCTTACGAAGTCCTGCCAAGGAAAATACTTGAAATCCGCCTGAATCAGTCAAAATTGGTCTGTCCCAAACCATAAACTTGTGAAGTCCGCCAAGATCCTTGATAACCTTATCACCTGGGCGAACATGTAAATGATACGTATTGGATAGCTCAACCTGCGTCCGTATTTCATGCAAATCCATTGTAGAAAGTCCACCTTTAATTGCCGCTGCTGTTCCTACATTCATAAATACCGGTGTCTGAATTACACCATGCACAGTATGAAATTCTCCACGTTTTGCATTTTGATCTCTGGTTATTAAACGATACATATCTTTCTCCATTCTTTATGATAATTTTTCTCTATACATACAGGATAGGAAATTATCCTAAATCTATTCCGTCCTATGCTCTATGCGTTACATTACTGCATATTTTTTCTAACGTATCTGAAAATATTTGTTCATGCTCCTGATATTTTACTGGCAAATTACTCATCTTTCAAATACTAACCAAATTACAACATTGTAGTTAGTTATATCATTTTTTTACTATTCCGTCAATATTTTTTCTTACTAATTATATGCAAATCAGCCAAATTTGTAAATCAGCCAAATTTCTATATATTTTATGATAATTTTCTTTCTCAATTTTATCACAAAAGAGGTTATTGTCGAATATAGTATTATTGTAGAAGGAAAAGGAGTGAAGTATATGAGCTGTAATTTTAATATATGTTCAAAAAGATGTCACCGCCACCATCATCATCCAATGCCTATGCCACGTTCAACGCCGCCAGCCCCTTCATTTAGAAACACAGCATCCGCTATACAGCTTGTAACAATAGGAAATACAAGAGCTGCAACTATTGCAGCACCTACCAGCCTAACATTCAATACAACTGCATTTAAAATTGGAAACGGCATTAATTACTTCCCGAATTCCTCATCTGTACAGATTTTCCAGCCTGGATTCTATACTGTAAGTTACATTATCTCTGGAAGAAATACAGGTAAAACAGCTGCTGCTCCATTTACCGCTACCCTTGAATTAAATGGAAATACAGTTTCTACAACTCCGTCTAGTACTATTGCTGCAAGCGGCTCTGACGTCGTATATGCATCACAGATTATCTACGTTGATCCACAGAAGAGACCAAGTATCCTTACACTTTCTGTTCAGAGTGCTGACAGCATCAATTACAATAATTATATACTAACAGCTGCATCAATGACTGAGCCCCCACAAAATCAAACTGGTCCAAGAGGACAAAATGGACAGTCCGCCCCTGCTCCAGCCATTCAGCCGGGCTCGCAGTCTGATGGATACCCACAGCCAGACAGACGTCCACCATTCTTTGACAGCCCGCAGTGCCCACCTCCAAAAGTTCCTCGCTGCTAATATTGTAAATTTTCAGTAAAAATTACCTTCTCTGGAGACCATCTCGGTCTCCAGAACTTTTACCTTCATAATCTTTTCGACATGCTCTGAGTAAATGCAGAATAAATTTTAAAACTTTTTTGATTTTTTTTATTTTTTTGTTGACAAATTGCTTTACATGTTTTATTATATAGAAGTGCTCTGAAGCACATCGAAATCTAATTATCAAATAGGGGTATAGTTCAGTTGGTAGAATATCGGTC
>CAKSBP010000011.1 GCA_934438135.1 uncultured Clostridium sp. | reverse complement strand
ACCTTAGGAGCTCCATCAACAACTTCTTTAGCTTCTTTTAAGCCTAATCCAGTTACTTCACGAACTACTTTGATAACCTTAACTTTGTTAGGACCAACTTCTGTTAACTCAACATCAAATTCAGTCTTTTCTTCAGCTGCTTCACCAGCACCGCCTGCTGCAACTACAACACCTGCTGCTGCAGATACACCAAATTCTTCTTCACAAGCTTTTACTAAATCATTTAATTCTAAAACAGTCATGCCTTTAATAGCATCGATAAATTCCTGAGTTGTCATTTTAACATACCTCCATATTAATTCTTTTTATTTTTATTTTTCGTTTGATTACACTACTACCAAATAATTATTCAGCTGCAGTTTCACCGTTCTGCTCTGCAATCTGTTTAATAACACGTGCAAAGTTTGTAATAGGGGACTGTAAACTTCCAAGTAATTTGGAAATAAGTTCTTCCCTTCCTGGAATGTTGGCAAGTACCTTACATCCTTCTACATCATATAATGTTCCTTCAACAACAGCTGCTTTGAACTCAAGTGCTGGAGCATCCTTCATAAATTTGCTGATAATTCTAGCTGGAGCTGTAGCGTCTTCTGTACCGAAAGCGATTGCTGTAGGTCCATCTAACTGTCCATCTAACTGTGCGAAATCAGTTCCGTCAAACGCACGTTTTAATAAAGTGTTTTTGTATACTTTATAAACAACACCAGCTTCTCTTAAAGCTTTACGAAGCTGAGTATCCTGTTCAACAGTTAAACCACGATAGTCAACTAATACAGCTGAACTGGCATTAGCTGCGTATCCTTTGATTTCGTCTACGATAGGTTGTTTTAATTCTACCTTTGCCATTATGCTTTACCTCCTTATTAGAATGATAACGCCGTAAGCCGGCTATATTTAAATAGCCAAAAGAAAAACTCCCTGTCCAAGACAGCGAGCACGAATAGTCGTATTAAATACTAACAAATTCCCTCGGTAGGCGTTTTCAACTTATGCCTTACGGCACCTACTGTCTTCGGCGATATTGATTTTTATAATTAAAAACCTTGCTTAGTATAACACAGGAAAAGAAAGCTTGTCAACACTCTTTTTTAAAATGCTTCGGTTTTATTTCCCTTATGTGAATACTTTAAAATAAAGTTGTTTGACACATATGCAATAAGAAAGAGACACCCATAAATCTGCCCCGGTGTCTCTTTCTTCTGTATAAGTACAGCTAAATTAGCTGAATTTTACTGTATTAACTTTAACTCCAGGACCCATTGTAGAAGTTAATGTTACACTTCTTAAATACTGTCCTTTTGCAGATGCTGGTTTTGCTTTCACAATAGCACCCATCAGTGTAGCAAAGTTTTCATTTAACTGTTCTTCAGTAAAAGATGCTTTTCCTACTGGTACATGGATAATGTTTGTCTTATCCAATCTATACTCGATCTTACCAGCTTTAATGTCATTAACAGCTTTTGTAACATCCATTGTTACAGTTCCTGCTTTTGGGTTAGGCATTAAACCTTTTGGTCCAAGTACACGACCAAGACGACCAACAACACCCATCATGTCTGGTGTAGCAACTACAACATCAAAATCTAACCAGCCTTCGTTCTGAATCTTTGGAATCAATTCATCTCCACCAACAAAATCAGCACCAGCTGCTTCTGCTTCTGCTACTTTATCGCCTTTTGCGAAAACTAACACTCTAACAGTTTTTCCAGTACCATGTGGTAAAACAACGGCTCCACGTACCTGCTGGTCAGCATGACGTCCATCAACACCAAGTCTGATATGAGCTTCAACTGTTTCATCGAATTTTGCAACAGCTGTTTTTTTAACTAAACTTACTGCTTCTTCAGCATCGTAGAAAGTACCTCTATCAATAAGTTTAGCGGATTCAATATACTTCTTTCCTCTTTTCATTCTATTAACCTCCTGTGGTAGTATCGGGGACGTTGGGCATATACACTGCCATTCCCTCCCACGCATAACGATCTGCGGAATCTATCTTTTTTATTAGCTAATATTGCATTATTTATTTCGTTCTTTTTTCTATACCAAAATTTTAAAAATTAATCTTCTACAACAATACCCATGCTTCTTGCTGTTCCTGCGATCATGCTCATAGCCGCATCAAGGCTTGCAGCATTTAAGTCTGGCATTTTTAATTCAGCAATTTCCTGAATTTTTGCTTTAGAAATTGTAGCAACCTTAGTCTTATTAGGTACACCTGAACCAGACTGGATGTTACATGCTTTCTTTAATAATACTGCAGCTGGAGGAGTCTTAGTTACGAAACTGAAACTCTTATCCTGATATACAGTAATAACAACTGGAATAATCATTCCATCCTGATTTGCTGTTCTAGCATTGAAGTCCTTTGTAAACTGTACAATGTTTACACCATGCTGTCCAAGAGCTGGTCCAACTGGTGGAGCTGGTGTAGCCTTTCCAGCAGGAATCTGTAATTTTATATAACCTTCTACTTTTTTTGCCATGATAGCATACCTCCTGATTTTTGTGGTTTTATCGAGAGCGCTCCATCTGATATGTTATCATAACAGGCGTCTCTCCCACTGTAAATAAATTTATAACTTTTTAATATCCGTGAAACTGATTTCAACCGGTGTTTCACGCCCAAACAAATCAACGTTAATCGTTACACTTTGTTTATGGTCATTTATTGCTTTAACAATTCCCGTAGTATCTTTCCAAACACCTGAAGTAATTACTACAGTCTCTCCAACTTCCAGATCAATCTGCGAAGTCTGAAGTGCAGCAAGACCCATGCTCTTCATTTCTTCATCTGTTAGAGGAACCGGCTTGGACCCAGGGCCTACAAAACCTGTAACACCTCTTGTATTTCTAACTACATACCATGTGTCATCGTTCATAACCATGTTTATTAAAACATAGGCTGGAAACATTTTTCTGGAAACCTGCTTCTTCGTGCCGTTTTTCACTTCAACGACATTCTGAAGTGGAATAGATACTTCAAGAATCTGATCCTGTAAATTTCTATTCTCGATGGTTTTTTCGATATTCGCTTTTACCTTGTTTTCATATCCTGAGTAAGTATGAACAACATACCAATTAGCTTCTGACATATAACCACCTATCCTATTTTAAGAATCTTTTCAACACCAAACTTAATGCCCATATCAAGTACAGATATAACGATACCTAAAATAACAGATGCTACAACTACTGCTGAAGACTGCTTAATGATAGTGTCTTTATCAGGCCAGATAACTTTTTTAAATTCAGCTTTTAAACCACTGACAAAACTCTTCTTTGGAGCTTTTTCTTTTGCCTTAGCCTTTTCTTCCATATCTTCACTTTCCTTTCATCCACCCGGCATTCAAACTGGATGTTATAATGAACCAAGGGATAAGTTCAATTGATGTGCTTATAAAGGTTCATCATTATCGGATCAATTATTTGGTTTCTTTGTGTAACGTGTGTTTCTGACAGAATTTACAATATTTCTTTGTTTCCATTCTATCTGGATGTAATTTCTTTTCCTTAGTCATATTATAGTTACGTTGCTTGCATTCCGTACAAGCTAAAGTAATTTTAACGCGCACAACTGCCACCTCCGATTGTTCATTTTTCTATTGCAATATTTTTAAGCATAAAAAAAAGACCTATTCCATCGCTAGTTAAATATAACATATCCTGAAACATCAGTCAATGATTTTTTCAGCTGCTTTCAATATTTGCTATTTTGGCCAAGTCTCGTATATTTATACAGTTTACCCGTTTTTAAATTTTCTTAAATAATATGTATTATGTAGATTTCTTTCCAAGATTTTGAATATATATTATCGACAATTCCTTTTTTCCAATATATAATAGAAGAAAAAAGATAGGAGGTCCCTCTATGATTAACGTTAAAGAAAATAAATATTCTCTGGAACTAGCACACCACTTTAAACCAATCGCTCCGAATGAATTTTCTTACGAGTTCAGTCCTGTGATTGGCCAGATAACCAGTATAAGCAAGGATGCTCCTGTTTATTTAATAAAACCAACAAAAGAAATACAGCATCTTGCCATTTCTATTAAAGAATCAGCATCTATGCTGCATGAGGAAATAGCTTCTTTATTGTCATTGACAAAGTCAACCAAAAAAACAGGCAGACTGCGTTATGTTTCTGACCATCCAGACTGTCTTTCAATTCGAATGCTTTCCGAAGCAACAGAAAACAGAGCATATTCCGTTCACATTGAGCAGGCTGCCTTAGGGCAGATCAACCAAAGTTCTTATGTATCAAAAAACGCTTCTCCATTTACTGCAGGCACATATGCTTTTTCCATTACAAAAGATGATGTCACAAAGCGTTTTGAAATTCTGCTCGAAAGCGCAGCTACGAATCTTGAGATTTTTCATAAGATAAAACACGCAATAGAACACAGTGAATTCAATCTATCCTGTTCTATTGATGAAAGACCAAATGACGCCTCCCTAATTATCACTGCTGCTGCAAACCGTCAAGATAAGCCAGCTCAATTTTCCATTCAGGACCACGGCTCTCGTTTTATACATTTTTATAAGCTGCATACGCCCTCAAAAGAACCACAGCCATCTCGTTTTCAGGTAAACGGAGACAGCATTGTTTCTTTCGGTACAACTTTTGTAATTGATGAACATTTTGAAATCACATTGTTAAGTGCCTGTGAAAAAGACATTCATGTCTATACCGTAGAAGACCAGGATTTTGCATTTACATCTTTTCATAAAATACTGGATTGTTTCAACTACCTTCTAGAGCTTTCCAGAACTACCGCAGTCCATAAACTAGAACAGGAATTAATGCATATTATTAATGAGAACCTTGCCGAACTGTCAAATGCCGGAATTGTACTAGATGACAATTCTTATATGCTTTCATTTCGCAATAATAACACAGACGCTTCGGATTCCATTGGAAATCTTGAAATGCTTTATAGCAGTGCCGACAGCTTTGCACCTGCACTCCTTACCAATGCAGATAAAATATCAATCAATCCAATGGAATATGTCCCTAAAAAAGTTGTCTCTTATCCAGACTTATCAAGACCACATTTTCCGAATCCTTACATGACTTCCATGTATTCCGGTTTTCTATTCTGCGGCTGCTGCTAAATGATTAGGATTCTCTATCATTTTTTTGAAATTCGCTTGGAGATTTGCCTACTCTCTTCTTAAATAGCCGGCTAAAATAATTGGGATCATTATGTCCCACATGAAAGCAAATCTCCTTGATGGTAAGATTTCCTTGTATTAAATATTCTTTGGCTTTCTCCACCCGCAGATCATTCAGCCATTCCACATAATTTTTTCCGGTTTCTTCTTTGAAAATCTTACTGAAATGCTGTGGCGTCACCCCTACATAACTTGAGACTTCATCCAGCGGAAGTTCTTTATTATAATTTTCCCGCATATAAACCAGTGCTTCTTTTACAGCATCAGATTTTCTGGCACTTTTGCTTGTCTTAAGAGCTTTTAAAATATAGACCAGCTTATTATATGCCCATTCTTGAATACTTTCCCAGTCCAGATCCGAAAGTTCCGCTGCAAACTGACAATAATCTAAATTATTTACCTCATTTTCCATCTGCTGACGCACTTCCCTGCACGCAATGACTACAATCTCCAATAATTTATTCTTACGCTCAGTCAGATTGTATCCCTCAATCATACTTTCAATTCTGGCAAGCCAGTCAAAGCATTCTTCTTTGCCAAATTTTATGCACTGAAGCAGTTTTGCCTCCGCTTCCATGTACCTTTCATGGCTGACACTTTTCTCTATAATATTCTGAATATGGACAACATCACTTTCTTCCATATATCGAAGTGCCTTTACAGACTGTTCATAAGATTCATGGACAGCTTCAACTTTGACAACATTTCCAATACCGATCCTTACATTCAAATGAATATTTTCTTTTAGCTGCTTTTTCAGCCTATTCGCTAGCCTAAGGCTGTTAATTTCATTTTGATCGCCGTTATCCTCCTGACAAATAAATGTAATAATCCGCTTTCCAATTTTAGGTCCCACCACGCATCTATACTCTTGCCCTATCATTTCCTTTAGTATTTGATACACAGCAGGATAATTCTGCTCGATGTCTATTGTACAGGCAGCTCCCTTTTCTTTTATTTCCAAATTTAGTATATATCCGTAAGGTTTTAATTGCAGAATGCTCTTATACCGCTTCATTTCCCCCTCACGATTCTCATTCCAAAGAAACGTATAAATAAAGCTGTAATCTGCAAGCTCATTCATCTGCCCTTCTCTCTTCACAGATAACTTATGTTTTTCTCTCATCTCTGATTTCCTCTTTAGTTCTTTCAACGCTTTCTGTAATTCCTTTTTCAATGCAGATGGATTGAGTGGCTTAAGTAAATAATTCGAAACCCCATACAGCATGGAGTCTTTTACAAAATCAAAATCATCATACTTAGAAACTACAATAATATAAAGTTTTTTATCGTATTTACGAATCTGCCGGATGACTTCAATTCCCATCATTCCTTTTAACAGTACGGATATAATTAAGATATCTGGCTTTTTCTCCTCTACCATCTGAAGTACTTGGATTCCTGTACCTGTATTTCCTACAATCTCAATTTCTTCCGTTTGTTCTTTTGCTATTTTCGTTATTTCTTCTATGTACTCATCATCCTGCTCTGCAATCAGCATTCTATACATTAGCACACCTCTTCATAAAGTAATTACTATTTTTTACATATTATATCATAACCCTCTCTATTCAACAAGTTTTTCTTGCATAATTTTCCTTTATAAGTGTAAAAAACTGCCTGTACCAGAAATCTGATCCAAGCAGTTCTATTATAATTCTTATTATATACAATTAATTATTCTTTGACACCACCAAGAGCAACACCAGCAATAATGTATTTGGATAATGCAAAGTATACAACGAAGATAGGTAAGATTGTCACAACCAGACCTACGTAAATGATACCGTAATCTGTTCTGAATCGTTCACCTCTCATTGTCTGAATAAACATAGGCAGTGTGGCTTTATCCTGGCTTGTCAGCATCATAGATGGTGTAAATAAGTTATTCCATGAAAGGATAAATGCGAAAATTGCCTGTGTTGCAACAGCCGGTTTCATAAGAGGCATTGCAATACGGTTAAATGTCTTAAACTCTCCTGAACCATCAATACGTGCAGCGTCAATAATTTCAAGCGGTAGTGCACTTTCCATATACTGTTTCATAAAGAATACGGTAGATGGTGCAGCAATTGCTGGGACGATTAATGGGATATAGTTATCACCAAGTCCTAAGTTGAACATAAATTTATAGAAACCAATGATAGATACCTGTGTAGGAATCATCAGTATAGCCATAATAAATGCCCATGCTATATTACGTCCCCTAAACTTATATACCGAAACACCATAAGCTGTCATTGTTGAAAAATATACACTTAAAACAGTGGAACAGCCTGCAATTACAAAACTATTCAGCATATAACGGTAAATTGGTACATTGGCATTACACTGTTTAATCAATTTTGAAAAGTTGCTTAAAAAATAAGTAGATGGGACTAACGTAAATTTACTTTGAATTGCAACACTTGGTCTTGTTGCATTTACAAGCATAATCCAAAAAGGAATTAAACTCAGGAAGCACAGAAATACACATACTATAGTACGTAAGATTTTATGTATTTTCACGCCTAAAGACATACTAGCTGTCTTATCGCTATTACCTACTTCATTACTCATGCGTTATTCATCCTCCTTTTTGCTGCTTTAATTGCTTTCTTTTCTTTAATAGCATCCTTATCTCTCATAACCCAGAACATAAACAAACTGATAATTAATGTTACCGCAAACAATATCATAGATGCAGCGGCTGCCTTACCAAGCTGTCTTGCACCCTGCATGGATATTTCGTTGATGTACATTGTAATTGTTCTAGTTGTATAATCTGGATCTCCGGAACCACTCTTTGTTAAAAGCTTTGGAATATCATACATCTGCAGACCACCAATAGCAGACTGAACTAATGTATACAATAAAATTGGTCTTAATAATGGAAGCGTTACCTTGAAGAAAATCTGGGCACTTGTTGCTCCATCGACTCTGGCTGCCTCGAACAATGCCGGGCTGATACCAAGAATACCTGCAATTAATACGATCATTGAGTTTCCATACCACATCCAGAAGTTGATAAAGGAAATAATCAATCTTGCTGCCCACTTGTTATTTAAGAAATCAAATGGGTTTTTTAAAATTCCCCAGTCAACCAGTTTCAGGTTAATAGGACCTGCTGGATAGTTAAATAGACT
Organism: uncultured Clostridium sp.; assembly: GCA_934438135.1. Lineage (GTDB taxonomy): Bacteria > Bacillota > Clostridia > Lachnospirales > Lachnospiraceae > Clostridium_AI. The sequence goes on along the minus strand of CAKSBP010000011.1, from coordinate 70,805 downwards.
GTAGAATAATACGGAAATGGTAGCTGCTGTAATAATATTTGGCATAAATACCATAATTTTATATGCACCCTGACCTTTTAGCTTAACTTTAGTATCTGTAAACCAAGCAGCTAAAATCAATGCCAATACAATCTGAGGTACAAAGTTGATAAACCACATCAATAATGTATTTCCAATTGCATGAATTGTATATGTATCAAAAAACTTTCCATCTAAACTGAATAATACATCCTTATAATTTGCTAAACCGTTGAAATTTGGTCCTACCGTCTTATTAAACATAGGATCCGTATACATTTCACAGAAGCTTAGCATTACTGTATAAATTAATGGCCATAACTGAAATGCAATATACACAATAAAAAATGGTGCAATAAAGAAATAGCCATATCTTCCATATTCAACAGTCTTTCTTTTTTTTGACTTATTACTTCCTGCCACTATTTTCTCACATCCTTCTTATTATTCGAACATGCTAGATAGCCATACTCCTCACTTCTATGGGTATTTTGCAGATGCGGCAGATAAAATGTAACATCTGCAAAATACCCACTGGACGGATAGACTATTCTTCATCAGACTTACTTAAATATATTCAAAAGAAATGCACCGACGCAGGCTGCGCCGGCGCTAAATACTTTACTTATTATTGAACATTTAATGTTGGATAGTCATTAAGTACTGCTTTCTTTAAATCAGCGATCGCAGTATCTTTATCTTTCTTTCCTGTTGCATATGCTTTTAACTGAGTATCTAATTCTGTATTAATCTTCTGGTCATAAGCACACATCCAAGAAACATCAACCTTTTCAGCTAATGGTTCAAATACAGCTAAGAAATCCTGACCGCCTAAGAAGTCATAAGAACCTTTCTTATCATCAATTAATTTCTGTACGCTTGCTTTATTGTTTACATAGTCAAGTGTTTCTTCTGCAATCTTGTACATTGTATCTGTATCACAGCATAATGTCTTCATGATTAAACCAGCTAATCCTTTATCACTGCAGTTCTGAGTTGCACATAACCATGTACCGCCCCAATAATATGTAGATGGTCCCTGACACATAGCCCATTTTCCATATGTACCTTCGCCTGATTTTTCACCGCCGCAGTTGGCTTTTAATGTCCAGTGTAAGAACCATGTACATCCAAAGTATGCAAATGTATTATCACTTGCAACATTAGCATTCCACTGTTCTGTCCACTGAGAAGTTTTATTTGTTAAGTTTTCCTGTTCCAGTGTTTTATACATATCCATGTAATCTAAGATCTGCTGGTCAATTACGAAGTTCTGATCTTTGTCAACCCAGGCAGATGTTTTATTACTTGTGTATACTCTGGATACATCATCATTACCAGATAAAATCTTTGTTTTTCCATTAGAATCTTTGTCAATCTTTCTTGCTGTATCAAGGAATGTATCCCAATCTTTGAAATATTCCTGAACTTTTTCCGGATCATCTGTACCAAGATATTTCTTAGCTAAGTCTCTTCTATACATTAATGCTCCAGGACAAGCCTGCCATGAAAGACCTTTAAGAGTATTATCAACTGAACTTGTAGCAACCTGTTTTGTGTAGTCATACATATTTGCAGTATCATCCTCTGTAATGCCTAAGTCCGTAACAGGCAATGTATAGTCACTGCTTGTATATTTCATAATATAATCCGCTTCTGTTGCCATTAAATCAGGATAATCCTTTGCATCTGGTGAAGATAATAATGCATCAATCTTCTCCTGATAAATAGAACTGTCACCGATATTTACATATTCAATTCTTTTTGCATATTCAGGATATGCTTTCTTAAAGTATTCCAGTCTGTCCTGTAACTCTGTGTTCCAGGAATATACATAGAATTTTTCACTTGCATCAGTTGAAATGTTTGCTGTAGGATCCTCAGATGTAACTGTTGCTTCAGATGTCTTTGTCTTGTCGCTGTCAGTTGTCTTGGAATCACTTCCACAACCGAAGCATGTTACTGACATAGCTAAAGCTAAAATAAGTGCCAATGCTTTTTTACTCTTTCTCATTTCTTTCTCCTCCTTAAATGAAATGTTTATTTATAACTAAAGTGTTTTCAGTAAAGAAAGCTTACACTTTCTTTACTGTTCCACCTTTAATTAACTTGGTTTTTAAACATATACTCTCTAAGGATGTTGTCATAGGGCTTTCAATCAGATTAATAAGCTGTTTGGCCGCTTCTGCCCCAATCTTGTCAACGTCCTGCCTTACAGTTGTCAGCTTCGGTTCCAATACGTTCGCAAATGGAACTCCATCAAACCCTGCTACTGATAAATCCTGTGGTACCTTAAGACCCTTTCTCCCTGCAACATTAAGCACTCCTAACGCAGAATAATCATCTGGTGCAATAATACAGGTAGGTCTGTCGGGTAAATCGAGAAGCTTTTCTGTTAATTTCTCTGTAATCGCAACACTTCTATATTCACCTTCCAGAATATAATCACTATTCACAAATAAATTATTTTCCCTCATTATGTTGTTAAAACTAACTAGTCTATTATGGGTTACCGACGATCTGGTTCCATGAATATATGCTATCTTTTTATGTCCCTGGTCTACAATATACTGAACCAGCTGACGCATCCCCCCGATATTGTCAGACATAATCGTTATCGAGCCGTTAAACGAATGATCAATGGAAACAATGGGAATATCACTATTCACAAGTTCAAGTATTTCAGGATCATTATATTCTGCCACACATGCGATACAAATCCCATCAAAATTTCGATACCGGCAATGTTCCAGATAAGACATTTTTCTATTTCCAATATTGTGTTCTATAAACGTGATGTCATATCCTCTTTTTGCAATCTTTTCTTTAAATGAAGCTAAAATATGGGCAAAATACTCATTACGAAGGCTCTGATTTGATAAGTCCATATAAAGGACTCCTATGTTACAGGTTTTCTTCATCTTTAATGCCCGTGCATTCGCATCCGGAAAATATCCCATTTCATTCGCATGCTTCAAAACCAATGCTCTTGTCTGTTCACTAATATCCTGATAACCATTTAGTGCCTTGCTGACAGTAGATACCGAAACTCCACATTTTAATGACAAGTCTCTAATCGTTGTCACTACTGTTCACCACCATCTCTATTCCTCTTTCTTATGTAGAAAACAACTATATCGTTTTCGTATCTTTATTATACGTCATATTGAACAATAAATCAAGCCATAAGAATATTTTTTTATAACAATAATCCTGAATTTAAAGATTAAGTTGAGAAAGTTAACAACAACACCTACTATAAATCTTCCTATAAACAGAAATAACTTGTACATAAAGTAAAACAAACTAAAATTTTTCGTTTGTAATACTTAATCTTTTACATTTTTTTAAGATGTAAAACGACACGTGTACTGATTATTCCTATCAGTAGTCCAGTAATTACACCGCACACCATTAAAAAGCCTGTATAATACTTCAAATCAAGGGTTTCTAAGATAATAGATGCCACAATAAGCTGCCCCATATTATGTGCCAGCCCACCAGCTATACTGATACCAACTATACTAAACCTTTTGCTTTTATGCATAATTACCATAATAAATATGCTTAAAATGCTTCCAGCAAGGCTGTACATTAAACTATTCATATTTCCAAATGTAAATCCAGTCAGAAAGACCCTTACAATTCCAACTTCAAATGCTTCTTTATACCCTAAAATACTCATGGCAATCACCACCGCCAGATTTGCGAAGCCGATTTTAACTCCGGGTATCCCAATATTAAACGGAATCAATGATTCCAAATAGCCTAAAACAAATGCGGCTGCTACTAAAATGCCCATCTGACACAATCTCTTTGTTGACAAACTTTTTCTTTCCTTTCCTTATTTCAATATACTTTTTTGAGGCGAGTCCGAAACAATCTTAACAATCATCTGATGTGGAAGACATACTATAGATTCTCCTGCTTTACTGATTGCCTTCGCCTTTACACAAACCTGATTTTTACACGTTGCTTCCGTTACTTTCACCCTGCCATTTTTAATTTGTACTATATTATAGCATCCATTTTTCTCTCCTACCTTTAGCTCTGTATTCTTGTCCAGAGGCAGTGTCTTATATTCTTCCCCTTCCACCGTAATTACCACCAATGTGGCATCTTTATTCTGAAATACATACTGACAGATAATAATTGCAGCAGCAATCCCCAATAATGTGCATATTAAAATAAAATCATTTTTTTTCATTTGTATCCTCCTGCACTGTTAAATTTTCTCATTTCCAGCTTGACACCATTCTTTCTCATTTCTATAATAAACCTACAAGGACTTGAAAACAACAAAATAAAAGAATTAGGGGCCGATTTATGAAAATCGATATGCAAAAGAAACAATTTCTCCTGTATACAGTATGTATTATCTTTCTGCTTCTGATATTACTCTTTTCTTTTCACACTAGAAAGAAAGAATCAGAATCCAAACCATTACTGACGGATACACAAATTGCTCTTGATACGGTAATCACGATATCCCTTTATGATTCCAGTGATCAGGATATTTTAGCAGATGCATTCAAACTCTGCAGAAGCTATGAGACTGTTTTCAGCCGTACTAACGAAGCAAGCGAACTATACAAGCTGAACCACTCGAACTCCGTCCATTTTAAAGCCTCCGATGACCTGGCTTCTCTAATTGACATAGGGCTTAAATATAGTAAAATCAGCGGAGGTGCTTTTGATATCTCCATCGCTCCTGTCAGCAGCCTTTGGAATTTTAAATCCGATAGCCCGAAAGTTCCGGATGATAAAGTCATCCAAGCTGCTCTTCCTGAAATCGGTTATCAGAATATCTTGGTAGATGGGAAGTCAATTATAAGAACAGATGTTGGAGAACAGATTGACTTAGGTGCTATTGCAAAAGGTTATATTGCAGACAGAATCAAAGACTTCTTATTAGAGAAAGGGGTAAATTCCGCAGTCATCAACTTAGGCGGTAATATCCTTTTAGTAGGAGACAAACCGGATGGTTCTGACTTTAACATCGGAATACAGGCACCATTTAAAGACAGGGAAAAGACCATTGCTTCAATAAAAATTTCTGACAAGTCTATTGTGACTTCCGGGATATATGAGCGTTACTTTACAGAAAACGGCAAGCTTTATCACCATATTTTAAATCCAGAAACAGGCTATCCCTATGATAATGATTTAATGTCTGTTACTATCATTTCGGAAAAATCAGTAGACGGAGATGCACTTAGTACAACCTGTTTTGCAATGGGATTAGAAAAAGGAATGAAATATATTGAATCCAAAGATGGATTAGATGGAATTTTTATTACAAAAAACGGTAAAAAACATTATAGTTCCGGCATTTTTGAAAGCTATGATATTACTGAAGCAGAAGAATAACACATTAATACGTAAAAAATACGGTTTAGAGCATACCACTCCAGACCGTATTTTTTGTATAAAAAATTACATAACAACCTTAACAGGACATTTCTCAGCACATTTACCGCATCCAGTACATTTACTCTGATCAATATGAGCAATATTATTTTCCAGTGTAATTGCTCCTGCTTCACACTGTCTTACACATAAACCGCAGCCTAAGCAGCCAGCCTGACAGACTTCTTTTACAGCCTTACCTTTATCCTGTGAACTACACTGTACTGCATGTTTTGCATTATATGGAATTAATTCAATTAAGTGATTTGGACACTCAGCAACACATTTTCCACATGCTTTACATTTTTCCTTATCAACCTTTGCAACACCATTTACAATCTGAATAGCATCAAACTGACAGGCTCTGACACAGGAACCATATCCCATACATCCGTAAGAACATTTCTTCTCTCCATGTCCTGGAATTAAAGCAAGCTTCTTACAGTCATAAACACCATAGTATTTATATTTCACTTCTGTCTTATCACAAGTTCCGCTGCACTTTACAAATGCAGCCATACGCTCTGTCTTTTCCATGGAAACACCCATAATCTTACCGATTTCAGCGCCAACCGGATCACCACCGACAGGGCAGCCATTTACAGGTGCTTCTCCTGCTGCAATTGCTTTTGCAAGAGCATCGCATCCTGCATATCCGCAACCACCACAGTTATTTCCAGGAAGCTGTTCACGTACTTTGATTTCCTTTTCATCGACTTCAACAGCGAACTTGATTCCAGCTGCTCCAAGAAGGAGACCTACTGCCAATCCTGTAATACCCATAACAGCAGCCGCTGTTATTATTCCTGTAATACTCATGTTCACTCCCCCTCACTATAATAATCCAGCAAATCCACAGAAGGCAATCGCCATAAGACCTGCTGTCAGTAATACGATAGGTGAACCTTTAAATGAATCAGGTACATCATTATTTTCGCATCTTTCACGGATACCAGCTAAAATTACGATGGAAATCGTAAATCCAAGTGCAGTTCCGAAACCATTTACTACACTGGTAAGAATTCCGTATTCTTTCTGAACGTTGATTAATGCAACACCAAGTACGGCACAGTTTGTTGTAATCAGTGGAAGATATACACCTAATGCACTGTATAAAGAAGGCATTGTCTTTTTCAGTACCATTTCTACGAACTGAACCAAAGCGGCAATCAGTAGAATAAATACTAATGTCTGAAGATAAGTAATGTTCAGTTTTACTAAGATAAACTTATTAACAATACTACAAAGCAGGGAAGCAAGCGTAATTACGAAGATTACAGCACCACCCATGCCGGCTGCAGTATCAATCTTTTTCGATACACCTAAGAATGGACATAAACCAAGGAACTGGCTTAATACAACGTTGTTGACAAGGGCTGCTGCAATTAAAATAACAATCAAATCTTTCATTATTTCATTCCCTCCTTCGCATCCTTAAGTTTTTTATGATTTTCTACGCAGGCACTTCCTGTACAGGCAGAACAATTTCCGCCACAGCTTAATGTCTCACCACTGTGAGGTACATTTGTTGCAGATGGTGCTTTGAATTTATTCTGTAATGCTGTTAACATTGCTAATACAAAGAATGCACCAGGTGCCATTACGAAAATAGATACTGGTTCATAAGAAGATGGAAGAATTCCTAAATTGAAGATACTTCCGTTACCAAGAAGCTCTCTTACAAGACCAATACATGTTAAACCAACTGTGAAACCTAATCCCATACCAATACCATCACAGGCGGATAATAAAACGGAATTTTTAGAAGCATATGCTTCTGCACGGCCTAAGATGATACAGTTAACTACGATCAGTGGAATGTAAATTCCTAATGCATCATATAAAGAGCCAACGTAAGCCTGCATTAATAACTGTACAATTGTTACAAGAGATGCAACAACTACGATAAATGCCGGGATTCTTACCTTGTCTGGAATGACTTTTCTCAATGCAGAAATCAATGCATTGGATAAAATTAAAACAGCGGTTGTTGTTAAACCCATACCCATACCATTAATAGCTGATGTTGTGGTTGCCAGAGTCGGACACATACCAAGCATTAAAACAAAGGTAGGATTTTCTTTTACAATACCGTTATAAATACGTTCTACATATTTATTCATATCTCTTTCCTCCTTCTTAGCCTGCCATAATATCGTTCTTTAAGAACTTGATTGCAGCATTCACACCCTTCGTTACTGCTTTCGTTGTGATCGTTGCACCACTGATGGCATCAATCTGATTATCCTTTGTCTTGCCGTCTTTTGTATACTCAATTTCATCTGCTTTAATACCTGCGAACTGATCTTTAAAATCGCTCTGCTGACATTTTGCACCAAGACCGGCTGTTTCGGAACAGGATAATACTTCAAGACCTGTAATCTCACCATCGTTTGTCATACCCATAGATAAATCAATATCTCCGCCATAACCCTCTGTTGCTGCAAAAGAAATAACATATCCAATCTGCTTTCCGCTGGAATCTTTAGCTGCAAGTACTTCAGATACTGTTGCACCTTCGATTCCGTTTTCATTGAAATAGGAATCTACATCTTTTACTTTATCAGATGCTGCACTGTCTTCTTCAAACTTATCTGCATCTGGATAAACTAATTTATAAGCCTCCTGAGTTGCTTTTTCATTTGCCTTCTCGATAGGTCCTTTTGTTACACCATAGCTTAAGCCTAACAAAATGCCTGAGATTAATGTGATCGCAAATAAGATAATCGCATCTTTTACTAACGTATTCTGAGATTTTGCATTACTTGCCATCTTTCATTCCCTCCTTTCCAAAAGGAACCGGAATTGTAACTTTTTCAATCAATGGTACTAAAAGGTTACAGAAGATGATTGCGTAGGAAACACCTTCAGCTGTTCCACCAAAAATACGGAATATTCCTGTCAGGCATCCAAGAAGAATACCAAATACAATCTGTCCCTTCGGAGTAATTGGACTGGTTACATAATCGGTTGCCATAAAGAAAGCACCAAGAATAAGACCACCACCGCAGAGTTCACAAAGAAGATAAGTTATATCGAAACCTCTTCCTCCAAAAATAAGAACAAATACAGCAAATGTCACAATATAAGTAAGTGGAATCTTCCAGCTGATTACTTTTCTATACAATAAGTAAGCTGCACCAATTAATAATGCAATTACGGATGTTTCCCCAATGGTTCCACCGATTGTACCGATGAAGATATGGGAAAGGCTTGTTCCACCATCTGATAAGATACTGGAAACAGAAGCTGCTTTATCACCTGATTTAATCAGATAAAGAGGAGTTGCTCCTGTTACGCCATCATACGCAAAGGTTGTCATTCTCTTTGCAAATGAAATCATAAGAAAACATCTTGCAGCAAGGGCAGGGTTCATAAAGTTCTGTCCAAGACCGCCGAATAACTCTTTTACAATTAAAATAGCAAATATGCCACCTAAAACAGGCATCCAGACCGGCACTGTATATGGCAGGTTCATACCTAAAAGCATTCCTGTTACCAAAGCACTGTAATCACCTGTAGTGACTGGCTTTTTCATACACACTTCATATATGTATTCTGTAAGCATACAAGAAACTATTGATGCCAGAAGTACAATTAACGCTTTCAGACCAAAGTTGTAAATACCAAACAGACAACCTGGAACTAAAGCAATCGCTACATCTCTCATAATCGTTTGTGTGGAATCTTTACTACGAACATGAGGTGAAGCTGATACATTTAATAATTCACTCAAAGATAACACCTCTTCCTTTTTTCAACTGTGCTATTTTTTCTTTCTTCTACTATCCATGATGCTTCTACGTGTCTGCTTAAATGACTGTGTCAAACGACGTTTTGCCGGACAGACATAAGTGCAGCATCCACATTCATAGCACTCCATACCATTTAACTTCTGGAAACCTTCATCATCAAAATGTTCTGCATACTCCAAAAGCTTCTGTGGTACCAGATGACTTGGACAGGCTTCTACACAGCGTCCGCATCGGATACAGGCAGATGGTTCATTGGCTGCTACTTCATCCTTTGTCATACATAACAACGCAGATGATGTTTTCGTAACTGGAACTTCTAAATCAAATAAGGCCATACCCATCATAGGACCGCCGGAAACAATCTTTTCAGGCTGCGTCTTAAATCCACCGGCTTCTTCAATTAATTCTCCATAAATAGTACCAGTACGCACTTCAAAGTTTTGAGGTTTTTGAATCGCATCACCTGTAACCGTAACAATACGTCTGATTAAAGGAGTAGACTCACAGACTGCCATATAAATAGAAACAACTGTATCTACATTATCAACAACACATCCGGCATCTGCTGGAAGCATGGATGAATTAATCTTTCTTCCTGTTGTTGCATAAATCATCTGACGCTCTGCACCTTGAGGATATTTTGTTTTCAGGACTTTTACAGTGATTCTGCTTTCATTCGCTACAAGTTCCTGCATTTTCTTAATGGCTTCCGGTTTATTATCTTCAATTCCGATAATTCCTTCTGCTTTGTCAAAAAGCTTCAACATAACCTTAAGGCCTTTTACAACCTTCTCTGGTGTCTCTAATAACACACGATAATCGGATGTCAGATATGGTTCACATTCTGCACCATTTACAATGATCCGATCAATCTTAGAATCATCCTTTGGTGTTACTTTTACATGAGTTGGGAAACCAGCACCACCCATACCAACAATACCAGCTTCTTTAATATAATTTCTAATCTCTTCTTTTGATAATTTTTCTAAATCTCTCTTTTGTCCAAAACCTTCTACTGTTTCATATTGATTATCGTTTTCTACGATAATAGATGTGCATTTGGCACCTGAAACCGTTAATCTTGGTTCAATAGCCTTTACAGTACCTGAAACGGAACTGCAGATATTCGCAGATATAAAACCTGCAATCTCTCCTATTTTCTGCCCTACAAGTACACGTTCTCCCACTTCAACTATCGGCTTAGCCGGTGCTCCAATGTGCTGGGACATCGGATAAACCAAAAGGCCTTTTGGTGCTACCTTTTTAATCGGAAGGTCTTTTGAAAGGTCTTTTCCCTCAAAAGGATGAACGCCTCCAAGAAATGTTAACGTCTTCATGTAATACCTCCTTTTCTAAAACACTCATTTGCATTATTATAACACACTGACACTATCAATTAAACTAAATTTTACGCATTACTGGCAATTAAACTTGTTCAAATCGCCATTTTGACAGCTTAGTATTGTAGTATTTTTAACAATATTCTAAAGGCATTTTTGTAATATGCTCCAAATTCCATATTATCTTCCTTATTTTTCCTGTTAAAACTGTTCTCATATTTTCCTTTAGAAATATCGAAGAAATTCCCCAAAAAAATGGCAGCTGCATAAAATACAACCGCCATATTTTCCATTAATATTTTGAACTGCATTGCTGTTTGTGCAGATACTTTTCTTTTGTAGCCAGACCGCCTCTAATATGTCTTTCTGATTTATTCAGATCCAATACAACTCTGGCTCGTTTTGCAAGTCCGGGATTAATTTGGACCAAACGTTCTGTTACATCTTTATGTACCGTCGATTTCGAAATCCCGAACTGCTTTGCGGTCTGCCTTACCGTAGCATTATATTCAATAATATAATTGGCGATATCCACTGCTCTCTCTTCGATATATCCTTTCATATCTCATGCTCCGAAGGCTCGGAACCCCCCTAAATACTTGTTTTTACATTGTATGAGGGGGTAGAGGGAAATATGTATGGACAAAGATCCGTTATTTTCTAACAACAAATTGCATTTATAGCACTTTTATGATACCATAAAAAGTAAACGTATAAGTATAACTTTGAAAGGAGAAACAATTTATGCACTATACCGGAACTATCTGGAGACCACCCTATGAAGCTTCTTCTTTATTAATTGAAGCTACTGCTGGATGTACACATCATAAATGTAAATTCTGTACTCTCTATGATGATCTTCCATTCCAATTTAAAATGTCTCCACTAGAGGATATTGAGGCTGATTTGAAAGAAGTACAAGGACAGTTAAGACTATGGCCGCATCATAAAGTCTCCCGTACTTTTTTAACAGGTGCTAACCCATTTGTGTTAAAGGCAGAAAAACTTCTGGCTATCGCCGATTTAATACATAAATATTTTCCAGAAAACAAAACCATTGGAAGTTTTGCAAGAGTAACAGATATATCCATAAAGACCGATGAGGAACTAAGAGAACTTCAGAAAGCGGGATATTATAATCTTACAATCGGAATTGAAACTGCAGATAATGAAGCCCTCAAATTTATGCATAAAGGATATCTGGCTGACGAAATTATAAAACAATCCAAGCGTTTAGATCGTGCTGGAATCGGTTACAGCTTTTTCTATCTGACTGGTGTATCCGGTTCTCAAAAAGGAATAAAAGGTGCTAAACTGACTGCTGAAGTCTGTAACCAGCTCCACCCAATAATGCTTGGAGCTTCTATGCTCACTATTTATCCTGAATCAGAACTTTTCAAAGAAATACAAAATGGAAACTGGAAAGAAGAAGGGGAATTAGAAAAATTCCGTGAAATGAAAGTCCTGGTAGAAGAACTAAAGATACCTGTATACTTCGGTGCATTGGGAGCATCCAATGCAATACCAATTCAGGGCAGAATTCCTGAAGATCGTCCGAGATTATTAGCTGCTTTTGATGAAGTCATTAAAACAGTCAGCGAAGAAGAACTCCGTCACTATCGGACAACCCTTCCACACTTATAATACTAATACCTCATTCTTCCTCCGTCGGATTGTTTTCCTTATCGAGTAGAACGCTAATCATTAGAAAAAACAGCCCGCCTTTCCCACAAAGACGAGCTGTTTCTTCTATATTATTAATCGATAATTATATCTCACAGTTATCCCATAATCCCTGGATAAACTTTCTTGCCTCTACAGCATTCTCCGGCACTGTATTTTCAAGAGTTGCGTGAATATAAGGTTTTCTTTCTTTCATAAAACGAATTACATCATCGTAATTCATTAATCCGTTCCCTGCTGCAACTGAAACAAGTTCATTATTGTTTACAATAAAGTCCTTGATGTGAACAACTGCAACATCTTCCCCTAATACATCGATCGCATGTTTAACAATTTCCACCTGGTCTTTGTAATTCTCAATTCCTAACAGATTAACTGGATCCAGAATAATCTGCAGGTTTGGAGACTGGATGCGATCTAAAACCATTTTTGCACGGTCTGCATCATATACAATATGTTTCCAGACAGGTTCAATCGCTACGATAACACCCATCTGTTCCGCATATCTTACTACTGGCTCTAAATTCGTTATAAATGTTTCCAGCGCTTCCTCGGAATGACACGCAGGTTCATATTTATATTCTTCATTTGGAGCACCTGTTTCGGTTCCGACAACACCACATCCTAAAATAGACGCAAAGCGGATATGTGACTTGTATCGTTCTACTGCCTGGGCTAATTTTTCTGCATTCGGATTTGCAAGATTTAAATAGCATCCTAATACGGCAATATCAATGTCGTTTTTGGCAAACAGTTTTTTTAAATACATGGCATACCCAGGAGTAAGTGCCTCGTTTTTTACCGAATATTCTTTAATTACTTTACCTAATGCCAGATGTCCACAAAGAAATCCTTGATCATGAATCACCTGTAACCGTTCCTCTAATGGAAGGTTCTTTGCATCGTGTAAACGAATTCCTAACTGCATTTTTCTCAAATCCTCTCTTATCTGTTCTGATAATCATCTACATGGTTTATCTGGAATTTCTCGCCTTCACAGCCTGTAATCTCAACATTTGTTAAATGCAGATGATTTACATTCTCTGCAAACAATCCTAGATTTGTCATCGGCTTAATTCCATCCATCATAGCAGGAACATCTTTTTTCGGATTTTCTGAAAAACCAGCTTTAATGTTTGTCATTTCTATGCAGTCAATTTTCTTTTCAGGAAGACCGTAAAAGAAAGCTACGGCAACATGACAGTTTTTACATTCTATATTTCTAAAGTATAAACTTTTAATGTGAGGCGTACGTTCATCAACCGGCAGTGCTTCTTTTGTACGGACATATTCTGTATGTCCATCTGGATCACAGAAATAGAAGCTATTGGCAACAAATGGTGTCATAACATCTTCCATTATAATATGCTCGAACGTTATATTTTCAATCACGGCCTGTCTGCCACGCCCACGTCTAGTCTTAATTCTTAGACCGCGATCCGTATTTTTAAATAAACAGTCTCGGACTTCCAGATTCTTTACGCCTCCAGCCATTTCACTTCCTACTGTAACCGCACCATGTCCGTTCTCCATCAGACATTGGCGGATGGTAAGATTTTCAGATGGAGTCTTATGCTTCTCGCCCATATAAAGTTTTCCAGATTTCACCGCGATACAGTCATCTCCTAAGGAAAAATGTACGCCCATAATCGTAACATTTTTACAGGATTCCGGATCCAGTCCGTCTGTATTTGGTGAATCTGCAGGGTTATTGACGAATAAATTATAGAAACTTAAATCATCACTGAAATATGGATGTATTGTCCAGGATGGACTATCCTTAAATGTAACACCCTGTACCGTTACATTTTTACAATGATTTAAATATAAAAGCCTTGGACGAAATGCCATACGCATAACCTTTGGATTGTACCACCAGTTATCTTTGCTGGCATTACCATTGATAATACCTTCTCCGTATATCAATACATTTTCTACATTAATACCTGTGACAATACCGGAAAACATTTTTAATGGATTTCCTTCCCAGGTACCTAAATTATATTCGTCAGTTTCATCATAACTTTCGATTAAGCCAGGCAGAATAGGAAATTTCTCTCTATCCGTAATGGCTTCCAGCACTGCTCCTTTTTCCAGCTCGAGCTTTAAATTGCTTTTTAAAAATAAGCTGGTAACCAGATAATTACCAGCTGGAATCAGAACCCGTCCATTTTCCGGGCAGGCGAGGATAGCGGCCTGAATATACGCAGTATCTTCCGTTACGCCATCCCCTTTTGCACCGAATTCTTTTACATTTAATGTGACAAATTCATAATCCGTTGTAAAGGAAATTTCATCCCGTTCCCCATTTGAACCGATAACACTTATAGTATAAGCAGTCTCTGGCTTCAAGCCAAAGAGACTGTTCACTACTTTTGATGTTGTTGTAACTTCTAATCCATTTACAACTATTTTATATTCACTCTTACTATAGAAAACTCCACCATCCTGAATTTCGATCACTGCACTGCGTACCGACTTCATTACTAATTTAAGCTTCATTTTCCTTTAAACCTTAACCTTTCACTGCACCTGCTGAAATACCATCTACGAAAGAACTCTGTGCACAGAAGAATACAACAAGTGATGGAATGATAGAAATAAGTGAAATTGCTAATACTCGGTTCCATGAGAATCCAGTATCACCATCCATGGATAATTTAACATAAATTGTGGCTGGATAGTATTTTGGTGTTTTTGCGTAAAGTAACGGTCCCATGTAATCGTTGTTTGACCACATGAACTGAAATAATGCACAAGATGCAATCGCTGGTTTTAACATAGGAACAATAACTTTATATAATGTCTGTATTGTATTACATCCATCAATTTTGGCTGCTTCATCTAATTCCTTTGGTACATTGCGAAGGAACTGAATTAGCATGAATACGAAATACGTGTCCACTGCAAATAAAGTAGGAATAATAATTGGCAGATAAAATGGAGAATCAATCCATCCTAACTGGTTGAATAATTTGTACTGAGGTACATTTAATACAACCTGTGGAAGGAACAGTGTTGACATTAACACTGCAAATAGGAAGTTCTTTCCTTTGAATTTGAATCTACCGAAACCATATGCTGTTACTGTTGCTGAAACTACTGTAAATAATACTTTTGGAATTACGTATTTATAAGTATTAACCATTGCTTTCCAAAGGTTAATGTCACCACCGTAACTCTTAAATGCGTTCTTATAACCATCAAAAGTTACCTTCTTTGGAATCAGACCAATATTTGTAAAGATTTCGCTGTTATCTTTAAATGTGGCACTTACCATCCATAATAATGGATACACCATGAAAAAACCAACTATAATAAGAACCGTGTATTTAATTACGGCACTAACTTTTCTTTTTGTCTCAAATGTCATTTCCGCCTATCTCCCTTCCTCATCTGAATAATATACCCAGTATTTCTGGCTCAGAGATGCAATAATTGTAAAGAACATGATGATTAAGAACATAATCCATGCCATTGCATAAGCTAAACTTGTCTTACGTGAACCAAAGGCTGCATTGTATATTAACAGAGATGCTAATGTTGTGGAGCTTCTTGGACCACCCTTTGTAATGATGTAAGGTCCATTGAATTCCTGGAATGCCTGACATAGCTGAGTTACTAAGTTGTAGAAAATTACTGGTGTAATCAATGGTATTGTTACACTGAAAAACTGACGCCATTTACTGGCACCATCGATAGATGCTGCTTCATATAAATCAGCTGGCACACCCTTCAGTGCTGCAAGGAAGATAACCATCGCAGAACCAAACTGCCATACTCTTAGTAAACAGATTACAAATAAGGAATGCTTTGTACTACTTAACCAGTTTGGTCCCTGTACTCCAATTAATGCTAATGCAGAGTTAAGTAAACCATCATCTTTAAAAATTGCTTTCCAAAGAACAGCAATTGCTACAGAACCACCAAGGATAGATGGTATGTAATATGCCGTTCTGAAAAAGTTTACACCCTTAATCTTAAAGTTCAGGATATAAGCAATAAAAAGAGCTGCTATTAATTTTAAAGGCACTGTTAAAAATGCATACTTAAATGTTACCTGGAATGCTTTGATAATCTTTTCATCTGTGAAAATCTTCTCATAGTTCATGAATCCCCATGTACTGGCAGCTTTAAACATCTGCTCATCACTGAAACTGTATACCAGTGAACTGCCGAATGGATAAAGTTTAAATACCAGAAAACCTATCAGCCAGGGAAGAATAAAGAAAAACCCTGCGTTGTTCTTAATAAATTTCTTAAAAGGACTTTTTTTAGTTACAGAATTTGTACTATTTGCAGCAACCGCACTACTGCTCATAACAACACCCCAATTCCTAATTTTTTTTTGTCGTATTTTGCATTTTATATTGTGAATATGCCATCATAAGAAGCCCTGCTTCTTCCTGAACCATGCATATATCATCCTCTTCTGGAAACTTACAATTTTTTACTTGTCGTTTCTTTAACAATCTTATTTCTAAAAAGGCATTCAAAATACCGCTTCCTATATCAAAATACTTTTCTTTCAGCAATACACCAAGGTTACACGCTTTCATAATCGCATAGCCTATCATCAGGGAACCTTGTTCCTGCATTGTATTGTCCTGTAAAAACATTCCGGCTGTTTCATCACGACGGGCAAGCACCTCACGGGTGAGCTCTTTAAATGTCCTCTCCAGAATCTTGTAATGTTCAAATATTTCTGGTGACATTACATCCATAGTATCTATTAATGCCATCATGTACTGTCCGATGGATTTCAAATCAGAACCAGACAAATACGTTCTGGCACTTTCAAATTGTGCTACAATATCCAAGTAGCACTCCTTACTTTCAAACTCAGTTTCATATTGCATATAAAATGGTTCCACATGGTATAAATCTTCCATATTAAATGTATCTGGAGTCTCTACACTGTGAATGAAATTTCCAGAACTGGTGCGTGGATGCTCATAAAGCTGTTCACGGAGCATCTGTGCTGCAATTCTGTACTTATCTTCTTTGGTTTCTCCAAACAGCCAAAGCAGAATACTTCCTATAAATAAGTTATCTGTCTGAAATTTTTCTTTTTTGTACCCTTTGATTTTCCCATGATTATCAATCAGGTCTTTCATGTACGTACTGACAAATTCCTTGAAGAACATATCTTTTGTTACTTTGTATAATTGAATACAGCCAGATAATACGTAATCATCCTCGCAAATACTTCCAGCAGTGCCTGCTTTATGTTTTTCAAGATAGCTCTCGAAAAATCTATCTAATTCCATAAGATTCTCCTGTCTTACCTTAAAATCCGGCAAGGCATAAACCTTGCCAGATATAGCTTATATTAGGCATAATGCATATAGCCAAATAACTAGTTACCCAAGGCTTCGTTTACACCATCCATTAATGTTTGTGCAGCGTCTCCAACTTTGTAATCTTTGTAACTAAATCCAGAGAATACGTCTTTGTAAACACCATCTTCAGATTTTAATGTAGAATCTTCAAAGTGTGGATCTAATTCAAAGGATACCCAGTTCTGAACTTTAGCATTTGCTTCACTGATTTTTGCATCAACTAATTTCTTTTCTGTACAGATATCTAATGCAGCTTTGCTAAGAGGCACTCCTCTTTCACCGCCCATTGCTTCGATACCTTCTTCTTCATTTAATAAGAAATTGATTAACATTGCACATTCTTTTGGATGTTTTGTTGTCTGGGAAATAGCCAATGCAAGGGAAATCTTAGAGAATCCACCTTTTGCATTACCCATACCAGATAAATAGTCACCTACAACAAATTCCTGTCCATCAGATAATGCCTGTTCAAATTTACTTGCAGAAGAATCCCATTCAAAGATACCTGCATATTTTCCATCAATCCAGTTTGGATTCTTGTCGATGGAATCTGCACCATCACCAAGGATTTTTTCAATTGAAGGAATTACGTGGTTATCTTCAAGAGACTGAATGAAGTTTAATCCATCTTCAATTTCTTTCTGGCTGTAATTTAATTTGCCATCAACAACCCATGCTTTGTCATACTTAGATTCTAAGTAGTAAACCATAAGAATCATTCTGTCATATTCACCTAAGCATAATGGGTAATATTCTTTACCTAATTTAGATTCAAAAGTCTTACCAGCTGCAAGTAATTCATCTACAGATGTAGGAATTTCAATTCCAGCTTTTTCAAATGTTGCTTTGTTCCAGTAGAAAATTCTACCTGTTACGGATACAGGAATTGCCTGTAAAGAACCGTCAACAGAACATTGATCCAGATAAGACTGGTCAAACTGAGTTAAATCAATTGTATCGGAATAATCATTTAAGTCTACGAACATGCTTCCATCAGAGCTGTACTGGGAAATCCAGTTCCAGTTAATCTGATTGATATCAGGTGCTGTACCTGTAGAGAAAGAAGTAGCCATGCTGTCTTCCCAGCCATCCCATGCACCATACTGAGTTTCGACTTTAATGTTTGGATATTTCTTTTCAAAAGCATCAATTGCAGCCATTGTTGCTTCATGTCTTGTATCGCCGCCCCACCATGAAAATTTAATTGTAACATTTTCATCAGAACCTTTATTAGAGGAAGCGTCATCTGATTTTTTGCTACTATCACCACAAGCTGATAAAGATAATGCCATTACAAGTGATAATCCTAAAGCAATTGCTTTCTTAAGTCTCATAATATCTCTCTCCTTTTTTCCTATAAAAAATAAAAATGTCTAATATATTTAACGTGCCGGGTTATAAACCCTATTAAAACCCTGGCACATTAAAATCAATTTCATTATGATGGCTGTTTTCCAATATATGCAAGAATACCACCATCTACATAAAGGATGTGTCCATTTACAAAATTAGACGCATCAGAAGCAAGGAATACAGCAGGACCTGCTAAATCTTCAGGTGTCCCCCATCTAGCAGCTGGTGTTTTAGAAATAATGAAGCTGTTGAATGGATGTCCTTCTGTTCTTAATGGAGCTGTCTGAGGTGTTGCAATATAGCCAGGTCCAATACCATTACACTGAATATTAAATTCACCGTATTCAGAAGCAATGTTCTTTGTTAACATCTTAAGTCCGCCCTTAGCAGCTGCGTATGCAGATACTGTTTCACGTCCTAATTCACTCATCATAGAGCAGATATTAATGATTTTTCCATGACCTTTTTTAATCATGCTTGGAATAACCGCTTTTGCTACGATAAATGGTGCATTTAAATCAACATCAATTACCTGTCTGAATTCATCTGCTGTCATATCACACATAGGAATACGTTTAATGATCCCAGCATTGTTTACAAGAATGTCAATAACACCAACTTCTTCTTCAATCTGTTTTACCATAGCATTCACCTGGTCTTCACTTGTAACATCACAAACATAACCATGTGCTTTGATTCCAGCTTCTTCGTAAGCTTTTAAACCTTTTTCTACTAATTCTTCTTTAATATCATTGAATACGATAGTTGCTCCTGCTTTCGCATAGTGGCTTGCAATTGCAAAGCCAATTCCGTAAGAAGCACCAGTAACTAATGCAATCTTACCTTCTAATGAAAATTCTTTCATATCTGCCATTTTTGTAAACCCTCCTACTTAATATCCTGCATTTTTACGGCATCCATATCATCGAAGTCCTGGTTTTCCCCAACCATACCCCAGATAAACGTATAAGCCTGAGTACCTGATGCGGAATGAATGGACCAGCTAGGTGAAATAACTGCTTCTTCATTACGCATTACAAGATGCCTTGTTTCTGTTGGTTCGCCCATGTAGTGGAACACAAGTGCATCTTCTGGTAATTCAAAGTATAAATAAACTTCCATTCTACGGTCATGTGTGTGACATGGCATTGTATTCCATACACTACCTGGTTTTAAGGATGTCATACCCATAACTAACTGACAGCTTTCAACCTGACCTGGTAAGATATACTTTGTAATTACTCTGTGATTAGATTCTTCTAAAGAACCTAATTCAACATTAACACAATCTTCCGGTTTAATAAATACTGTAGGATATGTTCTGTGTGCTGGTGCACTGTTGAAGTAGAATTTTGCAGGATTCTTAGCATCTGCACTGTTAAATACGATATCCTTGGAACCCATACCGATGTATAAACCATCTTTATAATCCATTTCATAAACAGTACCATCTACTGTAACAGTACCTTTACCACCGATGTTGATGATACCCATTTCTCTTCTCTGTAGAAAATATTCTGCACGGATTTCATCTCCTGCTGTTAATGTCATTTCTTTTGTAGGGACACAGCTTCCAACGATAATACGATCGATGTGGCTGTAAATTGTTTTGATTTCATCAACTTTGAATAAATCCTGGATTAAGAATTCTTCTCTTAATCTGTCAGTTGTGTAGTGCTTCACGTCTCTTGGTGATGCTGCTGTACGTAATTCCATTGCACTTATCCTTCTTTCTTTTATTCATCTATTGCTTCTGCCCCAGAGTACCCTCCCATAACAAATACTCTGAATGCAGTTTATCTTGTGTAAGATTAATATTTTTCCTAGCGCTGAACACGGCCTGAACCGTCTCCACCTGCAAGTTTCATAACTTCATCGATAGATACCTGGTTGAAGTCACCTTCGATAGAATGTTTTAAACAACTTGCTGCAACAGCAAATTCAATTGTCTGCTGTGGGTCTAATTCATTTAGGCTTGCACAGATTAATCCGCCGCCAAAGGAATCTCCACCACCAACACGGTCAACAATCTTCATGTTGTAACTCTTGGAGAAATAGTATTCTCCACCTGTGTATAACATAGCTGCCCAGTTGTTTTCACTTGCAGAAATAGAAGTTCTTAAAGTGATTGCAACTTTTTCAAAACCAAACTGTTCTGCTAATTTAGCAGCAACTTCTTTGTACCCTTCATGGTTAACTTTACCAGATGTTACGTCTGTATCGGAAGCTGTAATACCGAATACATCAGCAGCATCTTCTTCGTTCGCAATACATACATCTACATATTTGCAAAGTTCTGTCATTGTTTCTTTTGCTTCAGCTTTTGTCCATAACTTGTTTCTGTAGTTTAAGTCACAGCTGATTGTGATACCTTTTGCTTTTGCAGCTTTACAAGCTTCTAAGCAGATTTCAGCAACGTTAGCACCAAGAGCTGGAGTAATACCTGTGAAGTGGAACCATTCAGCTCCTTCAAAGATTTCATCCCAGTTGAAATCACTCTTATCAGCAAGTGCAATAGCAGAATATGCTCTGTCGTAAACTACTTTAGAAGGTCTCTGAGAAGCACCTTTTTCTAAGTAGTAGATACCAACTCTTTCGCCGCCTCTTGTGATATAAGAAGTGTCAACACCGTACTTTCTTAAAGAATTTACAGCAGCCTGGCCAATTTCATGTTTTGGCAGTTTTGTAACAAATTTAGCATCAAAGCCATAGTTAGCAAGTGATACTGCAACGTTTGCTTCTCCTCCTCCGAAAGTAGCACCAAAAGATTCAGCCTGAACGAATCTGTAATATCCTTCTGGAGCAAGTCTTAACATAATTTCACCAAACGTAATAACTTTTTTACTCATGATTCAAATCCTCTCTATAATAAAACTACATAAGCATTTTCAAAATGCCAACAATGATTTCTTATTTCTGTACTAAATGAATTGCAAAGCCGCCAATTTCTTTTTTAAAGTAAACTGCTTTTAACTTACCTTTTGCATCATATTTTGCTGTATCCATGTCGAATTCACATCCGCGTTTTTCTAAGTGATACATCGCTCTTTCAATGAAATTTGTTGCAACCGCAATGTGTCCGTTTGCACCTAAATATTTTTCTTTCATGATTTCAATACCTGTTCCAGCAAAAATAGAGCTGTTTCCAACTTTCTTTTCAAATCCGAACATAGAAGTGAAATCATCTGCAGCTGTTCCAGCTGTTTCTTCATTTTCCATGTTGATGCCAACGTGCTTTACTTCAAAACCAAGCATTGTTTCAACTGCTTCTTTTGTTAAAGAAACAATTTTGTCAAATTCTTTATTATTGATGTAATCTTTGTTAACCATCCAGCTTCCGCCACATGCAATGATTCTATCGAATTTTAAGTATTCAACAATGTTACCTGCATTAATTCCACCAGTAGGCATGAATCTCATTTTGTTGTATGGTGCAGCCATCGCTTTTAATGCTTTTATTCCGCCATTTGCTTCAGCAGGAAAGAATTTAATTGTATCAAGTCCTAATTCAATTGCCTGTTCAATATCACTTGGATTTGCTGTACCTGGAGTCATTGGAACACCTTTTTCCAAACAATATTTTACTACTTTAGGATTTAAGCCAGGACTTACGATAAATTTAGCACCTGCTTCGACTGCCTGGTCAACCTGCTTAGTTGTTAAAACAGTACCAGCACCAACTATCATTTCTGGAAACTTTTCAGCCATGATTTTAATTGCTTCAGCAGCTGCTTCTGTTCGAAAAGTAACTTCTGCACATGGAAGACCACCTTCACAAAGAGCTTTTGCTAATGGTTCTGCATCTTCTACATTGTCAATTGCGATTACAGGTACAATACCTATCTTTGAAATCTCTTCTAAAATCTTGTTCATATTGCCTCCTAAAGGACTTTATTTGTAAAAAAGTTCTTTTAATTTCTATTGTAAATTTATTATAAAGTAACGCCCTGCTTCCAGATTGCAAAATCGTGGAATCCAGCTTCTTCACTCTTAACCTGTTTTCCAGAAGCTGTTAACAGCACCTGCTCAAACAGTTCTTTTGCAAGTTCTGCTTTTGAGACATCTTCCACCATTCTTCCTGCATTGAAATCAATCCAGTTTGCTTTCTTTGCTGCAAGTTCTGTATTTGTTGCAATTTTCATAGTTGGGACTGGACAGGCAAATGGAGTTCCTCTTCCTGTTGTAAACAGTACAATATGTGCTCCGGATGCTGCCAGTGCTGTGGATGCTACCAAGTCGTTTCCAGGTCCACATAAAAGATTTAATCCTTCTGTCTTTACCTGTTCGCCGTATTCTAATACATCTTTTACCTTAGACATTCCTGCCTTCTGCACACAGCCCAATGATTTTTCTTCCAGAGAAGAAATACCCCCCTTTTTATTTCCTGGGGATGGATTTTCATAAATAGTCTGATTATGGCTCTTGAAATAATTCTTGAACCCATTAATCAATGCTACTGTCTTATCAAAAACTGCTTCATCTGTACAACGGTTCATTAGTAATGTTTCTGCTCCGAACATTTCTGGAACTTCTGTCAGGATTGTTGTACCGCCTTGTGCTCCTAATAAGTCGGAGAAAGCACCAACAACCGGATTCGCTGTAATGCCAGATAATCCATCGGAACCACCACATTTTAATCCGATAACCAGTTCGTTTACCGGAATGGTTTCACGTTCCTGTACGGATGCTGTTTCGATTAATTCAGAAATCATCTCAAGTGCATCCTCAATTTCATCTTCAGATTCCTGGGAAACAAGGAACTTCACTCTGTTTTCATCATAATCCCCGATGTATTCTTTCAGCACATCAATATTGCTGTTTTCACAGCCTAAACCAAGAACAAGGACTCCTCCTGCATTTGGATGTTTCACCAAGTCTGCTAAAATCTGTCTTGTGTGTTCCTGATCTTCTCCCATCTGGGAACATCCATAAGGATGTGGGAATGCCACAATACCATCAACTGTACCTTTGACTAAGGATGCTGCCCTCTTCTCAATAGCACTTGCAACATTATTTACACAGCCGACAGTTGGAATAATCCAGATTTCATTTCTGATACCGACAGAACCATTACTTCTGCGGAAACCTTCAAATGTATACTCTGTCTGCTTTACTTCTTCTTTCATTCCTGGTTCAAAAGCAGGTTCATATTTGTAATTTAACAGGTCGCCAAGGAGTGTTTTTAAGTTCTGTGTATGAATCCACTGGCCCTTCTTAATATCAGCAGTTGCTTTTCCAATTGGAAGCCCGTATTTGAGAATCGGACTGTCTTTGCTTATATCTTTCAAGGCAACCTTGTGTCCTTGAGGTATGTCTTCTAACAGCGTCACGCTTTCTCCATCACATGTAATTGTTTCTCCACATGTAAGAGGTTTTAACGCCACTAGGACATCATCATTTTCATGAATTTTAATTACCTTTTGCATGGTCTTGTGCACCTCATATATTTTTAAAACATCTTATTTCAGATTGTTCTGTAATGCTGTTCTCATTCCATTTGTTCTGATATCATTTAAATACTCAGTCACTTTATCAGCAAGTCCTGGAATCTTAGTTAAATCAGAGCCAAAGAATCTTTCACTGCTTAAAAATGCATTAACAAATTCTTCCGCAGGCTTGTTAGAATTCTGAACAAAGAATTCTAAAACATCTTTGTCATCTCTTACTTTGTACTCTTCACCATTTCTCTGTCCAACTAAAGCATTATCTCTGATTTCAGAAGATGTATAAAATGCCATTAATGCTGCAAGAGAGAAGGTTAAATGTTTTGGAATGCTGTTCTGTTTATCAATGTATTTTAATAAACTTGGCATACATCTTGCTCTCCATTTTGAAACTGAATTCAGGGAAATGGATAATAATGCATGTTTAATAAATGGATTATAGAATCGATCCATTACGGAGTCGGCAAATTTTTCACAATCTTCTTTAGAAAGAGAAAGTGTAGGAATTACCTCACCGTATACTGTTTCTTTAATGAAAGCCCTTACATCTTCGTCATTCATAGACTCCAGTACATAGTCATTTCCTGCAAGGAATGATGCGAGTACAAAAGATGTGTGGGCACCATTTAAGATTCTTACTTTTCTTTCTTTATAAGGTGCCTGGTTATCTGTAAAAAGAACAGGTAATCCCGCTTTATCTAATGGGAACTCTCCCGAGATATCTTTATCGCTTTCGATTACCCATAATGCAAACGGCTCACCTGTAACGATTAACTGATCTTCATATCCGGCTTCCGCCCAGATTTTAGGAGCTTCTTCACCAGGAAATCCTGTAATGATTCTATCAACTAAAGTGCTGCAGAATACGCAGGCATCATTAATCCAATTCACAAATTCAACGGAAAGATTCCATAATTCCGCAAATTTAAGTACACATTCTTTTAATTTCTTTCCATTGTTATCGATTAACTCAACTGGAAGGATAATTAAACCTTTTTCAATGTCGCCATTAAAATGTTCATATCTATTAAATAAAAATTTTGTAAGCTTTCCTGGATATGTTGTAGGAGGAAGACTTTCAAACTTATCTGTCTCATCAAACACAATACCAGCTTCTGTTGTATTAGAAACAATAAATCTTAAAGAGTCCAGCTGTGCATACTGAGAATATTTCTCATACTCACTGTAAGAGTCAACTGCATCAGCTACACTAGTTACTACACGGTGGGCAACTTTTTCTTCCCCATCCACGATGCCTCTTAAAACGACTGTATACTGACAGTCCTGATTGTGAAATCTGTCAAGATTACCGTACTGGATAGGTTTTGTAAGAACAATGCTGCCATCAAATAATTCTTTTTCATTTGCAATATCAATCATATAGTCAACGAAACCACGGAGAAAATTTCCTTCACCAAACTGTAATACTTTAATAGGTCTTTCTACTGGGTTCGAAATTTCTTTGCTAAGTAATTGCATACTCTTACCTCTTCATCATCTCAAATTGTAAGTACTTACATTTTGTATTGTACTAGTAAAAATACAATTAGTCAATAGAAATTTTGCTGAAATGTAGCACTTTTACCATTCTATTTTAAATTTAAATTTCTATTTTAGTAATATGTTATATTAACGTATCTTCTCCTTGTTTTTTATGCAAAACTATTGTATAATAATACTTGTAAATCTTGAAAGCATTTACAAGGTTATATCAAAAATTTATATGCATTGAGGTGCTGAAAATAAATGAATATCTATGATATATCAAAAAAAGCCGGTGTGTCCATTGCGACCGTTTCCCGGGTTATTAATGGTAATACAAATGTAAGTCAAAAGACCAAAGAAAAAGTTCTAGCAATTATTGAAGAGTCTGGATTTACACCTAATGCATTTGCCAGAGGACTTGGGCTTAACACAATGCAGACCATTGGTATTCTTTGTGCCGACTGCTCTGACCCGTACCTTGCACGGGCTATTTTTCTTTTAGAGCGGGAACTTCGGGAACACAACTACGATTCCATCCTATGCTGTACTGGATACAGTCTGGATACTAAAAAGAAACGCTTAAACTTATTGATATCGAAACGTGTCGATGCAATAATTATGGTTGGTTCTAACTTTGTTGAAGTAAACGATAGAGATAATGACTACATACGCGAAGCAGCTAAACAAATGCCTGTTATGATTTTAAACGGTGCCCTTGAGGGAGAAAACGTTTATAGCATCCTTTGTGATGATTATAAGGCTATGTATGATGCTACCAATTCAATGCTGGATAGTAACCACACCAAGATTCTCTATATATATAATTCTTTATCCTATAGTGGTTTAAAGAAGGTCGCTGGCTATAAAGCCGCCATGGAGAGCCGTAATCTTCCTGTGAAAGAAGAATATATCCAATACATCGAAGGAAGTATCATTGATGTGAAAAACCGATTATTAAAACTTACAGAACAGGGTCTTTGTATAGACGGCATCATTACAGCAGATGATAATCTGGCAATTGGCTCACTTAAATTTGCCAAAGCAAAAGGTTTATCTGTTCCCGATGAATTATCAGTTATCGGATACAACAACTCCATAGTAGCAGAATGCTGCGAACCAGAACTAACATCCATCGACAACAAATTGGAAAGCGTATCAAAAAACTGTATTAACTCTCTTATGGGAGTGTTTGCTGGAGAAGATATTCCATTAAAAACTGTATTTTCTGCAGAATTAATAAAAAGAAACACAACAAGTTTTTAGTCAAAAGGAGAAATTAAAATGAAACAATTTATGGATGAAAATTTCCTGCTTTCTACAAAAACTGCGCAGGACTTATTTCATAATTATGCAGACAAGATGCCTATTGTAGATTATCACTGTCATATTAATCCGAAAGAAATTGCCGAAGACTTACAGTTTGAAAACATTACTCAGGTTTGGCTTGGGGGCGATCACTATAAATGGCGTCAGATGCGTTCCAATGGTATTGATGAAAAATACATTACCGGAGATGCTTCTGATGAAGAAAAATTCATGAAGTGGGCCGAAACACTTGAAAAAGCAATTGGTAATCCATTATATCACTGGAGCCATTTAGAGTTACAGCGTTTCTTTGATTACCATGGGGTTTTAAATTCAAAAACAGCAAAGGATGTATGGAACCTTTGCAATGAAAAATTAAAAGATCCGTCTATGAGTGTACGTAACTTAATCCGTCGCTCTAACGTTACTTTAATTTGTACAACAGACGATCCAATCGATACATTAGAATGGCATGAAAAAATTGAAAAAGATGAAACTTTCGAAGTAAAAGTTCTTCCAGCATGGAGACCTGATAAAGCCATGAATATCGAAAAACCAGAATATCTGGATTACTTAGCTAAATTAGCAGAAGTAAGCGGTGTTGAAATCACAAACTTCGCTTCTTTAAAAGATGCATTAAGAAACCGTATGGGCTATTTCAATACTCATGGATGTAAAGTTTCTGACCATGCGTTAGAATATGTCATGCATTTTGATGCTTCTGAAGAAGAAATCGAAGCAATCTTCGCAAAACGTTTTGCTGGAAAAGACATTACAAGAGAAGAAGAATTAAAATTCAAAACGGCGTTTATGCTTTTCGTAGGAAAAGAATACAAAAAGCTTGACTGGGTTTTACAGCTTCACTACGGATGTAAACGTGATAACAATGAGTTAATGTACAAAAAACTCGGACCAGATACTGGCTTCGACTGCATTAACAACTACGCTCCATCCGCTCAGCTTGCTGATTTCTTAAATGCATTAAACAGAACAGATGAACTGCCAAAAACAATTATCTATAGCTTAAATCCAAACGATAACGAAGCAATCGGAACAATCCTTGGATGCTTCCAGAATTCTGATGCAGTTGGAAAAATCCAACAGGGTTCTGCATGGTGGTTTAATGATAACAAAACCGGTATGATGAACCAGATGATTTCCTTAGCAAACTTAGGACTTCTCTCCAACTTTGTTGGTATGCTGACAGACTCCAGAAGCTTCTTATCCTACCCAAGACATGAATACTTCCGTAGAATCCTCTGCGAATTACTCGGAAACTGGGTTGAAAACGGCGAATATCCAGCTGACATGGAAGCTCTCGGAAAAATCGTAAATGATATTTCCTACAATAATGCTATAAAATACTTCAACTTCACAGTTTAATATCAATTGAACTCTTTTTTCCTAACAAAAGACCTTGCAGAAAATCTACAAGGTCTTTTTATTATCTATCTAGCATCTTCCAACAGAGCCTCTCGCAGATCTCTGCGCTTTTCCACTCTCGAAGTACTTCTCATTAATCGAAGAATTCATCATCCGCATCACTACTATCCATGTAACTGTCTTCTACGAAATAGTCCTCTGCTTCATCATCAATATCATCATATTCCGATTCGTAAGCATATCCGCCCGATTTATTACTAGTGTGCCTGCTGAAAAACTTATGAAAGTTTCCTATCATATACAAACCTCCTGTAAAATGATCTCTACTTTCTTATAGTCTTTCTGTTTTTACTTCATTTTATGCACCAAAATAAACCAATATGGACTATTTTTATAATTTTATTAATATATTAATAAAAAAGTTTTGGAGTAATTATGAAAAATACATACCCATTTTCTATGATGCCGCTTCCATATGCATATAATGCACTTGAGCCTTACATAGACCAGCAGGTTTTAGAAGTTCATTACAGCCGGAATTATAAAACGTATGTAGATAATCTAAATTCTACACTAACCGGTTATCCCGAGTTTTATGATTGGACACTGGAAAACCTTCTGACCAATCTGAATTATCTTCCCTCTTCTATCCAGGAAGATATAAGAAACAATGGTGGCGGAGTATACAACCATCAACTGTACTTTAATTCCATGACGCCTGCAGCCAACTCGATTCCTTCAAATACACTTTCTACTATTATAAAAAAGAGTTTTGGTTCTATGGAATGGTTTCTGGACATTTTACGTACAACAGCAGCAAAAGTATTCGGTTCCGGCTACGCATGGCTGGTCATCACCCCAAGCCGTGATTTAGCTGTGATTATGACAAAGAATCAGGATACTCCTCTTATGGCAGACCTTACACCCCTGCTTGCCTTGGATGTATGGGAACATGCCTATTTTCTTCAATATCTCAATATGCGGAAGGATTATATCAACTCCTGGTTCCATCTGATAAACTGGGATAATATTGAACAAAACTATTATAAAGCAATGAACACTTCCTATAAAAGATAAAAATTTTCTACAATGCAAAAATTCCTGTACAGATTTTTCTATACAGGAATTTTTACTTATCATTTCTATTTCACGGAAGAATCTCCGTCACTTTCTTTTTCTTGTGTAGCAGCAGCTTCTGCATCTTCTACATCAGTTGATTTCTTATCTTTTGTAATCTTAGCATTTTCTTTGATATAATCAATAACTACCTCACGGATTACAAGCTGTTCTGCATAATCATCACCATAAGCAGTCGCAAAGTCTTCCAATTTATCATAGCCATACTGCTGAGCAATTGCTAATTCTTTCTTTTCCAGTTCATCGCCTTCTGGTTTCAGTTTCTCTTTTTCAGCAACAGCATAAACAGCAACTTTCTGTTTGATTGCATTTTCTGCTGTACTCTGAACCTGAGCGTTGAATTCATCTTCTGACATCTGGAATGTGTTGCTTAACAAATCCTTATACTCCATATTATTCTTTTCTGCATAATCCTTGTAGTATTTCTTCATAGAATCTGTATAGCTGTTTACATCCTTCTCTGGAAGGCTTTCATACTTTGAACCATTTACCAGATTGTCAAGAATCTGATACTCTAAATCATATTTAACAGATTCTTCTGCATCTTTATTTAATTCTTCTTTTAATTCCTGCTCATAATCTTTTGTTGTATTGTAATCAGAAATACCTTGAACAAAGTTATCATTCCACTTTGGTGTAACTTTCTTACCTTCAATATAGTTAACCTTTACTTCAAATACAACATCCTGTCCATTCAAATCTTCATTTCCATAGTTTTCAGGAAATGTAAGGTTTAAATCTACGGTATCTCCAACTTTAACACCGATTAAACCATCTTCAAATCCTTCAATATAAGTATTTGAACCAATTGTCAGAGACTGTCCAGTAGCTGTACCACCGTCGAAAGCAACTCCATCTTTTGTTCCTTTAAAATCAATATTTACTGTGTCGCCTTCTTTTACCTTACCCTTTTTAATCTCTTTTGCTGTAGAATTCTGACTCAAAATCTCATTGATTTTATCCTGTAAATCCTGATCCGTTACTTTAACTGTTTTCTCAGTCAGTTCCATTCCTTTGTAACTGCCAAGTGTTACATAATCGGCATAGTCCTTATTTTCACTGCTGTCAGCAGCTTTCTTACCTGAGCAGGCCACTAACATAAGTGACATGCATGCAAATGCACATAATAAACCTTTTCTCATACTTTACCTCTTTCTTAGCTTCGTTCGTTAATATCTTAAATAGCTCTGGCAGAACCGCAGTGATTGTTATTGAATTACCACACAGTTTTTCCCACTTCTTTTCCCTTTTAACATATAAGAGTCTGCTCTGTTTATCAGTTCTTCCAATGAAATCTGCTTTCTTCCAAATGCAAGGCCGCAGGTAACACTGACATTATCTTTCTTTCCTCGTACTTCAAATTCTGTTTCACTGATATAATCCTTTATCGCTGTAACCATCTCAATAACTTCCTGTTCATTACAGTTTGGAAACAGAACAACCATCTCTTCGCCACCCCATCTACAGACATAATCCTCATCCCGGACGCCATTTCTAATTGATTCTGCTACTTTAACCAGAACATAATCTCCAAAATCATGGCCATACGTATCATTGAATTTCTTGAAATTATCAATATCAAAAAAAGCAACTGCATTTTTTTCTGAAGATTTAGTCTTAGCCTCTGCTTCCTTTATAATGTTATTCATACTTCTTCTGTTTAACAGTTTTGTCAACGGGTCATATCCAGACAAGAACATCAGTTTCCGGTTCTTATCTTCCAGTGCTTTTCTAGTGCGGTACATTTCTCCGCAGCATACATACGAAATGACTAGAAGAACCATAACTGCTGTCAGTCCATTAAAGAGAGTAATCAGTACTTTTACTGTAATATTGCTGAAAGAAAAAACCGGAGTATAAAAACATAATGCTGCCTTTAAAGCAACATAGACTACCCCTGATAATATTCCTGAACAAAGAGCCAGCTTTTTCCCCTTGCCAATAGCGGCAGAGAAAAAAAACATAATAGGGATAAATATTAGAATATAGAGATCGAAACCACCAATAAATCCAAAACATAAAACTGCAGTCACGGAATGTAATAGTACTTCCACATAGCAAATCCCCGCTGCACATGTTATTTTTCCTTGGGCAATCACATAATGAAGCCCAAAATAAACTGCGCAGCTGAACACATTAAATACACTTAGTATATAAATCCGTTCATAAAGAAAAAGCAGCATCCACACAAAGTGTATAACAAAACAGGTATTCTGCAGAAAGTAAAACTTTTTCTGTCCTGAAACTTTTTCCAATATCTTTAGAATTGTACTATCCCCCATAAACAAATACACTCCCCAATTGACCTCTTTCTTTAGTATAATACAAAAAAACTTATGATTCAATACCTATTGGTAAATAGACATAGTTTTCATACTTTATTCACATGGGCATTCTATCTGTCTATACGATTTTCTAACCTTCCATCTGATATTCTTCCACATCTGTAATCTGAATTCCACGAGGTCTTACTGCTGAAGAGAATACAATCTGAGTTGAGGTGTTTCCAAATTTCTGGAGTTTTCCAATGAACATATCCAGCTGCTGGGTACTTGGAAAAGCAACTTTAATCAGCATAGAATACTGACCTGTTACACAGTAGCATTCCAATACATTTGGACACTCGCTGATAAATGGATAAAATGTATTCTTCTGCTTTGGTGTCATCTCTAAATTTATAAATGCAATAATATGAAAACCAAGTTTTTCTTCATCGATCTCTGCCTGATATCCTCTTACAAATCCGTCTCTTTCCAGACGTTCTATTCTGGATGAAACAGCAGGAGAAGATAAAAATACCTGCTCAGCCAGCTGTTTCAATGAGTATCTCGCATTTTTCTGTAATAAACTGATTAATTTTAAATCAATAGCATCCATATTAAAACCTCCAATTATTCATATTTTTCATCTAAATTTTCTTTTATATAAAAAAGTACAAAAAAAGAGCACATGGTTAATAAAACCAAGTGCCCCATTGCACGAATCAACTTATAAGCTTATTATACTCTCACATTCTTAATTTCGCAAGTATTATTTTTAATTATCTTAAGTTTATATAAATTTAATATTGTATTAGTGTGATTTTTGACTTTACTATGTTATAATTTTCCGTAGCAAATATAACATTTCTTAAGCGAAAGAGGATTTCAACATGAAAGAATTATTAAGAAAAAACAAGCACGTATTTGTACTTTTGTATGTAATCGTATATTTTATCTGGTTTTTTACACTTGAGAACAGATCCGCTGCAAATCATTACATTGTGTATTGCAAAATTGATGATTATATTCCGTTTAACGAACTCTTCGTTATCCCATATATTCTTTGGTTTGCATATATTTGTATTGTTGTGCTCTATTTAATGCTTACGTCCGTCAAAGATTTTTATAAATGTACTGCATTTTTATTTATTGGTATGACAATCTGCCTGATTATTTACACCTTCTGGCCAAACGCACAGAACCTGAGAGTTACCTCTTTTGAACGGAACAATATTTTCACACAGCTGGTAAACTGGTTCTATTCAAATGATACTCCTACAAACGTATGTCCAAGTATCCATGTATATAATTCCATTGGTGCACATATTGCTTTAATGCATTGTGAAAAAACAAAGAAAAACAAACTAGTTATGACGGCATCCTGGATTCTTATGATTTCCATCTGCCTGTCTACCATGTTTATTAAACAGCATTCCTTTGTTGATTTTTCCTGTGCTATTATTCTGGCCGCTGTTATGTACCTTGCTGTATATAAGATAAATTATAAAAAGTTATTTCAGAAAAAATAATTTATAACGAAAAAGCTGTAAAGTCTTTACCAGGCTTCACAGCTTTTCTTTAACTAAAACCATATATTTTTCGGGAAATATGATAACCGATAATAATAATTTTACGTCCAGTCCGACTTGTCATCTGCATGGATTTTCCCAGGAAATATTTATTTACCTCCTGATACAGACGTTTATTCTTAGACTCTAGGTATTTCCATAACTCCTCTTTCTTCTGAAGGCTTTCTTCAGAGCCATCTTTTACAAGGAATACGGTACTTACTGTAAGCATCATTACCAGATATTTCACCATATAGTTTCTTAACTTCTTATTTTTAATCTTAGTCAGGTCATGACAGTCAATCATAATCTTGTTTACTTTAATCTGCTGATCGATTCTTCCCATCATAACAGTCTCATTCACAGACTGATCATCTCTTCCGATAAAATAACGGTAGAAATCTACATCCATGTAATACATTTTCTTTACAAACGGTAATGGATAATATACAAAGATGTTATCCACATAGAAGGTGTGCTTTGGGAGTTTCAATCCACATTCCCTTAACATCTTGGTGCGGTAAATTACTGAATGCATCAAAATATTCTGGCTGTTTTTAAAATGCTTTACCTCAGACCATGAAAAGATCTTATCTTCCGGCAGAGCACCTTTGTAATCAATTATCTTCTGCTTATTCTTACTTACTTTCTCATATACATAGTTTGAAATCAGCATGTCCAGGTTTTCTGCATTTTCTACCATCTCGCGAAGCTTTGCCAGAATCTGAAGCAGTGCCTCTTCATTTACCCAGTCATCACTGTCAACTACTTTAAAATAAAGACCTTCTGCATTTTTCAGTCCAGTATTTACTGCTTCGCCATGACCGCCATTTTCCTGATGAACCGCTTTAATAACAGACGGATGTTTCTCCTCCAGTGCTTTGGCGATTTCAAACGTATTATCAGAAGAACCATCATCTACAATGATAATCTCCATGTCTTCTCCACCGGTAAGCAGCGTTTCCACCGCATGGCTCATATATTCTGCTGAATTGTAGCATGGAATTGCAACGGATAACAGCTTCATTTTAAATTCCTCCCAAGTTCTAATGCCTTTTCTACAATAGCATCTATGTTATAATATTTATATTCGGCAAGACGTCCCAGCAGATAGAAATTCGGTATGCTTTCTGCTAGCTTCTGATACTTTCCATATAATTTCAAATTATCTTCATTAATAATGGAATAATACGGAATCTGCCCATCTTTTCCCTCATATGCCAAAGGATATTCCTTCATAATCGTAGTACTGCCTGGAATTTTTTGACCGGTAAGATACTTAAATTCTGTAATTCTTGTATAATCCTCAGAAACCGTATAATTGACAACACCTTTTGGCTGATAATAATCTTTATTATAATGTTCAAATACAAACTTTAAGGATCGATAGGGAAGTTTTCCATAACGGCAGTCAAATAGTTCATCAATTGGTCCTGTATAAATAACATTCCCTGAAAATGGTTTTCCCTCCAGATTTACCTGTTCATTTTCGTCGGTTCTAAGAATCTCTTTTGCATCTGTATTTAATTTTATTTCTATGTTCTCATGATCCAGCATTTTTTCAAAAATACCGGTGTATCCATCCATTGGCATCCCCTGGTATTCATCCTGAAAATAGCGGTTATCGTAAGATAAAACAACCGGTACACGTGCTGTAACAGAAGCATCCACTTCTTCCGGCTTCTTTCCCCACTGTTTTATCGTATATTTTAGAAAAATATTGTCATAGACAAACTTTGCAATTTCTCTGATATCTTCATTATCACTATGTTTTAACTCCAAAATAGGAACTTTAGCATTCTCACCATATTGTTCCAGCAGGATTTTCTTCAGCTTTTCTGCTTTTTCTGTTCCATATACCTGCTCCAGTGTATTTAAATTGAAAGGAACCGGCATGTACTCTCCATTAATATATCCCATCACTTCATGTGAATAAGGATACCATTTTGTAAATCTGGATAAAAAATCATACACTTCTCTGTTGTTTGTATGGAAAATATGAGGACCGTATTTATGCACCAGAATCCCATATTTATCCTTCTCGTCATAGCAGTTCCCGCCAGTATGATTCCTTTTTTCAATGATTAGTACCCTTTTTCCCTGTTCCGCCAGCACTCTTGCCACAACGCTGCCAGCAAATCCAGAACCAATTATTATACTATTGAACACGACTATTCTCCATTCTTTTTAAATCATTTCCTCTGATTAGCGTAAGCCATACTACCAATTATAACCGCTTCCAGCCAAACTGCAAAGTATTTTTTTAATTTTACAAATTCACTCTTCTCCTTTTACTCCGTATTTACGCTGTTGCCCTTTTCATAGTCTTTGCAAAATTCCAAGAAAATATCAAATTTTTCATGTAAAATAAGCCAGAATACTCAATTGTACAAATCCCTTTTGTATGGTACGATTAAGGTAAACTGGAAGAGAAGGAGGTTTTAAAAGCAGTTTATCTGCCTGACTATATGGGAATAAACATTCTTATCTGCGATGATGATAATATCAGCTTGAAGATTAATACAACCTATATTGAGGAATTCAGCCATAAATATAAAATTCAGCCTGAAATCACTGCTTTTCATGGTATTTCGCAGAAACTAACAGCGTACATAAAAGAGACATCGATTGATATTGCAGTACTGGACACAAATTACAAAAAAAGTCCCGGCTTATCTCTTGCCAAAGAACTTATCAAAAAAAATCCATGGATTTCAATTATTTTTATATCCGAGCATACGGAATATGCTATGGAAGCCTTCCATCTCCTTGCTCTGGGTTTTATTCAAAAACCAATACGGCAGCTTCGTCTTGAAAGACTTTTTGCAAAAGCGATTTTCCAGCTACAGGGTATCCGCCTGTTAAAAAATCATGGCAGCCTGAAAATTACGGTAAATAAATCAGAATTAACAATTAAGCAGAGCAATATCCTTTATATCGAAAAAGAACAGCAAAAAACCAAAATCGTAACGCTTCAGTCCATATATGAAATCTATGAAACGTTAAGTTCTATCGAAAGACGTCTCAGTTATTCTTTTCTACGCATTAATCAAAGTATCATTGTAAATACAGAAAAGATTTCTATGATTGATCACAATAATGTATATATAAAAACAGGGCAGGATTTTAAAATTGGAAGATCCTATGCCAAGAAAGTCAAAGAGACTTTTTCCAATAGCAATATGATTCAGTAAAAATTACGATTTTTAAAAATTGCCTCCAGTAACTTTAGATTTACCTTTTATTCAAATACAAATTCTTATGAATACTTGCAGAATTTATATTCAAATCTTTTAAAAATTCAAATTAAGTGCAAAATAGGAAGTGATATATGTAAATAAATTTCATTTAATTGCTTTTTATTTTAAAGTATATTATCATATTCTTAAGCTTAATAATTGCCTTAAATAAAGTAAGGCAGAATTAAAAATTGCCCTTTTTAATTTCTATTAAGCCCCCTTTTAAAATTTTATTTATACTTACATGAGGATTATGAGCACACACATAATCCTCATTTTAAAAAATTAGGGGGATATTAAACATAGTTCCTTTTTACTAATATATGATAAAAACGGCTGAAAGAACTCCTCTCTTTCAGCCGTTTATTTGTCTCTACAGTTAAGCCATGCAGAAGGCATCAGGAACGTTTTTTACATCCGTTCTACGCCCTCTTCTGTTACTCTGGCATAAATCAGTTTTTCCTGGAATCCTTCCATGGATGTTTTATACTGATAAGCATTCAATAATACTTTTTCTGCCTGTTCAATCTTTTCAAAAGAAGAAGAATATAAAGTTGCAATCACGTCACCAGGTACTACCTTGTCACCTGTCTTTTTATGAAGTACAATTCCTGCACTGTAATCAATTTCGCTTTCAATTGTTTCTCTTCCAGCACCCAGAACAACAGATGCAACACCGATTTCTTCGGTATTCATAAAAGATACATAGCCATCTGTTGCAGAAATAACATCATAGTAATAAGCTGCTTTCTTAAAGTTTCTGGTATCTTCAATTACAGATACATCGCCCCCCTGTGCTCGAACCATTTCCTTTAGTTTTTCTAATGCCTTTCCGCTTTCTACAGTCTCTTTTACCAGATTTCTACATTCATTAAGAGAACCCTTTCCCGCAAGATAAAGCATATTAGAAGCCAGTTCAAATGCAACAGTACGTAAATCATCTGGACCTTCCCCTTTTAATACAGCAACGGATTCTGATACTTCTAATGCATTTCCAATGGCATTTCCTAATGGAATATCCATATTCGTAATCAATGCAGCAATCTTACGTCCTGCGTGGGAACCAATTGCCACCATCTTTTCTGCCAGTGTAATGGCTTTCTCTTCTGTCTTCATGAAAGCACCGCTTCCCATCTTTACATCTAACAGAATGCAGTCACTTCCGGCAGCAAGCTTTTTACTCATAATAGATGCTGCAATTAATGGAATACTGTCAACAGTTGCTGTTACGTCACGAAGGGCATACAGCTTTTTATCCGCTGGTGCAAGATTACCGGACTGACCGATTACACTGATACCTGTTTCATTTACAATATCAAAAAATTCCTGATTTGGAATAGATACCTGGAAACCAGGGATAGATTCCAATTTATCAATTGTTCCACCAGTATGGCCAAGACCACGTCCTGACATTTTTGCAACCTTTACTCCACATGCTGCAACAATTGGTGCACAGATTAATGTTGTCTTATCACCAACACCACCTGTACTGTGCTTATCTGCTTTTATACCTTCTATGGCTGATAAATCTATCATATCACCGGAGTGCGCCATTGCCATTGTCAATGCCGCTAACTCTTTATCTGTCATGCCATTAAACCAGACAGCCATTAGAAAAGAAGACATTTGATAATCTGGAATTTCACCTTTTACATATTCTTGAATCATCCACTGAATCTGTTCTTCGGACAATTCCTTCTTTTCTTTCTTGAGTTCTATTAAATCGTACATTCTCATAGTCTGCACTCTCCTCCGTTTTGTTCCTTCTTATAAACTTAAATTAGATTTCCAGGACCAAATCCCATTGGAAGAAGTTCCTGTAGTGTAAATCTTTTATAGTCATCTGCTGAGGCTGCCAAAATTACAATAAATTTCTCCGGATTACAGAACTCCATCATAACCTGACGACAGACACCACATGGAGGACAATATCCATCCATAACGCCATTCTTTCCACCTACAATGGCGATTGCCTCAAATTCCTGTTCGCCTTCACTTACTGCTTTAAAAAATGCAGTGCGTTCTGCACAGTTGGATGGTGTATAAGAAGCGGATTCAATATTACATCCGGTATATATCTTTCCCGACTTTGAAAGCAATGCTGCTCCAACTTTAAAATGGGAGTATGGCGTATAAGCATATTCCAGTGCTCCGATTGCTTTTTCCACTAATAATTTGTCATCCATATGAATACCTCCTAATTAATAACCGGTAGCTGTCTCATTTTTAATAAGCTTGATGATACGGCTTGTGCCAAGTCTTTCAGCACCAAGTTCTATAAACTTTTCTGCATCATCCAGAGAACTAATTCCACCAGCTGCTTTAATTTTTACATCTTTGCCAACATATTTTTTAAATAATGCAACATCCTCAAACGTTGCTCCACTTGTTGAAAAACCAGTAGATGTTTTAATGAAATCCGCACCTGCTTCTGTTACGATTTCACACATTTTAATCTTCTCTTCTTCTGTAAGAAGGCATGTTTCGATGATTACTTTAAGTACTTTTTCACCGCACACTTTTTTCAGTGCCTTAATTTCTTCTGTTATATCATGATATCTCTTATCTTTGAGATGCCCAATATTAATTACCATATCGATTTCATCTGCACCGTTTTCAATGGCGTCTTTTGTTTCAAATACTTTTACTGCTGTTGTCTGGTATCCATTTGGAAAACCGATAACCGTACAGATTTTCACTTTGCCTTTAGAAAAATCATGAGCCTGTTTCACATAAGATGGGGGAATACAGACAGATGCTGTTTTATATTTAATTCCGTCCTCGCAGATTGCCTTAATTTCTTCCCATGTTGCTGTCTGTGTTAATAATGTGTGATCTACCATACTTAACATTTTTTCCTGATTCATGATTCCTACCATCCTCTTTCTCGTTTTATTCATTTCTGTATATTGAATGTCCTGTGCCGCATGACTGCGGTCACAGAACACATTCAATCTTTAAAAATACGAACTATCTCTGTCCTTTACGATAAGGTTCTCCATCTGCTTTTGGTGCTTCAGAACGTCCAACAAACAGAATTAAAACGATAATTGTAAGCACATATGGAAGCATCGCAATAATCTGGGTTGGGATTGGGAAACTTCCTCCTCCTAACAAAATTGCAAGTGCCTGTGCAAATCCGAATAAAAGACATGCTCCATAAACTCCATGTGGTTTCCACTTACCAAAAATAACCGCTGCAAGAGCGATGAATCCCTGTCCACTGATAGCGGTTGGTGTAAAGTGTGAGATAATAGCAAGGGTTACTGCTGCTCCACCAAATCCAGATAAAACACCAGATAAAATGACACAGATATAGCGGATTTTGATGACATTGATACCAAGTGTATCCGCTGCTCCTGGATGTTCACCTACAGCACGGATTCTTAATCCCCATGTTGTCTTATACATGATAAACCAGATTAAAACAGCCAATAAAAATCCAATAACCACTGTAACATCTACATTAAAATAATTTAAAGTTTTATTCTTAACACCGCTTCCTAAAATCTTAGGAAGTTTTCTTGGAATAGTATCTGTATTAATTGCACCAAAACTCATTCGTGCGATAAAAAATGCCAGACCAGCACCAATCAGGTTTATAGCAGTACCAGACACCGTCTGATCTGCCAGTGCAGTAATAGATGCAAATGCATGAAGAAGTGCAAGCAGTCCACCTGCAATACCCGCTGCTAAAAATCCTAACCATGGATTTCCGGTATAATATGCAACACTAACACCAGTTGCGGCACCAATTGACATCATTCCTTCAATTCCGATATTTGTTACGCCGGAACGTTCTGAAAGCATACCACCAAGGGCTCCAAATACAAGTGGTGTCGAATACATTAACGTGATACTTATAATTAATAACAGACTATTTAGCATTTTCTCCACCTCTCTTCGCCAGTTTATCACAAATCATTGGAATCAGATTTACTAGTGCAATCAAAAATACGATTGTTCCGATCATAATATTGATAATTTCAGATGGTGCACCGACAATAGACTGAACAGAACCGCCGCCATAAAGCAAACCAGCGAACAGAAGACCCGCAAAAATACAGCCGATTGGTGATGTTCCTGCGATCAGAGCTACAGCTAAACCATTGAAACCAAAGTTCTCAAATGTTCCAAGAGTGGAAATCTTATGTGATACACCTGTAATCATAAGTGCACCTGCCAGTCCACATAATGCGCCTGCAATTAACATAGACTGAATCATATTCTTTCTTATGTTTATACCCGCAAACTCTGCTGCATGAGCATTTAATCCAACCGCTCTTAGTTCATATCCTTTACATGTCTTTGTTAATACAATTGTAATAATAATCGCAATGATAACTGCAAAAACAATACCTAAGTTTAAGTCTGTCTTTCCGA
The DNA here is from genome assembly GCA_934438135.1 of uncultured Clostridium sp. Lineage (GTDB taxonomy): Bacteria > Bacillota > Clostridia > Lachnospirales > Lachnospiraceae > Clostridium_AI. Next base: position 29,700 of record CAKSBP010000011.1, on the reverse strand, counting down.
TCATTTCTTTTAATACGTCATTCTTCAAAATAACTTCTTTTCCCGCATCGGATTTCTTCCATCTGTAGATAAAATCAAATCCGTTTTCACTGATTAATTTGGTAGAAGTTGAGTTATCCTGATGAAATGCTTTTGTACTAATAATAAAATTACAGAAATAGAATGCAATCCAGTTTAACATGATACCTGTGATTACCTCATGAATACCGAATTTTGCTTTCAGGAAACCAACGAATGCACCATATAATGCACCTGCCACCATACCTGAAATCAGAATCAGTGGATATTCAATAATTGGTGGTAAATCTGTTAAAATACCTACCACTGTTGCTACAACAGTTCCCATAATGAACTGCCCTTCTGCACCGATATTAAACAAACCAGTTTTAAATGCAAATGATACACTGACACCAGTAATAATAATAGGCATTGCCTTAATCAACACATTTGCAATATATTTGGGTTTTGAGAATATACCTTTGAAAAGAACGGAAAACGTTTCAAAAGGATTATATCCGGTACCGGCCAGTATTACAGCAGCAACAACAAAACCAAGAAGAATAGCGATAAACGTTGCCGTTATCTGCTTTCTCAATATTTTATTCACTCTTTCCATTGCCTTTACCTCCAGCCATAAGCAAACCGATGGTGTTTTCATCTACGGTTCCTTGTTTAAATTCATCTACAATATATCCATCATATAAAACAGCAATTGTATCAGAAACATTCATTACTTCATCTAACTCTAAAGAAATTAAAAGAACGGCTTTTCCTTTGTCCCTTTCCTGTACAAGCATCTTGTGAACATATTCAATTGCACCTACATCCAGTCCCCTAGTTGGCTGAACTGCAATCAAAAGATCTGGATTGTTTCCAATTTCTCTTCCGATAATTACTTTCTGCTGGTTACCGCCAGATAATCCTCTTACCAAATGTTCTTCACAGTCATCTGGACGAATATCATATTCTTTAATCAGCTTTTTCGTATATGCCTTGATTTTATCCTTTAACAAGAACCCGTTTTTGGAAAATTCCGCTTTATTGTAATTTTCAATAACTGCATTTTCCGCTACTGTAAAGTTCAAGACAAGCCCTCTCTTTTGACGATCTTCATGAATTGTAGAAATCTTATGTTGAATTACGTTTTTAGGAGTTGTATTCTGGATTTCCTGCCCATTCATTAAAATCTGTCCGCTTTCTACCTTTGTAAGACACGTAATTGCCTCTACAAGCTCTTTCTGTCCGTTTCCGTCAATACCTGCAATACCAACAATTTCCCCTCTTCTAACCTGAAGATTCAAATGTTTTACTGCGTCAATTCCTCGTTCATTTTTTACAACCAAATCTTTGATTTCAAATACAACATCTTTTGGCTGCGCCTCATCTTTATCTACTACAAGCTTAACCGCATGTCCCACCATTTTCTGTGCCAGTTCTTCTTCAGTAACATCGGCTACATTCACCTTATCTATATAATTTCCTCTGCGGATAATTGTACAGAGTTCTGCAGAGTCTTTGATTTCTTTTAATTTATGCGTAATAATGATAATTGTCTTACCATCTTCCACTAGCTTTCTCATGATTTCAATTAAATGTTCAATTTCCTGAGGGGTTAAAACTGCAGTAGGCTCATCCAGAATTAAAATTTCTGCTCCTCTGTAAAGTGCTTTCAGAATTTCTACTCTCTGCTGCATACCTACAGATATATCTTCAATTTTAGCGTCTGGATCTACTTCTAACCCAAATTTTTCTACCATTTCTTGGATTTTTTTTCTTGCTGTATCCATATCCAAGATACCAGCACCCTTTGTTATCTCATTCCCCAAAATAATATTCTGGGCAACCGTAAAGTTCTCTACTAACATAAAATGCTGATGAACCATTCCAATGCCGCAGCTAATTGCAACATTAGGATTTTTTAACTGTACTTCTTTCCCATTAATTGCAATTGTTCCTTCGTCCGCCTGATATAACCCATATAAAATATTCATTAACGTACTTTTTCCGGCACCATTTTCACCTAAAACAGCATGAATCGTTCCCTTTTCAACCATGAGATTCATTTTATTTAATGCAGTAAAATTTCCAAACCGTTTCGTGATTCCCTGCATTGAAACAGCATATTCCTTGTTCGTATTCACACTACTATGCCTCCTTTTTCTAATTGCTATGACGTACAAAACCGGACTTTTTCTGAAAAACTTTTACAGTTTCCTATTGGAAAAAAAGCTGTTACACAGCTAATTCTTTATGGCCGGATTTTTAATTGCGTAACGGTCATATAGGACGCCCCAAATGATTCTGACGTCCTTGTCATTAGTTGTATAACAGCCTGCTTTTTTCCTATTTATTAAATTCCTTAAACGTAGCTTCATTATAAGGAACTGTAATTTCACCAGCTGCTACTTTGTCCTGAAGTTCGATTGTCTTCTTGTATACCTCTTTATCCATGTTTGGATTTTCTTCTGGAATGCCAACACCACCATTTGTTAAATCATAGTTGTATGTCTGTCCCCCGATATCTTCTCCATCCATTAATTTCTGAGAAACATCACAAACTGCTACATCAACTCTCTTTAATGCAGATGTTAATACATTCTTAGGAGCTAAAGATAACTGGTCAGAATCAACACCAATTGCAAATTTATTTGCTTCAACTGCTGCTTCAATAACACCAGTTCCAACACCACCTGCTGCATGGAATACAATATCAGCTCCATTGGAGAACATAGTTGTTGCAATTGCTTTACCTTTTGCAGAGTCTGTAAAGCTGTCTGCATATTGAACATCTACTTTAATTTCTTTTCCTAATTCTTTTGCTGCATATTCAACACCAGCACGGTATCCAAATTCAAACTGATCAATGATATCACTAGAGATACCACCAACAAAACCAACAGAATCTGTTTTTGTTGTTAAACCAGCTGCATAACCAACTAAGAAAGAAGGATCCTGTCCACTAAAGGATAAACATGTAACATTTTCAGGAATTTCATCATATACATTATCAATAATACCAAAGTTTATATCATCATTCATTTCAGCAGCTTCTTTTACTGCATCTGCCATAGCAAATCCAACGCCCCAAATCAGGTTCTTTCCTTCATCTACTTCTTTATCTAAGTTTGTTGCGTAATCAGACTCCTGTGTGGATTCCAGATAAGTTACGTCTGCTCCTGTATTAGCTTTCAACTCCTGTAAACCTTCCCAAGCGGACTGATTGAAGGATTTATCATTTACGCCGCCTGTATCTGTTACCATACCGATAACATAATCACCTTTTGCTGCAGCGCTGCTTTGATTATCATCTCCTGCTGATTTGCTTCCGCTGGCTCCGCATGCTGTAATGGACATTGCCATAGCTAATGTCATTGTTAATGCAATCAACTTCTTTTTCATAAAAATTCCTCCTAAATTTATCAATTCTAGTAAATCCTTTTTTAATCCCATGTAGTAGTGTAACAATCGTAAGCGGACAACGCCGATTTTTTAATTATTGTTAATATCTGTCTTTTCAGACAAAATTATTACGCAAGCTCTAATGCTACTTCCATCATCTCTCTGAATCCAGTCTGTCTTTCTTCAGCAGATAATTCTTCACCTGTAAACAGGTGGTCAGAAATAGTAAGCATACATAAGGCCTTTTTGCCAAGCTTTGCAGCATTCATATATAATGCAGCTGCTTCCATTTCAACAGCCAAAACGCCCATTTCTTTCCATTTAACTTTTACATCTGGATTTTCTTCGTAAAATACATCTGAAGATAAAATGTTACCAACTTTTACTGATACACCTTTTTTCTCAGCTGCTTCTACGGCTTTGCGAAGAAGGTCAAAATCAGCAATTGGTGCAAATGTTCCTGGAAGGTTATACTGGCTGGCAAAATTGGAATTTGTGGATGCACCCATTCCGATTACCAGGTCACGAAGTTTAACATCATCGGAGTATCCACCGGCAGAACCGATACGGATAATGTTTTCTACACCATAAAACTTATATAATTCATAAGAATAAATACCGATAGATGGCATTCCCATACCTCCACCCATAACAGAAACTTCTTTTCCATTATATGTGCCGGTATAGCCAAACATATTTCTTACCTGATTAAAACAAACTGGATTTTCTAAATATGTTTCTGCAATAAATTTTGCTCTTAACGGATCTCCAGGCATTAATACAGTTTTAGCGATTTGTCCTTCTTGGGCTCCATTGTGTGGGGTTGACATAATAATTTCCCTCCTTCTATAAAGTAATTTTTATTTATTTAAAATCTCGGATAACATGGAAGTACCTTTTGTTTTTGGCTCAATACCAAAGTAATCCAGGATAGTAGCTGCTATATCAGAGAAGGTTTGTTTAGTACCTAAATTAACTCCTTTTTTCACAGATTTTCCATAGATTAAGAATGGTGTGTACTCTCTGGAGTGATCCGTTGACGGGGTGCTTGGGTCACAGCCATGATCTGCTGTAATCATTAAGATATCCTCGTCTCTCAATCCTTCCATGATACCAGGAAGATTTTCATCAAAGTAGGTTAACGCCTGAGCATAACCTTCGACATCATTTCTATGCCCATATAGCATATCAAAATCTACAAGATTAATAAAGCATAATCCTTCAAAATCCTGTTTTTCGTACTCAAGAGTACGTTCAATTCCCTCTGCATTTCCAGCTGTTCTTACCATAGAACCAATTCCTTTACCGGCAAAAATATCATTAATCTTACCTACTGCAATGACATCTTTTCCATTTTCTAAAAGCTGGTCAAGCATCGTGACTGCTGGTGGCTGTAAAGAATAGTCATGTCTTCTGGACGTACGTTTAAAGTCTGGTGCCTGTCCTTCAAATGGTCTTGCAATTACTCTTCCTACTCCATACTTCCCAGTACAGATTTCACGGGCGATTTCACAGTAACGATATAATTCCTCAATCGGAACAATGTCCTCATGTGCGGCAATCTGGAACACACTGTCCGCAGATGTATAAACAATTAATGCACCTGTCTTCATATGCTCTTCGCCGTAATCTTTAATAACTTCTGTTCCAGAATAAGGCTTATTACATAATACTTTTCTTCCGGTTCTCTTTGTAAACTCATCAAGCAGTTCCTGTGGAAAGCCATTTGGGAAAGTTGGAAGCGGACTATTTGAAATATGTCCTGCGATTTCCCAGTGTCCAATTGTTGTATCTTTTCCTCTCGATGCTTCTGTCATACGGGCATAAGCACCAACTATAGGTTCATCTGCAGTACACCAGTCTTCCTTGCATGGAGATACATCTACACCATCAATCTTAAAAAGACCCAGCTTTTTCATATTTGGAATATGAAATTTCGGGCTTGTAGAGCATGCCTTTATTGTATTACTTCCTGCATCACCGTAATCTGCAGCATCTGGCATTTCACCAATACCAAAACTATCTAAAACGATTAAAAATACTCTCTTCATACTTCCTCCTTTATTATTTCGACAATAACTGATATTTTATTTAAAAGTAATTACAACTACTAATATTATACTACATCAGCCTATCAGGATTCAAACATTTTAATGCATCAATTACAAACAATCCATCTTTTCTGACTAATTTATCATCAAAATACATTTCTCCGCCACCAAATTCTGGTGTCTGGATACAGACTAAATCCCAATGTATGGAAGAAACATTTCCATTTGGAGCATCATCATAACAATTTCCTGGGGTAAAATGGAAAGAACCACGAATTTTCTCATCAAATAAGATATCTTTCATTGGATTGATAATATATGGATTGACTCCAATAGCAAACTCTCCTATATATCTCGCACCCTCATCCGTATCAAAAATTTTATTGATTCGTTCCGAGTCATTTGCCTCTGCCTTTATAATTTTACCATTCTCAAAAGTCAATGTAATATCATCAAACGTAAAGCCACGGTAAATAGATGGTGCCGTGTAATGAAGCACCCCATTTACAGAATCCCTGACTGGAGCCGTATAAACTTCCCCATCTGGAATGTTCATCTCACCTGCACATGAAACTGCTGGAATATCTTTAATTGAAAACGTTAAATCACTTCCATTGCCTTTAATCCGCACTTTGTCTGTATGATTCATATAATCCACAAGTTTTTCCATCGCCTTGCTCATCTTAGAATAATCAAGATTACATACATTAAAGTAGAAATCTTCAAATGCTTCCTTACTTGTAGTAGAAAGCTGTGCCATTGCATAATTCGGATAACGAAGTACAACCCAGCGTGTTTTCTTGACACGAATATCATGATGAACCGGCGTCATATAGTACAAGTCATAAAGTTCCATCTTATCTTCTGGTACATCAGAGAGTTCTGATGCATTTTCACTGCCTCTGACTCCTACATAACAGTCCATTTGACTCATTACAAGTGCATCACGCTCTGCCATTAACTGCATCTGTTCTTTAGATGCATGAAGCAGCACTTCACGAAGCACTGTCTGACTTGTAAATTGAGCAAACGGAATTCCTCCTGCCTTGTAAACTTCCTTAATCAGCTGTCTGGCCAAATCTTCTGTATCTTTTCCAATATAGTCAATATAGACTTTATCTCCTTTTTTGACTGCCATAGAATAATTAACCAGATTTTCTGCTAATATCTTAATTCTTTGATCCATTGACAACATCCTTTCTGTATTTATCCCTGTCACAGGAAGGCAGCATTTCTGCTGCCTAATAGCTTACATAAAATACATCACCGGCATCTGCAAACATTTTTTCACCGTTTGCCAAAAGCATTGTTTTTACGCTGCTGGCTGCCGGATCAAAATAATATACATAATATTCGTCATAACCAATCAGAAGCACTGCCTGGTTCTCACCTTTCATGGCAATTACCGGACTGCCGCTGCTGACATAATACAATACTTCATCCAATGTACATCCTGTTAGATTGTAAGTGGAACCGTCTGTATTATATTCTGCCAGAATCTGAGAAATTGATTTATTCGATGCTGTTATAGTGCTTGGCGTTATAGCGATACCTGCCTGTTCCAGTGCCATCGAAATACATGCACCAATACTATCCACATTGTAACCTGTCGTTATTTTTGTATAGTTACTGATTGTGTTACGTAAGAACTTACCACCTCGTTCCCATACAATCTTATTATCCCTGCTGGCTACAACACCCATGGCATCATTGGCCGCATTAATTGCTTTCGCAATGTTTGTATAAGAACCGATAATTTCACCATAACCATATACATAATATTTCTTATTCTTAGAAAGCTTCTCTTCCAGCTGAAGAGTTGTGCTTTCTTTAATAACTGTATTCTTCGTATTTTTTGCTTTTGGAACTTCTTCCATTATAATGTTAGTCGGCATTTCAATGTAATACTCTTTTAATGCTTTCTCTGAAGTTTCAGAAACGACCTCAAAGGTATCTTTGGTAGAATACTGATTATTAATAATGCTGTCACTTTTCATGCTGGTAAATCCATCGCTGGACTTTTTCACTCTCTGAAGCTGAATGACATTTTCATCAATCGTGACACCTGTGATATAAATACCTTTCTTGCTATAAGTCTTTAGAACCTTTCCATCTCCATCCGCAATCAGGACTTTGTACAAAGGAACGTTCTGACTTCCCTGTTTCGTGGTAGATATATCTTTAGTTTTCACAAAACCGTAAATAATATTATTATCACTGTTTCCTAACAATTGGATATTTTCATCGTTTCCAGCCTTAATACTGCTGGTCTGTTTCTTTTCCAAATCAAGAATCTTAAGTTCCTTGGATTTACTCACATCAGATTGTTCCTGCCATACCATATAGTGGCTCTCACGAAGCAGAATTATATTATCCTGGGACACACCCTCTGCAATAACCTTTAAATCTTTTGCTGCAATATTATAAGCATATACATTGTTGCTGATTGTAAAATAATATACACCAGTAGTACTTAAATATCCAAAATCATTTAAATCTTCTTTGAGCATCTGATAGGTTGTATCCATTGGGATATAAACCATTTCTTCTACTCGATCTTCCGATGCATAATACTTATACAGAATGACTCCAACACGACCTTCATAATCTCCTCGGTTAAAGTAGCCATACAGCATGAAATCAATATTTCCTTCATCATCCATATCAAGAATCTGAATATTATGCTGGTCATATCCACTTCTCTCATAATCTGGCTTAATGTCTTCCAGAAAACTAAATACACGGACTGCACGGTTCTCAATGGTATCGTAATACCACACTGTACCTTCCTGCACAAAGCATACTTTCTTTTCATCTGAGGAAGTATACAGCTTCATATCTGAGTTATTGGTAATTCCTACTTTCATCCGATTCTTTTCCACACTTGCCTTGGCAATGTTAAACACTTCATCCATTGTCCTCTGATATCCTAACAGATACATACGGTTATTGGCATAGCGGACACGGATAAATTCTCTCACCTGATACAGGTCCTTTACTTTTCCATCTGTTTTCGCTTTTACATAATAGGAAAATACGATGGAAGCAGTCTCCAGGCTGTACTCCGTAATACATGGAATATCTTCTGATACAATCTTCGGTTTCAAGCTTCCCCACCCAATATTCTCAATACCAGAATTGATGGTTACATAAGCGAGAGAGGAATTATCGCTTGTTCCATATTCTAAATAGGACGAAAATTCATTTAACTTTTCTTTATCAAAAGTTGCATTATGAAAATTTATGGCAAACTCCATCTTTTCTTTATAATAAGAATTATCACCGTAATACTTCAGTCTTAAATAATAATAAATTTTCTTTCCAGAACCAGTAACTGTGGTCAGACGCATGGCATATTCCCTGCTCTGTTCCAAATCAGCTTTGATTTTCAATTTAACATACCGACCGCCGTCATCCTTATCAATTGCACTGATTGTATCTTTCTCTACTGTCTCTCCAGAAGAAACCAGCACAATTTCATACGTTACCTTTCTAATTTCATTCTGACTGTCTTTCAGGCGAATGCGGAGAGTCTTCGAAGAATCTACCATGGTCATGTTTTCTCTCACCATGCAGGGATCCAGACTGCTGCTGTAACCATGCATTTCATCCGTTTTATAATCTTCGTTCTCTACATAAAGCAACGGAAAGGTAGGACTGTCCATACTTACCGTTGCATCATAATTCACGGTCACTTCTTTAATATGATTCCGCATCAAAAATACGGATATCCCAAAAACAAAAATAAACGTAATAACTCGATATATGTGCTTCATTCTATTTCATTCCTATCCCAACTTTAATTGTCACTTGGGGGATTCTGATTAAGCAGTTCTCCCAGAGTAGGCTTTATATTTAAAAATTTGACAAGTTCCTGGTATTCTTTGTTCTCAGAAATTTTCTTTTTATTCTGTCTGACAGCACGTATTAAAATATTTTTTGGAGTGTGTTCCATATCAATAAATTCTAATATCTGCGTTTTGTATCCTGCACTTTCTAACAGCTGGGCACGTAAACCGTCTGTAATCAGTGCTGACATTCTCTCCTTCAAAAGACCATATTTTAAAACAGGTGCCAGTGTATCACAAGATATCTGTTTATTCACTTCATGCTGACAGCATGGAACTGATAAAATAACTTTCGCTCCCCATTCAACTGCTTTATAAAGTGCAAAATCGGTCGCCGTATCACATGCATGCAGCGTAACCACCATATCTACCTGATTCAGTTCATTATAATCTGCAATATTCCCCTGAAGAAAAACCAAATTTTCATATGCATATTTCTCTGCCAGTGCATTACAGGTACGAATTACATCTTCTTTTAAATCCAGGCCGATAATACGGATTGGATATCCTTTTAAATGTTTCAGATAATGATACAAGGCAAAAGTCAGATATGACTTTCCACATCCAAAATCCAGAATCGTAATTTCCCGATCTTTTGGAAGCTCCATTACAATATCCTCTACAAACTCAAGAAAACGGTTAATCTGTCTATACTTATCATACTTTGCATGTACAATCTTTCCTTCTTTGGTCATAACACCAAGATCTACCAGAAATGGTACCGTAGTTCCTTCTTCTAAGATATAACGTTTGCTTCTGTTATGGCCTAAGGTTTCCTGCTTCATTTTTTCTTTATGCTTATTTATCTTAATTGATGCTTTCTGTTTTTTACTAATCAGAACATTCATCTGTTCTTCCTCTGTTCGCAATACAATCTGTCGAAATTTCACTACACCCTGGCTTCCATCCGGCTTTTCCACTATATGACCTGTTACATAGCTCTCTAAAAGCCCGGACAATTCCTCTTTATCATAATTTTTATGAAATACCTTGGTTCCCTGATAACTAGTAACCTGATATTTTTCTTTCTTTCTGATTAGAACCGGTCTTATTTTTACCTTTTTCAGACATTGACTGTCAGAGGAATTGCTCACTATAATATCAATTAATCCATTTTCTACAAACATGCTTATTTTTTCAAAGTCCTGTTTTTCCATCTATATACCTAATCCTTTCACAGCTATGCCATTCGTTCTTTCTGTTACATTGTAACTATTTTTCCCGCAAAGTGCAACATATTCTCTTTATTGGAAGATAGATTCTTTGGGAATATTTCTTTTTTCACTTCACAGTTCACAATTCCTATCATATATTAGTATTAAATATCAATAAGGAGTTATTCTGAATCATTATGAGCAATAATAAGCATGACGAAAATATGTATTCCCAAAGCAGAAAACAGAATTTCTCTTCTTTTAAACAGGTAATGAATACTATTGCCTATGAAAAAGATGTGGAATACATGAAGCAGTTATATCCAGCGGCACTAAAGCATATTCAGGCTGAAATCGATGAGCAGTGTGATAAACTTGAATATGCTGGAAGTGTTATGTTCGATGAGTATCCAGACAAAAATCATCTAAGAATGATTGTTGATACAATCCTTCAGAAACTCAAATCCGAACCAGATGAGCCTTCTTTTACACTGGAAAAGGCTTCTTTGGATTCTGATGTTCCACAGTATTGCAGCGATGATGCCATGCTCGATTGTCTTGAAGTAGAAAATGGGGCAGACGAAAAGCAGCAAGACTCTGTTTCTTCCTGTGAGCTTGTTGCTGAAAAAACTGCGTCTGAAAATACCTTGGATGCAGCTGAAGCAAAAGAAGATGTCGCCTGTATCGGACCATTCTGTGGTGGACCAGGACCTTGGACTCCATGGCCATACTGGCCTCCAAGACCTCCAAGACCGAGGCCTCCACATCCTCCTGGTCCAAGACCCCCTTACCCTCCTGCTCCAAGACCTCCTTACCCTCCTGGTCCAAGACCTCCTTACCCTCCTGGTCCAAGACCTCCTCGTCCAAAACCAAGGCCATGGTCCAACTGCGGTCCCTATTGTCCTTATGCAAATCAGCCATGTGGAAACGGAAAATATTGTCCTCCTATTCCATACCCTGATTTAAAAGAAGATGGAAGTCCTGACTGGCTAAGACATTTGGTTGAAAATATGCTTTCTAATGAAATGAATTATCGCCGGAATCGTTTCCGTTCAAAAAATATTTAAACAAAACATAAAGAATGCCGGCAGTTTTTCTCTGTCGGCATTCGCTTAGTAAGATACATTTAATATCGGTGTTGCCAGATAAATTTCTGTTTCATCTTTGGTTTCATCATAGGAAATTGCAATATTTATATTAATCCGATAACCAGACACTTTAATAGAGTCATCTACAAACCCAGTGTAGGCATATACCGTATATAAATCATCCGATTCAATCCTGTTTACTTCCCTTGCCCCCAACTGATTCAGAAAACTCTTGACTTTTGTATTTTTCTGCTTCTTTGTCAACTCTCCATCCAGACCACCTCGTAATGTCAGAGAGCTCTGATAATCAGTAAGACCTTTTTCTTTTAAGTCCTTCTCAATTCTATTCTTATAGATAAGTATGTTTTCAAACTTATCATTTACAGTTATGTTCACAAGAAGAAAATGATTCGAAAATTTCCCATCCTCTGTCCCGACTGGTGCCACCGATACAAATTCCATCTTTGTACTGGTATCTCCGCTTTTCTTCTGTAACTCAAACGTATCTGCTCCATCATTTGTTTTATCAGAAATCGAATATCCTTTTGAAATTCCTATATTCCCTGCCATGGTATTTAACACCTGACGCTTCTGTTTTACGGTCATAACTTCTTTTCCATAATTAACGACTACATCCAGGCTGCTTTCATATATATTCGTATCACAGTTAACAAATGCATCTATAATGCGGGTGTCATTCTTAAAACATCTATTTACAATCAACTGAACTGCTGCAACAATAAACAACACCCCAGTAATATATAGCGCTGATTTCCATTTTCTCATAAAAAAACCTCCAGCTCATGGTTTATCCTCTATTAAAAAGGTTTACCATTCGCCGAAGGTTTATTCATTTATTTCAAATTTGTTACTTACCGTATTTCTCACCAATTTCCAGACGAACCAGTGCTTTCTTTAATGCATTTTCTGCACGAGTATAGTTAATCTCTGCATCTCTTTCAGAAAGTCTTCTTTCTGCTCTGATTTTGGCTTCTTTGGCACGATTCATATCAATTTCATCTGGCCATTCACACGCTTCTGCAAGAACAGTCACCCTATCCTGAAGAATTTCAACGAAACCTTCTAATAAAGCACCTTCCTTTACTTCGCCGTCTTTCGTTATTTTCATAACGCCAGGAGCTATGATTGCAGTAAGTGGAATATGTCCAGCCAGAATACCAATATCACCTTCGCTTGTTTTAAGTTCCAGTAAGTCAGCTTCTCCTTCATAGAAAACTCTGTCCGGAGAAATAATTTTAACTTTAAAATATCTGCTATCCGCCATGGACTCCCTCCGTTCCTACTTTACTCTTGCAAGAACGTCATCAATGTTACCAGCATTTAAGAAGTAGCTTTCTGGAATATCGTCATGCTTACCATCAAGAATTTCTTTGAATCCCTGGATTGTTTCAGCAATTGGAACATATTTACCTTTTAATCCGGTAAACTGTTCCGCTACGTTAAATGGCTGAGATAAGAATCTCTGAATCTTTCTTGCACGGGCTACTAAAAGCTTATCGCTTTCGGAAAGTTCATCCATACCTAAAATAGCGATGATATCCTGTAATTCTTTATAACGCTGTAAAATTTCCTGTACTCCACGGGCAACCTGATAATGTTCTTCACCAACAATACGTGGATCAAGAATACGGGAAGTTGATTCCAGTGGATCTACGGCTGGATAAATACCTAACTCAACGATAGAACGGGATAATACTGTCTTTGCATCCAGATGGGCAAATGTTGTCGCTGGAGCAGGGTCAGTTAAGTCATCTGCAGGTACGTATACAGCCTGTACAGATGTGATAGAACCATCTTTTGTAGATGTGATACGTTCCTGTAATGCACCCATTTCTGTCTGAAGTGTTGGCTGGTAACCAACGGCACTAGGAACACGTCCTAATAACGCTGAAACCTCTGAACCTGCCTGTGTAAAACGGAAAATATTATCAATGAATAACAGAACGTCCTTACCACCTTTATCACGGAAGTATTCTGCCATAGTCAGTCCTGTAAGACCAACTCTCATTCTCGCACCAGGTGGTTCGTTCATCTGTCCGAACACCATGGTTGTTTTATTAATAACACCAGACTCAATCATTTCATAATATAAGTCATTACCTTCACGAGTTCTTTCACCTACACCAGTGAATACAGAATATCCACCATGCTCAGTCGCGATATTCGTGATAAGCTCCTGAATTAATACTGTTTTACCTACACCGGCACCACCGAAAAGACCGATTTTACCACCCTTTAAGTAAGGGCAGAGTAAGTCAACGACTTTAATACCTGTTTCAAGCATTTCAGACTGTGTTGACTGCTGGTCAAAGCTAGGAGCTTTTCTGTGGATTGGGTCATGTTCTTTTACCTGTGGAGCTGGTTTGTTATCAATAGGATTACCTAAAACATTGAACATACGTCCTAATGTTTCCTCACCAACAGGCACAGAAATAGGTGCTCCGGTAGCTACTGCATCCATGCCACGGACTAAACCATCGGTTGGTCCCATGGCGATACAACGTACCGTATCATCACCCAGATGCTGTGCTACTTCGACTACAAGAGTATCTCCATCTTTTGTTTTGATGTCAATAGCATGATATATTTCAGGAAGATTTCCTTCTGTAAACTTAATATCTAAGACAGCACCGATAATCTGAGTGATTTTGCCTACATTAGATTTTGCCATATTTGCTTTGTCACTCCTTTATTCATTCTTTTCCTAAGCTGATTCATATTCCTTCAGCCTTCTATAAAAGCAGGTGCACTATTCCAGTGCGGATGCACCTGCAACAATTTCAGTAAGCTCCTGAGTAATGGAACCTTGTCTGGCACGATTGTATTTTAACGATAAATCGGAAATCATGTCTTCTGCATTGTTTGTAGCAGAATCCATTGCCTGCATTCTTGCACCGTTCTCGCTGGCAACCGCTTCTACTAAACCACCATAAATCAGGCTATTGATATATTTTGGAATAATAACATCCAAAGCTTCTTCTGCCTCTGGTTCATAGTTCATCAAAGTAAGCTCTTCCACGGATTTTTTTTCATCGGATGAACCTTCAGAAAGTTCCTTTCCAGCTTCATTTGACATTGGTAATAGTTTCAGGCATGTTGGAATGTGAGATACTGTGTTTTTGAATACTGTATAAATTAAATAAATTTCACCGAATTCGTTATTTGAGAAAGCCTCTAATACATCTCTTCCAATTTCCTGGGCATCTTTATACATCGGTTCTTCCACAACATCAGAATAATCCTTTTTGATTTCATAGCCCATTCTTTCTAATGTTTCTTTTCCCTTTCGCCCAACTGCATAAATGACACAGTCTTCTTTTTTAAAGCCACCTTTGGTAATCAGTTTAACAACATTAGAATTGTAACCGCCTGCAAGCCCTCTGTTAGAAGAAATCACAATAAATGCTTTCTTCTTAGAGGTACCTGCCTCAAGGTAAGGATGAGAAATATTACCGGACTTCTCTAACATAGAAGTAACCGTTTCATACATATAGTTAAAGTATGGCTTTGATTCCTCTGCTCTCTGCTTTGCTTTCTGTACTTTAACAGTAGCAACAAGCTTCATGGCTTTTGTAATCTGGCCGGTACTCTGAATACTTTCTTTACGCCTTTTAATATCTCTCATGGAGGCCATAATCTAATACCTCCTATTCTTATTTGAATTCCTTTTTAAATTCAGTAATAGCATTAATCAGACTCTTTTCAGTCTCTTCTTTGATTTCACCTGTTTCACGAATGCTCTTAGGAATATCCGCAAATTTTGTATCGATGAATTCAAACAGACTGTTCTGGAATCTTAAAATATCCTCTACTGCAATATCCATAAGATATTTCTTAGTAGCAGCATAAATAATGATAACCTGGTATTCTACTGGCATTGGATTGTACTGTGGCTGTTTTAAGATTTCCTTAATTCTTTCTCCCTGTACAAGTTTTTCCTTTGTATCAGCATCCAGATCAGAACCAAACTGAGCAAAAGCTGCAAGTTCACGGTACTGTGCAAGTTCGATACGAATAGGACCTGCAATCTTCTTCATCGCTTTAATCTGAGCAGAACCACCAACTCGAGATACAGAAAGACCAGCATTTACAGCAGGTCTGAAACCAGCGTTGAACATTTCTGTTTCCAGATAAATCTGACCATCTGTGATAGAAATTACATTTGTAGGAATATAAGCAGAAACGTCACCAGCCTGAGTTTCGATAATAGGAAGTGCTGTTAAGGAACCTCCACCTAACTCGTCTGATAATCTAGCTGCTCTTTCCAATAATCTGGAATGTAAATAGAATACATCTCCAGGATAAGCCTCACGGCCTGGTGGTCTACGAAGAAGTAAGGAGAGTGTACGATAAGCCATCGCATGCTTTGATAAATCATCGTAAACTATCAATACATCCTGTCCAGATTCCATCCACTCTTCACCAATTGCACATCCTGAATAAGGTGCAATGTACTGAAGAGGTGCAAGTTCACTTGCTGTAGCAGCTACGACTGTTGTATAATCCATTGCGCCATACTCTTCAAGAGTCTTTACAATATTAGCAACTGTAGATGCTTTCTGGCCGATTGCAACGTAAATACATTTTACATTCTGGCCTTTCTGATTAATAATTGTATCCAGTGCAATAGCAGTTTTACCTGTCTGTCTGTCACCGATAATTAATTCACGCTGTCCACGTCCGATAGGAACCATGGAGTCAATCGCCTTAATACCTGTCTGAAGTGGAGTGTCTACTGACTTTCTGGAAATAACACCAGATGCAACTCTTTCGATTTCACGGTATTTTTTAGATGCAATAGGTCCTTTTCCATCGATTGGCTGACCTAAAGCGTTAACAACACGGCCTAGCATTGCGTCGCCAACTGGAACTTCTACCACTTTTCCTGTTGTCTTAACCGTGTCACCTTCGTTTATATTCTTGGCATCACCTAATAAAACCGCACCAACATTATCCTCTTCCAAGTTAAGAACCATACCGAATATATCGTTAGGGAACTCTAACAATTCACCAGACATAGCATTTTCTAAGCCGTGAATACGTGCAATACCATCAGCAACCTGAATTACTGTACCCACATCTGATACCTGAAGTTCTGTGCTATAATTTTTAATCTGTTCTTTAATAACAGAACTGATTTCTTCTGGCCTTAAATTCATGATACCTATGCACCTTCTTTCTTTCTAAATTCTAGGAGAGCTGAACCTTTGACAACCCTTTAGCAAATCTGTTAATTTCTGAACGGATAGTGCTGTCAACCACACGATCCCCGATACGGATGATTAATCCGCCGATAACTTCTGGTTCAACAATATAATTCATTTCCAGAGTCTTAAAGGCCGTTATCTGTAAAAGGCGTTCCATAAGTTTCTGTTTCTGTTCGTCTGACAGTTCTACTGCGGACGTTACAGAAACAACTCCTATGTTCTTATACTCTCTGACTTTATCCTCAAAATAATCGAAAATACTGTTTAATTCAGAATTTCTCTGTTTATTGACAACGATAACAAGAAATCCTACCATCGTATCACTAAGTTTTCCCTTAAAAATATTTTCAACTACCTTTATTTTTTCGTCCTTAGTTATTTTAGGATGATTTAACAAAGTAACGAGTTCTTCATTTTCTTTCAGCACTTCGCGTACAAAAGTCTCTTCTTCCACAACCTGATCCAGGACATTTTCTTCTACTGCCGCATCAAATAACGCCTGTCCATATGTCTTAGAAACTAACTTTGCCATGTTTCATCACCCATCTCTCTTAAAGTTTCATCAAACAACTTGTTCTGAGTCTGCTCATCAATCGATGATTTAATGATTTTACCAGCCATAACGGATGCTACAGAAATCATTTCCTGTTTCATCTCATCCTGGACTTTGGATTTTTCTAATTCAATCTCTCTATTCGCTCTGTCAATAATCTTAACAGCTTCTTCTTTTGCTTCGTTGATAATTTCATTTTCTTTTGCACGGGCATCTTTACGAGCTGCGCTTAAAAGCTGTTCTGCTTCTTTATCAACCTGTTTTAATTTACCATCGTATTCTGCTTTGAACTGCTTTGCAGTTTCTTTGTCTTTTGCAGCGGAGTCCAGTTCATCCTGGATTTTCTGCTGACGTTTACGCAGAAGTTCTCTGGCTGGATTGAATAATAAATTTGACAGGAAAAAGAATAAAGTAAAAATAGCAACTGCCATAATACATGTATCCACAAGAAGCTGTGCATCCAAATCAAATATACGGCCATTCATCCATGTATCTAAAAAAATCTGATTCAATTTCTTGCCTCCCTTCGACGGCTACCCGAACGAAACGGATTAAAGTTTTCCAAGTAATGGATTCGCGAATAATAATAATAATGCGATAACCAGACCATAAAGACCTGTTGTTTCGGCTACAGCCTGACCTAAAAGCATTGTTGACATAATAGTTCCTCTTGCACCTGGGTTACGTCCAACTGCTGCGGCACCCTGTCCTGCTGCGATACCCTGACCAATACCAGGACCTACACCTGCGATCATTGCTACACCTGCTCCTAAAGCAGAAAAAGCTAAAACTAAACCTTCGTTTGTAATGTTACCCATAGATAATTCCTCCTTAAAATAAATCTAAATCTTTGATTATTCTTCCTCAAAGTTGTTTGATATAAATACCATTGTTAACATACAGAATACATAACTTTGAATTGCTCCTGAAAATCCATCAAAGTATGCGTGTAAAAATGCTGGCCAAATCAGTGTCAGCACCTTTGGAATTAAACCGTAAACCAAAGCCAGCATAATTGTTCCTGACATGACATTACCAAATAAACGTAATGACATAGAAATAGGGGTTGCTATTTCTCCAATGATATTAATTGGTGTTAAAATAACTGGCTTAAACAACGCAGTTATGTGACCAAACTTCTGGTACTTGAATCCGTTATAATGAATCATGACAAACGTAATCAATGCCAGCGACAGTGTTACACCGTAATCTGCCGTCGGTGCCCTAAGTCCGAAGAGACCTGAAATGTTTGCCAATAGAATAAATGCAAACAAGGTACCAATATAGTTGGCAAATTTGTATCCATGCTTTTCGCCCATATTAGACACAGTCAGATTATCCACTGCTTCCACAATTAACTCAATAACATTGAGGAATGGTCCTGGTGCTTTTGCTGGATCTGCTTTTTTGATTGCCCTGTTCGCAATAAAAGCAAAAACAATCAGTGCAAGCATCACAATCAGAATCGCAATGTGGGTTGTTGTAATATACAGTGTCTGTCCGAACAGCTTATACTGGAAAAAACCATTAATGCCTAGATCCAGATTGTCCGCTGCTAATACCCCTGGTGCGAAAACAATACCATTGTTCACAAACTCACCTTCCTTTACGTTATTTTTTTGAGTATCCGCTCTACCATATGCTGCATATGACCGCGAATACTATCTATGAATGAAGGGCTGCAAATATGCTGATATTTTCAGACCCATCAATCCTATTAGTAATCCAACTGGATTTAAAATTTCAGGAAAGCAGCCTGCAGTTCCTGCAGCTATAACCATTATTAGATAACGTGTTACAGCTTTCTTTCTCATCGTTTTTTCAGCTGATTCGGGATCTAACTCGAGACAGTAATCAAGACTTTTATATAAATGTACTGCAAGCCCTGCTGCAATACCTATTCCAAGCAATAACCCTGCGAAATAAGACTGCTTATTCCTTGATAGAAAGAATCCTATTATAACAAATACTATTGCATATACCATAATGCCCAAAAGCAGTGTTTTTAATGTCTTCTTTGAATCTTCCAATATTTTACTCCTTGTTAATGCTTTTCTCTTTTTTCTCAGAACTGCTATTCTTTTTTAATTCTTTCCAATATTGCAGTTCTTCTTCTTCTCGTTTTAAGTCTTTTGCATAAAAGCCACGTGTGAGATAATAAATATTTCGAAACGCCGTTATAACTCCCAAGACGCACAAGATAATAAACCAGCAGTTCGTTTTGAAATGCTTGTCTAAATAATAACCACTTATAGAACATAAGCCGATGGTAGTAATTACATTAATTCCAATCTGGCTTACTAATGTAAAAGCTTTAAATACATCACGGTTTTCTTTCTTCATGACTTCCTCCAAATTAATTTCTTCATTTGGTAACACTCTTACGAATTAACATTATATACAATTACCTTTTCTTTGTCTAGTTGAATAATTCATATTTTCTTAATCCATTTCTATACTTTTCTAACAAATTAAGTTAGATATTGTCATTTCAGGAAATTGAAATCCCTATTTTTCAACCCATATAAAGAAAATATCAATATTGTTCCAGAATTGAAATTCTCTTTATTAATTCTTTATTAACTTTTTATAAAGTACAAATTCAAAAAGAAAAAAAGAGCAGTACATTACTGCTCTTCAATCTGGTTAATTCTTCTAATGTGTCTTTCCTCATTAGAAAATTCCGTATTTAAAAATGTATCTACAATTTTTATTGCAAGTCCAGGGCCTACTACTCTGCCACCCATTGCAAGAATGTTTGCATTGTTATGTTCTCTTGTTGCCTGTGCACTGAAGCAGTCACTGCATAGTGCCGCCCGGACTCCTTTTACCTTATTGGCAGCAATAGAAATCCCAATTCCTGTTCCACAAATAAGAATTCCTTTTTCACACTCACCATCTGCCACTGCATGAGCCACTTTCTTTCCATACTCTGGATAATCAACAGAAGATTCATCGTAACATCCATAATCCTTGAATTCCAGATTATTTTCTTTTAAGTACTGAATTATTTCCTGTTTTAATGCAAATCCGCCATGGTCACAACCAATTCCAATCATTCCAATACCTCCTTGTCCAAATGGACGATTACCTTTTTCATCAGTTCCGAAAGTTCATCAAAGCACTGTTCATACTCTAAAACCGTGCCGCCGTATGGATCCATCACATCACCATCTTCACCGGCATATTCTTTTATTGTATACAGATTCTTATGCAGTCCAAATTCCTCTGCAATTTTCACTTTTTGTGCAAAAGACATGCAAAGCACCAGCACACGTTCTCCCATATCTTCTTTCTGAAGCTGGGTGGAAATATGGTCATCGAAAGACAGTCCATGATCTTTTACAACCATTTCAGCCTTTTGATTCGACGGCTCTGGGAACAAAACTACCAGTCCCCTTGATACCACATTGTATTTCTCCGCACCTTTCATATTTTTTAAAATTGCTTCTGCCATTGGACTTCTGCACGTATTACCAGTGCAGACAAAAACTATTGTATCATATGCTGTCAAATCAATCACTTCCCTCTCTGCCCGGAACCGAAACTACATGATATCCCGCTGCTTTGAGCATTCTATTCATAATAGCCTGTCCGAAATTGCTGCTTGGAAAACACTCTCCAAATATATACTGCACGCCAAGATCATCGAATTCTCTTAAAATTCCATACAAATGACGGGCAATAGACTCTTCATCATGTCTCGAACCAATGCATTTAATAATATTTGCTTTATATTTATTCTTTGTTTCCTCTGTTGCAATTACTCCTACTTTACTGCCGCTT
The DNA here is from genome assembly GCA_934438135.1 of uncultured Clostridium sp. Classification (GTDB taxonomy): domain Bacteria; phylum Bacillota; class Clostridia; order Lachnospirales; family Lachnospiraceae; genus Clostridium_AI. The sequence continues at coordinate 8,593 of CAKSBP010000011.1, read as the reverse complement.
TTTATTTTTTCCTGGACTGCCTGATTAATTGCCGTAACAACATCTTCTTCGTTTCCTTTATAAAGAGTTAAATCTCCTTTTGGTGCATAATGTCTATACTTCATTCCAGGTGCCTTCGGATGCAGACCTTTCTGTACACCTTTTGTCAAAATTGCCTTATCTACCTGCACTTCTCCAATTTCTTCCTGAAGCATTTCCTGCGTAATATAACCTGGTCTTAAAATCATTGGTACTTCGGATGTCATATCTACAATTGTGGATTCAATTCCAATTCCAACTGCTCCGCCATCAATAATCATATCTATTTTTCCGCTCAAATCATCTGCCACATGCTGTGCCTTTGTTGGGCTTGGTCTTCCTGATGTATTGGCACTTGGTGCTGCAATCATAACACCGGAAGTCTGGATTAGCTTCAATGCTACCGGATGATTCGGCATACGAACTGCTACTGTATCCAGTCCTCCCGTCGTACTATATGGAACCTTATTACTCTTCTTAAAAATCATGGTCAATGGCCCTGGCCAGAATTTTTCTGCCAGTTTTACTGCCTTTTCCGGAACCTCATCCGTCAGTTCATGTAAGCTTTCAATATCTGCTATATGAACGATCAGCGGATTGTCAGATGGTCTTCCCTTCGCTGCATAGATTTTCTTTGCAGCATCCTGAGACAGTCCATCTCCACCTAATCCATAAACCGTTTCCGTCGGAAATGCTACTAGTCCTCCGCGTCTTAAAATCTCTGCTGCTTCTTCATAATTTTCTCTGTTATCATTTTCACTGTTTACTTTTATCACTTTTGTTATCATTATAAAGACCTCTTTTTATGTGTTCTTTTTCAAATAGTTTAAAATTCCTTTTTTAATAGAACCAGCTATCTTATTCTGATAAGAATCATCAATAAGAAGTCCTGCTTCTGTGTTATTCGAAAGGAAACCGCATTCCACAATTACAAGGGGACACTGCGTTTTTTTCAGCATATAATAACTATCATTGGACTTCGCAACCCTATGATTCCCATCATTGATATCTGCCTTTACCTGTTCCTGAATAGTCTCTGCAAGCTGCTTTCCATTCTCTGACATGGCATGATAGAAAACCTGTGCTCCTTTCGAACTTTCCTGGCTGAAACTATTCTGATGAATACTAACTGCCACGACAGCTCCACTGTTATTAATAATATCAACTCGCTTGCGCATGTCAGTACGCTTTTTATTACTATCAGTTTCTGAATAAAGTCCTGTATCCGTCTCCCTTGTCATAATAACCTGGTATCCGTCTTTTTCAAGCAGCTTTTTTAATTTCAAAGAAATACTTAAATTTACATCCTTTTCAAGGGTTCCATTTACACCGACTTTTCCCGGATCGAAACCGCCATGACCGGGATCAATGACAACCAGCTTTTTATTAACCTCTCTCTGTGTATCATTGCTGTTTATACTGGTTACACCAAATGTTGCAATGCTCTTTTTTATTGTGAATAAAACTCCAAAAATAAATAAACCTAGAATAGCAAATGTTACAAACTTTTTCATATTGAACGACCCAGATATTCTTTGTATCATTTTATGATAAAGTTTCTATCTTATTCGGATTTTTTTAGTTCACATATTTTAATATGACATTCCAGACACTTCTAGACTCTAATCCAAGCTTCCATCCGCTGACACCAGCAACGTCTTCTGCCATTACTGCTTTTAGTTTTAATTCCAGAGATTTATTATCTTCAAGCCAGATACGGTTTAATCCGGAATCTGTCTGATACTCTCCATAATATTGACCTGTCTCAGTATCCCATTTTGGTTTTACGCCGTTAGCTTCCAGGTATGCTTTTCCCTGATCCATGCCACAGGAAACACTGGATACCTTTCCATCCGTAGACTCACTCCATAATCTTGTGTAGAATGGAAGTGCCATAATAATCTGATTTTTTGAAACTGATTTTAACGTATCTGCAACAGCATCTTTTACATAATCAATAGAAGATACAGATCCGCTTTCCTCAGAACCTGCATGATGCTCATCATAAGCCATAATTACAACATAATCTACAACTTCTCCCTGTGCTTCCAGATTATAATGACTGTTATAGGAAGCAGGTATATAGTTATCTACAGATAAGATAACTCCGTTATTTCTGCATTTAATCGATAATTCTCTTAAAAACTGAATATAATGCGGACCTGCCTTGGAAGAAATATTCTCAAAGTCAATATTAATTCCATCTAGTTCATATTTAATTGCACTGGCAATTAACTCATTCTCTAATTTTTCACGTCTGGATGTATATGTTAAAAGTTCATACATATCAACTTCTTTATTAAAATCATCCACCAATGCCCAGACTTCTAAATCATTGTTATGGGCACATTCTACATATTTCTCGCTGGCAAGAGAAGATATATTCCCTTCTTTGCTGGTAACAGAAAACCAAGTTGGTGAAATGGTATTTAAACCTTTCGTTACAGATAATACATTTAACAGATTCTCATTGGCATCCTGATTTGTTACCTGATGCCATGCCATATTAATTTTATAATCCTTCGTAATATGCGTATAACTCTTGTCTACCGCCTCATTCTCCATCTTCTTATAATAAGCCTGTTTCACATGCTTATTTTTTACATAGCCAATAATTCCGTCTTCCGTCATAACCTTACTGAATCCTTTAGTTACCCTTTCTTCTGTATCCACATAAACCAGCTTGTCTCCCTGCTTCAGCTGTAACAGTACATCACTCTTAATAGAAGCCCCGGTTCTTAACTGGGTATTCTTCTTTACATCTGTATACAGGTATTCTTCCCCCCAATCGTACTGAATGACAACACGTTCTGGGTTTTCATAAACGTTATACTCTATATTCGAAAACATTTTAATATAATTAACTGCAATATAAACCTTTTCGCCAATACTCTTCACAATTGGATACTCAACGGATGCTTTACTCTTATTCACATAATAATCCGAACTTCCCAATTCTGTCTTAATTACCTCTGACTGCGTTGTATAAATGAGCAGATTTTCATTGGCGTCCCAATAAAACCTGGAGTCAATCACTCCGGAAACTGTCTCATAATCAATATACGCTATCCCATTTAAGTATAAGCCCTGTTCTTCCTGTTTTTCATTCTGTAATACTACATTAATTCTATCATCATCTGTTTTATAGTAGTCCGTCAGTGGCATAACTTTTTTACTTGGTATTAGTTTCTTCACCACGACTACTCCCGCGATTAGAATCACAGCGGCTGCTATCGCAAGTGCGATTCTCACAATTTTACGATTGTTTTTTCCCATAGTGCTTTCCTCCAACATTTCTTTTCCACCACAAAAACGGATATTATCACATTTCTTGTTTTTCCTATTACACCTGTCTACTGGTAAAAATTAATTTTTGCCTTAATCGGTATTATTATAGCACTAAGTCATTGGAATGTACAACCCAAACCGAAAAACAGCCGTGGAGTCTAGAGGATTTTTCCATGTTTCAATATGCTTACAGGAAAAGGACTTTAACACTGATTTCCTGTGCCAAAGTCCTTTTCCAAAACGACAAACATCTAGATTGTGGTGGTATAGAGGTATTCTTATTTTATTCTTTTCAATTTGTCAAAATAAAGCGCCACAATCTTTCCCTGTTCGTCATACTCATAATCCGACATATAGTCTGCATCTTCTTTTACCATACTTCGGATTCTGTTATATCCTCCATAATAATCTTTCCCATCAATCTGTACTGGCAGACCATGTTCCCTGGCCGCCATGCTTTTGGATATCACCCAAAGGTTCTTCTCACCCAAACAACCACTCCTTCCATGAGAAGAGGACTGTTACCGTCAGGTATATCTGGTCATGTTATATGCTGTGAAACAATTTAACATTTTCCTAATTAAAATAAGTTAATCCCTTATTATCATAAATGGCATTAACACTTTCCTTCTGTCCCTTTAAGGAGTCATAGATTTTACTACGAAGTTCCGTTATTTTTGCATCCTGTGCAATTTTTATGATATTTGGATCCTTTTTTATCAGTTTCTCAACCACTTCATTGACAGGATAATTCACAACCGCCTCCTGCTGTATATCACTTATGTACTGCACCGTATAAAGATAGGCGCCTTCTGTTAAATATGCATCGACAACTCCACTGGACATCCGCATAATCTCTTCCTCTGAAAGTGCGAAATAAAGTGCATCCACTGTCCCATCCTGTTCGTGGCTTTCCTGTACCTTCAGTACTTTCTTTTTTGACAGCACGATAAAATCCGCTCCATTAGGAAATGAAATACGTACATCCACATAATCTCCCTGTTTCAATTCAGCAGTCTGCTTAATATAAGAATAACTTGTCTGCCGCAGACTGTCTTCTGGCATTTCTTCTTCACAAACCATACATTTATCTAATACTGTTCCTTGAGTAAGATGTACTCTGGCTGTCTTCCCCAAAAACGTCATAAGGCTGTATGAATACTTCACGCCATTTCCTTTTAAACGAACTTTTTTTAAGTCCTCCTGTCTTATTTTTTCTCCAGCATCTTTATCACAGACAAGTATATACAAATCAACTGGTGACCTTCCATAATGTTTTCGCATTCCTCGAATGCCAAACCACAGGCAAAGGAAAAATACTGACAGCAGGATTGTGCCAATGACAACTTTGGTACCATGTTTTCTTTTCCGTTTGATAACTGACATAAGCCCTCCTATAAAAATGAATGATACAGCTTCCATACATCCTGAGTGAAGGTAAAGCAGTCTCCTAGAACTGGCATTTTCTTTAACTTAATGCCCTTATCTAAATGATACAGCCTGTTCTCTTCACCTGCACATAGATTCAGAATGTATTCCCATTCCTTATAACCTGGTATATTCCGAACCCGCTCCAAAAAATGTTCCATTTCCCAGCGTTTCCATTCCACCAGATTGCAAATCACAATCTTTCTTTCACATCTCAACAGCTCGTTCATCACCAAAGGCCGGACGTTCCCTAAATCAAACACAAAAAACACAAACTCCTCATTTAAAATCTGAGGAATCTCCTTCTGACCTACTCCTTTCAACACCGTCAGTTTTCCCAATGTGAACCTTGTTCCACTGGCCGAGTATCCCTTTTCTTCTTTCAGATAATGCTCCATCTTTTCCATATCCCTATTCCCGGAAAGTTCCAAATAAGCAGTCTTCTCATTGCATACTCTACTTAAATACAAAGCAAAATGAAAACTTATCATGGTAACACCTACCCCGGAATGAGTTCCCAGAAAAGCATAAGTTCTCTTAGGCTGCTCAGGATAAACCGCCTTTTTCTTTTTTCCAATCCACATATTCGCGCTGTTTCCTTATCTTTTCAAACGAAACACAAATTTCGCTTTGCATGACCAGTCTGAGGTTCTGGTAAGGTAAGAACACACTTCATCAAACACTCTTTTTTCTTCTTTGCTAATTCCTGCGTTATTCCATGATCTCAAAAATGGAAGTTTCAAACACCGTTCTGGCTCCAGCAGTGATGACAGTTTTTCAAACATCCCTGATTCCGGAAGATTTGCCAGATAAAGAATTTCTTCACAATCACAGAGCTTCTTTAGCCAGTAAAACGTCTGTTTCATCTCCCACTCTCTCGTCCCAAGTACAACAATACGATGTGTGGATCCAAGAAAAGCATTCAGATTATCCTCAGAAAGCTCTCCAAAATCAATAATCTGAAATGGGTACCGTTCCTTTTCCTCACACATTTCCCAGCTTGGAACATTAAAGAACGAAAACCTCGTTTTCCCCCTTTTTTTACCCTGCCCATACCTGGCAATACTCTGTTCTACTTCCTGTTCATTGCATTCAATATATGCAGCATTTCTATAAACAGCTGCCAAATATAATGACAAACGCAGAGAGAAATGTGTCGTTCCCATCCTTCTTCCACATCCTGCTACTGCTACCTGATATGACATAGCTGATGCTTGTTTCTGCAAATCCCCTTTGGACTGCATTCGAAGCAGTTCCTTTTTTAACTGGTTCATAGATAAAAAACGTTCTGACGGATTCTCCCGTAGACATTTTTCAATAATTTGATAGAGTCTGTAATTCGATAGCAGCATCCATGCCCACTGTCTGGATACTTCTGTTTTCTGATATTCTCTTCCTGTTATCAGGAAAAAAAGCAATGCTCCTATACTATACACATCACTTCTCTCATCTACGCCGCTAAGACCATCAAGCTGTTCCGGTGCCGCATAACCTTTCGTTCCAAATGACATGCCACGCCTTCCCTTATCCTGTAGACAAAGAGCCGATCCAAAATCCAGAAGCTTAATTTGATTTTTATCATACATAAGATTCTCCGGTTTTAAATCTAGATATAAAATTGTTCCTTCTTGATTATGTAAATAAGATAGTACATCACACACCTGTATAACAAGCGATAAGACTTCCTTATCTTTCATCCACTTACGGGACATTCGATAAGATTTTAAAGATACACCCTGTAAAAATTCCTCAATGATATAAGAATATTCTTTATCTTCTTCAATATCATATATAGTAGGAATACAAGGATGATTCAGACTTTTTAGAATCGATACCTCATTCATAAGCTGTAGATATGCAGGCTGGCTTTTCTGAATTCGCTTGATAACGCGAAAGCACTTCAATGCTACATGTTCAGCTAAATATACCTCTGAAAATCCGCCCGTTCCAATCTGCTTTATGATCTGGTATTTAGAAAACCATATACCCCTGATTGCTCCTTTCCTCCTTATTTTCTAAACCAGCTATGTCATATACAAATTATAACTTTTTGTTACACAATATACAACTTATTTTTCATCGTTTTATTATACAATCTTTTTGCATTTCTTTGTACATAATAGACATAGTCAGAAAATGCATTGACTTCTTTCAACATTTAAATTATACTTTGTATACAAGATATTAGTTAGTTTGCAAAATACTGTGAATTAATGCATCGGAAGGATGTGATTAAATGAAAATTGAAAAAATCAGTGATAACCAAATACGCTGTACTCTAAACAAAGATGACCTGATTGACCGCCAGCTTCGAATCAGCGAACTCGCTTATGGTACGGAGAAGGCAAAAGCTCTCTTTAAAGAAATGATGCAGCAGGCATCAGCTGAATTTGGATTTGAAGCAGATGACATTCCATTGATGATCGAAGCGATTCCTGTTTCTTCTGACTGTCTTATTCTGGTTATTACAAAAGTTGAAGATCCTGATGAACTCGATACAAGATTTTCAAAATTTTCGCCTGATACAGAACAAAGTCCAGAAGCAGATGATTCCAGTGATACTTATGTAAACGAAATTATTAATTGCTTTGATCAGATAAATGAGATTCTGGATGAAAAGAATTTGAATAAAAAAAATAATGATAATTCTAATAATTCAACAATAGAGTCAGAAACTTCTGAAGATAATATAGAGACAGAGGAACCTGATGCAAAAAAAGCTAAGACTGCTCCTGTAAAAGCTAATCTTACTAAAGTTTTTTCTTTTCATTCATTAGAGGACATTATAAACCTTGCATCTCATCTGCAGTATAACTATAAAGGAATCAATAGTTTATATAAGAATCCAGACACTGGGCTTTACTATTTGTGTGTAAACAAATCAGAGCATACACCAGAAGAATTTAATAAGGTCTGCAACATCATTTCTGAATATGGTAAGATCGAACGTACCACTTATGCAAGCCTTGATTATTTTAAAGAACATTATATCTGTATCATCGCGGATAATGCAATTAATATACTGGCACAAATATAGAATGACAATTCCATGTAATAAAAAATAAAAGCTGCATCCTAATTCCCGGACGTAGCTTTTATTTATTCCCCGCAGTATGTATACCGCTTTCTTCTATAAAAGAAATCAATTATTCTTCGATAGAGCCTGTTGGACATGTAGCAGCACATGTTCCACAGCTAATACATGCATTTTCATCAATTTCGTAATGTGAATCTCCTTCACTAATAGCTCCTACTGGACATTCTCCAGCACAAGCACCACAACTAACACAACCATCATTAATCTTGTAAGCCATTTTTATATCCTCCTTTAATAAATAATACCTATATTTTAATATAATATCTGGAAGAATACAAGTATTATTACAAATGTATTGGAAATAATACAACTATATAACTTGACTGCTATTAGAAGTCATCATATAATTAAGATTAGTAATTTATAACATTTATTTTTGATGAAAAGCCAGAGCGAAAGCATAGCTTTCCTATCTGTTTCATCAGTTCAATAGGAGGAAGCATAATGGAAAAAATAACAAAAGACATGATTATCCACGATATCATCGCCATTGACCAGAATTTAGTACCTGTCCTTTTAGAAGCTGGAATGCACTGCATAGGCTGTCCATCTGCACAGGGTGAATCCTTAGAAGAAGCATGTATGGTACACGGTATCGATGTAAATACTGTAGTTGATACATTAAATGCTAAATTAGGAGCTTAATCCATACGAATAACACTGTAATTGATACAGCATTCGTAGAAATCGAGTAGGAGGGAAAATTATATAAATTTTCCCGACCTCTCACACCACCGTGCGTACCGTTCGGTACACGGCGGT
>CAKSBP010000010.1 GCA_934438135.1 uncultured Clostridium sp. | reverse complement strand
CAATACGGTGGGAGTGAAAAATCAGGAATTGGAAAAATGAGATAGAAAATTTACAATATTCAGATGCGTTTACCGTGTTTATTCATCCCCCTTTCTCCTATGCAAATTTTATTCCTGGCCTAATTTATTTTCTTCCTTTTCATCCAACGTATCCAGCCAGCCTATAAAATCATCTACCGTTTTTGTAAATTCCACATTTACCTTAGAACCTTTCTTTACGATAAACTCACATAATCCTCTTTTTGTTCCATTATCAGCCCAATCATAGGTGTATCCAAGTCTCGTCCAAGGATATGCCGAATCATAATAGGAAAAAATAATGTTATTATCAAACCACTGTTTATACTCTGGATTCACGTTTTCATTAAATTTAGTAGTCATATCTGTATCTGTGATATCCTCTACATAAGCAGGACGGAACATATCATCCGGTTTTACCCAAAATGCTGTCATATGTGTTGAAGTATCCTCTTCTGGAAGCCCTACCAGCTGTTTCAGTCGTAGTGTCCAGTCATCCACTCCATCCTTATTTTTTTGATACCATTCTATCATTTCCTTGGCAGAAGACACCCATACTTCTCCATTCTTTAACTCTGCCTCTTCTTTTTCTGGATACGCATCTGGGGAACCATTCAATGTAAACATTAATACCTGTATTCGTGCTGTTTTTCCAGATTACATCCTTACTATCTTTTGTAATTGCAATTACCGGCTCAATTTCATCTTCTTCAGCAACCATTGCATCTTTTACTGAGTCTTCATACAGTTTCTGATCGGTTTCTGTCTCCATATGTACCTCTTCCGCTTTCTTCGGAACGTTTTCTGATGTTTTTCCACATCCTATAAATACCAACATACACATGATTAATAGAATACTCCCGTATACCTTATTTTTTTCATGTTTCCTCCTATTCTGGTAAAAGACTTGTTCAGCGTGTTTAACACAAATATCATATCACTTATTATTTTTCACTACAATTGTTTTCTACACAATATTCCTTTTTGTCCACATTTAATCTTCATTCTTCACGTATTGTTTTACTCTCGTTCGAATATAAATATACTAACATTCTCTTGTCTTCGAAAGGAGAGGGCTTTTAAATCGCCCAGATAGTTTATGAAATTCAGACGACTCATTTCTCTTTTTCTTATTTTCTGCCTCACACTCACCCTGTTCGGATGTTCCAGGCGTACAAAACCAAAATACACCGGAGAAGATTTTGACAGCTATATGGAACAGATTTTTAAAAATGAAGTACAAAGCGACAGCATTACATTAAACTACACTCTGCAGGAACCCGAAAAATATGGCATAAAAAATTATGTCCCTACCTTTGGAAATTACAGCATAAAAGACATGAAAGATGGCATAACCACAGGAAAACAATATCTGAAAAAATTAAAACAATTTGATTACAGCACCCTTTCTGAAAGCCAGAAAATCACTTATGATGTACTTTCTACCTATCTAGAAGATCAAGGTAAAAATAAAAAACTTCTATATTATAATGAAACACTTAGTCCAACTACCGGCCTTCAGGCACAGCTTCCGGTACTTCTTGCAGAATACCATTTCACTGAGAAGCAGGATATTGTTGACTACCTGGAACTTCTTCCGAAAATCAACGATTATTTTAAACAGATTATTTCCTTTGAAAAACAGAAATCCAAAAAAGGCCTGTTTATGAGCACTGCTGCTGTAAATGATGTCATTTCCCAGTGCCAGGCATTCATTAGCAATCCGAAAAACAACTATATGATTACATTATTTAATTCAAAAATGGATCAGTTTGAAGGCTTGACGGATCAGGAAAAAATAAATTTTAAATCAAAAAATGAAGCTGCTGTTTTTAATCATGTAATTCCAGCCTATAAAGAATTGATTTCTGCCCTGTGTACACTAAAAGATACCGGAAAAAATTCTCAAGGACTCAGCCATTTTAAAGATGGAAAAGACTATTACAAATACCTTGTAAAAACCGTTACCGGCTCCAGCCGTTCCATGAAAAACATTAACAGTCTCCTAGATTCTACGATTACAGCGAATATGAAAAAACTCTCCCAGATTTCCAAGGATGACCCGGAAATCCTGAATAAAATTCAGAATTATTATTACCCATTAACCAATCCAGATGAAATCCTGACTTACTTAAAGGGTGTCATTGACTCTGATTTTCCTTCACTCAAAGAAACCGAGTGCTGTATGAAATATGTAGATAAATCTCTGGAAGATTATCTAAGTCCGGCATTCTATCTAACCCCGGCTCTGGACAGCACCGCAGAAAATTGTATTTACATAAATAAAAACCAGAAATATGACTTAAGCGAAATCTTTCCAACCATTGCCCACGAGGGCTACCCAGGACACCTCTACCAGAACTGTTATTATAACCAGACAAGTCCTTGTCCACTGCGTTGCCTTTTAAACTTTGAAGGCTATTCCGAAGGCTGGGCAACCTATGCGGAATTATATTCTTATTCGGTATCTGGTCTAGACACAAGTGTAGCAAAACTTTTAAAATATAATACGATTATTATGCTCTGTCTGGACGCCAAATGTGACATCGGAATTAACTATTACGGGTGGAGTATGAAAGATACTATGAAATACTTAAAGAATTTTGGTATCACCAGTACGGAAGGATGCCAGAAACTCTACAATTATATTGTTGAGGAACCTTGCAACTATCTAAAATACACATTGGGCTATCTGGAATTCCAGACTCTCCGCAATAAAGCCCAAAAACAGCTTGGTGAAAAATTTAATGCAAAAGAATTTCATACTTTCCTTCTAGATATGGGACCTTGCCAATTTGAGGTTCTGGATAAATATTTGGAGAAGTGGATGAAGACACAGTAGGGTTTCTTATAAAATAAAACCAGTGCAAATGATTCAACATTTATACACCAAAAAATAAAACAGCCTCCTGTTTTCCAAGAGGCTGTTTTATTTTTTGCTCTTAAACTCATCAATAAATCCATGGATTTTCTGTAACATCCCAATCAGCTGGCTTTTCTGTGTCATATCCAGCCCTTTTGTCACATATTCAACAAATCCTTTATGGAAGTCTTCATGATGCTTATATGCATTTTCACCCTTATCACTCAAAGATACAAGAACCACTCTCTTATCCTCCTGACTCCGGAAACGATTCACATATCCTTTCTTCACCAAGTTATTAATCGCAATCGTCAGAGTTCCTACCGTTACCCTCAGGCTTCCCGCCAGTGTTGACATATTCTTTGGTTCCTTTTTGCCAATTGCATTGATAATATGCATATCATTACTTGAAATATCTTTAAATTCATCTGTAATTAGTACTTTTCTCTCTAACTCAACAATATCATCAAACAAATCTACTAGAAGTCTGTTAATCTCGAGATCCTCGCTCATGTTTTCACCTGCTTCTGCTACAGCTATATGTTCTCTTCAATATGCTTCCTTAATTATACAATATCCTAAACTGTCAATCAAGCAGGTTATTTTGATTCCCAAAGTTTTTTATTTGATACAAAATTCATTACTCTAAGCCTTTGCATCAAATCTCGGTGTATTCTCTACGTCCAGATTTTCCAGACCTGTATTCGAATATGTAAATGTCTCTAATGCCTGCTCAGCCCCCCTTTGTCCTCTCTTACATTTCAATCCACTATATGCATCGTATCGCTCCATTGAATTCGAAAATTCCGAATCCGTTTCCCTTCCAGCCCTCCATACCGGTGGAACCTGCTGTACTGGTAAAATTCTTTGAAACATACTTACATATACTGCGACAATCGCCCCCTATACATTTTCATCCATACTTCATTAATCCGTTCCAGCTTTCTTATATAATATATCGACATTTCTATTTTATTAGATAATGAAAAAAGTGTCTCCCAACAAAAAATTCTGTTGAAAAACACTTTTTTATTATGATTCTATACATTACTAATCATTAATCCTATAAGCTTCCTCTTCTCCATATAAAACTAAACTGCTGGCATTGATAAGCTCTTCCGCTTTCTTTGGGTCGTCTGCCTTAACAATCATGGATGCATTGTCTTTTCCAGTTGCCAATGCATACATATACTCGATATTGATAGATGAACCACTTAACACATTCAGAAGATTCTGTAACATACCAACCTCGTGTGGAAGTTTAACAGCAAGAACATCCGTCAACATAGCTGAGAAATCATTCTTCTTCAGTATGGCTTTTGCTTTCTCTGGATCGGAAACTATCATTCGCAATACGCCATATTCTGACGAATCAGCAAGGCTCAAAGAAACAATATTAATGCCTTCCTGTTTTAATACTTCTGTTACTTTTTCAAGTCTTCCTTGTCTGTTTTCAATAAATACAGATAACTGTTTTACAAACATATGAAAAACCTCCTTACTATATCAGTTTACGCTTATCTATTACATGTTTAGACTTACCTTCACTACGTTCTAATGTCTGAGGCTCTACTAATTTTACTTTAACAGCAAGACCAATTGCCTGTTGGATAACATGAGCAATTTTCTTCGTTAAACCTTCCAGCTGTTTGATTTCATCTGAGAAGAATCTTTCTTCTACTTCAACCATTACCTCCAATGTATCATGATTATCTACACGATCTACAATCATCATATAATGAGGTGATGTTTCACTGATTTCTAACAGTGCAGATTCAATCTGTGATGGGAATACATTAACACCACGAATAATGAGCATATCATCAGAACGACCTTTAAACCTAGAAATTCTGGCCATTGTCCTGCCACAGTCGCATTTTCCATAGGTAATGCTTGTTAAATCCTTTGTACGGTAACGTAATAATGGAAGTGCCTGTTTGGTAAGCGTTGTAATTGTTAATTCCCCCAGTTCTCCATCTGCCAATGGTTCTAATGTTTCAGGGCTGATGATTTCAGGAAGGAAATGATCTTCCCAGATATGAAGTCCTTTATGGAAATCACAATCTGATGCAACACCAGGTCCCATAATTTCACTTAAACCGTAAATATCATGGCATTTAATATGTAATCTGCTCTCAATCTCTTTTCTCATATTTTCTGTCCAAGGTTCAGCACCACAGATAGCAGAACGTAACTGAATTTTGTCCACAAGATTTTCTTTTTCCAGAGTTTCGGCAATATGTAACAAATAAGATGGTGTACATGCAATTGCATTGACACCAAAGTCCATCATCATAGTAATCAGCTTTTTCGTATTACCAGTAGACATCGGTACTACTGTGGCGCCAAGATTTTCGGCACCATAGTGTACTCCAAGACCACCGGTAAATAAACCATAACCATAAGCAACCTGAATTTTATCATTTCTTCGGATATCTGCCATTGCTAATACTCTGGCAACACATTCCTGCCAGATTTCAATATCTTTTCTTGTGTATCCAACAATAGTAGCTTTACCTGTAGTTCCAGAGGAGGCATGAATTCGAACAACCTCCGACTGAGGTACTGCAAAAAGCCCGAATGGGTAATTATCTCTAAGGTCATCCTTGGTTGTGTATGGGAGTTTATTAATATCTTCGATTCCATTAATGTCACCAGGTTCTATGCCTAACTCCTGCATTTTCTTTCTGTAAAACTCAACGTTGTGATAAACATAATCAACCATTTTTACAAGCCTTTTGCTCTGCAGTGAGCTCATTTCGTCGCGGCTCATGCATTCTTTTGTTTCGTTCCAAATCATGAAAAACCCTCCAGACCATATTTTATATTGTTATTTTAAGTTATATCCAACTTCAAATGCTTTTTTGTTAATCTCTACTGTCTTTGGCTTTACGGTATTTTCAATTACTTTATACCAGTCCTCCAATGAGAAATCCATATGCTGTGCAGCCATACCAAGAACGATGGTATTAAATACTCTAGTATTGCCAAGCTTTTTAGCTTCTCCCATAGCATCAACTTTTAAGATTTTATATTTTTTACCCAGGTCTTCAAGAATGTTTTCCGGATATTCTCTCGCGCCGATTACAACTGTCATCGGATCAATTCTCTGGTCATTGACAACAATAACTCCATCTTTTTTTAAGAAGTGAGCATAACGAAGAGCTTCCAGTCTTTCAAATGCGATTAACACATCTGCCTGTCCTTCTTCTACGATTGGCTCAGCAACTTTTTCACCATAGCGTACATAAGTAACAACACTTCCGCCTCGCTGTGCCATACCATGTACTTCGGATAATTTTACATCATAGCCGGCCTGAAGGGTAATTCCTCCTAAAATACGGCTTGTTAATAAAGTTCCCTGTCCGCCAACGCCGACGATCATAATATTCTTTGTTTCCATATTATTCACCCACCTTTTCGATTGCACCAAATTTACATAAGTTCATGCATAGACCGCAGCCATTGCAGTTTGTTTCATCAATAGTGATTACGCCGTCTGCATTCTTTGTAATAGCAGGACATCCTGGTTTCAGACATGCACCACACTTCTTACATTTATCTGGGATTGCAACACATTTCTTTGTAGATGCTTTTACTTTGAAGATACAAGGTGTCTTTGTAATAATAACGGAAATCTCGTCTTTTGCAACTTCTTCTTTTACAACTTTCTCTAATGTATCAATATCAAATGCATTTACTTCGATTACATTCTTAATACCGATTGCTTTGCAAAGTGCTGGAATGCTGATTGCATAAGTTTCTTCTCCGGATAATGTTTTACCTGTTGCCGCATGATCCTGATGTCCTGTCATACCTGTTGTGGAATTATCCAGAATCATAACTGTTCCAGTACCTTTGTTGTAAACCATGTTAATCAGAGAGTTTACACCAGTATGCATGAAAGTAGAATCTCCGATTACGGCTACCCAGTCTTTTATGTATTCTTTGCCCTTTGCTTTTTCCATACCATGTAGAGAGCTAATGCTGGCACCCATGCAGATTGTTGTATCAACAACATTAAGTGGTGCAACAGCTCCTAATGTATAACATCCGATATCACCTGCTGCATGCAGTTTTAATTTCTTTAATACGGTGTATACACTTCTATGTGGACATCCTGGACATAAGATAGGAGGCCTTGCTGGTGCATCCGCTGGATCTGCTAAGTCTAAATCCTGTCCTAATACTGCCTGTCTTAATAAGTTTGCGCTGTATTCTCCCTGTACGGTAAAGATTTCTTTACCAATACACTCAATTCCCCATGATTTAACCTGAGTTTCGATAACAGGATCCAATTCTTCTACGATATATAATTTATCAACTTTTTTAGCGAAATCTTCAATCATTTTTCTAGGTAGTGGGTTTACCTGTCCTAATTTACATACTGATGCATTTGGAAGTGCTTCTTTTACATATTGATAGCAGATACCACATGTTACAACACCAATGCTTGTATCGTTCATTTCGACACGGTTGATTGGGAAATTACATCCGTCTTCAATCATTGCCTTTGTACGTGCTTCTACTTTTAAATGAGCAAGTTTTGCATTACCAGGCATCATTACATTTTTACGAATATCTTTAACATAAGGCTTATCTGGAATATCTTCTCTTTCTTCTAATGTTACAGTGCCCTGAGAATGAGAAAGTCTTGTTGTAGAACGCACGATAACTGGTGTATCGTATTTTTCACTCATTTCAAATGCAAATTTCACAAAATCTTTTGCTTCCTGGCTGTCAGATGGCTCAATAACCGGAACCTGTGCTGCACGACCGATACATCTTGTATCCTGCTCATTCTGGGAACTGTATAAACCAGGATCATCTGCTGCGATTAATACAAGACCCCCATTTGCTCCAATGTAGGATGCTGTATATAATGGGTCAGCCGCTACATTTACACCTACATGTTTCATAGATGCCATTGCTCTTACACCGCTAATGGATGCACCGATGGCTACCTCCATGGCTACCTTTTCATTTGGTGACCATTCTGCATAGACTTCTTTATAGTTTACAATATTTTCACTAATTTCTGTACTTGGTGTTCCTGGATAAGCTGCGGAAACTTTTACTCCTGCTTCATAAGCTCCTCTGGCAAATGCCTCGTTACCAAGCATAATTTTCTTTTCTGCCACTGTAAATTCCATCCTTTCATAATTAATACACGTCTGCTTTTTCACATTAATCAACAAAAGCAATTACTATTTAAGTATAACATAAAATGTGACAAAAAAATATATATTTGTATGCCATATTATTTCCATCAATCCCATGATCTATTTACACAAGAAAGTGTCTGCGACACATCAACTCCCCTGCCCCTCAATCTTGAGGGAGAAGAGACTTTCCTGCGCCGCATGGGTGTCGCTTCTTTTTGCGACAATACTCCTTACCCGTGCGTGTGCATCTTGTACCCTGTTTTTTAGGGCACTTTTTTATTTACTAGGAATGGACTTGCAGAGGACTTTCCTAGTAAATAAAAAAAGAACCAATTAACTACAGTCAATGTGGTTCTCCTTTTGATATTTAGATATGTGCCGCAAAGAGTTTAATGACTTTTTTAAAAGAAAGCATGTTCAGCAAAGTATGAGCCATATCAGCTACTCATATGACAATGCACCAATGGAACTCTATTTATTTTTCGTATTAAAAATATACGCTACATGGGAGTCTTCCAATTTCCTCGTTACCAGACTCGCCATCACTAATACCACGTTTGGAAGTACAATAGCAGATGCACTGAATGTTGTAATATAAGGACTTGTGATTCCAAATTTCGCTACACCGCCAAGCATAATAATAACGGCGGAAACCATACTGATATATACTGCTGACCTAGTTGCTCTCTTCCAATAAAGTCCCAGCATATATGGTGCCAAAAGACATCCTGATACCACGCCCCAGGATAATGCATTTAAATTCAAAATCGGACTATTGCCCATTGCTAAAATATAAGCCGCTCCAATAAATACTAAACAGCAGATACGAAGCAGTAATACTGTCTGCTTATCACTGAATTTATCCTTTGTTACCGGTTTTACTAAATCCATGACAAAAGTGGTACTGGATGCCAGTACCAGAGAGGCCAGTGTGGACATGGATGCTGCCAGAATAACAATTAGCAATACTGCTAAAACAATCGTTGGAAGCAATCCTTTCTGGTTTAAAACCAATGGAATAATTTTATCAAAAATAATGGTTCCATCTGCATTTGTCGGTGCCTGATTATTTAAAATCAAACGGCTCATAGAGCCCATCGTATACGCTCCAGTAGTTACCAACACAGCAAATAAAGTAGAAACAATTGTTGCAGTTGGTATAAATTTTTCACTTTTAATCGTATAAAACTTACTAATCATCTGCGGAAGTCCCCATGTTCCCAAACTGGTCATCAATACAAGTGAAATCAATGGAAGTGCTGTGTTTTTCGTCATCGGTGCAACCAAATCCGGATTGATATTTCTAAGACTCTGTATTCCGTTAGAAATCCCGTCTACTTTTCCATATGTAATCACATAAAATACGAGCAGAATAATACCGAAAATCATAATCATTCCTTGAATAAAATCGGCAATGGACGCTGCAAGAAATCCACCCGCAAACAGATAGAAAGCAGTAACTATTGTCATAATCAGCATAATAACCTTTTCATCGATATTGAAAGTAATCTGGAATAAAAATCCCAGTCCCTTATAAACAGATGCTGCATACGGTACCAGAAAAATAAAAATAATGGCCGATGTAATAAAACGCAGTTTCTGATCCTTATATCTCGTCGCAATAAACTGTGGCATAGTTGCTACATTCAGACGCTGTGTCATTTCTCTCGTCCGCTTTCCAAGTACTTTCCATGCAAGATATGTTCCAATAACTGAGTTACCAAATACCACCCAAAAAGATGACATTCCAAAAGTCCATCCATTCTTTCCGGCATGGCCAATTAAGATAACAGCTGAAAAATAAGCTGTTCCATAAGAAAATGCAGACATCCATGGTGGAATGGATCTGCCCCCCAGTGCAAAATCATTTACGCTGTTTGTCCTCTTTTTGGCATATAAGCTGACACCCACCATAATCAGCAGATAAACCACAAGACATACTATGTACTCCATAACATTTCCCCTTCTCTTTTAAACTTATTTAATAGTTTAAACCATTACACTTTAAACCGTAACGCTTTAAATCATTAAACTGTTTGATTCCATTATACATAGGAGTACAATCCTTCGTCAAGAAATTTTGCAAAAATAATTCTGTTTTTATATTTACAAATTTATTCCCTAATCCCTTTCCGAATCAAATAATCCGCCCGATCATAATTTTCCTTCTTCACATAAAAAACATAATCATATATACCATCCGGAGACTTTTTTGTATCTCCTTCTGACGATGCCTTCCGCACAGTTTTCATAGAAAACTTCACATCACTTTCTGCTAACAGTACCCGCGTCTTCACCTGATTATCCTGTGAATCCGTCCGATAAACTTCTCTTCGGTTAAAAATAGTAATCATAAAATCCCCCCAATTTGTCTCTTAACACTATAAGATTTATGTTTTTATTATTGATAGTATAATCATTATGAGAAACAAAATCAATCTATCGTAAAAATCCATATAAAAACCGTAAAAAATAAATAAAAAAAGCATTTTCTATCTAATAAGGAAAAAAAGGCAGTGATCGAAACCACTGCTCATTTCATAGAAAATCTTTCAAATATAAACAAGTCAAAACTATCTTTACATTTCTCGTATTCCTTCTCCGAACGGACTGTCCACGCCACAGAAATCGTATGATAAACGTATCGGCAGATATTTCGAGATAATTCTCCCTGATACCAATGATTATACGCAATAAAATCGGGCTTTGCGGCAAAATTGAAAAGCAGGTGGCTCTGCATAAAACCTACAACCGCCTCTCCCACATGTCTCGGATTTCTATAAATATCTGCAAGCTGCCCCCGAATCACATCTGGTCGGTTTTTCCGGTACCAGGAAAGTGCAAGAGGATGAAATGACTCTATACAATACACTCCTTTATACTGACTCAGAATCTCATTTGCCTGAAAAGCAATTCGATCCTTTCCATTTTTACATTTTAATTCTACAATCAAAGGTACTTGTCCGTTTACCAGACGAAGCACATCCTGAAGCAAAGGAATCGTTTCCTGAGAGCGAAACAAATGATATTCCTTAAATTCCTGATATGTCAGCTGACATACCTTTTTATTTACGCCACAGGCCCGTACTAAATTAAAATCATGAAATACAACAACCTGATTATCTTTTGTCAGCTGTACGTCTAACTCGATTCCATAGCCTTTTTCTACGGCCAGTCTAAATGCTGCCAAAGAATTTTCAGGTGCCTTAGAATAATTATTATGCAATCCTCTATGAGCATAATGCCACCCCATAATTGGGGCAGCATCTGGCCGTTTCCATATACGTGGCATAACTGCAAGAAAATAAAACACTACTACAAGAATAACAAATACATACAAATCTGCAACAGACTCCTTTTATCCTAAAACATCATTTTCTCACTATTAAACATCTTTGTCAGAATAAATCCTAAACCAACGCTGACTAACAGGTTTGTTACAACTGTTATCAATACATTTGTTACGGAATACGTAAATCCAAAAACTGCGCCTAAGCTCTGAGCACTATTGTAAATCGGAATCAGGTAGAAATATGTTGCATGGTTACCTCCAGTTCCCATCATAGTAGAGATTCCAAGTACTGCTACCAGAATCATTAGTGGCGACAAATACGTTGCTGCCTCTTTTACCGATTTTGCAAATGCTGAAATAATGGACATTAATGATACAAAAACCAATACGGTAGAGAAAATGACCAGCAGTATCAACACATAATCTTTTACAGAATATACAGCTGAACTTACATTCATGCTATCATCTGCCTGCATCAGCTTTGGAAGAGAAGCAATAATTCCAATGAAACTGGATGCACCGCTTAACAAACTCAGAATACTTAAACTTACAATCTTTCCAACTGCCAGATGACTTCGCTTTGTTGGTGTAACAAGAAGCGTTGCAATAGTCCCACGTTCTTTTTCTCCCGCAATGGCTTCTGGTGCGATTGCCATACAGCCACTAAACATAAATATCATCATGAGCATTGGAAGCATCATAGAGAAAATCTGTCCTGTTGTATCTTTGTCTGTGGCCATGTCATATTTTCCTGTTCCCGTATTTACATCAAATTTATTACATAATGAATTTTCATAGCTGCTTAACAGACTTTCTATAGAAATATAAATGTTCTGAGACTCTGTCCTAGAAGAGTTATAATACATCTCTACCAAAGGTGCATCCGTTCCGGATGTCTGGGCATCATAGGAACTGACATCCTGATCAAAGTTTTTCGGAAAAACTAAAAGAAGATCGCTGTCTTTATCCTGCACCTTCTGTTTCATATCATCAAGCGACAAATCCTTAGATGCCTGAATTTTCATTTTCTGAGCATCTAATACATTCTTTAAAGAATCCGGTTCATTAATGACATAAACTTTTGCCACATAATCATCATCTGCTGTACTCTGATTTAAAAATCCCTGACCCATAAAGGAATACATAAGATAAATCATCAGACCTGGCATAATCAGTGTTGTAAGAACCATTCGTTTATCCCCAAAGAAACGTGCCAGTTCCTTTTTTATTACCGCTGATATTTTTCTATTCACTCACCTGCACCTGCCGTTTCCTCATAAATTTCAAAAAATCGTTCTTCCAAAGACTTCTCTCTTGTGACGTTTGACAAAGTATCACACAATACCATTTTTCCATTAATAATAATTCCTACCCGGTCACAGATTTTTTCAATCAGGCTGAAAATATGGGTGGATACCACTATCGTCTTATTGGCTTTTTTTAATTCCATCAGAAAATCAGTTACTACTTTCGCGGTCAGGACGTCCAAACCATTTGTTGGTTCATCGAAAATAATAATATCTGGATTATGTACAATGGAGATTACCAATGAAACTTTCTGTTTCATACCAGTTGACAAATCTGCTACTTTTACTTCTGCAAATCTATCAATACCAAACTTTTCAAATAACATTCTCTTTCTCTCATTCCGATCTCTCACAGGAACATCATGCAGTTCAGAGAAAAAATCATATAAATAATTGGGAGTAAAAAATTCTTCCAGCTTCAATTCACTGGTTAAGAAACCAATCTTCTGGCGCACTCCATCAGCATCTGTCATAATACTGGAACCACCGATTATGGCATCTCCTTCATCTGGTTTAATTAACGTAGAAAGCATTCGAAGCGTAGTTGTTTTTCCTGCACCATTTGGTCCTAACAATCCAAATACTTCTCCCTGAAAAACTTCAAATGACAAGCCATTAACTGCTGTCTTTTTCTTTGCTTTTGTTTTCTCGATTTTCTGCTGTTTTTTTGATAATATAAATGTCTTTTTCAGTTTATCAGCTTTAATCATCTGCTCCATCCTTTTCCCACCTCTGCTCTATTTTATAGTAATTCCATTCTATCTTACTTCTCCTAGAAAATCCAGCCAATTCTTCAGACAGCCTCAAATACTTCTTTTTGATAATATAAAGCCTGTTTCTGGAACATAGCTGCATACTCACCATTTAATTCCATCAACTCCTCATGTGTCCCCTGTTCCACAATTTCTCCATGCTCAAACATGTAAATGCAGTCTGCATCTCTTGTCGTAGAAAGACGATGAGAAATAAAAATAACAGAAGCTCCTTCGGCCTTTTTCATCATACTTCGGTTCAATGTATATTCTGCCCGAGGGTCCAGTGCACTGGATGGTTCATCCAAAATAGCTATAGCAAGTTTTCCTCTCTTTATAAACATTCTGGAAATCGCAACTTTCTGAGACTCTCCTCCGGAAAGCATAACCCCCTCATCGTCAAATTCTCTTGTCATCTGTGTCTCAATTCCGTGTTCCAGTCGATTCAGCTTTCCTGTAAAGTCCGCATCTTCCAATGCCTTTAAGATACGTTCCTTATACTCTGGCTTCCATTCACCCATCAGCACATTTTCTGCCAGAGAAACTGCATACATCTGAAAATCCTGAAATACAGTTCCAAAAATCTCTCGATATTCTCTCGTGGTAAAATCCTTAATATTCTTTCCACCATAACAGATTTCTCCATCTGAAACCTCATAAAGCCGCATTAAGAGTTTAATAAATGTAGATTTTCCAGCACCATTTTCTCCTACCAGGGCAATTCGCTCACCAGGTTTTACCGTCATGGAAATATGTTTTAAAGTATCTTCCTTAGCACCTGGATAGCGAAATGACATATCCTTTACTTCCAATGGACAGATTTCTGATGGAACCTTCTCGCTTCCCTCCTGATTTTCAATCTGAACTTCATAATCCATAAATTTTCGGAATCGTTCTGCAAACTGCCCGACTTTCTGAAATTCTACCATATCATAATTTAAGCAGTCCAGATTTCCACGGATTGAACCCTGAGAATTATTCATAGCTGCCACATCTCCCAGTCCAATGCTCATTTTTACCAGTGCTAAATATCCTAAATACATCGGCACACAGTAAAAAGATAAAAAGGTAAATACAACAATCCAATTAATCAGGGATAAAACCGCAATTTTTTTACCTGCTTTTCTGGCTTTCTCCGTTACCTCTTCAATTGCTTCATCAAATTGACGTCTTAATGGAACCTCTATATGGGACAGTTTAATTTCTTTTGTATACTCCGGCTGGTAAAATACCCGCTTGGAATAATCAGCTTTTCTCTTAATTCGCTTCGCTTCTATATCATATTCATATTCCAGTTGTGTAATTTTAAACCTGGTTATCATATTTACCAGGAATCCCAGAATCGGAAATATAGCTACCAGAGAATTTATGCTCATAATCAATCCCCCCAGTAAAAGCGTCATAGTCAAGTTCTGGATAATCTGACCTGTAATAAAAATTCCTTCAATAATCATATCTTCCGACTGGGCTGCTGCTACAACAAAATCGTCAAAATACTCTTTATTATCATAACACATTAAATCTATGTTAGAAGTTTTTTGTATCAGCTGTTCCTGAATTTCTCCTGTCATATAAATAAATCTTGCACGTGCCCAGCTGTCCGTCGCCTCTACTGCAATATGAGACACAATCGAAACAATTACTCCTAGAACAATCAATTTCAGCATTTCTTCAAACATCACTTCATGGTTGGAGAGCATATCTATAAACAGCTTTACAAAAAAACTATCTACAAAAGCAAATCCAATTCCAGAAAAAATAAACACGCCTATAATAATCAAAACTACCTTTAAGTCAATCCGTGCTGCGTGTTTTAACAGATACCAGTTGTTTTGAAACAATCTTTTTATCGTAATTTTCTCTTTTCCGGATTTCTTACTCATACGCTGTCACCTCCACTTCATCTCTATAATTTTTCGCCTGAAGTTCAAACATCTCGGCATACTTTCCCCCAAGCTCCATCAATTCTTTATGGGTACCGCTTTCCATAATCTTTCCATGCTCCATATAAAAAATACGGTCTGCAATCCTTGCAGAAGACATTCGATGAGAAATAAAAAATACCGTCTTTCCCTCTGCTGCCTCCATCATATTGTGGTACATATTGTATTCTGCAATTGGATCCAACGCACTGGATGGTTCGTCCAGAATCACCACATCTGGATTCTTTGCAAATACTCTGGCAATTGCAACTTTCTGTGCCTGACCGCCAGAACAGACAAAACCTTCTGGATCAAACTCTTTGGTTAACATAGTATCGATTCCCTTTGGCAGTTCCTTTAATTTATCCCCAAACTGAGCTTTTTCCAATGCATCTTTTACGCACTGCCGCTCCGCTTCATTCTTTGGCTCCCGCATTAATACATTTTCCGCCAGAGTAACGGAGAAGATCTGCAAATCCTGAAAAACAGTTCCGATTCGGTCATGGTATAAATCTGGATCGTATTCTTCTACCGAAACCCCTCCAGCTGTGATTTTTCCTTTCGATACTGGATACAATCCCATTAACAGCTTCATCAGGGTCGTTTTTCCAGCACCATTTTCCCCAACTAATGCAATACGCTCCCCTTTATGAATATGTAAATTTAAATCTTCAATAACCGGCTTTTTACTTCCTGTATAAGTATATGAAACATTTTTAAATTCAATTTCACCAATCGTTTCATCTGGCTTTTTAGAGCCACGTTTTCTCTCTATGGATTCACACTGGAAAAACTCCTTCAGGTTATTCATGTATACACAATATTTTCCAGACTGTTTCCAGTGTCTGGTCATATCCCGCATAGACCATGTAATGTAACTAATAGCAGAAATAATAGCTACATAAGCACCCAGTCGATGGGAACCACAAGCCTTTACAACATAAGTAATATAAAGGTATGCCATAAATGTAATCGCACCCTCAAGAATAACTGCATTTATAATGCTGTACCAGACCATTTTCTTTCTATATTTCCAGTTTATTTCATATCTTCCTGTATAACTTTTCTTATAATTTTTAGACAAAAGATTACGTATAGAATACAAACGTATCTCAGGAGCATACTTTTTCTCGTAAAAAACCCGTTTCAGATAATCCATTCTTCTACGCTCTTTTGTTTCCTCTTTTTGAAGTTCAAAAAACTGGACATTTTCTTTCATTCCAAGGATAAAACCTCCAGCAATTGGCGGAATTGTCATAAGTAAAAGTTTCCAGTCCACAGCAGCTACAATTCCTGCCGCCACAAGTGAAGCACAAATCTGTCCAAATGCCAATGTCATTTCCACAATTCCATCTTCCGCATGATTCAAACACTCATCCAATGCCCTGGAAAAATGGTCATAAAAATCCGGCTGCTCATAACGGGTCAGTTCAATTGTCCTGGCTTTGTTAATTACACGGTTAAATACATGTCTGTAAATTTTGGGTTTCTTCACATTAACATAATATGCTTGAGATGCTGAATTAATATGTACTACAATCTGAATCAGACAGAATATAAGTACTGTCCTTGCCAACAGACTGTATGAAATATGCTGGTCAATACATTCATAAATATACTTAATCAGATAAATATCAAAAAATCCATTAAAAACATACTCTGTAATGTTTTTATAAAATGGAAACAAAACACTCCCTTTATCTGCTTCCCAGACAGTATGTATAGTATAACACATGCTGTTCCACGCTTCCCTGTCCCTTCTCTTCATTTCATTTCCTCCCTTATTTCTCATTTACCTTCCTCATGAGCTTTTCATAAATATTGTATATTTACAGACTTTTCTTTAATACAAAAAATCCTACTGTAGCTGCTCCCGTCATCCCAGCTACCAAAAGATAGATTTGCCCACAAGATATGCTATTTAATAGTGCCCCACTAAACAACGGGCCAGCAAGAGAACCAACCCCTATAGACACTGAATATACTGCCACATAGGTTCCTGTAAACTTTTTGGGCACATTCTGAGTAATAAAGCTGTTTCCATATGTATTTGCCAAAATTTCACCAAATGTCCAGATAACTGTCGAAAGTAGAATCAGCCAGTAACTTTTCACAAAAAATAACATTCCATAGCCTATAATATAAAAAACAGCGCCAAGAATAATGCTGTCCATCAGTTTCAGTTTCTTCGTCAAATGATTCAATGGCCAGCTCGCTGCAATAATAACCAAAGAATTCAATGTTACTACAGCTGCAAACCTACCTGTTCCATTTTCACCAAACATTCGATCCATCATAACCGGAAATGTAACATTCAACTGTGCTAAATCAAACATAAATATGGTCATAAACAATGAAAAAACCATTATGTACTTTCTTTTCCATAGACTCTTTAAAAAACCACTTCTATCTTCTTCCCCAATTTCTTCTTCTACTGCCTTTTGTGTTCTATTTTCTTTCACCCCAAATAAAACCAGAAGAAATGCCACAAGATCTGCTGCCAGTACAATCCATAGAAAATGATTCATATTATCAACTGCCGATATAACAATAGACCAGACGCATGTGCTTAAACTAAGTCCTACAAACAGCATGGAAAATACACCATTTACTTTTCCTTCTGGTGCTGCTTCCAAAGAAAGTGTCGTAATAGCAGGACAGGATAAACTATAACATCCATATAAAACCAGAAATGCAATAAGACTAACATTCGGATTTCCCGATATATTGTATAAAAGAATTGCAGTTACACAGATAAGATTGGAAAACAGTAAAAGTTTTTTTTCATCCAGCCAGTCTGTCAGTCTTCCACCAATTACTGACATAACTCCATAGCCCAAATACAACGCCGTTTCATAATATCCAATATTCTGCACAGAATAGTAATCCGTTGATTTCAGAATCAGGCTTGCATAAATTGGTATTACTGCACCCAGCCCCTGAAAAAAACGAAGAATAAAAAATAGAATCATTTGTTTTTGCTCTCTTATCTTTCTTCCCACTCAGTTACCCCCTCCACCTTCCTTTTTTCAATAAATTCATTATAACATGACAAATAGACCTGTCAATGAATCTTCTTTTTATACCCTCCATTAAGTACCAATTGACTTTTTTCAAGGAAATTGTTACGATTATATTACATTTTTTAATAAATATGTAACATATTATTCCTATTTTTTTGGAGGACAACAATGATAAAACGATACTTATTAGCTGCATCACTCTGCCTGACTGTACCATTTCTGGCTCCATCTGGTATCAGTGCAAGCACCGTAAATGCAGAAAACACCGTAAATGACATGATAGTCGGCCCTGTAGAACAGGAAGATGCCGATATTACAATAGATGAATCTACAGAGACAGGAAATGCTGTGGAAGAAGAAACTACAAAGGAAGACAATAGGTATGCAGATCTTGCATTTTCTATTGCAAATAACTATGTTAACATCCGTAAAAAACCGAATTTAGAAAGCAAAGTAGTCGGTAAACTGTACAAAGGTTCTGCTGCCACTGTTATTTCTGAAAAAAATGGCTGGATAAAGGTAGAATCCGGAACAGTTACGGGCTATATTTCAAAGGAATTTCTTGCAATTGGTGAAGATGCAGAAAAATTACTGGATGAATATGCAACAAAAACTGCTACGGTTACTACTGAAACACTGAAAGTAAGAGAAAAACCAAATACAGATTCGGACTGTCTTACTTTAGTTGGTGAAGGGGATACCTACACCGTAACTAAAGAGTCTAAAAACTGGGTGAAGATTAAAATCAATTCTTCTGAAACTTCTACTAGAAAAGGCTACCTTTCTAAAGATTTTACTGATGTTTCTTATAAATATGAATACGCAGTCTCTATTGAAGAAGAATTAGCTCGTATTGCAGCAGAAGAAGCTGCTAAAAAAGCAGAAGAAGCTCGTCAGGCAGAAGAAGCTGCAAGACAGGCTCAGGCTGCTTCTTCTACAAGCAGTTACTCTGGAAGTTCCAGCAGTAATTCTTCTTCAAACAGTTCCAGCTCACCTCAAGGAAGTTCTTCTTCCTCCAGTAGTTCCAGTGCCTCTGCTGGAAGTTCTTCCAGCAGCACAACCGTATCTGCTTCAGCAGGAACCACATCCGGTTCAAGAATTGCAAGCTACGCAACTCAGTTTGTTGGAAACCCTTATGTATGGGGTGGTACAAGTCTGACAAATGGTGCTGACTGCTCTGGATTTACACAGGCTGTATTCCGCAATTTTGGCTACAGCATTCCTAGAACATCCAGTTCTCAGTCTAGTGCAGGAAAAAGTGTAAGCGTAAGCAATCTTCAGGCCGGAGACCTTATTTTCTATGGAAATGGCGGAACTGTAAATCACGTTGCACTCTATATTGGAGGCGGCAGAGTGGTACACGCAAGTAATGCAAAAGATGGAATTAAAATATCACAATATAACTACCGTTCTATCTATTCTATTAGAAGAATAGTCTAATTATCATTTCAAATTATTAAATACAACTTTCAAAAAGCATGCCTATGGTTACTTAAGCCATTAGGCATGCCTTTCGTACTGTAAAGAAAAAAGCCTCCTCTCATTCCTGAAAAAATACCCTTTTCTTAATCATTCACGTGCAAAATTGTATATTATATTGAATAACACGGCTGTTATTTAATACAGTCAGTTTAATAAACTTTACTTCTCGTGTTGAATCTCTCAACATTTGTTGTAATATTCAATATTTGTACTTTAACATTGTTTGTTATTATTTTAACAATACAATAACATTGCGTTAACTTTCGTGAATATGCCGTATTTGCGCGGTTTCAAAGTTGTGCACAAGTGGAAGTTCAGGCATAGTTTGTACAGCCGGAAGAATTATGCCATAAAAATACCCAAAATACGGATGTTTTTATTCTATCATCTTTAAATTTTTTAAAACAATTATAAGCCACATATTCTGAACAAAATGCACTCATAATAAACATATCCATATAAAAATATACACTGAGGAGTTTTATTATGTTTATACCTAAACGAATTATTTTTGAAAAGGGAACTCTAGATTATGAAATTGGACAACGCATTTACGACACATTTTCCGATAAAAAAGAAATCGAAATTTTAGAAGGTTCTTCCAACAAGATTAAATCTATTATCACAGAAGATACTGTACCAGCAACCTATCAGAATGGGAAACGCACTTTGGTTGTCAGCAAGAAAAAAAGCAGCGCATTTCAAACCTGTAAGCCAAGTGCTGACTATATGCTTCCTCTTGTCAGCGGATGCATGGGACAGTGTGAATATTGTTATCTTCATACCCAGCTGGGAGATAAGCCTTTTGTCAGAGTAAATGTCAATCTGGACGATATTTTTAAAAAAGCAGTTTCTTACATGGAAGCTAAACCAGACGGTGTTACCAGCTTTGAAGGCTCTGCTACCTCCGATCCTCTCTGCGTTGAACCCTATACACATGCTTTGGAAAGGACCATTCAATTTTTTGCTGAAAATCCACGCGGATGTTTTCGTTTCGTTACCAAATTTAATGATATAGACCCACTTCTAAAACTGAATCATCAAGGAAAAACTGAAATTCGGTTCAGTATTAACACCGAATATATACGAAGTTCTTATGAACATTATACTTCCTCCATTGAGGCAAGAATCCATGCTGCTGCAAAAGTTATGAAAGCCGGCTATCCAGTAGGTTTTCTGATTGCTCCGGTCTTTCTCTACAAAAATTGGAAAGAGGAATACCAGCAGGTAATTGATAATCTAAAAAGTACCCTCCCCACAGACTATCTCTATCCACTCTTTTTTGAGGTCATTACCCATCGTTTCACGCCTCGCGCCAAAGAATTAATCAGAAACATTTTTCCGGAATCTACCCTTCCTATGGAAGATGAAAACCGTGTATACAAACGAGGCCAGTTCGGTTATGGAAAATTTACTTACCAGAAAGAAGACATTCGAGAAGTGAAGGTATTTTTCCAAGCACAGCTGAAGGCTGCATTTCCAGAGTGTGAAGTGAAGTATGTAGTTTAGGAATCTAGAATTGAAAACCCTCAGGCTGCTTTCCTAGTCCGAGGGCTTCTTAATGGATTAATATTTTTTAATTACTATTTCACAGCCTGTCCATCATACAACACCAATAAATTTCCTTCTTTAAAATTCTCCACAGATGACCAGTCACTATTTGTAATTCTTGTCTGAATGTTAATACTTCCTGTTCCAGCTTTTAGAAAATAAGAATCTGAAAATGTAAGGTCTACATAATACTGATAACCAGATTTTACTACCTTTCCAACCGTAATACCGCTGATATTCTCATACCAAGGTGCCACATTCAGCTGTGCTGCTGCACTATCACACCAGAATGTCATATCTTTCGTACCTGCTTTTGAAAAGAAATAACGAATTGTTAATTTGCTTAAATCAAGGTCTTTTGTTCCCTGTGCACTAATCTGATAATTCTGGTTAATGGAACTGGTTCCACTGCTGGATGCTGTAACACTGATATCTGGTGTATCGGATGGTGCAGTAGTTACAGTTGGTGCCTCACTCGTTGCTGGTGTTTCTGTTGCGGATGAGTTGTTCTTTACCGCTGCCACATATGCGGCAAGTGATGCATCACTGGAATTAATTCTCCAGTCTGTTTCTTTATTCTCGCCAAACCAAGATACTACTTTAATTCTTGGATAATTACTACGAATTGTTTTATATGTATCCGTAATCCACTGTGCTTTGTTTCCTCCAGTTTCTGTACTAGACATTTCTGTAATTAAAATAGGTTTGTCTACCTGGCACATGGTCTTATAACAGTTAGCATAAATCTGGTCAAATGACTGCCATGTACTGCCCCAGGACTGAGTTGTTCCCCAATTATATCCATCCATTGCAACCATATCCACATAAGCATCTCCTGGATAATGTCCCAAAAAACTGGATCCTTCACCACAGCTACTACTGTTTACACAGAAAATAAATTTTACATTAAATGCACCTTCCTGGCGGAAAATATTAACTACATGACGATAAGCGGCAATATAGGTTTCATTTGTATTTACCTTGCTATCACCAACTGCCCAGTCATACCAGTTTCCATTTGCTTCATGCATCAGATTAATCCAAATTTCTTTGTTATAGCTCTTCATAGACTGTGCCATATTTTTAATATAGCTGTCTTTCTTTCCATCTGTAATATCCTGATTGGAAAGTCCCCATGCTTCCCAGGTAATAATTGCTGTGGAACCATTGCTGTAAATCGGGTTCATATAACTGTCCTTGATAGAGTTAAAATTTGTTGACCAGTCAATATAAAACATGATAGTATCCAGATTCCGCTGCTGTAAAGACTGGAATTTACTAATTGCATCAGTTGTCGGTGCTTCACCAAGCCATGCCCCGATTTTTAAATCAGTTCCATTAAGTGATGTCTGGGCTGAAATTTTACTTGGTAGAATCATCACGACACAAACCACCACCATAAGTAAAAATGAAATATGCTTCTTCATAAAATCCCTCCTTCATTCTGCCTTTATTATATCTGCCAGAACGAATTGGGACAGGTGACAATCCAAACTACTTAAAGTAGCTAATCTCACCCATTTTCGGGAATACAATAATTTTTTCTAAGTTCTGCCGGCGTCTCGCCATAATATTTTTTAAACTGACGGTAAAAATATGTTTTATCTTCAAATCCACATAGAAAAGAAATCTGTTCCACCTGAATATCTGTCGTCAAAATCAGCTTTTTAGCAAGCACCATGCGGTTCTGGATAATGTATTCAATAGGCGCTGTTCCTATAATCTCCTTGAAAATCCTACCGAAAAAGTTTTTGCTTAAATTACATTTTTCGGCCAGACTATCCAACGTAAATTTTTCATCCAGATGCTGATCAATATAATTCTTGCACTCGATAATCTGATCGTAATTATTCTGAATCGTTCTTTTTTCTCCAATCACTCTTTTTCCGCTGTTTTCTTCCTCCAATGCATTCATAATTTTAATTAAGTTTGCTTTCATATACACTTGATTCAGTTCTCTGTTCTCTCTGAATGCATTTACGATATTATCGAATAGCGGACACAGCTTTTCGTAACAATCCGTGTGATAATATTCCGGAAGATTTTTAAAAAATCCAACATCCTGAATCTCCGTATTTACATCATAAATCCAATATGGGATCGTCGTTTCATAACATTTCTTTTTTGCCTCATCATAAAACGGATCGAATGCAACCACATAAGAATAATACCCCGATATTCCCTGAGTCAAAATTCCCGGTTTCCGTAGAAAAATATCTCCTTTTGCAGTTTTGTATTTCTTTCCGTCGGTTGTCATTTCGCCTGCCCCGCCCGTAATAAATTCAATCTCATACAATCTCGTTTTTCGTTCATAATAGGGCATGCCCTTTGCCCAAAACAGCGTATGTAATGTTGTGTGTGTTATGTCAATAATATACGGATTAAATTTCATACACAGCCCCCCCTTAGCTCTTTTTCGTTATC
The DNA here is from genome assembly GCA_934438135.1 of uncultured Clostridium sp. Classification (GTDB taxonomy): domain Bacteria; phylum Bacillota; class Clostridia; order Lachnospirales; family Lachnospiraceae; genus Clostridium_AI. The sequence goes on along the minus strand of CAKSBP010000010.1, from coordinate 56,840 downwards.
CTCATTTTAACACCTTAAAAAAGTGATAACAATGAAAATCAGGTACTATGTATGTTTTCCTGCTGTTACATTCCCATGAGCCATACGCTTGCAACAATCCCCCCCAGCGTAGCAACCAAGGAACCGGCAAGGGTATATCTGGTTTTCTTTACTTTCGCTGTCATAAAATAAATGGACAGGGTATAAAAAATTGTTTCCGAACAGCTCATTAGAATAGAACTTAATCTTCCCAGATAGGAATCCGGCCCATATTGTTTAAACACATCTAGAAGCAGGCTGGTTGCTGCCGAAGACGAAAACATTTTAACTATAACCAACGGTACCAGTTCCGATGGAAAGTGAAAATGTTCAACCAATGGCTTTAAAACGTTTGATAATAAATCAAGCGTTCCAGAAGCCCGTAACACACCAATGGCAATCATAAGGCCGATTAATGTTGGCATAACCCCAAGCACAACCTTAAATCCATCTTCCGCTCCTTTAATAAATTCATCATACACGTTTACTTTCTGAAGCATTCCAAATCCTACGATATAAAGAATGACAAAAGGAATGATAAAATTTGATATGTAAAGAAGAAACTTCATGTCCTGCCTCCTTTTTTCTTTTCAACTAACTTTCTCGCTGCTACTGAAAAAATAACTCCGACTAAAGTCGAAAACAAGGTCGCCAGAATGGCTGCTGTAATAATGTCTGCCGGATTCACCGATCCATACTGGCTCCGGTACGCAATAATATTAACAGGAATCAGCTGAAGGGAAGAAATATTAATAATCAAAAAGGTACACATATCCACACTGGCAATCTCGCTGTCGTGATTTAAGATACGAAGTTCTTTCATTGCCTGAAGGCCAAATGGCGTAGCCGCCCATCCCAGCCCCAGAATATTAGCAATCATATTGGAAGAAATATATTCTTTTACTACATGCCCTTCTGGAATATCTGGGAATAACAGTTTCAATGCCGGATTTAATACCTTAATCAAAGCGTTAATAATTCCACTTTTCTTTGCCACTTCCATAAGTCCCGTCCACATGGACATGACACCAAGCATAGTAATACATAACGTAACTGCTTCTTTTGCTGAATTAATTGACGCCACGCTGACTGCCTCCATCTTTCCATTAAACACTCCGACAACGACACCGATTACAATCATCAGCCCCCATAAATAATTAATCATCCGATTTTCACACCCTTTGCACAGGTACAACTGTGGTTTTTTATATAAATATATTCGGGGAGAGGGAAGTTAGCACTGGAAAGATATTAATATTAGTTCCTATAAAATAAAAAAGGCTACCACAATTTAAAGTGAACTTTAATGCAGTAGTCTTCTTTAATTATACATCAACCTAATTGTTCGAAATCATCTTCTCAATAATATCAATAGTTCCTTCAATTCCGTAAGTAGCACTGTTGATACACAAATCATAATTTGTAGCATCTCCCCATTTCTTACCCGTATAGAAATTATAATACTTTCTATGATAGCGATCCATTGTCTTTACAAAGTGGACTGCTTCATTATAAGAAAGTTTCTTCATTTCCATAGTTCTCTTTACACGAAGCTGAAATGGTGCCTCAATAAAGATGCTGTAATGAGGAATCATGTTCTGGGTCAGGATAACATCAGCACAGCGTCCTACAATAACAAAGCTCTGCTCCTTTGCCATATTTTTAATTAAGTCACTCTGATTAAAGAAAAATGCATCCTGTCTGCTCAATCCATGGTATCTGGTTAAATCGCGGAAAAAGGATTTTTTCGGTTTATTTACTTCATCCGTTGGTGTTTCTCCAACTGCCTCATTTTCCACATCCAGACGATCCAATACCATCTGGAAAATCTCTTTGTCATAAAACTCTATATCCAGACGGTTTGCCAGCTCATATCCAATTTCTGTACCAGCACTTCCGAACTGACGGCCAATACAGATAATCAGGTTCTGTTTTCCATCCTGTTTAAACTTCTTTAAATCTGCCAGGTCAGAGTCCAGAATATCTACCGGATTCATTTCCTTTGGAAGTTCATTTAACATGGTTTTGGTTTCTGCATATTCCTGAAGCAGTTCCTTCTGAAGTTGTTCATCTTTTACCGTATGTATCATATTTACAATCAAAGCCATTTCACTTCTTACAATATGAATTTTACGATGCTTAATATTATGAACCGTCTGTTTTATACAAATTTCTTTTTCTTCGGTAAATACACGTCCTAACGTGGAATGAAGGCTTTTGTATGCCCGCTCGTCCATATCATACATACGGTTTGCAATTTCTTTTTCAATTGATTTATTCTCCATATTTTTCTCCATTTCCTTTCCGTTATTCTTTTCTTTCTATTAAAGGAAAAAGACCAGCATGTCTAAAATAAATACTGGAATCAAGCAGCATATAGACCATAACATATATCCAAAGAAAGATGGCATCCGAATACCATTTTCATCGGAAATTGATTTAACCATAAAGTTTGGTGCATTACCAATATACGTGTTGGCTCCCATAAATACGGCACCACTGGAGATGGCCATAAGCATCTGCACTGGAATCATACCAACGGTTGTTGCAACACCCTTTGTAAAATTCAATGCACCGGCAGTCGTAAGGAATACAAGATAAGTAGGAGTGTTATCCAGAAAACTAGATAGTACACCGGTTGCCCAAAACATCTGAGCAGGCTTATTGATTCCAAGAGAACCTCCATTTGCCTTTAATAGCATTAATGCCGGCTGCATGGTAATAAAAATACCAATGAATAAAACAGCAACTTCTTGGATTGCACTCCATGTAAAATGGTTTGCTTCACGAACTTCCTTATTAGTTGTCTTAAAGGAAAGAAATGCGGCCAATAGTATAAGTACAATCTCAATGATTGTTGGATATGTAAGTCTTACCTCTTTAAAAATTTTCAGTCCATATACCATTCCATCTGCATTGTGGAATGCAGAGCATCCTGGTAATACTCCACTGGCAACAACTGCACCAACAATCATTACAAGGAATATAATATTATGTGCTCCACGAACACTGATATGTGTTCCTGGTTTTGAAATATCTGGTTTCATACCAGCTGCGATATCTTTCCGATATTCACGTCGGTCAATAAAGTAAAATACCGTTAATAGAACTATCATGTTAAAAATTAATACTGGTAACAGCTTAAAACTCCAGAAGAATGGTACTCCACGCATAAATCCCATTAGCAGTGGTGGATCACCAACAGGCGTCAGACATCCTCCAATATTGGAAATAAGGAAAATAAAAAAGATAAAAATCTGCTTCTTTCTTTTTCTCCATGAGTTTGCCTTAATCACCGGACGAATTAAAAGCATACTAGAACCAGTTGTTCCAATCCATCCTGATAGTAATGTACCAATAAAAAGCAGTATTACATTCACACGCGGAGAACCGGCAAGATCTCCATCGAGTGTAATATTTCCTGATACACAGAATAATCCAAAAAGCAGAATAATAAATGTAAGATAGTCATTAATAATACAATCCAATACCGTCTCCATAGTTGTTGCGGCTCCATGCATCGCCGTGTATGGAATTAAAAATAAAATAATCCAGAATGCAACAACTGCCGGCTTATACTTATCCCACCAGTCCGCTTTTACCAACGGAAATACAGCAATACATAATAGCATTCCAACGAATGGGATACAGGTTAATAATGAATTCATTTTCTATCTTCTCCTTTCTTTCTAGTTACGAAAATCCATGATAATTCCGTGGTTTATTTTACCAGCACTAACAATAGCACAATTCCTCGAAAAATGAAAGTACATATCTTCCAAACTTAATGAAAAAAAATTGGACTATTTTATGAACCTGTGCCAAATGTATCATTTGCTTTTACTATGTTTTTATAGTAGTATAAATAGTATCTATTAGAGAAGAGAAATAATAAAATTTTTCTACATCTAGGATTTTTTTAATATGTAAAATCCTAGGTTCTGGAACTGTAAAAAAGTTTTATTATTATTTTCTTGAAATATTTTGATTTATTTGTGAGTTTTATTCTTTACAATCATTTCCTTTTTCATCAAAATCCCTATAAATTAGACTTTCAAAGTCTCCATATTTCTTCACTCCAAATAGTAAATCTTTTCCATTTTACATAATTTTCTGTTTTTTTACTGGCCGATTATTAAAATAGTGCTATATCGGCATAATATATTAAATTGTATATCATCTCCATTAGTGTTATATTTTATGTATAAAATAATTAAAAAATATTTCAAAGGAGCATTGACAAATGAAAAGTACAGGTATTGTTAGAAAGTTAGACGAGCTTGGACGTATCACACTTCCAATCGAATTAAGAAGAACATTAGGTGTTGGCGAAAGAGATCCATTGGAAATCTACGTTGATGAAGACAAAATTATTCTTACAAAATATGAGCCAACTGATATCTTTACAGGAGAAAAGAATGACTTAGTTGATTTCTGCGGTAAAAAAGTATCCAAAGATTCAATTGTTCAGCTTGCTAAGATCGCTGGAATCATTGAATAATCCCTACATATAACAACTTTGGTTATATAGAAAAACAGATAAGATACCCCTCATCTTATCTGTTTTTTTAATCCAATGAAGCCATGCAATCGGAATATAATTTTTCTCTATTCTTCTTCCAACAGCCATTGATAAACGTCCCTTTTAGAAACCCCACGGTCTGCCGCCACAGCCTTCATGGCTTCCTTCTTAGTCATTCCCTTATCCAGATAAATCTTCATATGCTCATTCAAAGAAACCTTATCCCACTTACGGATGCTTTCTTCCTCCAGATCTTCCTGTGGACGCCCTTCAATTATCAATACAAATTCACCTTTCGGATCATTTTCCTGATAATAAGCCAGAGCTTCCTCAATAGTCGTACTAAATACGTTTTCATGCCGCTTCGTTAATTCTTTGCAAAGAGAAATATTTCGGTTGCCTAATACCACTTGTAACTCTACCAAAGTCTTTTTCAGACGATGTGGTGCCTCATACATAATAATTGTCCTCGTTTCATCCTTAAAGGATTGTAAAACTTTCTGACGCTCTTTTTTATCTGATGGAAGAAATGCTTCAAATACAAATCTTCTGGATGATTTTCCGGAAATAATCAGTGCATTTACAAATGCTGCCGGCCCTGGAATTGTGGTTACCTTAATCCCAGCTTCTAATGCCTTTTTCACCAACTCTTCACCCGGATCTGAAATTCCAGGTGTTCCTGCATCTGTGATAACTGCAATATTCATTCCCTCATTTAATTTCTGAACCAGATAATCTGCCTTATCATATTTATTGAATTCATGATAACTGGTCATAGGTGTTTTTATTTCAAAGTGATTCAGCAGTTTAATACTGTTTCTCGTATCTTCTGCTGCAATTAAATCCACTTCCTGCAACGTCCGTATTGCCCGATACGACATATCTTCCAGATTTCCAATCGGGGTTGCGCACAAATAAAGCATTCCTGACATGTTGACTCTCCTTTACTCATAGCCGTATATTTCGTAAATTTCCTTTGTATACACATTAGGACTTTCATATACAATCAGCGGCTTTTCAATGGTAACCTGGGAACCGCCTCCCTTTACAGCTTCAATCAACACCATATTAGGCTCTTTGTCTACATATGGATGAACAAAACGTAGCCGCTTTGCCTCTAATTTATATTTAGAAAGCTGATTGATAATTTCCACCAGACGAAATGGTCTGTGAACCATAAAAAACTTTCCATTCATTTTCAGGACTTTTGAACTTTCCCGGACAACATCTTCTAAGGTACAATGAATTTCATGCCTTGCAATGGCTTTCGGCATTTCTGGATTTACAATACCATGATTTCCTGTCATATAGGGAGGATTCGTGGTGACAACATCAAAAGAAGCCCCTCCAAATATATGAGAGGCTTCCTTAATATCGCCTTCCACAATAGAAATCTTCTCCTCCAGCTTATTGAGCGCTACGCTTCGTTGTGCCATATCCACACTTTCAGGCTGTAATTCCAGTGCAGTAAAATGTGCCGCCTTCGTCTTGGCTTCCATCAGAATCGGAATAATTCCCGTTCCTGTGCCAAGATCCAGTACTTTCGCCCCAGTTTTCACCTTAGCAAATCCAGATAACAGTACCGCATCAATTCCAAAACAGAATTTATTGGGATTTTGTATAATCTGATAGCCCTTCCGGTGCAATTCATCAAGCCGCTCTTCTTCTTTTAAGAATTGTTCCATTGTTTCTTCCTTTACTAGCTGTTAATCTATTTTTGAACCAGAGTCCTTACGCTCTAACGCTTCCAAGGCTCTCAGTTCTGCATCAATTGCAATCTTTTCTTTTCGTCTCTTTGGTTTAAACTTCAAATCTGAAACCATATATTCACGGACTTCCTTCTCATCGTTTTCAAGTGTTACAATAACTTTAACAAGCTGTTTTAATACGCTTACACTCTGAACCTCTCCTCTTAACTGATCTGAAGTTTCTACCATATCACCAACCGATGGAAGCCTGCTATTCAAATCTTCGTATGCTTCCTGTTCATTTTTCAGACAGCACATTAAACGTCCACAGACTCCGGAAATCTTAGTTGGATTTAAAGAAAGATTCTGTTCCTTTGCCATCTTAATAGAAACTGGTGCGAATTCACTTAAAAATGTATGGCAGCACAGAGCACGTCCACAAATTCCAATTCCTCCAACGATTTTTGTCTCGTCACGTACACCAATCTGTCTTAGCTCGATTCTTGTCTTAAAGACAGATGCCAGATCCTTTACCAGTTCCCTGAAATCGATTCGGCCATCTGCTGTAAAATAGAACAGCAGTTTATTGTTATCAAATGTATATTCACAGTCAATCAGCTTCATTTCCAAACCGTGCTTTGCAATTTTTTCTAAACAGATTTGAAATGCTCCAACTTCTTTTTCTCTATTTCTCGCTTCAATTTGATCATCCTCTGGTGAGGCCACACGAATAACCGGTTTCAATGGCTGGATAATTTTATCCTCTTCTACATCACATTTTCTAATGACAACATTTCCATACTCGATACCTCGAGCTGTTTCAACAATTACGTTGTCTCCCACTTCAATCTCCATATCACCCGGTTCAAAAAAATAAATCTTCCCTGCCTTTCTAAATCTAACGCCTATTACTTTAACCATTCCCATTCTCCTTTATAACCAATAACATTAATTCCATTGCTATATCGAAATTAACGTTCGCTCTTAAACGTTCTTTTGCCTTATCCATTGCTTTTATAATCTGCTCAATGCCTTCATATCCACACTGCTCTGCCTGTTTTTTAATTGAAGAAAGTTCCTCACGAAACAGCAATGTATTGGGATTTCCTGTAACTTTATATAATAAAACATCACGGTACCACAGCATCATCAAATCAATATAATCATAAATCTCCAGTTTGTGTTCCCCCAGTTCCTTGATGCCCTGTAACAGCTCATATACCGGCATGTTATCCACATATTTTAAAAGATGGAGCACTTTATCTTTTGCTTCTGTAAATTCTTCTGATGCTGCATAACGAATCGCCTTACCTACATTTCCCTGTGAAAACTTTGCACTGACTTCTGCATTATAATCCGGTATCTGATAGTTTTTCATCAGATACTCTGTAATTGCATCCGCTGGGACAGGTTTTAAATTCAAGGATACACACCTAGATAAAATCGTAGATAAAAGCTTGCCGCTATTAGAAACCAAAAGAAGAATTACAGCATATGCCGGCGGCTCCTCAATGGTCTTTAACAATGCATTCTGTGCCTGCTCTGTCATCTTATCTGCATCCGGAATAATATAAATTTTATATTTACTGCTATAAGGCATAATATCAATAGTATTATTAACCTGTGTGCGAATATCATCAACGCTGATACCAGCCTTTTCATGTGTAACCTTAATAATATCAGGATGGTTGTCCGATGCAGCCTGAAGGCAGGACTTACATTTTCCACATGGTTCTAATCCCTTTTCTTCACACTGAAGCGTTTCTGCAAAAATGTCTGCAAGCATTTTCTTTCCCGAACCTGCTTCTCCATTCAAAATATATGCATGCGATACCTTTCCACGTAAAATAGCTGCCTGCATATGTTCAATTATTTTTTCATGTCCTATTACATCTTTAAACTTTGTCATCCTTTTTTCCATCTCCTTTATGTAAGGATATCCAGAAGAAGGCCTCGTATCTCATCTATTTTTCCTAAAACTGCAATGTGGTCTTTCTCATCTTTAATTAGTTCCTGAGCCAGTTCATCCAGCTTTGTGTCCACCTGCTTAATAATACCATAAACACGATGGCGTCCTCTTCTATCCAGAAAATTTTCCCGGCTAAACTTGTGGGAACGGTTTACAATTTCATTCATAAACTCTTTAATTAACTGGCGATAGTGCTTCATATCACGTACATCCATACGTTTTCCAAGCTTTTTTCCCTGCTGGACAATATCTTCCATTACGAGGGTCAGCCTTGCTTGAAGCTCACTGTCTTCAATACTGCTTGCCAGAACAAATTTAAAGGCTTCTTCATTCTGAGGCACCTGCTGTCTCTGCACTGCCTGATTCACCTGCTGCATTTGGTTTATCTTAAGCTCCATATTTTAGCCCTCCCTTTCCGCTATTGTCCTGCATACCTTTATTATATCATAACATCTTTTCAATATCACTTAAAATCTCATCAACACACTGTTCAATATCCTGATTCTGATATCGTCTCGTAATTCCAAGACGTAGAAGATTTTCTTCCGCAAAATCCTTCTGATCTGCCAGATATCTGCGACACAGTTCATCGAATTTTGGATTTTTATCCTGCTTTTCCCTGGCAAGCGCCCGGGTCAACCGTTCCCCATCTTCTACTTCAATATAAACCGGTACCACCTGCTCTTTTCCATAAAAATCACGGATCTTTTCATATGCTTCCAGCGTGGTAATCATAAGATAAGCATTAGAGCCTACCTGAATCTGCCCGTCATCGGCCGTAAAATAGTACCAGTCTCCTAATACAGTCTGGTATTTCCGTACCTCAATAATTTTTCCGGCACGATCCATATTTCTCATTTCTTCTTCGGAAACAAAAAAATACTCCACTCCATTGCTTTCCCCTGTACGTACAGGCCTTGTTGTATATGGGATAATTGTCTTTAACTTTACTCTGTCATTTTGAACAAGACGTTTAAAAATGGTATCTTTTCCAGTTGCACTTTTTCCCATTACAATAAATATTTTAGACATTTTCAGCCCTCTCTATTAACAATACTTATAAATTTTTTATCCCGCAGACCTTGAATTTCCAATCCCGCCTTCAAATAACTTTCAATTTTCCGGATAACCAATGCACTAATCCGTTCTCCTGGTGCCAAAAGCGGAATACCTGGCGGATACACATTCACAAATGCACCTGCTGTCTGTCCTTCACTTTCCGCAAATAGAATTTCATGCCTGCTTTGATGAAGCACTTCATAAGAATTCATTATCGTCTCATTCTGTACTGATTCATAATTTATCTCTGCCTTATTATCTACACTTTCTCTTATCTCTGCCATTTTATCAATTTCAAAAAGTGCTTTTTCCAGCCGTTTAAATCCTTCTCTGGTATCTCCAATACTTGCAATCCCCAAAACGTAATCCTTTGCCACCATTTCCATCTGAAGCTTGTATTTTTCTAACAGTATATCATAAAGCTGCGGGCCTGTCATATTCGTGTTTCTTGTGGATATTACCAATTTGGAACAGTCTCTTCCTGCCTCTGGCTGAAGTACCTGAATGTGCTGTAACTGCTCCGTTTTTTTGTAAAATGCATCTAACATATCCTTCAGATTCTCAAATAATTCATCGCCTCTATTTTCTATTAATTCCATGCAATGATCAATTCCACACATAAAGATATACGATGGGCTGGAACTTTGGAAAACCGAATAATAATATTTTATTTTCTCTGCATCCACAAGACTTCCATTTATGTGTAACAATGCAGTCTGCGTAAATGCCGGCAGTGTTTTATGAACACTGTGGACAACAATATCTGCTCCCTGCTGTACCGAACTTTTCGGAAATCCTTCACAGAATCCAAAATGAGCACCGTGTGCTTCATCCACCATCAACGGAATTCCTCTCTTATGAACTATTTCGGCTATTTTATCAATTTCCGAAATAACACCTTCGTAAGTTGGGGATACTAACATAACGAGTTTTACATCTGGATGTTTTATCAACATTTCTTCAATATACGCCGCAGTATATCCACACTGTATCCCTTTTTTCTGGTTGAATTGTGGATAAAGGTACACTGGATTTAACTCATTGAGGAAAATTGCCTGATAAGCTGACTTATGACAATTACGGGCGATTAAAATTTTATCCCCCTTTTTGGTAGAAGCACAGATTCCAATCAAATTACCAGAAGTACTTCCATTTATGAGAAAATACGTATGTTCCGACTGATATAGACGTGCTGCACGTTCCATAGAATTTTTAATAACACCCTTTGCATCATGCATATTATCCATACCATCAATTTCCGTAATATCGATTTCATAAGGATTAAAAAAACCTGTCAGCTGGGTATTTCTCTTATGTCCAGGCATATGAAAAGGATAATAGTCTTCTTTTGCATATTGATTTAATTTATCTTTTAAGTACACGACTTGTTTTCCTCCTATAATAAACAATATTCCTTACTATGGGCAACATTGTAAATAAACTATACCTAGTGTATAATAACATCACTTAGATTGCAAGAATGGAGGTATACTATGTTAAAAATCGGAAGCCATGTTGGTATGAATGGAAAAAAAATGTTCCTTGGCTCAGTTGAGGAAGCACTTTCCTATGGTGCCAATACATTTATGGTATATACTGGTGCTCCGCAAAATACCAGACGAAAAGACATTAGTGAATTAAATATAGACAAAGCCCAGGCATTGATGAAAGAGAACAATATTGATGAATTTGTCATTCATGCTCCTTATATCATCAATCTTGGCAATACAACAAAACCCGAAACTTTTGAACTGGCAGTAAATTTCCTGCGGGTTGAAATTGAACGTTCTGCTGCCATGGGCAGTAAAAATATTGTTCTCCATCCAGGTGCACACGTTGGTGCCGGAGAAGAAACCGGTATAAACCAGATTATTAAAGGATTAAATGAAGTCCTAACTCCAGACACTCCAGTGAATATTGCACTGGAAACTATGGCTGGAAAAGGAAGCGAGATTGGAAAAAGCTTCGAAGAATTAGCCGCCATCTATGATGGTGTAAAATATAATGATAAGCTTCGTGTCTGCTTTGATACCTGTCATACAAGCGATAGCGGATACGATATTATTAACGATTTTGACGGTGTTATCGCACAATTTGATAAACTAATTGGCAAAGACCAAATCAGCGTCTTCCACATCAATGACAGCAAGAATGTCCCTGGTGCAAAGAAAGACCGTCACGAAAATATTGGATTTGGAAATATTGGCTACCATGCACTTCACTACATTGTTATGCATCCGGATTTTGAAAATGTTCCTAAAATCTTAGAGACACCTTATATTCCACATCCAGAAGATAAAAAGAAATCTTTTGCTCCCTATAAAGAAGAAATTGAAATGCTTAAAAATGGAACCTTTGATCCTGAATTAAAAGATAAAATACTGGCGAAGAACCTGAAATAACAGATCTGTTGTTCTTCTCTGCCTTACTGTCTCTGCCTCTATGTCCTCTGGTATAGATAGGCAGAGCCTTTTTTCCCAACCCGTTCCACTGCCCCTACATAAAACAGCACATTTAATCCTGTCTGTGCCACCTTTAAAGACAGTTTGGTTTCCGCTGCATAATCCTTTGTTGTAAATGGTTCCACAAGCATATCTGGAATTAATTTTCTGTAATCTTCCAGCTTTTCGATCCAACATTCATCTACTACCTTCGATGGAATCCTGTCATGCCGAGAAGAACCTCTCTTTTTATCTTCACTCCATCCATTTAAAAGGCGGTATTCATCCATATTAATCAACATAAGCCGTAAGGACAGATTTTCCTCTGTTAAATACGGTTTTATTTTATATAGTTCAAATAAAGACCGATAAAATGTCCCCTTCTTAGGAGATTTCCTTTTCTTAGAAATTTCTCCTGTCTCTTCATTAATCCAATACAGCCATTTTTCATACGTAATCGGATACACAATCGTCACCTTATATTCCGGAAGCAATGCCGTCAGCTTTTTTCGAAGCAGATTAAAATTCTGAGTCTGCACTTCAATGACTCCATTTTCATTTAAAATATCCACGTAATATCTCCCCACCTTAATTTCCTGCTTCGATTCATCCGGCTCAATATAATGTTTTAACATTGAGTGCAATGTCTTTTCCTTTAATGTTCCTATCTTATGCAGCATCTCACTCTTTTGTATTTCTGTCTCCAAAAAATCCTGTTCCACAAATCCACCACCTTAAATATCTACTGCCAATAAGACAGTAAAAAAATCTATATAACGCAAAAAGAACTGCAAACAAATCCGTTCGCAGTTCCATCAACGTTCCCAGTAGGAATCGAACCTACAACTGAGACTTAGGAGGTCCCCGTTATATCCATTTAACTATGAGAACAACAATATTAATTATAACGTAATTTCCCAAAATGTCAATTCCTAAACCTAAAAGGAAAATATACAAAAAGAACCGCCCAATAAATCTGGCAGTTCTTTTTGTCTCTAAGAGCAGAAGAATATTCAAAATACTACGTTACCACAAATATTACTATATTGTTTTTGGACAGCCTGCTCTTCCATATAGGATAGGAGTTTATCTGGATAAAGCATCCGCCATGCTAGGGGTAATACAAATGTATTTGATATCGAACATACAGTAATTGTTAGATGCAGCATATACATATCATAAAAAGGATCTGTATAATTGCTACACCATGTGGCTGGGCATTTTTCATATGTAAGAAACTAATGAGCAGACTCTAAATTAATCTGATTTTATACATCTCTAATACAATTTCATATCTTCCTCTGTCTCTCAAATTAATTATGTATTTTATTCATTAGTTATAATACTTATTATAAAGTAATTTAAAATAAAGTCAATAGTAAAGTAATAAATACATTTAAATTAAGTTTTAAATTAAGTAAAAGTTAAAAATTGCATTGAAAATCAGAAACAGTAACCTTTCCACTTGCAGAAACATTACTTCCTGCATAAATCTTGAATCCTAATGCTCTTACATCATCTGATTCTTCTAATGCTCCTGTATATTTCCATCCTGACTGTTTTGATTTCCATGTTTTGTGGTTTAAGTAGTAAGTAACATCAACACTTTCACCAGCAGAAATAACTCTCTCACCTTCTTTTTCTCCAGTTACCATTCCACCATTTTCCTGCCAGGTCCAGTTGCTTCCTGTTCTTAAAACAAGAGAAACATGAATATCAGAAGTACTCGTATTTTTAATTGTACACGTAATAGAATCATATCCAGAAAAGTCCATTCCTTTTCCAAGTCCAGGCTTTGTTTCTGTTTGAATTCCAGCTGCATCTGAGTCTGTTACATTTTTAAATTCTACGCTTAGTACACCGTCACTATCACAACTAGAAGTTACGGTTTTTTCTGTCCATGATGTTTCTGGGAAAACCCATGTAAAACATGATGCTGATTTCGGACGGTTTAATTCTGCAATTTCATCCGCATATGCATTCGTTCCCAAATCATATCCCATAGAAATAAAATCTACTGTTCCTGCAAATTTGCCTCCTGCTCCCTGTACTCTGAACATAATTGCCTGAACTTCGTCTCTGCTGCAGGATGACATATCAAATGTCAGTAAAGTTGTTGTTGCTGCTGGTACGGTCTGATACTGATCATACTCTGTCCATTTCCATAAAGAACCAACTTTAAAGATAGGTTGAATCTGTAATGCATATGCATTGTTATTTCTTACTACAATGCTGATTGTATCATGTGCACTTAAATCTACACCAGCCACCATATTTGTTAAATAAGGATATGCTTCCTTTGTTAAATCAAAGTTGACTCTTAATCCATTATTTGATAAGGTATCTAGTGAGGATATGGTTGATGTGGTATCATCACCTTCACCTGAGATAAACCAGTCAGTGTCAAAGCTTGTCAATTTATCTGCACTGATTCCGATTTCACCACTTACCGGTGGTGCACTTGTAACAGGTGTTGTAGATTCTGTTGGCTGAACAGATATTGTTGGTGGTGTTTCAATTGGAGCATCGCCATATCCTGTAAGATAATATGCAAGCTTCGATGTTTTCTGAATGTTGCTTACAACTGTTTTTCCCCAATCTGTTAGATTGGTTCCTGCCCAGTCCTTTGAAAGGTCTAATGTTGCATCCTGTCCGCCGTTTCCTTTCCAAGACCATGCAATATTTCCAACTCCTTTTTCATTACAGTAACTGATAATTGTTGCTTCATCTACATCAGCACCATTCTGGTAATCACCAAATTCGCCAATACATAAACATACATTTTTAGATAATGTGTTATCTATATTGGATTTTACCGTAGCTGCGTCACTACCTGCGCAGGAATACATATGAATTGAAAACATAATATTTCCTGTACTATCGGCAGCTTTTACACTCTGACAGTTATCAATCATTGAAGATGTTTCCTGTCCATATCCTGCTGCATCTACCATAATGACATTTTCAATTCCTGCATTTCTAATTGTAGAAACAGCTTTACAATATGTATTTTTCCATGTATCGCCTAATCCCCATGTTCCTAGCCACTCATTTGCAATATTAACGATAACATAATCTTTATTTGCATTTAAGATGTCTTTAATTTCAAGCCAGTAGTTTACTGCTGTATCAAGTTCTGAAGTATTATCTTTTCCAGTGTGATCATGAACTTCCAGAACACAGACTAACTTATTCTTGCGGCATATATTAATAATATTTTGTACTTCGCTGACCCTTGTCTTTGTCCACTGTGCTCCATCTGCTAATACAACACGTACACAGTTTGCGCCGAGATCCGCAACAGCTTTAATAGATGTATCTGTTTTATCTGTATACCATGCATGTGCAATATTAATACCTCTCATAATAAATTCATTTCCGTTACCATCATATAATCTGGTATTTTTTACATACATTCCTTTTCCTGTAGAACCTGTAGTTGTTGGTGTTGGAGTTGGTGCAACCGATGCTGTTGCTGTTGGAGCTACAGATGTTGTTGGAGTAGAAACAGCTTTTACTTTGACATAATCTAATGCTACATAACCCCAGCTGGATGAAACTCCAAATTTATGAGTTCCTTTTGATAATGTATAGGTATTTGATACTGTTCCCCAGGAATTACTTTCTGTTTCTAATGTTCCAACAGCCTCATCATCTAAATACAGCCAGTTTTCTTTATGCTGATCGGATGTAGATGCAATTGTTATTTCGTACTTTCCATCACTTGGAACTGTAAATCTTACTTCTGCCCATCCAGATGTTAAGTATACATAACCACTTCCTGAATATCCTGGAAAGGTATCGTGTGCTATCTTATTACCAGAATCACTAGAGAAACTATTTGCGTCTTCAAATTCATACACACCATTTGAAGATGCAGTTGGTATAACTGTCGGCTGTACAGAAGTTTTTGTACTTGGTGTAACTGTCGGCTGTATATTAGAACCTTCAGACTGAATTATTACATAATCAAGTGCTACATACCCCCAATTGGTAGAAACACCAAACTTATGTGTTCCGGCTGTCAGTGAATATTCATATGTAGATACTCCCCATCCAGCAGACTCTGTGTTCAATGTCCCCGCACCATCATTATCAAAATACAGCCAGTTTTCTTTATGCTGATCAGATGTAGATGCAATTGTTATTTTGTATTTTCCATCACTTGGGACTGTAAAATTAACTTCTGCCCATCCAGATGTAAGATATACATATCCTGAACCAGAGTAATTGGAATAATATGTATCAATCTTATTTCCGGAATCAGATGAAAAATGATTTGCATCCTCAAATTCAATTTTCTGCTGAAAATTTGAAGACCCCTCTGCTGCCTTAATTTTTGTAACACCTCCTGCATAAACACTGGTTAATACAAGAGCAAATACCATTAACCATGTAACAATACAGGATAAAACTTTTCTTTTACCTTTCATAAAAAACCTCCTCATTGATTAATTTATTACTTAATTAGAATATCATTTTTACCTTATTTACGCAATAGTAAATTTTATTGATTTTGTATAGTAATATTCATTTTTATGTAATACAACTGTCTGTTTTGTATATATCCTTCATATTTTTTGCTATGACATGTTCAAGTTTTAGAATCGTTTTTAGACATAATATACAATTTTGCTTTTGTGGATATCTTACTTGCTTTTTTTCACAAATTAACTTAATTTTTAGTTGATTTGTAACAATCATTTTAGTTAAAAATACGCAGTAATATAAGGTTATAACAATAAAACCTTCTTACTTAATAATAAATAAGAAGGTTTTACTATTAATAACTCAAACTTTACACACAGATTTTGACTATGCACCTTGGAAATCCAATATCTCAGTATTGCATATGTTCTCTTTTCCAAAGCAATAGAATCCTCAACATAAAAACAGCTCTATGTTAAATGTTGAGGCATAATTCAAAGGGTCATGCCCCAACACTTAACATAGAGCCAAAAAGATATACCTCCAAGCATATCCTTTCTCACGTATTTGTATTTACCACTTTAGAAAATTTGCAAATCCCTGCATCCAGATATTTCCTTTAAATCTCCGTCCCACAAGCGGCTCTCCCAGCAGATCTCTTTTATTAATACAGACATCATACACAATATCATTACATTCCACTAAAAGATCATACACCAGTTCTCCTGTCATACTATTTTCAAGAACATTACATTCTAAAATGGTACCAATAATCGTGTAATTATCGGATTCCGAACCAAATGGAATAAAACAGTTCTCCACGATAGAATAAATATCCTCGGTTTTAGCTCGCCTTGAAATCATGGCATATAAATCAATATCATCAATCGTCAGACTGTCAATAGCTTCCTGATTCCCCTGTTTTGCTTCTGCAATCAGTTTTTTCCGATAATTCATGTCGGACGACTTAATACTGTTCTTCCGGTTTCCATTATCCATTCCCAGCAGAATACGTCCCTGTGTGGATAATGCTGATAAGGAAACTTCCAGATATTTGGCCACAGCAGGTGGTATTTTTGTAGTCTGAGAACAGTCCATGGAATTCTGCAGATAAAAAATCAGCGATACTCCAAGCCTCATGTCATCACACATTCCGGTATAAGCCTCTGTATCAATTCTTTTATTAATACAGATTTCTTCTTTAATAGAAACTCTTCTTCCTTTAAAATATGGGAAATAATGATCTAAATGAAAAAATCCTTTTTCATCGTATTCACCACGAATCGCAACCCCCATATTTTCCGCAAAATCCAGTTTCATTTCCGTTAAAGTTGTGGTGGCATTTATTTTGGTCATTTTCTTTTCATTTGGATGTTCCATAACCTGCCCTAATATTCTATCCAATTCTTTTCTACTGTCTACATGGCTGAATCCTACCGCTCTCAGGTAACTATGCATAAACCCACCTTCCTTCACTCTATCTTTCTCTTTTATACTGAAACGTTTTTTTTATTATACTTCATTCTATCCTAGACTTCAAATAAATTTCCTGTTATTTTACTCTTAATCGCAAGAAAAAAACTGGTGCCAGCTTTCCTTGAAAAGCTGGCACCAACATTATTTTTTCCTATTTTGCATAATCAAGCATTTCTTTTTTCAATGCAGCCAGCTTCTGGTTTGCATCATCAAAGCTGCTTCCTTTTACACCAAAATAAAACTTAATCTTTGGTTCTGTTCCAGATGGTCTCACGCAGCACCATGCACCATCAGGAAGATCATAGTAAAGAACATTGGAAACAGGTAATCCGGTACCGGATACTTCTTTTGTTTCCATATTCATAATCTGTTCCTTCTTGTAATCTCTTACACTAAGAACTTTGTATTCTCCTAGCTGTGTAGGCGGATTATTTCTCATTTTATCCATCATCTGTTTAATCTGTTCTGTTCCGCTGATACCCTTTAATGTAATAGTTTCCAAGCCTTCACGGAAATAGCCGTATTTCTCGAAGATATTAATCATCTGATCCCATAATGTAAGATTTTGTTTTTTATAGAATGCGGCAGCTTCGCATAATTCCATAACAGCAACGATAGCATCTTTATCTCTGGCATGTGTACCAACTAGGCAGCCATAGCTTTCTTCAAAACCAAATACATATTCATGTTCATGATTCTGTTCAAATAATTTAATCTGTTCACCGATATATTTAAATCCGGTCAGAACTTCGATTAATTTCATATTGTAATATTTAGCAACTTCATCTGCCATATTAGTTGTAACGATTGTTTTAATTAATGCTCCGTTTGCAGGCAGCGTTCCAAGTTTCTGTTTTTCTGACATAATGTATTCGCAGATTAACATACCAGACATATTTCCTGTAAAGGATACATATTCACCAGTCTTAGAATCTTTTGCATACACACCTAAACGGTCTGCGTCTGGATCAGTTGCTAATACCACATCAGCATCTACTTCTTTGGCAAGTTTTAATGCTAATGTAAAGGCTTCTGCTGCCTCTGGGTTTGGATAACTTACGGTTGGGAAATCTCCGTTTGGAAGTTCCTGCTCTGGAACAACATAGACGTTTTCAAAACCAAGTTCTTTTAACACTCTTCTTGCCGGAAGGTTACCTGTTCCATGTAATGGAGTATATACAATCTTCAGGTCCTTTCCCACTTCTTTTATAATTTCTGGATGTACAACTAATTTCTTTAGCTCTTCAATATATTTATCATCAATTTCCTTGCCAATTACCTGGTATAATCCAGCTTTTTCTGCTTCTTCTTTATCCATGGTCTTTACAGCATGAAAATCGGTTACATTCTTTACTTCAGTTATAATCTGCTCATCTTTCGGATAGGTAATCTGTGCACCATCTTCCCAATATACTTTATAACCATTATATTCTGGTGGATTGTGACTTGCAGTAACAACAATACCTGCAATACATCCTAATGTTCTTAACGCAAAAGAAAGTTCTGGCGTTGGTCTAAGTGAATCAAACCGATACGCTTTAATCCCATTTGCTGCTAAACATAATGCTGCCTCATCTGCAAATTCTGGAGACATATGTCTGGAATCAAATGCAATGGCAACTCCTTTGTTCTGTCCACCTTCTTTAATAATAAAGTTGGCTAGACCTTGTGTGGCCTTTCTTACTGTATAAACGTTCATTCGATTTGTTCCGGCACCGATAATACCTCTTAATCCACCAGTACCAAATTCAAGTTCCTTGTAAAAACGTTCCTGAATTTCTGCATCATTGCCCTTTAACGCCAACAGTTCATTCCTCGTATCTTCATCAAAATATGAGTCCTGGCACCATTTTTCATAATTCGTCTTATAATCCATAACGATTTCCTTTCTTAGCTATTTTATTCACTTTATTTTGTTTCAAAAGGAGCCACTGGCATTCCCTTTGAACTAAATAAGTTTACTATACCATAATTTACCCATGCATATCTAGCATATTTTGGATTTTTTACTGATTTGCTTGAAATAATAATAGTTTCTCCATCAATCTCAGCCTCAGCTGGTACAAAAACTTTATCTTCTCCTGCAATTTCAAACAGCTCAGGTTTCTTATTATGGCCTCTTACCTCGAATCCCCCATACACACTATCAAAGTATAGCACAATCTTGTCTTCTTTTAAATCTCTATCTTTGTATGTCGGGCACTTTGCAAATAAATCTGCTATCCCATAAACCGATTCCAGTGTCTGTAATGCAAGACGATATCCTACTGTCTGTTTATCCAAAGGATGAATATTATCATACTCTCCACAGTCAATTAAAACAGTCAGTTCTGCATTTTTTACGGTAGCTGCTACCTTACGCTGCATGTCCCTTAAAACAGCCCAGCTCCTGTCATCTTTCCGTCCTTTTTCAATCCACATCGGAAGCTGCACAATCATAAATGGAAGTGTTTCATCTTTCCAGTCACTTCTCCATAAATGAATCAAATTATATAACATTTTATCATACAAGTATGGTTTTGATTCATCTTCTTCTCCCTGATACCACAAAAATCCTTTTATCGTATAAGGTGTAACACGCTTTATCATGGTTTCATAAAGTCCGCCAGGCCGGAATTGTGACTTATTTCCAAATGGCTGCGGCCAAGGACAATCTCCTGCATATTCTCTAATTTTTTCCCATGATGCCATTGGATCTTGTATCTTTACTTCTTTACATTTATCATCCCAGACTTTCCAGTCTTTCATATACTCTTCCATTTCCTTATCAAACTGTTCATCTGTTTTATCTCCCACTTTCTCTTTCCACTCATCCAGATAAATATGAGCATCCATATCTTTCTCGATTAGCTTCTTATCCATCCAACAGGAAATAGAAGTTCCACCCCAGTAACAATCAATAATTCCAATAGTAATCCCCAGTTCTTTCTGTACTTTTCTTGCAAAAAAATAAGCTACTGCTGACATACTCGCACAGGTATCTGGTTTTACCAGTTCCCAGTATCTTGTTGCTTCTTCTTTTAGATTCTTCTCTTCCAAGGTTGCAATTTTTGCCACGTTATAAAAACGGATACTGTCGTAATCTGCTTCCTTCATTTCATTTCTTCCATTCATGCAGTTCTGAAGTTCCAGTTCCATGTTGGACTGGCCTCCAGCAAACCATACTTCCCCTACCATAACATTTTTATAAGAAAGTGTTGTGTCTCCATCTGTAACCGTTAACACATATGGTCCGCCAGCTTGCATTTTCGGCAGTTCCAATATCCATTTTCCGTCTTTTATGATTGTTCTAACCATATTTCCTTTAATTGAAACCTGTACTTCTTTTCCGTCTGTTCCTTCTCCCCATACTGTCACATTTTTATTTCTTTGTAATACCATATTACTACTGAAAATCTGTGCTGTTTTTAACTCTTTTGATTCCATTCTATCTTCTCCTTCCTCAAAAAAAGGAAGACAGCATCTCTGGTATACCACCTCCCTTACTCTTTTGTATATTTATTTATTTAAAAATTCAAGATTCTTACGAATCAAATCACATCTCTGCTCTACACATTTTACAGAACGAAGTGGATCTTTCGGTGTGTTAAATACATAATCCACTAATTTATCAATTGTCGTTGTTGCAACATGAAGTCTTGTATCGGAAGAAGCATAGTAAATAAATACCTCTCCTTTTTCATTTGCAATAGCTCCATTTGTAAATACGACGTTAGAAACATCTCCAATACGTTCTTCCTCTAATGGAGCAATCAGAAAACCAGATGGTTCTGCAATCACTTCCCAAGGTTTTTCAAGAGAGGTCGCAAATGCATAAATAACATAACGAAGTCCTGCTGCTGTATTACGTACACCATGTGCAATATGAATGTAACCTTTATCGGTTTTAATTGGAACTGCACCAGCACCATTCTTTGCTTCGGTAATCGTATGATATTTTCTTCTGCTTGTAATAATTTCTTCATCAATTACTGCATTGGTAATATCATCACAAAGCCCAAAACCAATTCCACCGCCAGAACCTGTTTCAATAAAGTCATCCATTGGTCTGGTATAGAATGCATACTTTCCATTGATAAACTCTGGATGGAGTACTACATTTCTCTGCTGAGGACTATTTAATGTTTTAAGATTCGGAAGACGTTCCCATGTCTTCAAATCCTTTGTACGAACAATTCCTGCTGCTGCAACTGCTGCTGACAAATCATTAACAGAATTGTCTTTGCTTTCCGAACAGAATACTCCGTAAATATAACCATCTTCATGTTTTGTCAGACGCATATCATAAACATTGGTTTCGTCTGGGCAGGTATCCTCTAACAGGATTGGATAATCCCAGAAATGAAATCCATCTACGCCATTATCACTCTCTGCTACACCAAAGAAAGATTTCCGATCATTCCCTTCAATACGTGCAACAAGATAATATTTTCCGTTCAGCTCAATGGCACCGGCGTTAAATACCGCATTTATACCTAACCGCTCCATGAAATATGGATTGGTTTCTGGATTTAAATCATACTTCCAAGTTAGTGGAATATGGTTTCTTGTCAGAACAGGATATTCCCATCTGTCATAAATTCCATTGTAAAAATCACTTTTTATATTTTTTCTGGCAATGAGTTTATCGTACTTTTCTTTTTCTATATAATACCGCTCGTTAAGCATCCACGTTCCTCCTTATGACTTCCAGACACATTCTTCCATTGTGGTACGGACACTTCCAAGGTTCCACAATTGGTCTGGCAAATTTACTATTTGTCAGCTCTTCTGGAATATCACTATATTCACCCAGCTGTTCTGCGTCTTGTATCTCGTAGGTAATTGGCTTTCCCTCATCATCTAATTCCCAGAACCACTCGGAACCAGGACGTTTGTCAACGACATTTTCCTTAATGTAATCCCATACATCTTTGGCAGCCTGTAAATATTCTTTGTGCTCTGGTGACTTCTGATATCCATTTAAGAAACCAATAACTGTCTCAGCCTGAACCCACCAGACACGTCTTTTATCCGGAACTCCTTTTTCACATTCATTCCAAAGAGAATGTTTGTGATAAGCAGTCTCATAAATTGTTTTTGTCAATGCCTTGGTAATTGGCTGCATTTTTTCTGTATAGGCTTTTTCATTCATAATTTCACATCCACGATCTATCAGCCAGGATGTTTCAATATCATGTCCATATGAATGTAAATCAATTAGAGAGTTCATATTTTCATCAAAGAAGACTTCCTGTCTCTTTAATTCTTTATTATAAACCTTATCCGCAAACTGATCCATAATCCATTCCAGCTTCTCTTTTACTTCCTGCTTCTTCGTTACACGGTAAAACTCCGTATAAGCTTCAAATACATGAAGCAGTGTATTCATGGTTTTCTTTGCCTCTACTCCATTTTCCGAAAGTTTTTCATTGCCTGCCGGATGAAATGTCCGATCAAATGCTTCCAGATATCCGACACTGTCACGGCATTTTGTTTCGATTACATGATAAATTTCCTCTGCCAGTTTAATTGCTTCCTCGTCTTTAGATGCATCATAGTAAGAAGATAATGCATAAATGGTAAATGCCATGTTATATGTGTGTTTGGTACTGTCCTCAATTTGACCATTATATTTGGTAGACCAGTAAACACCACCATTTTCATGGTCGATACAATATTTTTTGATGTATTCAAATGCATGCTTTGCATTATCCAGGCATTTCTCATCATGAAACTGCAAGTATACATTAGAGAAAAACCATAATATCCTGCTATGTAAAATAACACCCTTGGAATGTTTCTTGTAGACTTTCAGGCTGTATCCCTTACATCCATAAAATCCGCCATACTCATCATCCCGTAAATCTGACCAGAATGGTACAATAACGTTTAACAGGTGCTCTTTCACTTCTTTTATAAACACTCTAATCACCGCCTAAATTATTTTATCGGATACCAATTTCTGTATCTGTTTCCGTTACTACACTATTATCTTTAATATATTTTACAACATCTTCAAGCTGCGTAAATGCCAGGCCTACATAACTGTCTGCTGCTCCATAGTAAATTGCAATTCTTCCGGTATCTGCATCCTGAAGAGTTGCACATGGGAAACATACATTAGGAACAAATCCTCTTTCCTCATACCATTCTTCTGGAGTCAAAAGGAATTTTTCGCATCTGTATTTTACAATAGATGGATTATCGATATCCAGAATTGCACCACCGATGCTGTATACAAATCCATTACATGTTCCACTAACGCCGTGATAGAACATTAACCATCCTTCATCTGTCTCAATTGGAGCTGCACCTCCACCAATTTTTACAGATTCCCACCATTCAGAACCTTTACTCATAACATGTCTATGTCTGCCCCAGTAAACCATATCTGGACTCTCACTAAGGAATACATCACCAAATGGTGTATGTCCGCTGTCACTTGGTCTGGAAAGCATCATAAATTTTCCATTAATTTTTCTTGGGAATAAAACAGCGTTTCTGTTAAATGGAATAAATGGATTTTCAATTCTTACAAACTTTTTAAAGTCTGTTGTTTTTGCCATACCAATTGCTGCACCATAAAAATCAGTACACCAGATGATATAGTAGGTATCTTCTACTTTAACAAGTCTTGGGTCATATGCATATTTTGGCATAAACTCATTTCCGTTTTCATCTACAAAAGGAATTTTATTTTCATCAAAAGTCCAGTGAACTGCATCTTCACTGTGTCCTAAATAGATATAAGGAATGCCATTCGTCTGCTCACCACGGAAAACTCCGATAAACGCTCCTTCATATGGCATAACTGCACTATTAAAAATCCTGGCTACATTTTTTAAGGGATTTCGTCCAATAATAGGGTTTTCATTATACCTCCAAACAGGTGCATCCTGTAAACCCTCTGGTCTCTCCTGCCATGGTATATTTGGTAATGCATCTCCGATAATTTTCATAATCTTTTCTCCTTTTCTTCAACTATTTTAACCTTTTACGGAACCTTGTGTTAATCCACTGTAAATCTGCTTCTGACAACAGAGGAAAATAATTAATGCAGGTAATATAGTAATAACAACACCGGCACAGATAAAGTTGTATTGGCTTCCAATAGGACCGACAAATTTGAATAATGCAGTAGATACTGTTACAAATTTATCTTTTGACTGCAAATACAGATTTGACATATAATATTCGTTATAAGTTCCTACCCCTTTTAAAATTAAACAAGTAATAATCGCTGGTTTTAATAAAGGCAATAGAATTTTAAAGAATACCGTATAATAACTTGCTCCATCCACAATTGCTGACTCATCCAATGATACTGAAATATTCTCAAAAAACTGAATAAAAATATAAATAGAAATAATATCCGTTCCCATCATCAAGATACAATATCCATATAACTTATCAATCCATCCTAATGAATTCATAATCTGATATACCGTAACCTGAGTAGCAATACCAGGAATTAATGTTGCAAATAAGAATAAGTTTCGAATCAATCCATTTCCAGGAAATTTAAAACGGTTTAATACATAAGCCAGCATGGTTCCAAATAAAATAGAACCAGTTAATACAACAACCAGGACGATAAAGGTATTTTGGAAAGCCACTCCCATATTCGCCTGCTGCCATACATCCTTGAAGTTATCAAAATAAGCGAAATTTTTAGGAAGTGTCATAACATTTGTATTCATATACTCCTCTTCATCTTTAAAGGCTGTCGTAACACAAACCAGTACCGGAACAATTGCAACAAACGCTCCAAATACTAAAGTAAAGTACTTAATAAATGTAAGCATCCAATGCTTTAATTTATACCATAACATAATTATGCCACCTCCTTGCTTTTACGTAACTTTCTAGCCGTTCTCTTAGATACCGAATCATCACCATCATTTAGCAGCAATCCCATTACAACCTTTTGAATAATGGTAGCGATAATAATAATGATAAATAATACAATTGCCATTGCTGATGCAAGACCAACCTTTTGATTGGTATGTGCAATTCGGTTCATGATTACGAAATAAGTTGCTGTTCCCATCGTACCATTTGTAATAACGTATGGTGGTTCGAAAGCACTTAAAGAACCTGTAATGGATAAAATTAAATTCAATACAATAATAGTCTTAATTCCAGGCAGAATAATATATTTGAACTCATGCCATTTATTTGCACCATCCAATTCTGCTGCCTCATAAAGTTCTTTATCAACAGACATAATCGCACCAATAAACAGTACCATATTTTGTCCCATATATCTCCATACCGATGTGCTTGCTAAGGAGATATTATTTATTTTTGTATTTTGAAGCCAATATGGCAAACTTTCTTTCTTAAAACCAACCCATGATAACAGGGTGTCTAATACATATCCTCTTGTGAAGAAAAATTGAAAAATATAACCTACTGCAATACCACATACTAAAAATGGGAAGAACATAGCTCCTTTAAAGAAACTTCCACCTTTTACCTTAAAACTTAAAATTGTGGCAAAATATAAGGCCAATGCCAGCTGTACAAAGGATGCTCCCATGTAATAAAAACTTAGTTTTAATGAATTAAAGATATCATCTCTTTTAAATACGTCAATGTAATTCTTCCATCCTATATACTTTCTAGGTCCTAAATATTTCATCTTATAAAAACTAAACTGCACCATTTTTGCAAATGGTAAATATGTAAATACAATTAATAACAAAAGTGGAATAGTCATAAATAATACAATAATAGTAGCTCTTTGTCCCTTACCGCTTTTCAGCCACTTCAGCAGATTAAAGGGTTCTTTTTTAACCACTGCTTTACTTCCAGCGTCCATATTTACCTCCTATCTAACTTGAGCCAGAGGATTTTCTCCTCCGGCTCAGCTATTGGCATACATTTTAATTACTATTCTGTAATTTCAATGTCATTATCTTCTTGTCCCTGAGTCCATTTTTGATTCCATTCATCCATAATCTGATCAAGTGTTTTATCTTTCTTTAATGCATGTTCAAGGATTTCACAGTCAGGTGCATTATCAACATTTAAACCAAGTTCAGAGTCGTTGTTTACATTGTTATAGTAGTCTTCTTCTCCCTCTGGAGCTGGGTTATCGATAACAAGTGTTACATCCTGAAATGCAGATAAAACTTCTGGATATTTAGCACCAACCTGAAGCGGAATACCACCCTGATCATATGCGAAGTTGGATTCGTCTGTTAACCATTTTACATATAACATAGAAGCAATCTGTTCATCTTCGGAAATATTTTTATTAATACCATATGTATAATCAGGACCTGCCGAAGCATACTGTTTTCCATCAATTGTAATTGGGAATGGCATATATCCAATATCATTTGCATTCTTACCAGCCTGCTGCATTTGTACAACAGCCCAAGAACCAAGTACCATAGTACCAATTTCACCTTTGTTCATCATCGCTTTAGAACCTTCCCAGTCACTTGTTGTTGGGTCATCTTCGACTAAACCTTTTGCAACTGCATCGTATAATACGGAGTAAACTGCATATGGACCAGTTCCATCGTCACGTTTTGTAAATGGATTCTTACCATGAACAAGTCCATTGTTTGCAAAATCAGGGTCACCTGTTGCAGATCCTGTAATATAAGCATCCCATGCACCCATTGTCCATCCTGCATGGAAGTTTGTATACATTGGAATAGCCTTTGTATTATCTTTAATTTTCTGTAATGCTTCAATAAATTCATCTGGAGTTTTAGGTAAATCTTTGATGCCCGCATCTTTAAATACTTTTTTATTATAAATAACTCCCTGTGCATTGCCTACAGAAGGAATACCATAAACCTGGTCATCGAAAGATTCATTATTTAACATTATGTAAGACTTCTCAAGTGTTTTTTTATCACCAAATGATATGAAGTAATTTGGTAGTTCACTCTTATCAATAGATGCTGGAATCATGCAGACATCACCCCAGTCATTTGTTGTAAGACGAGTTGTAATATCATCACTGTAATTCGTTATACCTTCATATTCAACCTTAATGTTTGGATAAAGTTTGTTAAATTCTTTTACGTAATCCTTAAATACATTATCTGTTAAATCTGTTCTGTGAGTCAGTACCTTAATATCAGCTTTAAGGTCTTTGTAATCCTCTCCTAACTTGATAGAATCAAATGTTGGAAAATCTTTTGTTTTGTTTGAACTTACATCCTTATCCTTTGAATTGCCGCAGCCAACCATGGATAATGCAAGGGTAAAAGCTAATGATGTACATAATAGCTTTTTCAAAGTTTTTCTCATAATTTTTACCTCCTCTAATACATTCAAATCTGCTCTTTAAAGTTAATTAACTTATTTTTAGTTTACTAATTACTTTATTAATTAACTAATATTATAATACCTTAATTACTTCAGAATGTCATCAAAGTATCTTGCTATTAATCATAACATCTTGCTCTTTTTTGTTATTAATAGTTATAATTTAATATTCACAAAAAGTTTTTTTGTGAATATTAACTATCGAATAAAACAACTTAATTAACAAACATGGTAAATTTTAATTCAGATTCTTCACAGACTCCCTTATTATGAGTTTACTTTCTACAATTCGCATCCCGCAAAAATGCTTTTCTCCCTTTATCTTCTTAATAATTAAATCTGCTGCCTGCTCTGTCATAGCTTCCATGTCCACTTCAACTGTTGTAAGTTTCAATGCAGGAATTCCAGCATAGGTAAAATTATCATATCCGACAACTGAAATATCTTCTGGTACTCGATATCCCATTTTCTCAAGACTTTCAATCAGAAGATAACATACCTGATCACAGCTGCATACAAATGCCGTCGGCATATTTTCCTTTGCTGGAAATACAAACGGAATATATTCTCCTGTTTCTTTTGCCCTATCTTCAATCACCCATTCATCTCGAAGTTCAAGTCCTGCTTCCAATAATGCTTTATAATACCCAATATAACGATCCATAATACTATGAGTTGAGAAACGACTTCCAAGAAAGGCAATCTTTTTATGTCCATTTTTAATGAGATAGTTGGTTGCCCGATAACTTCCATATACAGAATCACTAATAATAGCATCTGCATTACAGTTCTCATCATAAAAATCAAGAAGTACCATATTGCTGCAGTTTTCCATCAACATGGAAATATACTCAGTTCTAAACTGTCCTAATACAATAACTCCATCTACCTTTTTATCTTCCAACAAGTTAGGAAGTACCTGCTCATTCTCACTTTCCGGTGAAACAATCTCAAGAATGCTATAATAACTAAAACGTAATAGCACCTGAACTAAATACCTATACATTTTTAAATAAAATGTATCCTTTACTTCATTCATAAAACGACTCGAACCAATTACACCAACAATTCCACTCTGACCTCCAGCAGCTAATGTATTTCCATATTTATATCCCATATCATCTGCTGTCTCTTTAATTTTTTTCCGGACATCATCACTGACACCTTCTTTATTTGTCAATGCCTTCGAAACAGTTACAGCACTTACCCCTATTCTCTCTGCGATGTCCTTCAATGTAACATTTTTTTTCATATTGTTTTCCTCCTATTGAAATGTTAAAATATCCTGCTTGCTTTCAAACCGTAAATGAATTATAATCCTTCTATTAAATCAAGGAGGATTAACATATGACAGACTTTAGAACGGAATACCATAACGCTATTTCCTATAAACGTTCATCTACTACCAGTACTCCAAAAGAAAATTTTTTTCTTTTTCCTGAACATTCAGAATTTGCTAAAAAAAATTTATTCCATATTAATTACCTTGGAACCACAACTGTCCAATATCCATTTTACATGAAAATGAACAGGCTTGATTCTTTTCTTCTATTATATACCTTCGAAGGACAGGGCAGAGTTTTTTACTCCGATAACGTTTACATACTAAATCAAAACACTATATTTTTCCTCAATTGTCAGACTCCTTTTAAGCTTGAAATTTTTGATTCCAGCTTCTGGTCCTATAAGTGGCTTTATATAAATGGAAATATATTACCCAGACTTTATGAATTATATGAGGAAGACCAGGCACTTTTATTTGACTGCTCTCCCCTCTCCAGTATACAAAATCAGATTACAAAAATAATAAACTGCTACCAGCATGACAAACAGGATGAATTATTCCAGTCCATGCTGATTAATAACTTAATTACAACATTAATTTTAGAAAAAAAGAAATCTGCCAGTAATGCACTGAAAATACCAGACTATTTACTAAAAATAAAAGAACTATTTGATAAAAACTATAAAGAATCCTATACACTGCAGTCTCTGGCTTCTGAATTTAAAATAAGCAAATATACTCTTTCCAGAGAGTTTACCAGACACATACATACTTCTCCAATTGAATATCTAATTAATAAACGGATCTCTGTATCAAAAGAACTTTTATCATCCACTAATATTTCTATCAACGAAATCAGCCAGCAGGTAGGCATTGAAAATCCTACCCACTTTATTAATCTGTTTAAAAAACGTGTTGGCATGACTCCGCTTCAATACCGCAATCAAAGGCTGCAGTAATTCTGCAGCTATTTTCTTATCAAATGTAATAGCCTTCCCTGATAATCACCATACAGGTCTTTGATATTAATTCCTGCATACATAAATGCTGCACCAGATAATCTTATCTTGGTTCCTTCTAATTCATAAACAGCATCTTCATCTAACCCTTTTAATTTAATTCTAGTACTATGCCAGTTTGGTCTTCCCATTACTTGGATAAATGTCACAAGTGCCTCCGATTTATCTTTGGCAGTTACCTGCCAGCAATCATAATTACAGTTATCTCCATAAGAAGCAATTCGATAATAATCTCCCCTTCGGATTAGACTGTTATATTTATGATACATTTCAATCTGCCCCGGAATAAGATCACGATCTTCCTGTGGAATCTTTGTAACGTCTAGTTCATATCCAAAGGTTCCTGCAAGTGCAACATAGCCTCTAGTCTCAAATGGTGTAACTCTTCCTACTGTATGATTCGGACAATCGCTAACATGAGCTCCCATGCAAGATAATGGATAAATCATAGAAGTTCCCTGTTGAATTCTCAATCTCTCTATAGCATCGGTGTCATCAGAGCACCAGATTTGAGGACTATAATACAGCATTCCTGGATCAAATCTTGCTCCTCCGCCAGAGCAGTTCTCCAGCAATAAATCTGGAAATTCTTTTGTTAGCCGGTTCATTAAATCATATACTCCTAGCACATATCGATGCGATAATTCTCCTTGCTGATCTGCTGGAAGCCTGCTGCTTGCCAAATCTGTCAACTGCCTGTTCATATCCCATTTTACATAAGTGATATTAGCACTGGTTAATACATCCTTCATCAGCTCAAATATATAGTCCCTAATTTCTACTCTGGAAAAATCAAGTACATATTGATTTCTAGACAAGGTTGGTTCTTTTCCTGGAATCTGAATTGCCCAGTCTGGATGCTTTCGATACAAATCAGAATCCGGTGAAATCATCTCTGGCTCAAACCAGATTCCAAACTTCATACCGTATCCATTTACCTGATCCACCAGATTTTTTAGTCCACCCTTAATTTTTTCTTCATTTACAATCCAGTCACCCAATGCACAATTATCACTGCTCCGCTTTCCAAACCACCCATCATCCATAACCAACATTTCAATTCCTAGACTGGATGCCTCTTTCGCAATATCCAATAACTTCTGTGTATCAAAATCAAAGTACGTAGCTTCCCAATTATTAATCAGCACTGGACGCTCACTGTCTTTATATTTTCCACGAATTAAATGCTGTCTGTATAAATCGTGAAACGTTCTTGTCATCTTGCCAATTCCCTGATCTGAGTAAACCATTACAACTTCCGGTGCCTGAAATGCCGCTTCATTTTCCAGCTTCCATTTAAAGTTCAATGGATTAATTCCCATAACAACTCTTACCGTATCAAACTGACATCCTTCTGCCTGTGCAATGAA
Organism: uncultured Clostridium sp.; assembly: GCA_934438135.1. GTDB lineage: Bacteria > Bacillota > Clostridia > Lachnospirales > Lachnospiraceae > Clostridium_AI. The sequence continues at coordinate 25,290 of CAKSBP010000010.1, read as the reverse complement.
ATTTCCAGAATAAACAAAATTAAATCCATAGACTTCTCCGTAATCTTCATCTGCCTTATGGTTTAAAAGTGCAAGAAACGGATGATCCTGATGGCTGGATTCTCCACGCACCGAAGATGTGGCAAACTTTCCGTATCCAAGACGATTTCTCTGAATATGTCGTTCTCTTGCCCAGGAACCATGCAGTGTCATAACATCATAATCAAGTCCCTCGAAATCTATACAAACCGACATCACTTTCCGTAGTGCAATGGATTTCTGTCCATGATTTACAATTTTTACGTTTCTTGTAATTGCATCCAGATTTTCATAAACAGTATAGCTCAAAATAACCTCTACCTGATAAACCGGGTCTTCACAGACAATTTCCAGACTAGTACACTCATCTTCTTTACCAAATGTAGCTGGAAGTCCCTCCAACACTTTTTTCCCCTTATAAATAGTATGTCTCTTATAAGCTAATGATATGGCCGCAGGTCCATTTTCCGTTTCTATCTCTAGGCATCCCTCTCTGAAATCTCCTGTCCCAGAAGTTGAATATTCCATTGGAAATGAATCTAAAAAAGACCCTCTGTCTCTGTTATTTACAGAAGGCACAAAAGGCGGCTCATCAATTCTTAGAAGGTACGTTAAATCCTGATCACTAACCTTCTTTCCATAATAAATATGTCCTAGGAAATTTTCCTGATCTACAATTCCTATCATATATGTACTAGTTAAACTATCTAATTTGAAGATCTTAGAATCCTCTAAAAAACAAATTCCCATAGTAAACTCCTTTTATTATTAAGTAAATTTTAGCTATTTTTTAAACTATTTTTAGTTTATATTATTGAAATCTAAAAGTCAATGATTTTTCCTTAGCAAAATAAATAAAACCACTTAAAGCAATTTGAGCATATTGCCTTAAATGGTTTTCCATCTGATTTTTATATTCAATTTATTTATTCCACTATTCAAGGACTATTTTTCATGAATTACTCAATAATATCATCAATAAATAGCGATAACTCACTAACCAAATTTTTTACTACAGATGGATTATAAGGAATTCCCTCTGAATTCTTCAGCAGTTTTATAATTGGTCTAGTTGGGAAATCGACATTTTGATCAATTACTACTGCAATATCTCCATCACTCGTTATAACCTGTGAACCATTTGGATATGCTGCAACAGAATACTTAAATGCATCTACTACATTTGAATCAAACTTAGTTCCTGCTTGAGATATAATATACTCAATTGCTTCATGATTTTTCATCTGTGCAACCATATTCCCATAAATAAGACTATCAAACTGATCACATACTGTTACAATTTTCGTTTCTATATCTAAATCATCGGCAGATAATTTTAATGGATATCCAGAACCATCAATAAACTCATGATGGGAAAGAATAATATTTTTTGCTTTCTTACTTAGCCATACTTCATTCTCTACTTCTGTATATCCATAGATAACATGCTTCTTAATTGCCTGCATATCTATATCCTGCTGCTTAATTAATCCATTTGATAAATACGGTATATCTATATAAAGATATCCGATATCATGTAAAACACTTCCAATTGCAATATCATCAATTGATGCTCTTGGCAGTTTCATTTTGAGACCAACCAGAACAGCTAATGCACACACATTCAAGCAATGCATATATAAGCTTTCCTGCTTCTGACGAACACATTCAACAGAATATAATACGTTTGGCTCTTTCAAAACCTCTACGATTACTTTATATGCTACATCGCTTAGTTCCTTAAGTTCCACATTTCCATAGTATGAGAACTTATCATAAACAGTTCTAATTGCTGTCTGACACTGTTCATGTATTCGCTTTTCCACTGTTTCACTATCCATCTGTTCCACTGGAAAATTATCTTCTACATATACATAATTCACATTAAGCTGTTTTAGTTTTTCTATATACTCTTTTTTCAGCACCATTCCGGAAGCCATCAATATTGTATCTGTATTGCTATAAATATCTTTTGCTAATATTTCATTGCCCTTTACCGAATTAATTGATTTTCTCCTCATATATAACCCTACTTTTACTTATTCCATATAATTTGTACTGTTCACAGCCTCATCTAACGCCTGCTTTTCCTCGTCAGCAAGAGTTACAAATGATTTACCACCAATAACTTCTTTAATATAGGTAAAACAGCCTTCTCTGCTGCTATGCATAGAGTTTATGATAAATCCATTATTATCCGCGTTTAGTAAAACTAACACAAAACTTAATTTTCCACCCATCTCTCTAAATGCATCATATTTTACAATTGCAGACTTGCTAAATGTAGACTTTAATGCTTCTTCTACTGCTGCTGCCTTTTCTTCCACTCTTGTGATTCCATCCTGTGTCTGCTGCATATCTTCTAGCTTGTCATGAATCAGAGTTTCCAGACTTTTGGCATCCGCACCACCCATAAACTTATTTAATCTCTTTCTTTGTTTTGCTGTTTTTGCAAACAAAACAATAATCAGAATAAATAGAACGATTATTATTGCTGCCATTCCTACAATAATATAATCGGTATACATATCTATTCCTAATTGTTCAAACAAACTCATTATGCTATCTCCTTATTTAGTATATTAACTCACAGATAAAAGCAGTTCAATGATTCTTTCCAAATCATCATCCGAATAGTACTCTAAAGAAATAGTTCCCTTGTTCTTATTTTTACGAACTATTTTTACTTTTGTTCCAAGTACTGATTTTACTTTTTCCTCTAAGTCCTTGTATACTAAATCCTCTACTTCATTTTTCTTTTTCTTTTCTTTATCTTTACCATTTAACGTACTTTTCACTAACTTTTCAGTTTCCCTGACGCTTAATTTTTCATCTAAAACTTTTGTTGCCAGTTCTGACTGTTTTTCTTTATCTGTAATAGAAAGTAGTGCTCTGGCATGCCCGCTGCTGATTAATTCTTCTACCAACATCTGCTGTACATTATCGCCAAGTTTCAAAAGCCTAATAGAATTTGTAACCGCAACTCGGCTCTTTGCTACACGCTCAGCGACCTCATCCTGCTTCATTCCATATTCGCTGATTAATCTCTGATACGCATGTGCTTCTTCTATCGGATTTAAATCTTCCCGTTGAATATTCTCTATTAACGCAATTTCTAGTATTTCTTTATCTGTATAATTCTTTACAATAACAGGAACCTGCTTTAATCCACAGATTCTTGCAGCACGCCATCTTCTTTCACCAGCAATTAATTCATAATGATTCTCTTTTTTCTGAACAATAAGCGGCTGAACCACTCCGTACTGCTTAATTGATTCAGCAAGTTCTTGAAGACTATCTTCATTAAAGTTTCTTCTTGGCTGTTCACGATTTGGCTCAATATCTGTTATATTTATTAATGTTTCACGTGAAACATTAGACATTTCTTTTTTATCAGATACTGTTGCATTGGCTCTTGTAGGAATAATAGAATCTAGTCCCTTTCCTAATCCATGTCTATTCTTTCCTGTCATCTGATACCTCTCTTTCTATAACCTCGTTAGCCAACTGTCGGTATGCTTCTGCTCCTGTTGATTTTGGTTCATAAATATTTATTGGTATTCCATGACTTGGTGCCTCTGCCAAACGGACATTTCTTGGGATAATTGCCTTATAAATATTCTGCTCCAGATTTTCTTTTACATTTTCTACGACCTGAAGTGATAAATTTGTTCTGGCATCATACATAGTAAACACAACACCTTCGATTTTCAAGTCTGGATTCAGTCTTGCTTTCACTAAATCGATCGTATGTATTAACTGTGAAAGCCCCTCTAAGGCATAATACTCACACTGAATTGGAACTAAAATCGTATTTGCAGTGGTCATAGCATTAATAGTTAATATATTAAGGGATGGTGGACAGTCAATGATAATATAATCAAACTTATCTTTAATTGTATCAATTTGCTTTTTCAAAATATATTCTTTTTCATCTATATCAAGCAATTCAATTTCGGCTCCCGCAAGGTTAACATTAGATGGAATAATAGATAACTGCTCATATACATTATCAATCATACAATCTTCTAATGTACATTCACCTACCATAAGTTCATATACCGTATAATCTAAATTATACTTGTCCATGCCGAATCCACTTGTTGTATTTCCCTGCGGATCAATATCTATAACTAAAACACGTTTACCCTTTTCAGCTAAACATGCGGATAAATTGATTGCTGTTGTCGTCTTTCCGACTCCACCTTTTTGATTGGATACTGCAATTATACGATTCATTTAATCACCTTTCTAAACATAAAATTATAACAAAGATATTATATCATTTAATTGATATTATATCTACACTATAATTAAACTTGTAATGTTTCACGTGAAACATTACGGTAAAATACATTAAATTTTAACCAGATTATTTTTTATTGCATAAACTGCTGCCTGTGTTCTATCTGATACATTAATTTTTCTAAAAATACTGGAAATATGGTTTTTAACTGTCTTTTCACTAATATTAAGATTAAATGCAATCTCTTTATTATATTGTCCTGCAACAACAAGACGAATAATTTCTAATTCCCTTTTTGTTAAATGCTCATCTGTAGTTTTCTGAAATAAATTTCGTTTCCGCAGTTTCGCTGCAAGAGATGGCTGAATAAATTTTTCTCCATTCATTACGACATTGATTGCTTTAATGAGCATTGCATACTCAGACTCTTTTAATATATATCCATAGGCACCACAGTCAATTGCCCGCTCCACCATATCAACATGATCGTAAAATGTTAACACAATTACACGGGTTTTTATCTCTTTATCTTTTAATTTATTTAAAACTCCAAAGCCGTCTAAACCAGGCATATTAATGTCCAAAATTAAAATATCTGGATTTAACTCGACGACAGCCTTTACACACTCAAGTCCATCTCCTACCTCATTTACTACATTGATATTATATTCCAGCTCTAACAATTGCCTCAGTCCTTCTCGCACTATCATGTGGTCATCAGCAAGTACTACACTTATTTTAGACATTATTCCTCATCCTCACTATATGCGTTTGGTATCTCAAACCAAATACTCGTCCCCTTATTCTCTTTTGATGAAATTTTAATATCTCCACCCAACAACTCTACTCGTTCCTTCATAATAGATAAACCAAACTTATTTCTACTATATTGTTCTAATGTTTCAAATCCTTTTCCATTGTCACTTATATTGATAATTAAGCTACTGGTATTGTAAGTGATAGTTACTAAAGCACTGGAAGCCTCCGCATGTCTTACAATATTTTTCAAAGCCTCTCCGATAACCCGTAATACTGCCTGAAAAACAACTCTGTCTAGCTTCATCTCTTTTCCATGTACTTCTAATGAAATATGGATAGCATTATTTTGTACATTGATTTCTTCAATGCATTTCTTTATGTATTCTCCTATATTATAACTCTGAGTAATCTCTGGTCTCAAATCATATATAATATTCCGCATTTCTTCTATAATTGATTTTATAGAAGAAATCATAAGCTGCAGTTCTAGATGTACTCTCGTAACATCTCGACTTAATAACTTATCACATATTTCTGCTTTATATATAATTCCAGTCAGATTCTGTACAGTGGAATCATGAAGTTCTCTCGCTACTCTTTTCCTCTCCTCCTCCTGCATCTCCAGAAACTTTATATTTGTTTTTCTTTCATTATCCTTTTCAAACTTCCGTGTTTCTTCTCCAAGCCTAAAAAGCTGATCCATACTATCAAACAACTGTTTCATATAGTCATAGCACTGTCTCATATCACTCTGCTGATAAATCAGCGATTCCTTCGTCTGTAATAGTATTCCTTTTACGTCCTCGTCTAAATCACTTTTTTCTCCCAGAATTGATTCGATTTTTTTTAACAATATATGTATCTCATCATTCTTTTTATCTAAAATATCCTTTATACCGTCAGAATTTAATTTTAATCTACTAATTAACTGCTCATAGTTTTTATAAAGTTTCATACTTTATCCCTCACAAAATTCAATAAGTATATTATAAACTAAAAAATTTCAATTGTAAAATTAATAATTCGTGTGGAGTAAGACCGGTAAAATACTTTTTTTGTAAATTATACTTTTTATTGGATTTTCTTTTTGGTTGGCTTGTGCTACAATAGAATTAATTAGTAACATATCTTTTGCATATAAATAGTTTTGAGTAGAAAGGAGAATTCACTTGAAAAAGAAAGCATCATATATTATTACATTAAGTGCACTGGCTTCTCTCGGTTTTTGTCTATATAATAAACTTTCCTTTGTCCTAAGCACTACAAAAGAATTATTATTTTCCAATACAGAAAATTATTATACCTGGAGATTCGGTAAAATTTCCTACAGTGTAAAAGGTTCTGGATCCCCGCTATTACTAATTCATGATTTAACATCATGCAGTTCCGGATACGAATGGAAACGGGTTTCAAATGAACTTGCAAAACAGCATACTGTATACACAATCGATCTGTTAGGATGCGGACGTTCAGAAAAACCTAAAATGACTTATACCAGTTATCTATATGTACAGCTTATTAGTGATTTTATTAAAAATATTATTAAGAAGAAAACATGTATTATTGCTACAGGAAGTAGCTGCTCCTTTGCACTTATGACCTGCTACATAGAGCCTCAACTTATTAATAACATGATACTTGTCAATCCAGATAGTATCTCTAGTAGTAATAAATATCCTGCTGCCAAAGATAAATTCGTTAAATGGATTATTGATACTCCTGTATTGGGTACATTTATTTATAATGTAGCTTTCTCTAAAAGAAGTATTCGAAAAAAGTTTCGAGAATATTTTGTTTATAATTCAAATCTTATTTCCAAAAAAATTGTACAAACTTATTGTGAAAGTGCTCATCTAGGCAGCACCTCTGCAAGGTATAACTACTCCAGCATTCAATGTAATTATACGACTTCAAATATTTACAATGCTTTAAAAAATATAAATAATAATATCCAATTGATTTTAGGTGAGTACGAACCGGAGAAAGATCAAATCATTACCTCTTATACGGAAATTAACCCTTCCATAGAATATGATACAATCCTAAATACAAAACATCTTCCGCAAATAGAATGCCCTGTAAAATTTATAGAATGCTGTAAAATTTATTTACCATAGAAGAAGGTACACCATTTGATCGTTTTATCATATGGTGTACCTTCTTTACTTATTGATATTATAAATTAACTTAATGGTTCTTTTGAAGGCTTTCCTGCAGTACGTGGATATTTTTTAGAAGTTTTTGATTTTTTAGCAATAAAAACAAAACTTCTCTCTATATCAGAATCCGGTAATGTAAATGTATCTACCCGATCAATTTTTCCACCAAGCTTAAAAACAGCACCTTTCGCATTCTGTTCTTCTTCCTGAATATTCCCTGATTTATAAGAAATAAAATATCCGCCTGTTTTTACTACAGGCAGGCAATATTCAGATAAAGTAGAAAGATTAGCAACTGCCCTAGAAACACAAAGATCAAATTGTTCTCTATACAATGGATTATGACCTATTTCTTCAGCCCTTCCATGCACAGCTTCAATCTTTTGAATCCCCAGTTCTTCAATTACTTCATTTAAAAACTTCACTCTTTTATTTAAAGAATCTACTAAAAGAACCGTTGTGTCTGGATATAAAATTTTTAATGGGATTCCTGGAAATCCTGCACCTGTTCCGATGTCTGCAATAGACTGTGTTGTTAGTTCGATATGCTTTCCGACTGCAGCACTATCAACGAAATGTTTTAATACAACATCCTTCCACTCTGTAATAGCAGTCAGATTCATTACCTTATTTTTTTCAACCAGCATGTTATAATATTTCACTAGCTGATCAATTTGCTTTTCACTAATTTCCATTTCAAGCTTCTTAAATTGATCGATCAAATAATTTAAATCCATTAACTCTACTTTGCACTCCTTTTTCTTCCATACTGTTCCAGATATACAAGCAATACTGAGATATCTGCTGGGGAAACCCCTGAAATTCGGGATGCCTGTCCAACTGAGATTGGTCTGATCTTAGAAAGTTTCTGCTTTGCTTCAATTCGAAGGCTGTTTACACTTTCATAATCAATATCCTCTGGTATTCTTTTATTTTCAAGTTTCTTGTACTGTTCCACCTGTCTTAACTGCCTTTGAATATAACCATCATATTTAATATTAATTGTCACCTGATCGGTTACATCTTTAGGAAGTTCTGGTCTGTCTTTATCAATTTCTTTCAGACTTTCATAATCAAGTTCTGGTCTTTTAAGAAGTTCAGCCAGACTTGCTCCTGAATTTAAAGGTGTACTATTGTGCTTCTCTAATTCTTCCTGAACTTTTTTAGAAGCCCCAATTGTTGTCTTCTCAAGACGCTTCGTTTCATCTTTAATCTGCTGTTCTTTCTTTAATAGGCCATCGTAACGCTCCTGATCGATTAATCCAATTTTATAGCCAATTGGAGTTAATCGTAAATCTGCATTATCCTGTCTTAAGATCAAACGATACTCTGCTCTGGATGTCATCATACGATAAGGTTCATGTGTTTCTTTCGTAACTAAATCATCAATTAAAACACCGATATAAGCCTGTGATCGATCAAGTACAAGCTGTTCCTTGCCAAGTAATTTCATACTTGCATTAATACCAGCAATTAATCCCTGTGCGGCAGCTTCTTCATATCCAGAACTTCCATTAAACTGACCTCCACTAAACAATCCACTGATTTTTTTAAATTCAAGAGTTGGCTTTAACTGCATTGGATTAATACAATCATATTCAATAGCATAGGCATTTCTTACGATTTTCGCATTTTCCAGCCCCTTTACTGAGCGATACATTTTATACTGAACATCTTCTGGAAGAGAAGATGACATTCCTCCAATATACATTTCATTCGTGTAATTGCCTTCTGGTTCAATAAATACCTGATGTCTGTCCTTATCCGCAAAACGAACTACCTTATCTTCAATAGATGGGCAGTATCGAGGTCCTGTGCCCTTAATATTCCCTGAATACAGCGGTGATCGATCAAGATTTTCACGTATAATTTCATGAGTTTCTTCATTTGTATATGTTAACCAACATGAAATTTGATCTTTTGCAATATCCTCTGGCTTATTGGTAAAAGAAAATGGAACAATCTCCTCGTCTCCCTTTTGTTCTTCCATAACAGAGAAATCAATCGAACGTTTATCAATTCTAGCAGGTGTACCAGTCTTAAATCGATATAATTCAATTCCAAGATCACGGAGTGATTCAGATAAATAATTCGCTGCTGATAAACCATTTGGTCCAGTATGATGACTTACATCACCATATACACATCTTGCTTTCAGATATACACCTGTACATAATACAACTGCTCTGCATCGATAGACAGCACCAGAATACGTTTCTACTCCAACAATTTGTTCGTTTTCTACCAACAGTTTTACCACTTCATCCTGACGGATTGTCAGATTATTTGTATTTTCCAGAACATGACGCATTGATCTTGTATAATCCTGTTTATCAGCCTGTGCACGAAGAGAATGTACCGCAGGTCCTTTTGATTTATTCAGCATCTTAGACTGTATATATGTTTTATCAATATTTTTACCCATTTCGCCACCCAGTGCATCAATTTCACGGACCAGATGCCCCTTAGAACTCCCCCCTATATTGGGGTTACATGGCATCAGTGCAATACTGTCAACACTGACAGTAAAAACAACTGTATTTAATGAGAGCCTTGCACATGCTAATGCTGCTTCACATCCTGCATGGCCCGCACCAACTACTACCACATCATAATTTTCATACTCATATGACATTTCTTATGTCTCCTTTATATTTTATTTTCCCATACAAAACTCAGAAAATATTGTATTTACTAAATCTTCATCAACAGATTCCCCAATAATCTCTCCCAGCTTTTCATAAGCATTCATAAGATCAATTGTAAGAAAATCTTCCGGCATTTGATCTGCCATAGACTGAAGCACCTGATTAAGACTGCTTAAAGACTCGAGCAAAGCCTGCTTATGACGTATATTTGTGATATATACCTGATCATTAAAATTTAAATCTCCATGAAAGAACATCTTCTTAATGTGTTCGGTAAGATCCATAATACCACTTTCCGTCTTTGTAGAAATGGCAAACACAGGTTTATTCAACTCCTGTGTAATCTTTTGCTTTGTTATTTTACACTCTAAATCTGATTTATTTAAAAGGATAATTGCATTTTTGTCCTTGATTTTTTCTATAATTTCATAATCATCATTATTCAAATCTGTAGTTGCATCAATTACATATAATACAAGATCAGATCGATCAATATATTCAATTGCCCGATCAACTCCAATTTTTTCAACAATATTATCTGTTTCACGAATTCCAGCTGTATCAATCACATTCAGACAGATTCCTTCTAACTGAATTACCTGTTCAATAATATCTCTTGTCGTTCCAGCCTCACTGGTAACAATTGCTTTCTCACTTCCGACCAACATATTTAATAAAGAGGATTTACCTGCATTCGGTTTTCCGACAATAACGGTTTGAATTCCTTCCCTTACAAACTTTCCATCATCAGCTGACTTTAATAACCTGTTCAGCTCTTCTCTTTCTTTTATCAGTGTTTCTTCTAATTCATCAGAAAAACTTCCAAATTCATAGTGTTCTGGGTCATCCAATACTGCTTCGATAAATGCAATGTTTCTTATAAGTTCTTTTCTGATTTGTTCAATTTTTGTATGAACACTTCCCCTTAACTGATTCACAGAACTTTCTAATGCATATTCACTTTTTGCTGAAATAACATCCATAACAGCCTCTGCCTGACTAAGATCAATTCTTCCATTTAAGAACGCTCTCTTTGTAAATTCTCCCGGTTCAGCAGGTCTTGCCCCATGTTTAATGACTGTCTCAAGAATCTTTTTTGTCACCAGTACACCGCCATGGCAGTTAATTTCAATAATATTTTCCATTGTATAACTATGAGGTGCCCGCATAATACTTACTAAAACTTCATCAATAATCTTATCTTGATCTTTAATATAACCGAAGTGAATTGTATGCGAATCATATTTTTCAAGTTCCTGTTTTCCACTTTTCGAATAAAATATTTTACCTACAATGGAAACTGCATCGTCACCACTTACACGAATGATTGATATGCCACTATTATTAACCGCAGTAGCAATTGCAGCAATTGTATCTACTTTCATATTATATCCTTTCTTATCTGCCGGGAAATTACCAGTCACAACTGTGCTTTTACATTAAAAAGCGAAAGTACACAGAGTCTATGCTCTATAATACTTTCGCTTCTATTACCGGCCCTGTTTCATAAGAACTAATTATCACTAATCTGTCTATCTGACTTAAAACTATTGTTTCTATATCTTGAATTATTGCCATTTGAATGATAATAATTCTTATTATAATGTCTATTTCCGTGATCTCTTACATTAGATTTTAATGTAACAACAACACGACGATATGGCTCGTCACCCTCACTATGTGTATCCACAAATTTATCATACTGCAATGCAGAATGAATAATTCTTCTTTCATATGGATTCATTGGTTCAAGAGATACCGGATGTTTACTTCTCTTTACTTTGTAAGCAATATTCTTAGCTAGATTTTCCAGCGTTTCTTTTCTTCTCTCTCGGTAGTTCTCTGTATCCAATTTTACTTTTACATATACAGAACTCTCCTTATTAACTACTAAACTAGTTAAATACTGCAGTGAATCTAGGGTTTGTCCTCTCTTTCCGATCAAAACCCCCATATCTTCACCGATTAAATTGATATCAAGTTCATTATCTTCCTTTACATCAATCTGAATTTCTGCAGTGACTTTCATTTCTTTAAAAATACTCTCCAAAAATGACTTGGCGACTTTAGCTATATTGGAATCTATGGTACAGCTTCTCTGTAACTGAATTTCTTCTTTTACATTAACTTCTTCAACAACCGGCTTCTCTTCTCCTTTTAAGCGAACTCTGATCTTGGCTGGTCTGCTGAATAAGCCTAAAACTCCTCTACTCTCTTTTTCCACTACGTCCCACTCAACTTTATCACTCGTAGTTTCCAATGATATTAATGCTTCTGTTAAAGCATCGTCCACAGTTTTTCCAGTAAATTCAACCCAATCCATTTGAAATCCCCCTTGCTCTAATCCTTTTTGCCACCTAACATATTTGCTATTGAACTAATGCTGTTTGGATCATAACTTCTTTCTGTTTTCTTATAATCCTTAACTTCTTTCGCTTCTGATAAATTCTTATTACTACTTTTTACTGCTTTAGAAAGATCCTTTACAGAACTTGCTCTCTGATTTGCAATCTGCTGTAATGACTGATTTGGATCAACACCTCTTCGAGCCGCTTTTTTAGCAGCTTTCGCTTTATTTTTCTCAATAAGCTCATCAATATCCATTTTTTCAAAATACATGTTAATAAAAATCTGCTGAATAATTCTAAATACAGAACCTGCAACCCAGTATAAACCTACACCAATTGGCAGCATTAATCCCATAAAACCGGATACTAACGGCATTACAATATTCATAGATTTCATTGTAGCAGCGGCTGGATTATTATCATCCACCGGATTATTAACCATCATCAGTTTACTGCTTATCATCTGTGTTACAACTGCCAGTACCGGAATAATAACTGAAATAGATGTAATAGATGGATTAGCAGAAATATTCATACCGAAGAATGTATTAATATGATTAATCTGTGTAACATACTGAGCAATTCCTGGCACCTGATCCTGTAGTGACTGCCACTGATCTGGTGTAAATTTTGCTAATATATCAATAATGTAATTTACTGAATTTCCATTTGTTTTGGAAAGTGCCTCGGACACGTCTCCCCAGCCCTTTGTAGAAATTGTAATATGACTTAAATATTCCTGAAGCATTGGAACATAATTATCATGTCCCTGAATAGCAACAGCAACACTTTCATAAATATTCTTAACGGACTCTACGTATGCTGGTACATTGTAAATTACACGATACAATGCCAACATAATTGGTAACGTAATAAGCATTGGCAGGCAGCCGCTTAACATACTGGTACCATATTTATCATAAACGGCTCTGGTTTCTGCCTGCTGTGCAAGCATAGACTCCTGATCCGTTTTACCTTTATACTTTTGTGTAATAGCATTCAACTCGGGTGCCATTCTTGACTGCAGCTTTGAACTTTTCTGCTGTTTTATTGTAAGTGGAATCATTAATCCATTTATAATAAATGTCATTAAAATAATGGTCCATGCTGAACTTTCAATTCCAAACTTTTCAAGGAATATGAATAATACATTTAAAATGTAACCCATTAGAATTACGAAAGGACCTAATATTTTTCCCTGATCTTGTGTTAAAAATGACTTGACCAATTTTTTCCTCCTTTACAAGTTACAATATTATATAGAAATAATACCATCATGGCACAGGATCGTAACCCCCTGCATGAAATGGATGGCATCTTAGTATTCTTCTTACTGCTAAGTAACCACCTTTTAAAGCTCCATACTTTTCAATTGCTTGTAAAGCATATAATGAGCATGTTGGCGTATATCTGCATGTAGGCCCTCCTTTTAAAGGAGACAGATAATTTCTATAAAACTTTATCATAAATATCAAAAGTTTTTTCATATACATATCTTAACCAGCTCTTTTTACTAATTTTTGGAACTTGTAATACTATGAAGATTTGCTAGATGCATATACGCACTACTAATCTCTGAATAATTTTTTCCCTTTGATGCAGCCCTTGCAATTACAACTATATCATACCCATTATTAAGGCGTTGGTCATTCAAACGGTAACTTTCACGGATTAACCTGGTTAATCTGTGTCTCACAACACTATTACCAACTTTTTTACTTACGGATATCCCTATTCGATTCTTGTCTAACCCATTACTAATTACATACATAACTAAGTACTTGTTTGCTAAAGACTTTCCACATCGATAAACATTTTGAAAGTCTTTATTCTTCCTTAATGATTCTGACAACTCCAAAATCTCCTAACCACAAATATAGAAGAAAAGGCCACATAACTGCGACCTATGCGGATAATTGCTTTCTTCCTTTTGCTCTTCTTCTAGCTAAAACCTTACGACCATTAGAACTACTCATTCTTGCTCTGAAACCGTGAACTTTAGATCTTGATCTCTTTTTTGGTTGGAATGTCATTTTCATGTCATCACACCTCCTCATTTAATTATCTACTATTTATTTAAAATAGTAGGCGTATTTCTTCTATTTTAATTGAAAATACCAAACATAATTATATTATTATTACAACATTTCGTCAAGTAATTTATTTTTATATAAAACAATTCTCCTAATGCCCACATTATTTACACATCTCTATGATTTATGCAGGTCTTAAACATCCATCTATACAAAAGTTATCCACAGGTTGTTGATAAAATGTTGATAACTTTTATAGTGTGTGTTAAATTTTAAACGAGTTTTTTATAAAATCGTAGTGTTTTAAGCTTTTATCTGTGTTCATACTTTTTATAACTTATGCACATCAATGTGAATAGTTTTAAGATTTATGTGCATAAATACAAGTTTTTATGTTAATATTCTTCTAAAAGTGCTATAATAATAAAGTTGCTTTTTAAGGTTATCCAGTTTATCCACTGATACACTAAATGAATTATTGAAAATTTAAAAAAAATGAGATAATATATAACTATGTATGTTTTTTTATATTTGGGAGGTTACAATGGAAGACATAATTCGTGAAAAATGGAATGAGATATTAGAATATCTTAAAGTAGAACATGGTATAACTGATGTCTCTTTCAGAACCTGGCTCCAAGCTCTGGAGGTTTATTCAGTTGAAGACCATCTAATTACAATTTCCATTAATGATACTAAAATCGGCGACAGCAGAAAATATATTATTAATAAATTTGGCGTACCACTTAAGGTATCAATTGAAGAAATTATTGGAGAAAGTTTTGAAATTCAGTTTGAACTTGCCAGTGAGCTGAAAAACAAACAGCCAAAAGCTCCAACTGAAAAAGTAGTAAAAACTGAATATGTAACAGAAAATAAGTATCCATTTCTGAATCCTAGGTACACATTCGATACATTTGTGGTTGGTAATAACAACAGTCTTGCACATGCTGCATCCCTGGCTGTTGCAGAAGCTCCAGCTGAAGTCTATAATCCGCTGTTTATATACGGGGGCGTTGGATTAGGAAAAACTCATTTGATGCATTCCATTGCACATTATATTTTAGACCAGAACCCAAATGCAAAAGTACTGTACGTGACAAGTGAAGCCTTTACAAATGAACTGATCGAAGCCATTCGTAATAGAGCTGACACTACTTCAATTGCTGAATTCAGAAAAAAATACCGGAACATTGATGTTCTTTTGATCGATGATATTCAATTTATAATAGGAAAGGAAAGTACTCAGGAAGAGTTTTTCCATACGTTTAACACATTACATGAATCAAAGAAACAGATTATTATATCTAGTGATAAACCTCCTAAGGAATTTGAAACTTTAGAAGAGAGACTGCGTTCTCGTTTCGAATGGGGGTTACCAGTAGATATTCAGTCTCCAGACTATGAAACCAGAATGGCAATTCTAAAGAAGAAAGAAGAATTGGACGGGCTATCTATTGATAATGAAGTGTTAAAATATATTGCTACCAATATCAAGTCAAATATCAGGGAACTAGAAGGTGCCCTTACTAAAATAGTAGCTTTGAGCCGGCTGAAAAATAAGGATGTAGACGTTGTACTGGCAGAAGAAGCTTTGAAGGATCTGATATCCCCTAATAATAAGCGTGATATTACAGTTGAACTGATCACAGATATTATCTCCGATCATTTCAATATCCAGCCTTCTGATGTTGTTTCCAGTAAAAAGAGCAGAAATATCGCATTTCCTCGTCAGATATGTATGTATCTCTGTCGTGAACTTACTGAACTTTCATTAAAAGAGATTGGTAAGAAACTTGGTAACCGTGACCATACAACGGTATTACATGGAATTATGAAAATACAACACGACATGGAAGCAGATACCTCCTTACAAAATACCATTGAGATACTGAAGAAAAAAATTAATCCTCAATAGTATGTGTATAACTATGTGATTTTGTTGTTAAATCTTTGAATTCAAATTTATTTTGTGAATTTATGCACATTTGTTAACACGCAATTCTGAGCTTGTTAAGATAGTTATTCATTGCCATATCGCTCTGTTTTAGGGGCTTCAGAATGGTTATAAACATCTTAACATGCTCTATTATTACTACTACTAAATTCTATTATATATATCTATATATAACTGCTTGAAAGGAGTTATCAACATAATGAAAATTATTTTCAATCGCGATGAGCTTTTAACTAGTATTAATACAACATTAAAAGCAGTGCCTGCTAAAACTACAATGCCGATTCTTGAATGTCTGGCAATTACAGTAGCAGATGATACGATTCGAATTACGGCAAATGATATGGAACTAGGAATTGAATGCATTGTAAATGGTACAATTATTGAATCAGGATCAGTTGCTATTAATGCAAAGATGCTTTCTGAAATTATTCGAAAGCTTCCAGGCAGTGATGTTACATTGTATGTAAATGATAATTACGAAGTTACAATTCTTTGTGAAAAAGCAAAATTTAAGATCTCAGGAAAACCATGCGAAGAATTTCCTATGCTGCCTGAGCTCGAAAAAAATCTTAGTGTAAAAATATCACAGTTTACATTAAAAGAAATTATTAGACAAACAGTATTCTCTATTTCTGATAGTGAAACCAATAAAATAATGACAGGTGAATTATTTGAAATTAACCAGAATGAATTAAAAGTAGTATCTCTCGATGGACACCGTATTTCTATTCGAAAGATTATTCTAAAAGACTCTTTTGATCCGATAAAAGTTATTGTGCCTGGTAAAGCTTTAAATGAAATCAGCAAAGTTTTATCCGGAAATATAGAAGATGAAGTATCTATCTTCTTTACCGATAAACATGTATTATTCGAATTTGATCAAACAAAAATTGTATCCCGGCTGATCGAAGGAGAATACTATCGAATCGATCAAATGCTCTCAAGCGATTATGAAACAAAGCTGACAATTAATAAAAAAGAGTTTTTAAGCTGTATTGATCGAGCAAGCCTGCTTGTAAAAGAATCTGAAAAGAAACCAATTATTTTTAATATTACAGATAATCAGATTCAGTTAACAATGACATCCTCTTTAGGGTCAATGAAAGAAGAAATTGATGTTACCCAAGAAGGAAAAGATATTATGATCGGGTTCAATCCTAAATTTTTAATAGATGCTTTAAGAGTAGTAGATGATGAAGAGGTAGAAATCTATCTTATCAATCCGAAAGCACCTTGTTTCATTAAAAATAAAGAGGAATCATACATTTATTTGATCTTACCAGTAAATTTTAATGCAGGAGTGAACTAATATGGAAACAATAGGAATTAAGGATGATTTCATCAAACTTGGTCAGGCTTTAAAGTTAGCAGGTCTAGTAGAAAACGGTGTGGATGCAAAAATCGTCATTGCCGAAGGTGAAGTAAAATATAATGGTGAAGTGGAAACACGCCGTGGCAAAAAAGTCTATGATGGTGATATAATCGAATACAATGGAATTCAGGTTAAAATTGTAAAACAAAATGTTTAATAATTTGCAAAAAATAATTTATTATGGGTGCGACAAATGTTTGTAAAATCGTTAGAACTTTGTGATTTTCGGAATTACAGTTCTCTGGATATTAGTTTCTCACCTGGTGTTAATATCCTGTATGGAGATAATGCTCAGGGGAAAACCAATATTCTGGAGGCAATCTTTTTAGGTGGAACAACAAAGTCTCACAAAGGAAGCAAAGATAAAGAACTTATCAAAATGGATAAGCAGGAGGCTCATATCCGTCTTTTGATCGATAAAGACGGATTTACCCATAAAATTGATATGCATTTAAAGCGAAATAAGACCAAGGGGATTGCGATTGATGGAATACCGATTAAAAAATCCTCTCAGCTGATCGGTCTTGCCAATATGGTTTTCTTTTCTCCAGAGGATTTATCTATTATTAAAAATGGACCCGGCGAGAGAAGAAGATTTATTGATATGGAATTATGTCAGCTGGATAAGGTTTATTTGCATAATCTGACAAAATATAACAAGATTTTAAACCAAAGAAACCATTTGCTCAAGCAGTTAGGTTTGAATGGAAATTTATTGGATACACTTTGTATATGGGATATGCAGCTCATTCATTATGGAAAAGCAATCGTCCGTAGACGTGCGGAGTTTGTGGAACAATTAAATGACATTATATTTGACATACATAAAAGGTTGTCTGGTGGAAAAGAAGAACTTTTTATACAGTATGATCCAAATGTTTTGGAAAATCAATTTGAGAATAGATTGAAAGCAGTGCAGCAGAAAGATATGATTTTGAAAAGCACAAGTGTAGGACCACATAGAGATGACATTCAATTTACTTTAAAGGGGATTGATCTTAGAAAGTTTGGTTCCCAAGGGCAGCAGAGAACCTCTGCATTGTCCTTAAAGTTGGCAGAGATAGAAATGGTAAAAAGAGTAGTAGGTGAGAAACCTGTTCTTTTACTGGATGATGTTCTTTCTGAACTGGATAGAAACAGACAGAACTATCTGCTTGACAGTATAAAAGATACCCAAACCATAATTACTTGTACCGGACTTGAAGAGTTTGTAAATAACAGGATGGTTTTGGATCAGATATATAAAGTTAACAATGGAACAGTTGTAAACAAAACAATAGGAGGATGAAAATGAGTACAGAGTATGGTGCTGACCAAATTCAGATATTAGAAGGTCTGGAAGCTGTAAGAAAAAGACCTGGTATGTATATTGGGAGTACTTCCAGTAAGGGATTACATCATTTAGTTTATGAGATCGTTGATAATGCAGTAGATGAAGCACTTGCTGGTTATTGTAATCATATTGAGGTTACAATCAACGAAGACAATTCCATCCGAGTAATTGATAATGGAAGAGGAATTCCTGTCGGGATTAATCATAAAGCAGGACTTCCAGCAGTTGAAGTTGTATTTACCATATTGCATGCCGGTGGAAAGTTTGGTGGCGGAGGATACAAGGTTTCCGGCGGACTTCACGGGGTTGGTGCTTCTGTAGTAAATGCTCTGTCAGAATGGCTTGAAGTAACAATACACAGAGAAGGTAAAATGTACAGACAGCGTTATGAACGTGGTAAAGTTATGTACCCGTTAAAGGTTGTTGGAGAGACAAATCATACTGGAACAGAAGTTGTATTTTTACCGGATAAAGATATTTTTGAAGAGACCGTATTTGATTACGATGTATTAAGACAAAGACTTCGTGAGATGGCATTCTTGACAAAAGGACTTCGTATTATTCTTACGGATAAAAGAGAGGAAGAGCCAAAAGTAAGAGAATTCTATGCTGAGGGCGGTATTAAGGAGTATGTTCAGTATCTGAACCGTCATAAAGATGCACTATATCAAAATATCATTTACTGCGAAGGTAAAAAGAATGATGTTTTTGTAGAAGTTGCAATGCAGCATAATAATTCCTATACGGAAAACTGCTATAGTTTTGTAAACAATATTACTACACCAGAAGGCGGAACTCACCTGGTAGGTTTTAAAAATGCACTTACAAAAACATTTAATGATTATTCAAGAAAGCAGAAATTTTTAAAAGATAATGAACAGAATTTATCTGGTGAGGACATTCGTGAAGGACTGACTGCAATTATCAGCATTAAAATTGGAGAACCTCAATTTGAAGGCCAGACCAAGCAGAAACTTGGAAACAGTGAAGCAAGAGGTGCGGTAGAAAGTATCGTAACAGAACAGCTGACTTACTTTTTGGAACAGAATCCAGGTGTTGCAAAAATAATTTGTGAAAAAGCTATTCTTGCACAAAGAGCCAGAGATGCAGCCCGTAAGGCCAGAGATTTGACCAGAAGAAAAACAGCTTTAGAAGGATTAAGTCTTCCGGGCAAATTGGCAGACTGTTCCGATAAGAATCCAGAAAACTGTGAAATCTATATTGTCGAAGGAGATTCTGCTGGTGGAAGTGCCAAAACTGCAAGATCAAGAGCAACTCAGGCAATTCTTCCATTGCGAGGTAAAATTCTAAATGTAGAAAAATCCAGACTGGATAAAATCCTTGTAAATAATGAGATTAAGGCAATGATTACAGCCTTTGGGACGGGAATTTCAGAGGATTTCAATATAGATAAATTAAGATACCACAAAATTATTATCATGACAGATGCCGATGTTGATGGTGCTCACATTAGTACTTTACTATTAACATTTTTCTATCGTTTTATGCCAGATTTAATTAAAATGGGATATGTATACCTTGCCCAGCCACCACTTTACAAAGTTGAGAGATCACAGAAGGTTTTTTATGCGTATAGTGATGATGAATTAAACAGAATTCTTACCGAACTTGGAAGAGATGGAAATAATAAAATCCAGCGTTACAAAGGATTAGGAGAAATGGATGCAGAGCAGCTTTGGGAAACTACAATGGATCCAGAAAAGCGTATTCTGTTGAAAGTAAAATATGACGAGGAGCAGCAGGCAGAAATTGATGCAACTTTCAATACGTTAATGGGTGACAAAGTTGAGCCTAGACGTGAATTTATTGAGGCAAATGCTAAATTTGTAAAGAACTTGGACATCTAATGAATCTGAGTTGTAACGAGTCATTGATCAAATGGAGGAAATTAAATGGACGAGAATATTTTTGACAAGGTTCATGAGGTTGATCTGAAAAAGACAATGGAAACGTCATATATTGACTATGCCATGTCGGTTATCGCCTCACGAGCCCTACCGGATGTTAGGGATGGCTTAAAACCGGTACAGCGAAGAATTTTATATGCAATGATAGAATTAAACAATGGTCCGGATAAGCCACATCGTAAGTGTGCCCGTATTGTTGGTGATACAATGGGTAAATATCATCCACATGGTGACAGCTCAATCTATGGTGCATTAGTAAATTTAGCACAAAGCTGGTCAACTAGATATCCCTTAGTTGATGGTCATGGAAACTTTGGCTCTGTAGATGGTGACGGCGCTGCCGCAATGCGTTATACAGAAGCACGTTTAAGCAGGATTTCCATGGAAATGCTTTCTGATATCAATAAAAACACAGTAGACTTTATTCCGAATTTTGATGAAACAGAGAAGGAGCCACTTGTGCTCCCATCCAGATTTCCAAATCTTCTCGTAAATGGAACCTCAGGTATCGCAGTTGGCATGGCAACAAACATACCACCTCACAACCTGACGGAAGTTATTAATGCAGTTGTAAAAATTATTGATAATAAAATCGAAGAAGACAGAGATACTTCCATTGAGGAAATTCTAACTATTATTAAAGGACCAGATTTTCCAACTGGTGCAACGATTCTTGGAACCAGAGGAATTGAAGAAGCTTACCGTACAGGACGTGGTAAAATCAGAGTTCGTGCCGTAACAGATATCGAACCAATGCCAAATGGTAAGAATAGAATTGTAGTAACGGAACTCCCTTATTTAGTAAACAAAGCAAGACTAATCGAAAAAATTGCCGAACTACATAGGGATAAAAAAGTAGACGGTATTACAGAATTAAGAGATGAATCTGATAGACAGGGGATGCGTATCTGTATTGAGTTAAGAAGAGATGCAAATCCAAATGTCGTATTAAACCAGCTTTACAAGCACACACAATTACAGGATACATTCGGAGTCATTATGCTTGGATTAGTAAATAATGAACCAGTTGTCATGAACCTTCTGCAGATGCTGGATTACTATTTATTACACCAGGAAGAAGTTGTAACAAGAAGAACACAGTATGATTTAAATAAAGCAGAAGAAAGAGCTCATATCTTAAAAGGGTTATTAATTGCTCTGGATAATATTGATGAAGTAATCAGCATTATCCGTTCTTCTAAAAATACTGCAGTTGCAAAAGAAAGATTAATTGAACGTTTTGCGTTAGATGATGTACAGTCACAGGCAATCGTTGATATGAGACTTCGTGCTCTGACAGGTCTGGAACGTGAAAAAATTGAAAATGAGCATGCAGAGTTAATGAAAAAAATCACAGAATACAAAGCAATCTTAAATGATAAGAAAAAGCTTCTTGGTGTTATTAAAAAAGAAATTCTTGTAATTCGTGATAAGTATGGTGATGATCGTAGAACGTCTATTGGTTATGATGAATATGATATCTCCATGGAAGATTTAATTCCAAAAGAAAATACGCTTATCGCAATGACAAGCCTTGGCTATATTAAGCGTATGACAATTGATAACTTTAAAGCCCAGAATAGAGGTGGAAAAGGTATCAAAGGTATGCAGACAATTGATGAAGACTATATTGAGGATATGTTTATGACGACAACACATCATTATGTTTTATTCTTCACCAATAAAGGACGTGTATATCGTCTGAAAGCTTATGAAATCCCAGAAGCAAGCCGTACAGCAAGAGGAACAGCAATTGTTAATCTGCTTCAGCTTCTTCCAGAGGAAAAGGTTACTGCTGTCATTACTATGAGTAAGTATAAAGAAAATAAATATTTGTTCATGGCAACAAAAAATGGTATTGTTAAGAAAACTCCTGTTCAGGATTATGCAAATATCAGAAAGACAGGTTTACAGGCTATTAATTTAAAAGAAGACGATGAACTGATTGAAGTTAAGGTTACAAATAATGAAAAAGATATTATTCTTGTAACAAAACTGGGACAGTGTATCCGTTTCAATGAATCTGACGTACGTGCAACAGGAAGAACATCTATGGGTGTTATTGGCATGAATCTGTCTTATGAAGATGAAGTAATCGGAATGCAGATGAATACTCAGGGAGATTATCTGCTTCTTGTTTCAGAACTTGGTCTAGGAAAACGGACTAAAATGACAGAGTTTGCAGTTCAGCGAAGAGGCGGAAAAGGTGTAAAGTGCTATAAACTCACTGAAAAGACAGGAAATGTTGTTGGTGTTAAAGCAGTTAAGGAAGACGATGAAATAATGTTAATTACAACAGGCGGAATTATTATCCGAATGAACGTAAATCAGATTTCCGAAATCGGAAGAATTACGTCTGGTGTAAAACTGATTAATATTGATAACAGTACAGATATTACAGTTGCAAGTATTGCAAAAGTAAGAGATAATGAAACTGCGTTAAATGAAAGTAATAATGAAATTACAGAAGAGTTACAGGCAGCAGAGCTTTCCGGCTTAGAAGATAACAGTTCAGAAGACAATACAATATAGAATTAAAAATGGTTATAGCGAAAGCTATAGCCGTTTTTATATATAAGTGTAAAGTGATTATACAGGAGGATTTTATGAGAATAATTCATGCGGAGCAAATTACGCAAAACATTAAAGAAATGTGTATTCAGGCAAACTATACCTTGTCTGAAGATGTTTCTGGTGCAATAAAAAAAGCTGAACAAAACGAAACATCTAGTTTGGGAAAACAAATTCTGAATACTTTAAAAGAAAATATGGATATTGCAACGAATGATTCTATTCCAATCTGTCAGGATACTGGAATGACAGTTGTATTTGCTAAAATAGGACAGGACGTTCATATCGAAGGTGGTTTTATTGAAAATGCAATTAACAAAGGAATACGCCAGGGATATGAGGAAGGTTATTTAAGAAAATCCGTAGTAAAGGATCCAATTTTACGTGAAAATACAAAAGACAATACCCCAGGGGTTATTCATTACCAGATAGTAGAAGGCGATGAAATAGAACTTACAGTAGCTCCAAAAGGCTTTGGAAGCGAAAATATGAGCCGTGTCTGCATGTTAAAGCCAGCAGATGGAATTGAGGGTGTTAAAAATGCAATTATAGAGACGGTTAAACTAGCTGGTCCTAATGCCTGTCCTCCAATGGTTTTGGGTGTAGGTATCGGAGGAACTTTTGAAAAATGTGCTCTTTTATCGAAAAAGGCTCTCACAAGAAATTTATCACAGCACTCTCAAATACCTTATGTACGTGATTTAGAGGAAGAACTATTACAGGAAATTAACAAGCTAGACATAGGTCCTGCAGGATTGGGTGGAATTACAACTGCACTAGGTGTGAATATAGAAACTTATCCTACACATATAGCAGGTCTTCCTGTAGCTATTAATATATGCTGTCATGTAAATAGACATGTTACCAGAAAACTATAACAGATAGAGAGAGGTCTTATTGTGTATAAAAATATAACAACACCATTAACAGAAGATACAGTAAAAAATTTAAAATCAGGCGATTTTGTTTATATATCTGGAACCATTTATACAGCTAGAGATGCAGCACATAAAAGAATGTTTGAATCAATAAATAACAATGACTCAACTCCATTTAATTTATACAATAATATTGTATATTACTTGGGTCCTACGCCAGCCAGACCAGGTCAGGTTATTGGTTCAGCAGGACCTACAACAAGCAGTAGGATGGATAAGTACGCGCCACTCCTAATGGAAAAAGGTCTAAAGGGAATGATAGGAAAAGGAAAACGAAGCAAGAAAGTCATTCAGTCTATTATAGATAATAAATGCGTCTATTTTGCTGCAATTGGAGGAGCAGGAGCATTATTATCAAAATGTATTATGAAGTCAGAAGTGATTGCTTATGATGATTTAGGAACAGAAGCAATTCGTAAATTAATTGTAGAGAAGCTTCCGGTCATTGTTGTGATTGACTCTGAGGGAAGAAATCTATATGAAAGGAACTAGTCCAAATACTAAATATATGCAGGAGTTTTATTCGTGATGATGAAAAAATAAAAAAAAATTAAAAAAGATGTTGACACACAATAAGACCTCTGCTATAATAAATCTTGCGTTTGACGCATAGAAGTAAATATTAATTAACAGTTCAGAACTGTGAGGAGAAGTACTCAAGTGGCTGAAGAGGCGCCCCTGCTAAGGGTGTAGGTCGCTTACGCGGCGCGAGGGTTCAAATCCCTCCTTCTCCGTTTTTTATTTTTTGAAGCGGATTGTTTCAAAAAATAAATTAAAAAAATGCTTGACAACAAATGATAAGTATTATATAATAGACAAGCATTTGAGGACAATGACAACTAAACAGTGAAACAACCTTGAAAATTCATTGAATAT
This sequence comes from uncultured Clostridium sp., assembly GCA_934438135.1. Taxonomy (GTDB): domain Bacteria; phylum Bacillota; class Clostridia; order Lachnospirales; family Lachnospiraceae; genus Clostridium_AI. The sequence goes on along the minus strand of CAKSBP010000010.1, from coordinate 101 downwards.
AAATTTTTAAGAACAGCATCTTTGATTAAAGATGCACCCAAAAGAACAGTAAATCGAATCGAAGGATTCGAAGAACGGAAAATTAGCCAAGCTAAAATTCT